>CAUZIB010000013.1:0-75489 GCA_963579735.1 Vicinamibacteria bacterium | reverse complement strand
CGTCGCTGAATCCGTCTGACCCGCGTTGTTCATCGGTCAATACTCCCCGTATTTTCCCTCTTCTCGCCTTGTCCGGCCGGCCCCGCGACGGTCTCGGTGTCACGCGGGACTTTCACCACGGACTGCTAGGGGTATCTCTGCGACAGTCCACGAGTCTAGATCGTGTGCGAGGCGGCGCTTTGGCGGGTATCAGCAATCGGACAACATGAGCGGAGCACGGTGAGACCGTGCAGAGCATCCACGGCGTAGAATTCGAGTGATGGTCGCGGACCCGGATCAAATCAAGCACTATCGGATTTCGGAAAAGCTTGGACAAGGCGGCATGGGGATCGTGTATGCCGCCCAAGACGAGCGGCTCGACCGCCAGATGGCGTCCGATGAGCTGGCCACCGGTCAAGACTTGACGATGCCCGGGAAGGTTGTCGGGGCCGGGGGCGATCAGTTGCTGGGTCTGAAGAGCCTGTGATACTCCATCCTCGCGTCAGCTCGTCAGCGTCGTATGAAGACCGTGTTCCGGTGGACGGCACCCGCGCGGAACCATAGCGGAGGTAGCTCTATGAGCCTGAAAGAATCCTTTCCTCGATACCTGGTGGCGACCATGATCGCCATTCTTCCGGTGGGTGCGGCCGACAGCCAGACCATCGTGCAACCGGGCGCTCCGGGAGAGCCCAGTCGGCAGATTTCCGCGGAAGAAGCGTCTGACCTCGCAAGCCTCCAGTTCTCGGACGCCGACGTCAAGTTCATGCAACGAATGATCACTCACCACTCTCAAGCGCTCGAGATGACGACGCTGCTCGCCGAGAGGAGTGAGCGCGACGTGATGCATCGACTTGCGTTGCGTATCGAGCTCTCCCAGAAAGACGAGATCACGATGATGCAGGAATGGCTCCGCGCGCGTGACCAGGATGTCACCGAGATGGAGACGAACGATGGATCGCGCGCGATGTCAATGCCGGGGATGCTGACCCAAGCGGAAGTGGATGGGCTCGCAGACGCACGTGCGGTCGAATTTGATCGATCGTTCCTCGAGCTGATGATCAAGCATCATCGTGGTGCGCTCACGATGGTGGGAAATCTCCTCTCCCAGCCCGGCACGGCCCAAGACTCACAGCTGTTTGCGTTTACATCGGAGATCACGTCCGACCAGGGCATGGAGATCAATCGCATGGACGCGATGCTGGCAGGGCTGCTCCCTGACCCCCGAGTTGATCTCAAGCCGGGCTTTGATGACGCTGGCGAAGCCTCGTGGAATATGGAGCTGGTGACCTCGCTCCCGAAACCCGAGGGGTTTTACGACCCTCACGCGCCGCGGGGTCTACCCCTGTCGAGAGACCGGGCCGGTGATTCGGCGGCGCGGACCGAGCCCGACGAGGAGTTTGAGCAAGACCGCCCGGAGGAGAACGAACAAAACGACGAAGCTGAGGCCGAGAATCAAGACGGAGACGTCGCCGAGCGCCGGCCCGGCGTGCTCAGCTTTGCGAATACGGACCTCGCGTTCTCAGGCGACGTGCTATTTGAAGGCAACTATCACGGGTTTGGCATTTACGACGTCGAGAATCCACGTGCTCCTCGGCTTCTGAGCTCGGTGGTCTGCCCCGGGGGCCAAGGTGACGTGTCAGTGGTGGGGTCTCTCCTGATTCTGTCGGTGGAGGAGACACGGGGTCGGCTTGACTGTGGACTGCAGGGGGTCGCGGAGCCGGTGAGCGCCGCCCGTTTTCGAGGTATCCGTATTTTTGACGTCAGCGATGTCCGGATGGCGAGACAGGTTGCGGCTATTCAAACCTGTCGCGGTTCCCACACGCACACGGTGGTGACCGACCCCGATGATGATGGCAATGTCTACGTCTATGGCTCTGGCACGAGCACAGTCCGGTCTGGTGACGAGCTCGCGGGCTGCTCAGATGATTCTCCCGGCGAAGACCCGAATACGGCGCTATTCCGCATCGACGTCATTCAAATACCCGTCGACCGGCCAGAAGAGTCGCAGATCGTGAGCCGACCGTCTGTGTTTATGGATTTTGAAAGCGGCGCGATGGCGGGTCTCTGGAAGGGCGGGGACCACGGGCCAGGCACCCAAGAAACGAGACAGACGAATCAGTGCCACGACATCACGGCGTTCCCCGAAATTGGATTGGCGGCGGGGGCATGCTCAGGTAACGGCATCTTACTCGACATCTCTGATCCGGTGAACCCCGTTCGCGTTGATCAGGTCGTCGACCCTGGATTCGCGTATTGGCATTCCGCGACGTTCAACAACGATGGCACAAAAGTCATCTTTACCGATGAATGGGGCGGCGGCGGTCGGCCGCGCTGTCTTGTGTCCGATCCCAAAGAGTGGGGCGCGGACGCGATCTTTGACATCGTTGATCGGAAGATGCGCCTTCGGAGCTACTTCAAGATGCCGGCTCCCCAGACGGAACAAGAGAACTGCGTTGCGCACAATGGATCGCTCGTGCCCGTGCCCGGCCGCGACATCCTTGTCCAGGCGTGGTATCAAGGCGGCGTCTCAGTGCTGGACTTTACGGATTCCGCTCATCCCGTCGAGATCGCATTTTTTGATCGAGGTCCGGTCAACAAAGACGATCTCGTCATGGGTGGCTACTGGTCGACGTATTGGTATAGAGGTTTTGTCTATGGCACGGAGATCGCGCGGGGTCTCGACGTACTGAGCTTGCTCCCGAGCGAACATTTGACCCAGAACGAAATCGATGCCGCTACGCTGGTATCGCAAGACGCCTTCAATCCCCAGCACCAGCATCGGATCCGCTGGCCGGCCCACCCGGCGGTGGCGCGCGCCTATGTGGACCAGCTCAATCGGAGCGAGGCCATTGTCCCCGAGCGCGGAGAGGTGCTGCGAGCCTTGCTGGATCGAGCGGACCACATCTTGATGGAGGGAGCGTCGGACGGAGACACGACCGCCGATGAGCTCGACACGTTGGCTACGGTGCTCCATCAGGAGGGCGCGCGTCGGACCGGTCTCACGCAGGCGCGACTCTATGCACTGACGGACACGCTCCGAGGCCTGGTCGAAGTCGTTCGCTGAGCGTCAGACGACCGCCAGCCGTTGCGTGCGTCCGGCACGGATTGTCCGGGTCGAAACGAACGCATCTTGACCGCTGCGGGGCTTCGAGCGTGCGCTGCCTTGCGCTCGGGCCTTCCGGCGTGGCCCACCGCAAATGAGATCTAGTCTCATTTGCTCTTGACCGACAAAAATGGTCGGCTATATAGTCTCTAGGCACTAATTGAGACTTGATCTCAGTAGTGGATGACCTGTGAGATGAGGCCGTTTGTCTGGTTGCGAGTCGGGTGCGTCGGTGCAATTGGCGCGTTGTGGCTTGGTATAACCCCCGCGATGGCGCAGTCGGCGTCGGCGCCGACCGACAGTGCTGGCCCGGGTGTCGGCGCCGGTGCCAATGAGCCCGATGCCAATGAGAGCGGTTCTGGTGAGGATGAGGCTGACGCTGAGCACGCGGACGACGCCGTCGATAGGCAAGAACTGCAAGAGCTACAACGACTGTTCGACATTCTGGCCGACGAAGTCGAGCGTCTCCGGAGCGGCGAAGGCAACGAGGATGAGGTTCCCCCGCTTACCGACGCGGAGATCCGCGCGCTGGGGCTGTCGCCGGCCGCCGCGAGCACCTATGAAACGCGACGCGGTGTTTCTATCGCGGGCTACGGAGAAATGTTGTTCGAAGGATTTTCTGACACCAACCAGGCCGGTGCGCCATCGGGGAAGAGCAACCAGTTCGACTTTCTGCGGGCCATTGTTTACGCCGGGTATCGTTTCAACGACAAGTTCCTTTTTAACTCTGAAATCGAGGTCGAGCACGCCGACGAGATCTTTGTGGAGTTCGCCTACATTGACTATCTGGTGCACGAGCATCTCGCCATCCGCGGCGGCATGCTCTTGCTCCCGATGGGGTTGGTCAATGAGTTCCATGAGCCCACTGTGTTCTTTGGCGCGGAGCGTCCGGTGACCGAGCAGGTGATCATCCCCTCCACGTGGAGAGAGAACGGTGGCGGCGTTCACGGATCGTATGGCCCGTTTTCGTATCGAGCCTATGTCGTGAACGGGCTGGCCGGCGAACGTTTCTCGGCAAGTGGGATACGCGGAGGTCGCCAAAAAGGAGCACGGGCAAAGGCCGAGCATTTCGCGTTTGCGGGACGTCTCGACGTGACTCCGACCCCTGGCGTGTTCTTTGGCGCCAGCCTGTATCGAGGGGGTTCTGGTCAAGGAGATGTCAAAGTCGACGGGCAAGAATTCGGCGTGCCGACGACGATCATCGATGTGCACGGGCAGGCGGAGGTTCGAGGCCTCGACATCCGCGCGCTGTTTGCTCAGGCCGCAATCGGTGACGCGCGAGAGCTCAACCTGTCGCTTCAGAGCGCTGGCACCTCCGGCGTGGCGGATGGGATGCGGGGCGGTTACGTGCAAGTTGGCTATGACCTCCTGTCGCAAAGTCCGTCCTGGGGTGGCACGGAGGTCACCCCGTACTACCGCTGGGAGCGAGTCGATACGCAGGCGAGCATGCCACTCGGTTTTCCACGGAGCTTCTCGACGGACACGACCTATCACACGTTTGGTCTGGAGTTGAAACCTATTTCTCAGGTCGTGGTCAAGGTCGACCACATGTGGGCGAGCAATGACGCCGAGACGGGTATCAACCAGTTCAACGTCAGCTTGGGATACGCCTTCTGATGGAAGTCCCGAGAATCACAATGCGTAACGGTGTTCGTGTTCTGGTCGCGGGACTCGCATTGGGCACGGTCTGTGCGGTCTTTCCGGGGACGGCCATGTCCCAGTCCGACTTGCTCACTCGAGAGGAAGCGTTGGCGGCGGTCTTCCCGGGCGCGCGGTTCGAGGCCGAACGGGTATTTCTCACCGACGACCAGATCACGCGCGCGCAGGAGCTCGCCGGCGGGGACCCGTCCCGTGCTCTCGTGGCCCGGTATATTGCACGCCGCGACGGAGAGATCGTAGGGCGGGCGTATGTGGACACCCATGTGGTGCGGACAAAACGAGAGAGTTTGCTGATTTCGCTGGACGTGAATCGGGAGGTTCGTCGCGTCGATGTCACAGCCTTTCTCGAACCACCCGAATATGTCGCGTCTGAGCGGTGGCTTCAGCAATATCAGGAGCGAGCGCTGGATGGTGACTTGGCCGTAGGCCGGGCGATCCGACCGATTGCCGGCGGGACCCTGACCGGTGCCGCAGCGAATGCCGCCGTCCGCCGTGTATTGGCTATTGACCAAGTATTGGAGTCGGCCGCCGAATGAAGCCCTGGGAACATCGGTCGTTCAATGTTGTGGCTGGCCTCGTGACCCTAACCGGTCTCGCCTACCTGGTCATGAAGGTCTTCATGGAGAGCGATGACCCGTTCGCGTTGGTCAACCATCCCTGGCAGCCGACGATGCTCTCGTTGCATGTGGTCGCGGCGCCGATCCTCGTGCTGTTTTTTGGGATGATTTTTCGCTCGCACACCCTCACGAAGCTTCAATCGCACCTCGCTTCAAATCGTCGCACCGGATGGACGACGCTCACGAGCTTTGGCAGCATGGCGTTGTCTGGCTATCTCCTTCAAGTGGTGACCGTTCCGGCCTGGCTCGACGCGTTGGTGTGGGTCCATGTCGCGGCTAGCCTCATTTTCGTGGTTGGGTATTCGGTTCACCTGGTGATTGGCTGGTGGCCGAGCCGGCAATCCCAGGACTCGACTCTCACTTCGGGAACGCTAGAAGGCTATCCGTCGCGGTAGCCCCATCGCGGGCCGACGCCGATGCAGTGCGTGCATGCTAGATTTGGTCCGCGGCGGTTTGCCATCTTCCTCCTCGCGGCGACGCTAACTGTCCCAGTTCATACCCAGTCCGGCGATCCCGCCGGCCCAGCGTCGTCGCTTCGCGCTGACTCCAGCGCGTTTCTGGTGCGTCGTCAGGCCTACGTCATGGGAACACGCGCCACGCTTGCGATAGCCGGTGGAACTCATAGAGATACCGCACTGGCGTCGCTCGAACAGATGCTCCGGGTGCTCGAGACCGCCGAGCGCGAGCTCAGCACATGGCGGAGCGACAGTTTGCTGTCGCGACTCAACACCCACCCGGTCGGCGCACCGCTGTCAATGTCGGATGAGCTGTGTTCCGTGCTCCTCGAGCTCGATCACTGGCGAGACCAGACCGGCGGGGCCTTTGACCCGGCGGTCGGGGCGCTGGTATCCGCGTGGGCTCTGCGTGACGGCGGCCGCCTGCCGACGCCCGCCAGCCTAGAGCTGGCGCGAGCCCGTTCCGGATTGTCTTTCTTGCACGTGACGATGGACCCGTGCACCGTGACCCGTCGGGCGGATGTGACGGTCGACGCCGGAGGATTTGGGAAGGGGCTCGCGCTTGACCGGCTCCTGACCCTCCGTCCCCGCTACGGGTCGACATCGGGTCCGGGCCGATGGATGGTCGACCTGGGGGGGCAGGTTGCCGTCAGCCCAGTAACGGAGAGGTCAGAACTGAACTCGCACGGTTCAACCCGAAGCGCCGGGTGGCCGGTCGCCGTCGCGCATCCTGTACACCGTGACCAGTCGGTACTGGAATTGCGCCTCGATTCTGGTTCGCTCGCGGTCAGCGGCGGCTCCGAGCGAGACCGACAGGTTGACCGGACCCGAGTCGGTCATATTCTCGACCCTCGGCGCGGCGTGCCGGCGAATAGGTCCTTTTCCGTCGCGGTGTGGCACCCGCGCGCCTTGGTGGCGGATGTGTTGTCGACTGCGCTTTACGTGATGGGAGTGGAAGAGGGACTCGCCTGGGCCGAAGCCCACGCCGTCGCCGTCTGCTACCTCATACCGGCGACCGATTCACTGACTGGCTCTGCCACCGGCTCTCCAGTCGCCTCTCAAATAAAGGCGACCGAGGTCACGCTCGAGGCGTCCAGCATTTTTCGCACCCGCTTTGGCACTGCGTTCTAATCCCCTCGTTGCCGGTGGCTCGCTGCTGGCAGACGTGGATGGCCGCGGAACTGCGAATGGATGACGACCACGGACTGCTGAGCGTCTCGCACGTGATCGAGCTCAAGCGGAGTCGAGTTCCCCGATCAGGAAGACGACGAAATCGCTTTCGATGACGGCGGTCATTCTCTTCGAAGTGACTTTTGTCATGAGTTACGCCTGATTCACCCGCGGCTCGTCTACTCGTCTGGAGATTCCGATATTGGTGAATCCATAGAACGCTGCGACAAAAGGATTTATCACGTTGAAGAACGCGAAGGGCGCGTAGGTCAAGGCAGAGACGCCCAGGGTTTGAGCCATGAACGCCCCGCAAGTGTTCCAGGGGATGAGCACGGACGTCAAGGTGCCGGAGTCTTCCAAGGTGCGCGAGAGATTCTTTGGATCGAGTTGGCGTCGTTCGTATTCGTCACGGAACATCCGTCCCGGCAACACGATGGCGATGTATTGGTCCGACGCGAGAATATTCAAGCCAAACGATGTGAGAAGCGTCGTCGCGATCAGGCTGCCGGTTCCGCGGACAAAGGTCAGGAGGCGGTTCGCGATGACCTGTAAGGCACCGGTTGTTTCCATCACGGCACCGAACATCATGGCCGAGAGGATAAGCCACACGGTCATGAGCATGCTGGCCATACCGCCTCGCGTGAGGAGATCGTCGAGTGCGGCATGCCCGGAGTGCAGCTCGAATCCGCCGTAGAGCGCTACCCAGACGCCTTTGACCAGCGCCACCGTGCGTGGCAATTCGTCCTGGGCGACAAAAGTCAAGACCGCGGTCGGCTGAAACGCTACCGCCCAGACGCCCCCGATGAGCGCGCCGACCAGCAACGCTGGAAACGCGGGAACTCTTCGGATGACAAGTATCAAGACGAGAAGGACCGGGAGAAGGAGGTGCGGTCCGAGGACGAACTGACGTGCCAAAGCAGCGAGCACCGCGTCCAGCTCTTGCGTGCTCTGCGGGGTGGAGGTCACCAGACCGGCAATTGTAAAGAGGACTACCGCGATCGCGAAGCTCGGGGCGGTCGTCCACACCATGTGCCTGATATGGACAAAGAGCTCCGTCCCGGCCACCGCTGGAGCCAGGTTCGTGGTATCCGATAGCGGTGACATCTTGTCACCAAAATACGCGCCCGAGATGATCGCACCGGCGGCCAGGCCGAGATGCAGATCTTGCGCTGTCGCGATGCCAATCAGGGCAACCCCGATTGTGCCCGCGGTGGTCCACGAGCTACCGGTGGCCAGGGCCACCACCGCACAGATAACGCACGCTGCCGCGTAGAAAACCGATGGCGACACGATCAACAGTCCGTAGTAGATCATCGTCGGAACAACTCCGGCCAAGATCCAGGTTCCGATCACCCCGCCGACCATCAGCAATACCAAGATGGCTCCGATCGACACCGACAGACCACTGCTGATGCCGGATTCGATGTCAGTCCACCGATGCCCAGTGAGCAGCCCTCCAACAATTGCGACGCCGGCGCCAAGAATCAGTGCGATCTGATTTGGTCCAGACGACGATTCGTCGCCAAACAGATAGACCGAGGCCCCCAGCATGCCGACCAATACCGTCACTGGGATCATTGCCGCGGTCAGTGTCGGTGGACGCGGCCCGGGACCGTTCGTGCTCATCGGGTTTCAGTGTCCGACAATCGACGGTTGACTGGCGCCTGTCGATCATCAAGCGCCTCTCGAACTCTCTGCACGAGCCGACTGGGCAAGAACGGCTTGTGGAGCACCTGCCGTTGCTCGGGGATCCGGCGCTTGAGGGTCTCGTCTTGGCGGTAGCCCGTGGTGTACAAGACTCGCATGCCTCGCTTCATGGCCCGTACTTTTTCGCCAGCTCGCGGCCGTTCATGACCGGCATCACCACATCGGTCAGGAGAAGGTCGATCGACGATCCGTGATTGGCCACCACGTTCAGGGCCTCGAGGGGATTTGGGGCATCAAGCACGCGATAGCCCTGGGCAGCCAAGCTCTCTCCCGGGTAACCCCGGTGGTCTGGGCTATTCGCGACGCCGGGCACGACGTTGTCGACGCTGCCCGCGGCCACCGGGAGAAAGATCGTAAACGTCGTACCCCGTTTGAGCGCGCTGGTCACCGTGATGTGGCCACCGTTCTGCTTGATCATGCCGTAGACGGACGCCAGTCCGAGACCCGTGCCTTTTCCGAGCTCCTTGGTCGTAAAAAATGGCTCAAACACGCGGTCGCGGGTCTCGATGCTCAGCAGGTCCGCGATCTGGGCCTTCCTGCTGTGTTCATGTGAGCATCTGAGCAACGTGGCGCAGGCCCGATTCGCATACGTGATGAGCCCGGATCGTTCGCACACGACCAACGCGGTCGGCGCGTAGTCGACGATCGCCCGTAGCGCGGATACCGACGTTGGCGGCGACTTAGCGCGGGAAGTTCGTGAGGCCCTCGGGACGAGTTGTGAAGGGCGGCGCGCTCGCGGCATGGTGTTAGTGTCCGAGTATAGTGGGGCGGTGATGCGAAGAGAGTTCTTTGTCGCGCTGTTGGTCTGCGCCGCGATGGTAAGGGCGCCGGCTCAGACCCCAGACGGGGTAGGTATTGTCGGAGACCCGGAGTTGTTTTCGACTGAGTTTCTTGCCGCGTTCGTCGACATGAACGAGACATTCGGAGACTTTGGGTTCGAGGTCGAAACACTCGAGGCGGAGCGCGTGGGATTCGACGACATCACGACAAAGTATGGCGAGCCCGAGGAAAGCGAAGATATCGAAGTGGTTCTGGGATTTGGAAACACCGAGACCCGAGCGACCCTGCGGTTTTTTTACTACGGAGACATCGGGTTTGGTGTCAAGCCGGACGATCCGCAGAAGCTTGTGATCCGGGTGAAGCGTCGGGAGGGATAGGTGAAGACGATAGGCCGGCGGGACTTTCTTCGTCAGGGGAGCGTCGCCGGGGGCTTCGCAGCAGGGGCCCTTGCGTGCGGAGGTCCGTCGAGCCAGAGAGAACCGCTTCCCGGGGAGCTATCGGCTACTGCTCTCGTGACGCCACCAGACGTGACGGGGTCAGAGCTCGATGAGGTGACGGTCGCAGAGCTCCAGGCCGCAATGACGGACGGCCGGCTGACGGCGCGCTCGGTGACGGCACACTATGTGTCTCGGATCGAGCAGACCAACGGGCAGGGCCCGGCGCTCCGGGCGGTGCTGGAGGTGAATCCAGACGTCTTGGCTCTCGCCGAAGAACGTGACCGGGAACGGGCCGCGCACAGGACTCGTGGTCCACTCCACGGTGTGCCGGTTCTCCTCAAGGACAACATCGATACGGCTGACGAAATGACGACGACTGCCGGCTCGCTTGCCCTCGAAGGGTCGGTGCCCCGCCGCGATTCTGAAGTGGCGCGCCGTCTCCGCGCCGCAGGGGCCATCTTGCTCGGAAAGGCCAACTTGAGCGAGTGGGCAAACTTCCGGTCCACTCGCTCGTCGAGTGGTTGGAGCGCGCGTGGCGGTCAGTGTCGTAATCCCTACGTGCTCGACCGTAACCCGTGCGGGTCGAGCTCTGGGTCAGGTGTCGCCGTGTCGGCCAACATGACCGCACTGGCGATCGGCACCGAGACCGACGGTTCGATCGTGTGCCCATCGTCGGCGAATGGGATCGTCGGGATCAAACCAACCGTGGGTCTGGTGAGTCGCGCCGGCATTATCCCGATTTCTCACAGCCAAGACACCGCAGGCCCCATGACCCGGACGGTCCGCGATGCGGCTGTCCTGCTGACCGTGCTGTCTGGGGTCGACGCGAAGGACCCCGCGACCACCGCGGCGCGCGGGGTCGGGGCCATAGGCGACCAAGTGAGTGTTGACGCCGACTATAGGGTATTCCTCGATCCGGATGGGCTGCGTGGGGCTCGAGTTGGGGTCGTGCGTTCCTTCTTCGGTTTTCACGAAGCTGTCGATCAGGTGATGGCGGACGCGCTGGAGGCCATGCGCGACGCAGGTGCCACCGTGGTCGATCCAGTTGTCGGGCCGTCCAGTGCAGGTCTCGAGCCCGACGGGTTTGAGGTGTTGCTCTACGAGTTCAAGACTGGGCTGAACGACTATCTTGCCACGTTACCGACGTCGGTCGGTGTCCGGTCTTTGGCCGAACTCATCGCGTTCAACGAGGAGCATCGTGACCGTGAGATGCCGCATTTTGGACAAGAGCTATTTCTCGCCGCGGAGGAGAAGGGACCACTAACCGAGCTTGCCTATCGGGAAGCGTCGGAGCGGGTCCGTCGAACCGCGCGGGACCGGATCGACACCTCGATGCAGGCCGAGCAGCTCGATGCGCTCCTCGCCCCTACCGGGGGACCGGCCTGGGTAACAGACCTCGTCAACGGCGACCATTTCGGCGGCGGGAGTTCTCGGCCGGCTGCTATCGCCGGCTATCCCAACGTCACGGTACCGGCCGGATACGTGTCGGGTCTACCCGTCGGTTTGTCGTTTTTTGGGCGGGCGTGGAGCGAGCCAACGCTGATTCGGCTTGCATACGCGTTTGAGCAAGCTACCCGGGTCCGTCGCCCCCCGAGTTTTCTCCCGACCATCTAGTCCGGCGCGGTTCACGCGCGGGCCGCTACGGGTGGGTACCCCAGAGAAGCTCTGCGACAAAACCAGCGGGGATGCTGACGACGAGTAACGCCATGCTGAGGAGAAGGAATTGCGGGAATATCGGAACCTTCTGCGCCTGCTGTGAGACCTCGACCCGGACGGCTTCGCGTTCGTCTATCGCTTCATACGCGCGCAGGATCCCGCGTTCGTCCGTGACATCGAAGTATTCGCCACCATGCGTTTGAATCATCTCTAAAAGCGGTGGGGTCGTCCGTCCGTCGTCGCGCTGTCCGTCGAGCCCCCCGATATTGATGTAGATGACATAGGGCACGATGTTCCGCGCGCTCAATTGCGCAAACTCGTCCTCCGGCATCTCGTCGACACCAGCGTCAGTGATGATCAGTACGGCCCGGTGCTGACCGGGCGCGGCCCCACCGCTGGCGTCGTCCTGGTCAAAGTGCCGAACGACCGCTTGAAGCGCAGAATTGATATTGGTGTTGCCCTCCGACGGGATGATCCGCACCTTATCCGGAGGAATAAACAGTCGGTCGATTGACGTCCCCGACTGTGGGGCCAGGATCTTGACCGTGGCGTATGGCGCTTCCATTACCTGGAAAAAGTACAGCTCGTCATCGATCACGAAGTCATCGATCATGTAGGGGAACGATGAAAAGACCCAGAGCGATACGCGGTCATTCTTGTCTTGACGCATCTCGAGAAATCGGAGGTGCGCCTCCCGCGCGACTTGGGCCCGCGATTTTCCTGTGTCAGGGAACTCCCATGCCATGGAGAGCGAGGTGTCGACGAGGTCTATACGCACACGCGATTCGACGTCGCCGGTGATCTCTTGCGTCGCGGTGAGGAACGGGTCGGCCAGCGCGATCGCTACCCCGATGACGGCCAGCGCCAGCAGGATTTTTGGTGCGTTGTAGAGAAATGCTCCGAGGGCGCTCCGCTGGTGCTGGAGACGGACGGCGAAACCTGAGTGGCTGCGAGCGTGCCGGCGAGCGGTAGCCGAGAGGCGGACAAGGGTCAGGAACACAACCGCGACCACAAGCCCCGCGAACCAATACCCGACGCCGATCTGACCGTATCGTATTTGGTCAGACTCCGTGGAGATGAGCTCGATGCTCCGGCTCCACGCGACATTCAAAAACTCGCCCCATTCCATAGCTATCAAGGCGTCAGCGTGAGCCGTTACTGCTCCGTCACGGCGTAGGTCATCACCGTATCGCTCGCGACGATGGTCACATACTGGGTGTCGTTCACCGCGTAGGTCAGCGGACTCGCTCGAATCGGGCGACGCGTGTTCACCGAGAACAGCTCCTCACCTGTTTCCGCGTCAAATGCGAAAAATCCGCCGGCATCGGTGCCCTGAAAGACGAGATCTCCGGCGGTCGCGAGGTTTCCACTGGCGCCGATGGACGAGTTGGCCGGGAGGATCTGTTGCCAAGCCTCTTCTCCGGTCGCCGGGTCATAGGCCGTGACAGTAAAGCTTGCTGTGTAGTCGGGGATCCGACTCAACTCCTCAAAGTTCTCGGTGTGACCGCGCGAATCTGGACCCGGTTCGAGGGTATCGCCCACCGGATTGACGATCATTGAGATCGCGCCGTTCTTGCCGCTGACGTAGAGCAACCCGGTGCGCGGACTAAACGCCGGCGCCCCAAAGCTCGATCCACCATGAGCGACGATGAGATGCTCGTTGATGGAGTATGGGGTGTACATCTGGCGCGACCGTGCGGCTTGTTCCGGGTCGTCTAGGTGCACGTAGGTGGCACAGAATGGCGTCATGGGAATCCCGCGCGCGGTGTGAGGGATGGGCTGCGTCGGCCAGACCTGTTCTCCCGGCACGTTTGACTCGGTCGGGACCAGCGTCTCGACCATCGGGTGTATGGGCTCACCGGTCTCCCGGTGCCACAGATAGAGGAGGCAGTTCTTTCCGGCGGCGCCGACGCCTTTGACCGTCTCTCCGTTCAGTGCCACGTCGAAGAGCACGGGACCCGTGACATTGTCCCAATCCCACAGATCGTGATGGACCGTTTGGTAATGCCACCTTAGCGCTCCGGTCTCCATATCGAGCGCAATTGTGGAATTCGTAAACAGGTTGATCCCGGGACGGGCGGACCCATCGTAGTCCGGCGAAGGGTTTCCGGAGTTGATGTAGACCAAGCCCAGGTCGAGGTCGATGGCCGGTTGGGTCCAGATACCCCCCCCGGCCCGATCGCCGGCACCCCACGTGTCCTGGGCAATCTCCCAGCCATCGTCTTGCGGACGCTGGGGGATGGTGTTGAACACCCACTTGATGGCGCCGGTAGTGGCATCGCTCGCAATCAGGAGCCCCCCCGGAATGTGTCCTTCGGAGAGCGCGGCGCCCACAAATAAGGTGTTGTCGTGATAAGCCGGCGCCGTCGTAATCCGATAGCCGATGGTATACGGGTCAAGGCTGGGCGGATAGTCGTCTGGATACTTGAACTGAAGCGCCGCGCCGACGATGGGTAACACCCCATCATTGCCAAATGTCTCGACCAATTCTCCGGTCTTGGCGTCCGCCGCGACGAGAGTGGAACCGTTGTACATATAGATCTTGCCGTCGGCGTAGGTAGGCCCCCGGACCACCGAGGGATGCGCCGATTCGAGCTCGAGCGTCCAGATCGACGCGCCAGTCGTGGCGTCGAGCGCGTACAGCGTCGCGGGAGCGCTGAGATACATCACACCGCCCACCACCAACGGGGTCACCTGTGTGACTGATTGTCCCGGCGCGACCTGAAACGTCCACCGCTCGGCAAGCGCTCCGACGCTGGACCGGTTGATCTGATCAAGTTGAGAGAACCGGCTGTTGTTGAGGTCGACGTTGTGACTCGACCAGTCAGACTGTCCACCGCCGGAGAGTATTGGGGCCGTCCCCTGGCGAGTGGTTCTCGCTTGTTCCTCGCCCGTCGCGACAACGCCCACGAACGAACTGGCGGCAATCGCCGCGATGGAAGCGGCGCTGACCGCGCCCAACGTGTCTAGCTTGACCCATGTAGTGATCCGACCCATTTTCTCTAGCGCTCCTGGGAGCGTTCGCCACTCAGTGAGTTTGGCACCGCGTAGTTGCCCTCGTGGCACGCGTATTCGTATTGCTGATATTCGTTGTCCTGTTTCCAGGGAAACGAGACTGTCCACGGCGAGACGTATGTCTTGGGGTCATCGACAGTCAGGGAGTAGCGGAGCGTGTCGGCATCGACACGAGTAAATCGCTCGATCATCCGTCGGCCTTCGTGCTGTGGCGCGCGCGCGCCCGGTGCGCGCATATTGCCCACCGCCTTGAAGTTCGCGGACTCGACGACCAGGGTGTCGCCCTCCCAGTGGCCGCGCGGGTCGCCTTCCCACTGAGTGATACGCGGGCTTGCATGGGGGCCGAGGTCGATCGGTATCACCCGAGCGTTGTGAATCATCTCGCTATGGATCACGATGTGGTCGGCGGTCTGCACAATGAGCGTGCCGTTGTTATACGCGGTCGGCATCATCATCCCGAACACGCCGCGGGACAGGCACCGGTCGCCCGACTCGATCGTGTCGTAGGAGTCATGCAAGTGTTCGCGATAGTAAGCGGTGCTGGCTTTCGCCTTCTCGGTCATGTCGGGCACCCTGCCGTTCCGTGGATCCACGACAAGGGCCGCTGCGTCGACCACTGGGTCTTCCCAATACCAGTCGAACCAGTAATTCGCGTACGCCCCCACTCCCCCACTCTTTTCAAACCCGTTCCACTGCACCGCTTTGCGGCTGTCAGACCGGCCCTGGATGAGCGCAGCGATTTCCTCTTCTGTCGGCACGCGGCCCTCAAACTCCGCCGGCAGTTCGAGCGGTGTATGAGCGGCGCCGACGTTGTTCCACATTCCGTTCAGGTCCGGTTGGCCATCAGCGAGTCGGGGTGCCGTCCACGAGGCGGGGCCGGTGGCCTCCTGACTGTGAACGGTAGTTGGCCACCCCCCAAGCGCGACCAGCGTAGCGAAGACGCCAATTCCTGCGAGTCGTGTGCGTTTGCGCATGTGGACCTCCCTGGATAGACCGGGCCTGACATCTCCGGCGTTTTGTCGTCGTTTCCACAACCTGAATATTTGCCCGGCTGCTCGACGAACGATGGCGATTGTACTCCCTTGGCGGTCGTCCCCGATGCCAAAGCATAAGTTGCTATTCCCGACTAATGGTCGGTATCGTCCGGCGCGAGCCGTCGGACTTCCACCCACTCTTGTTGAATGTGCCGACGAGTACTCCTGAAAAAGACGCGGAGATTCATCTGCATCTCGAACGAAGACGGGAGCCACAACTCGTTCTCGACCCGCTTGAACTCGAACTGCCCGGTGGCCTGCCGCAACGTCGCGACAATACCCCACATATAGCGAAAAGGCTTCTGCATCTCGAACGAGGCCCGTGCAATGCCATAGTCGTCATTCGTGATCCAGAGTTTGCCGGCCGAGCGGTTCAACGCCTTGTCAATCCGCCGGTTGTCGGGAAGTTTGCCGTTGCGAGGCTCGAAACGGAGGATCCAGCAGAGGTCGCATGAATTCCGCTCTTTTTTCTTCCTCACGGCGTTGCTTGTCATCGAGTGGTTCGCCATCAATCTTGACAAGCTCGTCGTAGAGGAGTCTTTTCAGCGGGTATCGGTGAGTGGTGGACGTCTCAATGTCTGTGACGTCCCCGTCGCCGTTCAACGTGTCGACGATCGACTCCAAAATGTAGTCGAACTCGAGTTCGAGCTCTGAGTCGTCCTGGGCTGCCGACCGGGCTAGTGCACGATCGAGAATGACGTCGGCCCTGAGCTCTGACGAGATACGGGGCCCATCGAGTAGCGGCGAGGGAGTCGTTTGCCCCGCCGCAGACGTCGCGAGGGCCAAGAGTCCGACAACAATGACGGCCCGGAGGTGCGACACATAGGTCAAGTTCATTGGCGTTTTCGCACTGATTCTAGTGGACAGTCCACTCGGTGCGACCTTCGAATGACGACGCATGTCTGTGGACCTGGGTCCCCACCATGGTTGCGAACCCGTGACAAGAGTCCCCCGCTGGGTCTTCAGGTAAAGGAGATCGAGGTGAAGAGTCTCCCCGCGTCTGACGGGGACCACCGGCGGCCTCGGCGCGACGGCCGCGGATGGAGGCGCATTTCTGAGTCAGCCCGGACTGTCGATTTTCTCATCCAAGACAAGGCGCTGTAGCAATTCCGCCGGATGAAACGCCCGCGTGTGGCCGAAGTCGCGTATCTGATGACGACACGATACGCCGGCCGCGACCAAGACGCTGTTTTCGTCGCTCGCGATCTGGCGGGCGGCGGGTATCAGACGGCGTTCCGCGATCGTCTGTGACACCTCGAAGTGATCACGCCCGTATCCGAAGGACCCCGCCATACCACAGCACCCCGCATCGAGCTCGGTGACCGCCGTTCCAGGAATCCTACTCAGAAGCTGAGTGGCCGGTTTGACGAGACCAAGCGACTTCTGATGGCAGTGGCCGTGCAGGACCACCTGCGCGGGGCCCTCCGCCAGCGAAAGGTGGCAACGGTCTTCGGCCAACTCCCTTTCGAGAAATTCCTCGAACAGCACACTGGCGTCAGCCACGTGTTTCGCTCGCGATTGGTCTTCGCCTCGGAGCAGCGACGGGATGTCGTCTTTCAACGCGGATAGACAGCTTGGTTCCAACACGACGAGCGGGGTGCCCGCTACTGCTGAGTCATGAAGTTGGCGCACGGTGTCGGCGGCCCGTTTGCGGGCCGCCCCGAGGAGACCCTGAGAGATAAGTGGACGGCCACAGCACACGCGCGGTCCCAGGTCGACGCTGCAGCCTCCGCGCTCGAGCACGTCCGCGGCCGCTACGCCGATCTCCGGATGAAAAAAATTCGTGAACGTGTCATTGAACAATACAACCCGACGGGCCATCGTCGTCTGGGGACGTTTCTTCCATCGAGACGAGAGGGTGCGGGTTGTCCAGCGTGGCAGCGTGCGCCGCCGATCGATACCGAGCAGCGTTTCGTTCAAGCGCCGCACGACGCGTAGACCCAGCATCGGGTTGATCAGCGATGCAACGGGACTCACCCAGCGCGAGATGTCGTGGATGTGGCCAAGCGCCCGTGCCCCCCAAGGTGTGCCGTGTCGCCGATGGTAGTCGGCCAGAAACTCGCTCTTGAAGCGAGCAACGTCGACGCCGACCGGACACTCGGTTTTGCACGCACGACATTCAAGACACAAGTCGAGGACCCGGTAGACGTCCGTGTCCCCCAACCCGGAATCGGTCAGCCGGCCCTGCATGGCGGTGCGGAGCGCGTTGGCTCGTCCTCGGGTGGAGTGCGCCTCGTCACGGGTGGCCATATACGAGGGGCACATCGTCCCGGTCAGCGTCTTCCGACACGCGCCGACGCCACTGCACATCTCGACCGCGCGGCCAAAACCTCCGTGCTCGGCATAGTCAAAGAAGCTTTCGGGGTCGGGCGTCACATAGTGGGCGCCGTAACGCAAGTTGGCGGTCAGCGGCGGGGAGTCGACAATCTTGCCCGGGTTGAACAGACCGTCGGGGTCGAACGTGCGCTTGACCCGACGGAACGCCTCGTAGAGTGTCGGTCCAAACATCCGCTCGATAAACGGTCCCCGCACGAGACCGTCGCCGTGCTCGCCTGACAATGCGCCGCCGTACTCGAGCACCAGCTCGGCGATGTCTTGGGCGATGGCTTCGAACTGCCGCACACCGTTCTCGGTCTTCATATTCACGACCGGACGGACATGTAGACACCCGACCGAGGCATGGGCGTAGACACCCGCCGTCGTGCCATGTCCTCGCACAATCGCCAGAAAACGTTCGATGAAATCGCGCAGCTTCTCGGGTGCGACCGCTGTGTCCTCGACGAACGAAATACTCTTGGCGTCGCCTTTCATGGCCATGGACAAACCGAGCGAGGATTGCCGTAAGTGCCACACCCGCGCTTGATCGGCGGGGTCAACCGCGCGAGATGTATGGGCGGCCACGCCTCGGGCAGCCAGGTCGTCTTCGAGGGCCTGGAGACGACCTGGAAGCTCGGCGGGGTCATCAGCGTAGAACTCCACGCAGAGCAATCCGCCCGGGTCCCCGCTGATGACCGCTCGCCGAATGTCGTCCAAAGCTCTGTTTTCTCGAGTGTGGCTGAGGATGTGGCGGTCCATGACTTCAACCGCCGACGGGCCGTGCTTCAAGATGGCCGGTGTCTCGCCAAGCGCCTCCAAGAGCTCGGCAAATTCGATGACGAGGATCGCCGTCGCTTTGGGCAATGGCACGAGGTTGATGCGGGCTTCGAGCAGGATGCCCAACGTGCCTTCAGAACCGACAAACAGCTTGGTGAGGTCGCACCCGTGTGACGTGTCGACAAACGCGTCCAGGTTGTAGCCGCCCACTCGCCGCAGAATCTTTGGATAGCGCGTATCGATTTCTTCGACGAGGTCGTCGCCAAGTTCTCGCACGATACGATAGCCAGCACCTTCGAGCGTGTCTTTCGCCGCGACGTCGGCGAGTGTTGCCGCGTCAATCGGTCCGAGGTGAGCCACACTTCCGTCTGCCAGCGCGACGTCGAGCTCCAGCACATGGTCGATCGTTTTCCCATACACGACCGACCGCGCTCCGCTGGAGTTGTTGCTAATCATGCCGCCGACGGTGGCTCGACTGGCCGTCGAGATGTCTGGGGCGAATCTCAAGCGATGCTCAGCGAGCTGCGCATTGAGCTCGTCGAGCACGATCCCCGGCTCAACTCGCGCCCAGCGCTCCTGGACATTGACCTCGAGCACCCGATTGAAATACTTCGATGTGTCGAGCTGTAGCCCTTCACCGATGGCCTGACCAGCTTGAGAGGTGCCACCGCCCCGGGCGGTAATCGAGCAACCATGTCTCCGGGCGCAACCAATGGCGTTGAGAATGTCGTCGCGGGACCGTACGATAACGACGCCGAGCGGCGTGATCTGATAGACGCTGGCATCCGTGGAGTACAGCGCCCGCGAGACGGCGTCAAAACGGACCTCACCGTCGATATGCGTTTCGAGGTCGCGTCGCAAAGCATCACGCATGCCGGGCAGTATAGAGGAGGTGCCGTGCGCCGCCGCCGCGGCGGTGCCGTGGAGGGACACGCCTCCTACGAGGGTTGGCAGTCGTGAAGAACGGTGCGTTCGACTCTGACCCCCTCCGGCCCGGCCATGTGGATGCAGTCTTTGCCGGATCGGCCGACTTCGTTGTCGCCGAAGGACAGGTAGTCTCCGCCGTCTCGAATGACGACCGTATGCTGCGGTGAGAGGTTGCCATCGAAGATAAACCCACTCACGACGAGATACGCGTGCGCAACGTTCAGAACGGTGTCGTTTGTGGCATCGACGATCTGGACGCTACCGAGCCCGTCTTGTGCCGCAAGTAGGATTTGCTTGGACGGGGTTCCATTCCGTCTGGTCGTCAGGTTCTCGTGATATGTTCCCGGCCCGACGATGATGACATGCCCGGCGTCCGCCGCGTCGAGACCCTCCTGCATCGTTCCAAAGGGTGCGATTGGCGACCCGTTCCCGTTGGCGACGAACCATGCCCCCGGGATGAGCGGAGCCGGGGGGGGGGGCGCCGCTGACGAATCGGTGTCATCAGACTCGTCTCCGGTGATGATTCCTGCAAGTTGCAGACGATGCCAGCCGTCGGTGAAACCGGTAGTGTCGATCGCTATTGTGAGGTCGAGTTCTTGCTCGTCGGTTTCCAGCGTCCAATTCACGCTTGGGATGAGAACCGGTTCGTCAGACACCGGCGCATCATCGATGACCCAGGCTTCAAGCTCTCCGTCTGTCTGTTCCGCGCGCGGACCGTCTATATCTAGGAGCTCTATGACGACGTTGAGTTCCGTCGTTCCCGACAACGGTTCGGTCGGGAACTCGGCACCGACTCTCAGTTGATGAAATTCGTCAGCCAAGGGCGGTTTCCACCAGGCGTGAGCTTCGTGTTGCACGGGCTCGCCTCTGAGGGCGACCGTGCTTACGCAGAAACAGAGAAGGACCGTAACGACGACTTTTGTCAATGGGGACAATGTGGGGGGGGGCTCCAGCTAGGCGCTACCAAAAGCGAAGCGTGGGCCACGGTAGCCGCCTGCAAAGTACGGCCCAGGTCGCAGCTGAATCGGCGGCTTTTCTTGACGAATGAACGCGGGGCGACAAATCAAGTAATTGTTGGACTTATTGTACTAATTGCGGTAACTAACCAGGAAGAGCGAAGATCGTAGTCTGATGCGTAGTTACTGCACCTATGTCACGTAACTATTACACCTCGCTTTATGCACCTTTATGTGCCTGTTTAGTTGTTGAGCGTCAAATCGAGCGCCGAGAGAGACTCCAAGCCAGGCGCGACCCAGACGCATTGCCGTGACCGACCGTTCGCCAAGCTCGATCGGGCACGGGCTCGGAGCAGGCACCCAAGGCGGCGGGCAAGTGGGGCGGTATAGAGTAGGCGCCATGGCGCATCGCAGTGGCAGGCATTTTCTCCAGATCCCCGGGCCGACCAACGTCCCTGACCGCGTTCTACGCGCCATGGCCCGACCGACAATCGACCATCGAGGACCAGAGTTTCGGGTGCTTGCGGGTGACATCCTGACAGGTCTCCGCCACGTGTTTCAGACCGAGCAGCCCGTCATTGTGTATCCGGCGTCTGGCACTGGGGCCTGGGAAGCGGCGCTGGTCAACACCCTATGTCCGGGCGACCGGGTGTTGATGGTCGAGACTGGGCATTTCGCGACGTTGTGGTACGGGATGGCGTCGAGTCTTGGATTGAATCCAACATTTGTTCCGGGGGATTGGCGGCATGGCGTGGACCCTGAGGAGGTCGAACAGCGATTGGCGGACGACTCCGAGCACACCATCAAGGCGGTGTGTGTCGTTCACAACGAGACCTCGACGGGAGCAACCAGTCGGATTCCGCTGGTCCGGCAGGCCATGGACCGTGCTGGGCATCCTGCGCTGCTACTCGTGGACACCATCTCGTCACTCGGCTCAATCGACTACCGACACGACGAGTGGGGCGTTGACGTGACCGTGGGTGGCTCACAGAAGGGTTTCATGCTGCCCCCGGGGCTGAGCTTTACGGCCGTCAGCGAGAAGGCGCGGGCGGCCTACGCGGTCACGACATTCCCCCGCAGCTTTTGGGACTGGGGGCCGATGCTTGCTGCAAACGCGAAGCAGGTGTTTCCGTATACGCCGGCCACGAATTTATTGTACGGCTTGCATGAGGCATTGCGGATGCTGGAGGAAGAGGGGTTGGCAGAGGTCTTCGCGCGTCATGCGCGTCACGCCGAAGCCACGCGTCGTGCCGTTCGGGCGTGGGGTTTGGATGTCCTGTGTCTCGAGCCGGCGGAGTACAGCGCGTCTATTACCGCGGTGCTGATGCCACCACCGGCCTCCGCAACGGCCGGGGGCGCCAGCGCCGCCGACCGATTTCTCGATACGGTGCTGAACCGCTTCGACATGTCTCTGGGAGTCGGTTTGGGCCAGCTGGCCGGCAAGGTGTTTAGGATCGGCCATCTCGGCGCCTTCAACGACTTGACCCTGATGGGCACGCTTGCGGGTGTCGAGATGGGATTGCGGCTGGCCGACGTTCCTCACCAGCCCGGTGGAGTCCAAGCCGCCATGTCGTATCTCGCGTAGTGAGAAGGACGTGCATCACAATCCGCTCGAGTCCGCAAGTAAACTCGACCGAGATCGGCAACAAGTCGAGCCCTCCCGCCCGCCGATTTCTGCGTCGTACCAAAACGCAGCGTTGTTGATAAGCACGTCGACCCCACCCAGGTGTGTCATCGCCGCCCGAATCGTTCTCTCATTGTCTTCGCCGATGGCCACGTTCGCCGTGAGTCCGACGGCTCCGGTGCGCGCGCGGCCACCTGGTCGACGCGTCCGACGTCTCCTCCGGTAAAAACGACATGATGACCACGCTGGGTGGCGAGCGTGACAATAGCCGCGCCAATCCCTCGGCTACCGCCCGTGACGAAAAATCGTCGCGGCCCGATGTTCTGTTGCTCTTGTTCCATTGCTTTTCCGCCTCGTCCGATACAGAGGGCCGAATCGATTCCCTTGCCGTCAAGCCAAGAGCACGTGCCCTCTGGGTGAGGTCCAACGTCACTAGGCGACAGGCAATCGTTCTCAGGACTACTTTACCTATACTCGGGGCGTGCACAGTCTGCGCGGTCGCGCCCCCCGGAGACGTCAAGGAGGAGCCTTGCGGTTGAAACGAGCACTGGCCCTGGGCATGGTGGCGGTGTGGACCAGTAGCTCTCCGAGCCTTTCCGCGCAAACCCCATCTTCGTCTGCGGGACGGACTGGAAGCGGGGCAGAGCTACTCGAGGACTGCCAACGGTACTTCACGTTTCTTGGGCGCACGGGAGCCGGCAAGGAAGAGACGTTTGACGAGGACCCGTTTGGGATTGGCTATTGCGCCGGTCTGGTGCGTGGCGTGGCGCGGTCGGTCGACGATTTTCATCCCGACATCGAGTGCCGGCTTGACAGCTTCACTTTTGCACGAGCGGTCCGGGCGGTCATTCTGTTTATCGAGGACGAGCCGCAGGCGCTTACCAGGGCCGATACAGAAGTGGTCCTGTCCGCGTTGCAAGACGCCGGGATGTGCGCGAGGACGCGCCCCTAGTCCAAGCTAGCCCAGGGCGCGCGCCGCCTCGCTTATTGGTCCTGAGAGGTCAGCTCCTCGGTTCGGGCGCCAGAAAGGATATTGAGTAACCCGTAGTTTCCCTCGTGACAGGCGTATTCGAACATGTAGTCGCCCTGCTTCATCGGCAACGTCGCGGTGAACGGGCGGGTGAACGTCGACGCATCATCGACGGTGAACTCATATAAGAGCGTGTCATCGGCCGCGCGTCGGAAGCGCTCGACCAGATGCAATGTGGTCCCTGAACCGGCCGCCATTGCGACTGACGGATTAAAACTCGCCGTCTTGTCGCTAAAGTTTGTGGTCTCTACGACCAGGGTGTCGCCGTCCCAGTATCCACGCGAGTCCCCCATCCATTGCCTGATACCCTCGGACACGTGGGCTCGTCCGTCGAGCGGTACGATGCGAGCGTCGTGGACCATTTCGTGAAGAATGACGACATGGTCCGATGTCTGGAAGATCTGGATGTTCTGGTTGTAGCCGGCTGGCACAATGGGGGGGCCCGAGTTGAATCCGAGTATGCACCGCTCGGACAAACCGCGGTCCTCGTAGCTATCCGTTCCGATTCCCGCGGCTCGGACGCGCACTGGGCGCTCACCGGGGAGGTCCTCGCCAAGCGACAGAACGGACATCTCGACGCCTGCCTGTAGCTCCGGGAGACGTCCGGACGGGGGATCGCTGATCAGTGACGTGCGCTGGTCGTCGACGACACGTGCACCTTGGTCGACCCAATAGCTGTTGTAGGCGCCCACGTCTCCTCCCACCGGGAGTGGCTCTTCGCGTACCTCGCTCGGCGCGACGGCCTCCTCGGCCCGTGTTTCTGACCGCGCGTCCAGGTCGGCGGCTTCTTCCGCTGTGAGCACCGCTTGGTCCCCGGCGTCCTCCGGGCGCTGGAGCGGCGTCAGCGTGCGAAAGTCCCACACTCCCTGCAGGTCAGGTTTGCCGTCCACAAGCCGGGGCGGTTCGAACGCCGATTGTGCCGCCACCCGAGGGGCACCTGTAAGAAAGGAAGCGAGTAGGGCCACAGCGCACACGAACTCTTGTCTAGTCATCTCTTTCTCCTATTTTCCGATCGCGGCATGATCGCCCAAGCGTGGTCGCGGTGCAACCCGTATCGGACCGTCCCGTAGACCCTCGCACCGAGTACCGATGAGGCCACGGCATGATGTCGTCTGTGTGGCAGCTATTTTTCTCCCATCGATGTGAACGCGCTTGGCGGCGCTTTCATCATTTGCTTGGCGCCGTCCTCGTCATGACTGGGGCCGCGTGCAACGGCCTGGAAGATGGGACGAGCCGTCTCGTCCTCGAGCCGTGCCCACCGGCTGATGATATCGAAGACGGATTGTCCGGCTCGGGTCAGGACCGCCATCCTTGACGGACTCGCGCCGTTGGCGCTCAAGCTTCCCGTCTATGTCGGGCGAGACGCCACCCGTGCGCTTGACCTCCTCGTCGAGGATTGCGCGGCGGACGACGGTTGTCGCACCGCGTATCCCGAGTTGGGTGCCAAACTGCAAGGCCTGCTCGACACGTTGGCCGAGGGTCCCGTTCGTCAGACCATCGTGGACCCGAGGACCGGTCGCCCGACCGAAACGCAGCTCTCGCGCACATCGTTGGCGTTGCAGGTCCGGGGCCCGCTGTATTCCGCCGATATGTCCGTCGTCCTTCCCTTGGCGATCTCACGTGCCGCCGACGGCGACTATGGACCGCTGGTGGCGATGAGCACCGAGTCTCCCGGGGGCCAGTATGAATGTTGGAGCCGTTGCTCCTGAACCCTACGTCGCGTCACGCCATTGTCGCGGGCAAGTGGCTAGCCGCGGTCGTGTTTGCCGGCGTCGGGATGGTGTCGGTGTTGGCCGGCACTCTGGTTCTGGTGCCCCGCATGGATTTGTCCGCCCTTGGGATTCGGATGGACGTCGGCGTGTTTCAGACCGTGGCGATCTTGGCCGGGACGGTTCCGTTGGCGTTCTTCGCGGTCGGTATCCAGCTGCTGTTGCCAACTTTCGCGCGCTCGTTCAAAGAGCCCCAGACCTACGTGTCGCTGTTGATGATGGTGGCGATGGTGCCGGGGATTATCGCGATGGTATCGTCGCTCCCCGACGACAACTGGTTGGTCGCAATGCCGGTCCTGGGTCAGCAGATGCTCTTGACCCAGGTGCTAGGCGGCGATGAGCCGGGCGTGGTCCTGTTTCTCCTGGCCGGTGGATCGTCGATGCTGGTCGGTGTCCTGTTTGTCGCGTTGACCGCCAGACTGTTCCAACACGAACGCATCGTGTTCGGGACGACGCACTAGACACCGTTTCCGAAGTGTTGACTGTCTCTGTGACCGTCCCCTCGTTGTTGAGTTCATCACGCAGCACGCCTGCCGGGACCATCGCGCGACCCTGGTCTCGTTCAGAACATCGCGATGGGGTTTACGGGGGAACCGGTACCGCCCGGCACCCTCAGGGGGGCTATCACCAGCATGAACTCCCAGCGCCCAAGACGGGCGGCGGTTTCCGCGGCCGCGTCAAGGTCGAGATTGTCGAGCAGGTGCATTCCCCGGGAGACGATCGCGAACCGGTGGATTGGATTGACCCGCAGACCCGGTACGCTGTCGGGTGCCTCGTGGACAGAGTCGGCCCCGAGGAGGGCGATGTCTCGTTCAGCGAGGAAGGGAATAACGGACGCGTCCCACCCGGACATCACGCGGGTGGCGCCCTCGGCGGCTCGGTGATCCCAGCGACCGGTACGGAGCAACAATGCATCACCCGGCCCAAGCGTCACGCCGGCGTACTCTTCCCAGGCCTCAATATCTTCACGGTATAGCTTTGTTCCAGGTTCCAAATACGGGACGCCCTTGAGGAGCGGCATGTCGACCAGGACGCCGCGGGTGACGAGCCCATCCTTCATCATGGTCGTGTCCATCGCCGAGCACCCGTCCTCGGTGACAACATCTCGGAAGTCGCTCCCGTTGTAGACCTTGTCTTTGTAAAAGACATGGCACAGCCCGTCCAGATGCGAGAACGTGACGCCGTGAAAATAGACCTCGACGCGGTCGCCCGCGTTTTGCCCTGCTTCGTTCACCGTCATTTGGAGGACGTAGGGCTCTGCGGCGTCGGCCGCTTCCGCGGTGATGAAATCGTGGGCCAACGATACGGTGGTTCCGGTTTGAATAAGCGCCGCGGCTTCGAGCCGCTTCGCATCGGTCATCAACCGTGCGGCGCCTATTTGGTCGTCGTCACCCCAGCGCCCCCAATTCGAGAGCTCGTCCATCCACTGGTCAAACTGCGCGATCGTGACGGGCTCTCGGGTCTCGGTTTGGGCAGACAAGCGACTACCGCTCATCGCACCGGTTCCGACGATCGCAAGGGCGAGGACGGCCCGGGTGAGCGATATGCATCTGGTTGTCGTCATGGCTTTCCTGTGAAGACCAGTGGACGGTCCGCTAGTCCTCGGACGGGAGGGCAAATACAAAGATCACATTGCCGGCCCGCGGGTTCTTTAGTTCCGGTGTCAGGGCGCCCGGAAGGATACTCGTCCAGCTCGTTCCGCCCGAAGGGCCACCTGCGCCGAACGCGATATATTGTGTCCCGTCGACCGCGTATGTAATTGGATAGCCGTTGGCCATCGTCGACAACCGGGTTTGCCATAGCGTTTCACCGGTGGCGGCATCGTATGCGAACGCATACCGGTCCCAGTCGCCGACAAAAACGAGCCCCCCGGCCGTCGTCAATGCGGCGGTATTGTAGGGCGCCCGCCGACGGTGCTTCCACAGCGTTTCGCCGGTGCGAATATCGAGCGCCTGGAATTCGCCAAGCTGGTCTGGGGCATCGGGGTGGAAGTGATTTTGGCGTCCGCGGACACCGCCCGTGCCGCCGCCCCCCTCGCGTCGCTCGACCGGACCAAACGCCGCGGTCTCGCAGTTGAGATTGAGTGGCACGTAGAGCGCGCTCGTATCGGGGTGATACGCCATTGCTCTGAGGCTCTTGAAGCCGCCGGTGCTGGGGCAAAAGAAGAGCTCTTCTCCCACATCCGAGACCATGCCGTCGAGGTAGGTAACCTCGCCGGTCTCGGTGTTCAAATCGACGATGTTCTGATAGCCCAGATCCACCGCGTTTGTATACGCGCCGGTGACGCGGTCGAGCTCCCAGAGGATGCCGAGCTTGCCCATGCTAAATACTGACTGCCGGCCGTCGTAGTCGACGAGGATCCGCTCGAACGTCTCGTCCATGTCGTGGGAGTCCCCCGGGAGGTGCTGGTAATACCACTTCATTTCTCCCGTTGCCGGGTCGAGGGCAAGCGTGGAATTGCTATAGAGCGCATCGCCATCCGTGCCGCGGGCGTCACGCGTCCACGGCTTTGCCTGGGAGGTGCCGTAGTAGATCAGCCCGCTGACGGGGTCGTAGCTGCCGGGGATCCAGGCGTCGCTCCCTGCCCGAAACAGCAGAGGCAAATCGCCCCACGAGTCACCACCCCGTTCCCCCGGGCGAGCGACCGTTGACGTTCGCCATATGACCTGTCCTGTGCTGCCGTCCAGGCCGACGATGTAGCAGGTGTCTTCGCGAAACCGCTCACACCCGCGTAGCCCGGCGACGATCGTTCCGTCGGCGATCACCGGTCCGCTCGAGAAACCGTAACCGTCGAAGTCTGGCATCACTGGTGTGTCCCAGCGCACCTCACCGGTCCGCGCATCCAACCCCACGACGTGGGCGTCGACGGTGTTGAGGATGATGAGGTCCTCATAGATGGCCAGGCTCCGCATTTGGGCCGCCGGTCGACGCGCCTCTTCCATCTCGCGACGATACTCCCAGATAAAGTCGCCGGTGCCCGCGTTCAACGCCTGGACTACATTGCCGGGGTTCGCGAGATACATGATTCCGTTATGCACGAGCGGCGTGGTTTGCGATACACCTGGCTCTAAACCCCACGACCACGCGAGCTGTAGGTTGCCCACATTGCTCTGGTCGACATCGTCGAGAGGGCTGTATCCCCAGCCATCGAGGGTCCGGCGCCAGCTTAGCCAGTCCGCGGGGTCGGGGTTCTGCAGGACCTCGTCCGTGACCGGCGAGAACGCGTCCTCTTGCGCGTGGAGAGTGAGCTCGGTGAGGCCGGATGGCCCTGAGGAGACGATGCCCATGACAAGGGCGGTCGTCGCCCCCATTGTTCTTGACACGCCGAAGATTCGACGCCACGTTGATACGACGATGTTCATTTACCTTCCTCCGAAAACATGAAGCGATGGTGGATTGTGACGCGAACCCCACCGTGCGCTCGATTGCGCGCCACGCCTGGCGTTACGGCCTGTGCGCCGCTTTTCAGCCCAGCGCGCTTGCAAGATTGTGGAGCGCCAGCTCGACGAGGGAGCGCGACGTCGCGAGGTTCATCCGCATGTGCCCACTGCCACCGAGCCCGTAGTTCGACCCCGGGTTGATGTGGATATTCGCATGGTCGACCAGGTACTGTTGCAGCTCCCTTTCGGGGGTGGTGTCGGCCTCGGCCGCGGTGGCTGTTGCCCTGGCACCGATTCGGTCGATGACCGGTCTCATGTCCAGCCAGCTCAGGTAGGTTCCCTCCGGCTTGACACAGCTCACGCCCGGGAGTCGTGAGCCGACAAACTGCTCGACGTAGTCCGTGGTGCCATCGATATACGTGATGACTTGGTCGAGCCAGTCTTCGCAGTGGTTGTATGCCGCCTCCGCCGCGACGATACCGAGTGTATTCATCGACTGCCGATGCTGTCCGGCACCGGTGATCCGGGTGAGATAGTCCGGGTTTGTCGAGAACAGATAGGCGCATTTCAAGCTGGACAGATTGAAAGATTTGCTCACCGATTTGTAGGTGATGCTGTTGCGCACGATTGCTTCATCGTCGAGCGTGGCGTAGGGCGTATAGGTGTTGCCAGCGGCCACAAAATCGCAGTGGATCTCGTCGGCCAGCACCACAACCCGCCGTTTCGTACAGATCTCACCGAGCGTCATGAGATCCTCACGTGACCACAGATTGCCGGTCGGATTGTGTGGGTTGCACAGAATAAACGCGTGGGTTTCGTGGTCGATACGTCGCTCGAGATCGGCGAAGTCGATCTTGTACTTGCCGTCCACGACCTTCATCGGGCTTTCCTCGGCGACCAGTCCGACGATCCGGATATCGGAATAGAAGCCGTCGTAGGTAGGCGTGTTCATCAGCACTTTGCTGCCGGGCGGGCAGAATGCCCGCAACGTGCTGATGATCCCTGTATGCACACCGTCCGAATTTCGGATAGAGTCGCGTGAGATCTTGAGCCCATAGCGGCGCTTGTTCCAGTCGATGATCGACTCGTAGTAGGACTCGGGGATCGCCATGTAGCCGTAGTTCTCGTGCTCAACGCGTTGGCGAAGCGCCGCTGAGATCGGCGGAGCGATTCTGAAATCCTGGTCGGCGGTTCCCATGGCGACATCGACATGCTCCCGACCATACCGCGCGATTTGAGCGTCCCACTTCGAGGAATTCGTGCCGATTCGGCTGTAGACCGTATCAAAGTCGAATTCGGAGGAGTACGACTGCAAGGCGGAGCGCGCCATGGCTGGTTCAGTGGCGCTGGCGCCGGTCACGCCCGCGACGGCCGTCGCTCCAGCCGTTTTCAAAAACAACCGCCGACCTATGTGGGATAACGCAGGCATGGCGCCCTCCTTAGATGTGACAGCCCGTGGGGAACAAATAGGGATACTACACCCGGAATTGGGCGGGGACGGCGCCATGACTTTGCTGACGGTTCGCCGACGCTGACATCGGCGCAGGTGGCACGCCGATTGTAGCGCTGCTAGGCGACGGCAGTGTCGCGGAGCGTTGCAGCCGAGATGCAGGACCCGATCGCCAGGAAAATCCGGTGTCGAGTGCATATTCGGGCCGCGTTTCCCGGCTGGCGCTGACGCCAAAAGGAGACAGGACATGTATACCTTCAAGACCACACGCAGAATGGGACGCGAGACCGCAGGGCGGGCGCTTCTGGGCACTGCGTGCTGCATGACAATGTTCGCAGTCGTCCACGTTGGTCTAGGTGCGAGCAATAGGGCGGCAGAGGTTGCGGACGAGCAGTATCGTGTGCTGGCTACCAGTCGAACCTCGACGCTGGAACACGAGCTCAACGAAGCAGCGGCGGAAGGCTTTCGTTTCGCGGCAGTGATGGGCGGCGAGACCGCGTTTGGCGGGAGCGAGGTCGTGGTGATCGTTTCGCGCGACGAGGTATCGGCGCGATTTTCTTATCGACTCTTGGCGACATCGAAAACGTCCACAATGCAGCGAGAGCTGCGGGCTGCGGCCGCCGACGGATTTCACTACAAGGCGCAGACGGTTTTCGAGACTCGCTTTGGCGGTGACGAAGTCGTTGTGATCCTAGAGCGGAACGAGCGCGAACCGTCGGCTGCCTTCGAATACCAGCTGCTCGCCACGTCGCGGACCTCAACGCTCGAACGAGAGCTCGAAACAGCCGCCAGCATCGGCTACGAGCTTGTCGGTATGGCCGTGGGCGAGACCTCGTTTGGAGGTAACGAGCTGGTGGCGATCACACGCCGGGCCATCACCGCCTCTGTCGATTGAGAAAGCCGCGCGCGCTGGCCCTTGTCGATCACTGCATAATGTCGTGACGACGGGGCCAGTTCTGTGCTGCCGCCACACGAAATATGAGCTTTCCGGACCTACGCGTTTTTCTTGAACAACTCCGCCGTGACCGGGACCTCGTCCAGATCGAGGCCGAAGTCGATCCTTTTCTCGAGGCGGCAGAGATTCATCGCCGAGTCATTGCCGCCAATGGTCCTGCGCTCTTGTTTTCAAACGTGCGCGGCGCCACGTATCCGTTGGTCACGAATCTCTTTGGGACGGCGCGTCGGGCCGAGTTGGCGTTTGGGGAACGACCGCACCGCCTCATCAAGCGACTCGTCGATCTGCTGGAGACGGCCATGCCCCCGACCCCTTCCAAGCTCTGGGGCGCGCGCGATGTTGGGCTCGAGCTGCTCAAGATTGGTTTGACACGCGGACGCCGCGGACCGGTAACAGAGGTTGTGACAGACGATGTCCGTCTCGATAGACTGCCGGCCCTGACGACGTGGCCCGAAGACGGTGGGCCGTTTGTCACGCTGCCGCTGGTATACACGGAGCATCCCGATAAGGGAGGCCATAATCTGGGTATGTATCGGTTGCATGTGCACGACGCTCGGACGACGGGTCTGCACTGGCAAATCGGGAAGGGTGGCGGATTTCACTACAGCGTCTCCGAGGCACGCGACGAGCCGCTCCCGGTCACCGTATTCCTCGGCGGCCCGCCCGCGTTGATGCTTTCGGCGATCGCGCCCCTGCCAGAAAACGCGCCCGAATTGATGCTCGCGTCGCTTATCGCCGGACAGCGTCTCAAGTTGGTGGAAGGACCATGGTCACACCCACTGGTCGGGAGCGCGGAGTTTGCGCTCCTCGGTGAAGTGCGCCCGCATGAGCGGCGTCCAGAGGGACCGTTTGGGGACCACTACGGCTACTACTCACTGCAACACGACTACCCAGTGTTTCGCGTGAAGACGCTGGCGCATCGCCATGACGCGATCTATCCCGCCACGGTCGTGGGCAAGCCGCGGCAAGAGGACTTCTTTATCGGAGATCTGTTGCAGGAGCTGCTCTCGCCGCTCTTTCCCGTCGTGATGCCTGCTGTCGAGCAGTTGTGGTCGTATGGCGAGACCGGCTATCACTCCCTGTCGGCCGCCGTGGTCAAGCAGCGATACGGCCGCGAAGCGATGGCGAGCGCGTTTCGCATTCTCGGCGAAGGCCAACTATCACTGACGAAGTTTCTGTTGGTGACCGACCAACCGGTCGACCTCAAAGACTTTTCCGCGACCTTGGAGCACGTGTTGTGTCGGACCCGTCCAGAGACAGACCTGTATGTGTTTGGCAATCTGTCTATGGACACGCTCGACTATACGGGACCGGAGGTCAACAAAGGGTCCAAGGGTGTATGGCTTGGTCTGGGTGACCCGATTCGCGAGTTACCTAGGGAGTTTTCGAGCTCGGACCTGCCTCGTGACGTCACGGACGTACGAGTGTTCTGCGGGGGGTGTCTGGTGGTTGGCGCACGTGCTTTTGCCGATGATCCCGACGCGCCCGTCCGGGTGGCCGGTCATCCCGCGTTTGCAGATTGGCCGCTGGTGGTGCTGACCGATGAACCGGTACGTGCGACCAGGAGTCCGATCAACTTTCTCTGGACGACGTTCACCCGATTCGAACCGGCGGCCGATATCTACGCAGCATCAACGTCGGTCCAGCGAAACCAACTCATGCGTACGCCTCCGATCGTCATCGACGCTCGACTCAAACCCGGGTTTCCTACGGAGCTGTCGTGTCGTGACGACATCGCCAGCCGAGTGACGGAGCGATGGCGAGAGTATTTCCCTTCGGGCGGCGTTGAGATGGGAGACTCCGAAATGGGTCACCTTGACTAGTGCCCCGCCGTCTATCGCGGCGGGCGCCCGCCGCGGGATGCGACAGGGGCACCCGGCTGCTACCAGCGAAAGGCGCGGGTCTGCGATTCGCGGCCCAATCGCTCGGCAACCTCGTTGGCGACGACGCGGTCGAGGTAGGGGATATCGATCGTATAGCCACCCCGTTCGGCGCCAGCCGTATCGATCCGGATCGACGCCATACCCGAACGCCGGTCAAACGGGCTGTCGGCCTTCACTACCGTTTGGATTTTTCCGTAGCGGATGATCTTGATGGTCCTGTTCCACCACCCACTCTTGAACGCGATGCCCCATGGGGTCAGCGCGTAACCGGCGTGCTTCACCCAGAGGCGGGCGTGGAGATACGCCAACATCGCGATCGGTGGCAACGCCAGAAGCGCGTCGGCACCAATCAACACGGATAGCGGGAATATCACACACCCCACTACCAGCAACTGGCGACGGAAGATACGCCGCCAGGCGCGCGGTGCGATCAGGTTCCAGGTCACATTCCGGATGTCGATCTCTGCCAATACCCCGCTCAGAAGTGCCGGGACGTTCCGTGTTGCGATGAGCGGAGCGAGCCACTGATTCGTGGCCTTGGGGGCGGTCCCATCTAGACCGCTGCCACCGGCGTTGAGGTTGTCGCCCCCGCCTCCGACCATGCGGAGCTCTACGGATTGGCGTCTGAACCACCGGTGCAACGGTGACTCGCTCACGATCAATGTTTGGATACGCGACGGAGGGATAGTTCTGGACATCTGCGTGACGAGGCCGTATTCGGCACGGAGATCGTCACCTCGTCGTTGCAGCCTAAACCCGTGGAGCTGGACGAGAAACCAGGCGACCGAAAAGACGCGAAGCAATCCGACGGCGAGCACGACGACGACGAGCACCGTCAACACGAGGTTGGGGGTCGACCCGCTGGTCGCACCAGCGAACCAACCGGACGGCACATCGAGAATGTTCCCAAGAAGACCATCCTGGTTTGGCCTAAACCAGTTGCTGCGTTGCCAAAACAGACCGAGGGTGGCCCCGACGACCACGACGCCTTTGTTCGAGATGATCCCGAGTCTTACCAACTCGCTGGCTGAGATCGCGAAGAAAACGTTCGCGTCGTCTCGTGCATCCGGGCGTTGCGCGACACCAGCTGGATGGCCATCACGGCCCGCAAATACCCGGGATCGCATCTCATCGATCGCGTCCAACGAGAGGACGCGAATCACCGCTTCGGGCTTGGCACCGCTTGCCGTCTCCACTCGAACGAGCGCCACTCGCAGCAGGCGATGAAACGGGTTTTGCGCCAGGTCAAGGTTCTGAATACGCGCATACGGGATGTGTCGTTCCGTGCGGGTGAGGATGCCATCGCGCACGACGAGCTCGTCATCCTCCAGACGGTAGCGAAAGACCAAGTACTGCAGGAGCGCGCTCGCCGCGATCGGGACGATAAGCACCGCCGCCCACAGCTCGTAGGCGTTGCCACCCGATGCGAACAACACCAACACCGCTGGCAGAACAAAGCCTTTGGCGGCCTGTCCGGCTGCGAATAGCCATGACCACGGGTGCAACCGTCGGTCGTCAGTTGGCGTCGGGATGTTTGTCGCCACCATCCTCGTCGCGTTCTGCGATGAGCGAGTCGCGAAGCGGTAGGGCGTCGCGGTGCGCGAGCCCACTCAGGGAGACCGCCGCGTCTTGCGTGCCTGCGGTGTGGACGATGAGGGTGGCCAGTCCGAACTGTCGTTGCAGCGGACCCTGCAACACGTCCGTGTGCTGAATTCGAGATGTGGGAACCGACGTCACCGAGCGCCATATGACGCCTCGTGAAATGGTCAGGGCGTTTTCATCGACCCGATACCGCGTGTGACGGAATCGAAGCGCGGGCCACATGATGACCGTCACGGTCAGTAGCCCCATTACACCGATCCAGAGTGTCAGCAGACCGAGCTTCTGTCCCGGGTGCCACGATGCGATCAGCACGATCACGCCGACGCCGACCAGGGTCGGAAACGCGACGACCGCCAAACCGATGGCGCCAGCGATCCGGGCTGCCACAATAGACCGCCGGTCAAGGTGCGATCCCGGGGTCAAGACCGTCGGGTTATCAGACACCACAGTCGTCACTCTTGTCAGCGCATGGATCGTCGGGTGTCAGCGATCCCCACTCGTGCGCCGCGCGCGTGACGATGGCACGGCACTTCTTGCCATGGACCTTACGGGCCACAAAGACAACACACGTCACCCTCGCGACCGACCGTGTTCCCGAGTCCATATGCTCTGACCGACTCCAAAGCGATTGCAGCGTACTCCTCCGGGAAAAGAAAACCATTGTAGAACCTTCTGGAACCAGCTTCCGCCTATCCTGACTGTGCGGCGTCTCCGGAGATAACCGACGGAGACGACGAGATCCAGGAGGTACGACCCATGCAGCGCTACACCCGTTTCGGATCAGCGGCGACTCTGGCTGTGTTTTCTGTCGTTGCTCTCATGGCGGCGGCGTCGGCCGAGCAACAAACGCCACGAGAATCCCAGGGCTGGGTTCACATACAGATCGAAGGGGAACATGATGACGCGCAGAGGGTTGCACTCAACCTTCCCCTGGGCGCGGTCGGGGCCGTCATTGCGATGGTTCCCAAAGACATCATTTCGGCGGATGGTCATCTTCAGATCGCCGAGCAACACGGTGTATCCGTGAGCGACATTAGGACAATGTGGCGAGAGATCATGGCCGCTGGCGATGGTGAGTTTGTCGCCGTCGAGCGAGAAGACCAGACCGTGCGCGTGGCACGTGTTGGAGAGCAAATCCAAGTGCGTGTCGACGGCACGGACGAGTCAGTCCGAGTCGATCTCCTGACCGTCGTGGTCGACGCCCTCCTGTCGGGTGATGGCGATACACTCAACATTGCTGCTGCTCTCGACCAGTTGCAGGACTTGCGGGGCGACATCGTACGAGTCGTCGAGAACGAGCGCCAGATCCGCGTTTGGGTCGACGATCAAGCCGAGCAGTAGAACGCATCGCTGGGAGGTTCCTGTGTTGCCCGGGTACAGCCACCCAGCTACGATTAGTGGGTGCCGGACGGCCTAGACCTCCTGACCCACGAGCACTGGATGCGCCGAGCGCTCGGCGCAGCCCAGCAAGCGCTCGCCGTCGGGGAAGTTCCGGTGGGAGCGGTGGTCGTGTCGGACGGGGAGGTCGTCGGGACCGGATTCAACGAGCCCATTCGTGCGGCGGACCCCACGGCTCATGCCGAGGTGCAGGCCTTGAGAGCCGCCGCCACCACCACCGACAACTATCGATTGACGCCGGGCTCGACGCTCTACGTAACCGTCGAGCCCTGTCTCATGTGCGCTGGTGCTCTCGTCCACGCCAGAGTGAGTACACTCGTCTACGGTGCGCCAGAGCCAAAGTCTGGGGCTGTCGCGTCAGCAATGCGTGCGTTGGACCACCCGGCGCTCAACCATCGAGTCGCAGTGGTCGGCGGCGTTCTCGAGACAGAGTGCCGAACATTGGTGCAGAAGTTCTTTAAGGCAAGGCGGAAGACCCAGCCGGATGCCAGTCCGCTGGCGTCCTAACAACCGCGAGTCGCACACAATTCGAAATACGGAGAGGTACCGAAGTGGTCGTAACGGGGGCGCCTCGAAAGCGTCTTGTCGGGTAACCGGCACGTGGGTTCGAATCCCACCCTCTCCGCCATTTATTGTTCCAGGAAAGTACCAGCAACTTCCCGAAACACCAGAATTATGGGCGTATTATACCTGTCTTGCGTCCAGCGCGTTCCAACGACTTCCCACAAGAGCCCGGTAATAATGTGGGAGGCAATCAGGGAACGAGATCGCCGACGACACCCGCAGAAAGCCCTCACGGCGCGGACCGCGCAGGCCGGAGACCGCGCCAGACGGGTCGCTGACGGCGGGGGCCTCTACCTGCTTCGTGGCCCCCGGTGGCGCCAAGAGCTGGGTGCTGCGAACGGTCGTCAAGGGGAAGCGGTGCGACATCGGACTCGGCAGCGTCACCCTCGTCCCACTTGCTGAGGACCGCGAGGAAGCGCGACGGCTTCGTCGGATCGCCCGCACGGGGGGTGAACCCCCTCGCCGAGCGTCGACACGAGCAACGGCCCGTGCCCACCTTCGAGCAGGCCGCACGCCAGGTCCCTGCCGGGCACGAGGCGGCATTCCGAAACGAGAAGCACCGCAAGCAGTGGCTCTCGTCGCTCTCAGGCGTCATCTCGACGTGTGGCTCGAAGCGGGTGGACGCCCATCACCAGCGCCGATGTCCTGTCGGTGTTGAGCCCGCAGTGGCTCGATCGTCCCGAGACCGCCCGGCGCGTCCTCCAGCGTCTCCGGGTCATCTTCGACTGGTGTAAGGCCCAGGGCTACTGTGCGGGCGACAACCCGACAGAGGGCCTCACTCAGGTGCTGCCCAAGCACCGAGCCACCAAGACGCGTCATGCGGCGCTGCCGTATCCCGAGGTGCCCGTGTTCCTCCGCGCCTTGCGCGAGTCAAGCGCCGGCGAGCTGGTGAAGCTCGCCTTTGAGTTGACCGTGCTGTCCGCGACCCGCACGTCCGAGACCGTGCTCGCCACCTGGAAGGAGTTCGATCTCTCGGCCCAGACCTGGACCATTCCGGCCGAGCGCATGAAGGCCGGTGTCGCGCACCGTGTCCCGTTGTCACCGCGCTGCGCGCAGATCCTGACGCAGGCCAAGGCCCTGGCGGACCGGGTCACAGTATGTCTTTCCGGGTCGGTCCGGGACTAAGCCGCTGAGCCGCATGGCGTTTTTGATGGCGCTACGGCGGATGGGACGCGACGATGTGACGACGCATGGGTTCCGGTCGAGTTTTCGAGACTGGGCCGCGGAGCGTGCGCATTTCCCGTGTGCGGTCTGCGAAGCCGCGCTGGCCCACACGCTCAAGGACAAGACCGAGGCGGCGTATCACCGAACGGACCTGTTCGAGCGTCGGCGTGAACTGATGGCTGCATGGGCCGGTTTCGCCGCTACCGCTCCGGGCTCCGTCATTCCGATGCGCGCCTAATCGAGCACGACCGGCGGAAAACACAGGACCGCGACAGCCCGACTCCCGTTAGGCTTGATCTCGGCGAGTCGTCAGGACGGGCCTGGACGGATGGGTTCTCATGGCGCGGCATTACTCCACCCGAGACTTCTTCCGGCAGATGCCCAACCCCCTGCTGGCCCGCTATTTCCATGCCCGCGGCGTCTTCGACGACCTCGACTTCGCCGCGATGTCAGAGACATCGCCGAACTGAGCTGCGAGAAAGGCTGCCGAGCCAGCATCGACGAAGCGACCTGGCATTTGGCCAGGGATGACGCCGCCCACGGCGCCTTCGTCGAGCCACTTGCGACGTTGCCGAATCACTTCGAGCCGGCGATGTCGACATTCCTCGACCACCCCGATTTCTGGAAAGGTGCCGCGCTCTTCTATCATGCGGATTCGCTGCCGTACTGGCGGAATCGCACCCATCTGCCGCACGTGCCGGCCGCGGTAGACGACGCGAGCCTGCACGACCTCGCCTCCGTGCGGCGCATCGTTCTCCATCTGCCAACCGCGACGCCAGACCTCCACGCGTGGCGACGCATCGCCCTCACCGGTTATCGGGCCTGCGCGCCACGGCCACAGGCGGAGCTGTCCCTGGCCTCGGTCCACCTCGACCGTCTTCCGTTCATTTAGAGCTGCCCGGACAGCGGCCACGGCCGGTTCTCACCCCCACACTGCGATCACACCGCGCTGGAAATAGAAATCGGACCCTTCACGAATAATCCGGGCTAGGGTCCCTTACGATTCGCAGGATCTTTGCGTCAGGAAAATGCTTCTTGATTTCGTTCAATCGAAGTAGATGCCGAGGAGTTTTTTCGATCCATCGTTTTGCACCTTGATTACGAGCAGGAGTTTCCGTCAGCGATTCCAGAATTCACTTAATCCGTGGGCGACGCGTTGCGAGGTAATGACGATAGGCAATTCTAGAGCACCCCCGATCACCAAGCCAAGCCCCTCGACACCCTCGAGCGTCCGATACTCCGCGTTGGCTCGAGTGAGGCCTGTCGGGTGAGATTCGGGGGCCTTGCGTAGTGATCGGGGGGCTCTAAGAACCCTTATCGTTTTCCAGTCGTTTTCGTTTTTGATGTTAGTAAATTCAGGGCCGGATCGCCTCACGCAGGGATGATGCTAGATAACGTTGGGCCGAGACTTCGATGTCGAAGACATAGACGGTCTCGGCCCCCTGGACGTTATACGGCACCGCGCGTGGAGGTGTTGGATATCTCTTCACCAACAATTGTCGGCTTTCTCGTCTATTTCCATTCCCAGTTCTTGTTCGTCGCTGTTCCATCTGGAGCGACGTCGTATTCCCCGACAAGACCCACATGGTTCAAGTCTGCAAATTTCGCCGCCGTCGTGTGTGCATACAGCATCGTACGAAAGTTCGTTGACTCGCCGGGTCCTGCGGCCTTTGCTGCGCCGGCGCCTGTGAGGTTCAGGATGTCACCGTCCACAGTCGTCATAACTGCGGTTCCTTCACCATAAACAGAACCGTCTGGTCTGACTAGTGCCGCGTAGGTCCACTTGGTCGTCTCTTCTACACCACGAATTGTGCCTTTCAGCGTGAGTTTGATTTCGTTCTTGATTCCGGACGCATCGTTCGATAATTCACGAACTTCGTCGACCGATCCGGTTTCGTTAAGAATGAGGTCTCCTAATGCCATATTTTCACTCCTTATACTTAGTAATATTTACTGAATACTATGTCTGCTGGTCGTACGTGAATTCGTCACCGAACTCCCTGAGCGTAGTGACCGCGATAAACCGTCTATTACCCTGGCAATCGGACGGCTAGTTCTCGGCTGGAGCAAATGCAAGCAGGACGTTGCCAGGCATGAAATTTAAGGTGCTATAGCCAGAACTGACATACACAGTACCGTCAACAACAGTCGCACCAGGTCCGTTCAGCGACCCACCTTGCCCGGGCACCCCATTGACCGTGTCGAACTCCCTGACCGTGTCGACATCCCAAATCACACGGCCCGTCGCGGTGTCGTGGGCCCGAATGTGGCCATCCAGACTAGTTGAGAAAATCACCCCGGGGATTGCGGTCACTGCCCCGGGTTGACCGGTGTGGCATCTGGTTCGAGTGCCGCAGGTGTCCTGAAATGGCGGGGCTTCCCATACGATGGCCCCGTCGCCGACCTGAACCGCGGCCACTCCCCCGGCTTCACCCGGCGCTTTCTCGAGCGCGTCAGAGAGCGATGCGTAAACCACTTTCCCATCAGTAGCGATCCCCCACTCGATGCCGCCAAGAACACCACCATCGGCAATACGCGTCTGCCATTGCACGTCACCGGTTTCTGGATCGATCTGATACAGGATGCCGCTCTTTTGGCCAGCGAGAAGGATGGGGTCGCCGTCGGCCGAGACAGCACGCACGACGGCACTCCCGTAGTCAAAGTCTGGCCCCTGTGACTCGGGGCACCCGGCTCGAAAGACGGGATTTGTTGCTAGACAGGCCGCCGTCCAGGCGTCCCCGGCTGTTGTTTGCGTCACCCACTGCACCTGCCCCGTGTCCATGGCCAAAGACATAACCGCGTCACTCGCCGGAGAGACGGGATCGGAGTAACTGTCACCGGTCGCGATATACAGAGTGTTTCGCTCCGGGTCGAGCGTGGGGGTGCCCCAGATGCCGGCCCCTGATGGTCCCCATCGTGGGGTGCCAGAACTCGTGGTGCCCGTTCTCCGCGGTTCTTCCGTAATCGGATAAGTTTTCCAAAGTTCTGCACCTGTCGCTGCATCGAGTGCCACGATACTGCCTCGGAATGTGCAGCACTCATAGGCTGGCCATTCCGCCGTTCCCTCTTCGAGCGACGCCACAGGGACATACAGACGCCCGTCGTGTAATGCCGCGGCACCGGTAATCCGTGCATCCGGATGATCATCAAGGGTCGAGCGCCACCGCAGTTCTCCGGAGGCAAAGTCTAGTGCATAAAAAGTTGCATTCGTGTCCCCCACATACACGTTGATCTCATCTTCATTGCCCGGTCCTATTACGGGGGCGGCACGGACGCCGTAATCGACCTCTTGCACCCAATCGATACAGCCGGATTCGGCCTCGAGCCGGAGAATCAGTCCGACGCTGGTACCGATTACGACCCGGCCTCCCGCCACCGCTGGCTGCATGGAGACCACGGTGCTGCCTGGTAACCCGAAGGCCCATTTCAGTTCGAGATCTGATACCTGGTCTGTGGTCAGGCCGGCCGCTGCGGCGGTCTGAAATCGGTTATTGTCAAGGCCTGGGCTCCAACCAGTCCACCGAGCTCCTGCAAGCGGATCGCTCGCCCTCGTGGTGTCTGCTGCACAGTAGGCGGACTGTGGAATCTGGTCGAGTGGAGGTACGAGTGAACCAGGTTCGCTGCCGGAGACGTGTTCAGCGATTGCTCGTTTCTCCGCTTTTGTCAAGGTTGCTGCTTGTCGCTTCATGAAGAAGTACAAGAGGGCTTCATAGACCTGCTCCGCAGGCATTTCTTGAATTGTCGCTGGACCTCTGACCCCGTCTAGAAAAACACCCGGCATTTCGTTTTCATGGCAGCGGGCGCACTCTTGCTGATAGAGCCTTTCTCCATCAGGGGCGGTTTGACCTGCGGCTGACGGTATGGCGATCGCTAGTAGCAGCAATACGATTCCGATTAGTTTTTGCATGTCATGCCCTCTCGGTGTGATTCTGAATAGACATTGTTCCGTATTCTTGTCTCTGTTAGCCGTTCACTCGCCGGTGCGTGGACTACGCACGGAATACAGCAATCGATTGGGTTGGATCTTAAGGTCAGTAAGGACGGGCACCTTTACCTACACTGTCAAATCTGTAATGTTGCAGAGGGCACGCTTGGTGGGCGTCGTAGAGAATTGTCATACGCGCTCTCGTCATTCAGGACGTTCGGGCCGAGGATCCGGAACACGCCGTTGAACCTGCTCGGCCCCGCATACAGGAGGGCGGTTCTTAGACCGGACCCGAGGGAGGGGAGCGGAACGGTCCTGCCGCCGAAGGGCAAGACGAACGCGAGGCTCAACGTCAACGCGACGAGGCTCCCGGTCAAACCCAGGCCGGGCCACCCTGCGGTTCTTGACGCTGGCACCACGAGCAGGACCGCAAAGGCGGCGAGAAAAATCAGGCAGCGGGAGTCGAAAGAGGCCCGTGCCACGGTCGCCCATTCGCCGGACGGCGTTGAAAAAGATCGCCAGCAGGTCCTGTTCAGCCACGAACCGTCCCAGTGTTCTCGCGTGGCCACACCGCAGAGCCACGACGATAGGCAATTCTAGAGCACCCCGGATCACCAAGCCAAGCCCCTCGACACCCTCCCTCGGCCCGTGCTGCGGCCGCGTCACGTTCACGCAGATTCTGGCGCGCTGGTAGGTGGCTCGGAGGCGATCGCGATCTAATATCTCTCCCCGGTAGCAGTCACCGAGGGCGGCGCTCTTCGCCCAACCGCCGGGATCATAGCCGTAGATGGCGAGCCCGAGATCGGCAATCGGCTCGAGCATCCGCATCCGTTCCTCGGACGGCTCGCCGACGAAGAGGACGGGGATCTCGTCTGACGGCGCGTGGCTCTGTCCCGGGTGGAACATCCCATGATTCACCTGTGGTTCGTCAAGATTGAACCGAAAGGACGCGCCGGCGTTCCCGGCCATTGCGGAAGAGTGGCTCACGCCGCTTCCCGGCATTCGTACCGGCGGTGGAGCCCGCCTACCCTCGGCAGCGCGACCACCTGCGCGCTCGGTGATGGTCGCGGCGACACCGGTCGTGAGTTCGGGGTGTCTTTGGCGAGCCCGAAGTGGCAACGGTCCTCGTGGTAGTAGTCGATGTAGGACCGGACAAGTCGGACGAGGTGCCGCTCGCCCAAGACCACGACGTGGTCGAGCAACTCCCGCCGACAACTCCCGATCCAGCGCTCTGCCGTCCCGTTTTGCCACGGGCTGCGAAACGACGTGCGAACCGGCCTTGTGCCCATCGACCTGATGAATTCGACCACCGCTGCACTGAAGACCGAGTGGCGGTCGAAGATCACATATCGCAGTGCCGTGTCGTCGGGGAACGCTTCGCGCAGCTGCTGTATGACCCACGCAGACGTCGGGTGATATGTCGCGGTGAAGTGCCGAATGTGCCGCTGGCCATGGCCAATGACGAAGAACCCGAACAGGAGCCGCAGCGAGACGGTCGGGACCGTGAACAGATCCATCTCGGCCATGTCGTCCTTGTGGTTCCGCAAGAACGCAATCCATCGTTTCACCTGGTCGGGCGCGGTCGGCCGCCGCGGCAAGCGTCGCGACACCGTGATCTCGGAGACGATGAAGCCGAGCTTCGTGAGTTCCGCGTGGATGCGCGGGGCACCCCAGCCATTTTGTGCCCTAGCGCAGATGAGACGACGAATCTCGGCATCAATCCGAGGCCGACCCGGACCGCGTCGCCGCGAGATCGTGGTCCAGTATCGGCGGAATCGGTCTCGAGTCCATCGCGCCACGGTGTCGGCTTTGACGATGACCAGGCAGTTCGCCCACGCGGGCTACGCGTGTTGCAGCGCCACCCAGAACGCGCAATCCGTATCCTCCAGCGGCGGCCGGGGCCGGTCCTTCTTCAAGGTCGTGACTTGCTGCCGCAGGGCGAGATTGTCGAGGACCAGGTCGGCTCGCCGACGACACATCGCTCGAAACGCCCGGGTGCCGAGTGAGAGAAGAAGAATGAAAACACGGAGCATAACGGCGGAGTGTGGCCTTCTTCCTCTTGGAATTCAAGGGCACAACGGCGCGGAAGTCCTTGATTCTATAGAGCGGACCTATTTTGATGAGGGACGGCTCGTGCCCTTTACAGCACGGTCGTCAATTTCAGGAACAGCGTATGCCCTTGGTTGGATCGCTGTCCGAATTGAGCGGTTCCTCGCTGATAGGCAACCTGGAGGGTGCCAAACGGAGGGAGATAGCGATACACGAAGACGGCCTGAACGTTTCGCCGATCTATGGCCGAGTTTGTCTGAAAGAAGACCCGGAGAAACAAGTCCGGCGTAAAGAACTGGCTGGCTCGTACGACGTGGATCCACGTGTTCTTCTGGTTCGGATCTGGGTCGAGGGTCAACCGCTGGAGCTCATACTCGGCCGACGTCCGGTCCGTGAGCTTGTAGGCGGTGGTGACGCTGCCGAGGACGAAGTCTGCGTCGAAGTTGCGGCCGACGGTGACCCCGCCCCGCACGGACTGAAACGCCCGGGTGTTGTAGCCGACCTCGAGCCCAGTTTGCCGATTCCGGAAGTCTTTCTCGAACCGCTTGAACTCCTCGGTGTGAATGACGGTCGTGCTCCAGAGGTTCCGGAAGTCGACGGACACGCCCTGGTCCACCTGCCAGCTGCGGAGGACCCCGGTCTGCCCCCAGTAGGTGTTGTAGTTGGACGTGTATTGAATTCGTTCGACCGGGCTGTTTGTCAGCCACAGGGTTTTGGACACCGCGGAATCGACTTCGCGACGGTCGTCGTCCGGAATGAACCCGATGACGTTGACGTTGTCCGCCACCCGATCACCCAGATGGCTGTATCCCACATGAAAGTGAGCCGTCGCGGAATCGTAGGCCGGTCGCACGAAGAACGCGGCCGTTCCGCGCGAGAACTCGCCATAGCTGTGGACGAGCTGTCCCGTCGCGCTCCAGTTCTCGGTGAAGTAGAGACTGGCATCAGCTCCGATCGACCCCTGGTTGCGCCCACCCGTCGTGCGGTTGGCGAACAACAGGCCGACGCTCGAGCGTCCTCCCACGTCACGCTGGACACGTGCGACCGTAAAGCCGGGACTTGTGCCGTTTTCTAACGCGTCGGCGCGGGTGGCGAGCAGATGCATCGCCCAGGGGCCTTGCTTGCCGAGGAGCTTCCCGCCCCCCTGAATATCCGCGACCCGGCGCGAGTAAAAGGTTTGTATCCGTTGCCCAAACAGCTCGCCCCCTTCGAGAAAGAACTGCCGTTTCTCGGTCAACGAGAGCTCGAACCGGGTCATGTTGACCAGTTCTTGGTCGGCTTCGATCGTCGCGAAATCTGGATTCAACGTCCCGTAGGCTGACAGTTGCGGCGTGACCGCGTAGCGGACATCGAGTCCGACGGCACCGCGCGTGGACTCCCGCTCCTGGGCTCGGCCCAACGCATACGGAATGACCTGATGGCGACGCGATTGTCGGGGGAGGTCGAGACCGACCAACGTTCCCGCGAGCGAAATGCGGGCCCAATGGTCGACCGGCCCCGCCCAGTAGGTGCGCTCGAGTGAACGGCGCCGGCTCCGACTGAAATTGATGCCCCAGGTCGTGTCGCGTCCAGCCGTGTATTGAAGCGACGTTAGCGGAATGGCGAACTCCGCCGACCACCCGTACTCGGTCCGACGCGCCGAGGACTGCCACGGGGCGTCCCACGCCTCGGTGCTGCTGTTGCCGTCCTCGGCGATCCGACCGTCGGTCTGAGTCCCGAGCACGTTCGTCATGAAATAGTAGCCAGACCGCCGGTCGTGGAAGCTATCGATATAGACCTGCACAGAATCGTCGTTCCAGATCGGATCGTCGCGCGCCGTCATCGGGGACATCAGCGGCTCCGGGTCCCACGCCCGAAAGCCGACGTAGAGAAAGGCGTCGTCGTAGAGCACGAGCGCCACCGTCGGGAGCTCCGCCGCGTCGCCGCGCCGAGGCTGATACTGCAGAAAGTTCTCGGCCCGCGCCGCACCCCGCCACTCGTTGTCCGTGACGTCGCCGTCGATTCGAAGCGGTTGACCAGACCGTGTCGCGGTGATCGTAAAACGATCGTCCGCGTCAGCAACGGGTGCGGTCAGCAGAATCACTCCGAGGAGAGCAAAGAATCGCGCGGCTTTCAGCTCGGCCAACATCTTGTGTCAGCGGGGATCATATGCGCTGCCCGCGGGCGTGGTCTCAAGGCGCTTCCAGCTGTAGCGTCACGTGCGCCACGTGATAGCGCTGCCAGAGCAGGTTCGGCCGAGGAATACACCGGTGATAACGCTCACGATCAGGCCGAGGATGGCCACCCGCGATCATCTCGAGACCCTGCGCCTCGACGGGCTCACCTAGACGTTCGACCGACTCGAAGACGATCCCACCGGAGGAGAGCACCAACAGTCCGAGCCCATTGAGAAAGGACGCCAGGATCTCCGCGCAATACAGTCCGCAGTGCGAGCGCGCGGTGCGCGGACGCGCCGACATTCAGATCGCCAGGTAGCCGATCGTCAACGCACGACATGGCTGAGCATGTGGGCCGGCGTTCGGTTCATTGACCGCGGTACTGCACGGACAGTCATCGGGGTTCGTCCCGGTGACTGCTCCGCTCCGCTCCGTCGGCGACTCCGGCGTCCCGCGCCCGCCGCCGGTGGAACCCGAGGATCGCTCGCATGGTTCGGCCCACGATGGCGCGGCAGAGGTCGTGGTTCCAGGCCAGCCGGTAGCGGAGGCGGTGCGGGAGGCTCAGCACCCATTGGCGCACCGGCACCGCTGGGAAGACATGGTCGACGAGATGGGCGGCGCGCTCGGCCATGCGGCGCCCACCGCAACTCGGGAAAAACCCCCTGCCGTGGCAGGAGAAGGGCACGAGCCGGTCGAACCCACACCCCGTACACCGAAACCGGGCGAAGCCCCCGGCGAGGGCGCCACACTGCAAGACGTCGCGAAACTCCTGCTCCACGAAGCTGGGCAGGCCCTCGCCGTCGCGCAGGTCGGCCGCCTGCGCCCGAAACGTCTCGAAGTGATCGCGCACGACTTAGTGCAGAACGCCGGCTTCCGGCTGCCGCGGCTCGTAGGTCGTCGACGGGCGGGCCACGCTGCACTGAGCGCAGAGCCCGTGCCCCGCTGCGCGACACCAGGAAACAGGGGCTTATCTAGACGACCAGGCTCCGGAACGCGCAGTTCCTGAGCCAGTGACGGGAACTGAGAGTGGCAGTTTTCTCGAACGTCGGTCGACGTGTCCTTCGGGTCGAAATGCTCTATTTCGAGCGCTCGGCACCGCTACGCGCCGACCCTACGATGAGGGTGAGAACGAGGAACTGGGGGCAACTCTTATCGCAGAGTGGTTTGAATTCCCGCCAAACCAATGGCTTACGCGGCTAATGCGATTGACACCCTCTCCGCCATCTCTCTCGTATACCCACATTTAGTCCGTGTCCACCGTCGTGCCCTGTTCAGTCGACCAGTGGATTCTACTGAACACACGATGGTCGGTTCAGCGAACCGCGCTCACCGGTGCTTGCGCCGGTCGCTGTTGATCGGTCGCCCGCAGTGCGAGACCGTGGTTTCCTAGGCGGCTACACTCGAGCGATGAGGGCGGAGCATCTCTGCGACGGCTCGCGTCACGGGTCGTTCCCGCAACACGATTGCCCGATGGCTTGACCGGGCCCCGCGCTCGGCTGCGCGTTTTAAATCGATACATATTGCGGGACTTCGAGGTGCGTGAGCTTCCGGCGGACGAGGCGTCACCGCGGGTCCACATAGACCTAGGAGTGGAGGCCGTCGAGGGACTCCAGACGTCGAACGTCTGGGCGACATTGCCCGGGATGACCGATGAGAAGATTGTCGTTGTTGCCCACCGCGACGGTTGGTTCGAGGGCGCGAACGACAACGCGGCGGGCGTTGCAACAACGGTTGTCCTCGCCGAGTATTTCGCCTCTTTGCCGCTCGAGCGTCGCCCCCGCACCGTGGAGTTCGTCGGTACGCCTGGCCACCACAACGGCGCACGGGTCGGTATCAAAGGGATCGAAGACCACGCGGAGACCGTTCTCGACAAGACGGCGTTGCTTATCACTGCGGAGCATGCGGGTGCGGTCGATACTCTATATGTTGGGAAACCGGTTCGAGTGGTCCAATCGTCCCGCCGCGCTGATGTGGGGTGTGAGGGGGAGCCCTACGCTCAGAGACATCGTGACCGCGGCGTATGAGACATTCGGCGTCGCGACCTTGCGCAACGCCGGGGGACCCGTGGGGGAAATCAGAGGACTCGAACACATCGTTCCGTCGGTGTGGCTCATCGACGCGCCCGAATATTTTCACTCCGACCACGAAACCTCGGCGACCGTACCAGCTGCCGGGACCGAGGCCGTCACTCGCGCCTTCGCGCAGATCCCGACTACCTTCCAGCACATTTCAATCTCGGGCTCTTGGTCGCGCGCGGGCGAGCGCGCGACCAAGCCGTCACGGAGTTTCGTCACGTCACTCGCCTCGACCCGCACGGGGCGCAAGGCTTCCTCATTCTCGCCGATCTACTTGGCTCCACGGGACAAGATGCGGAGGCTGCCGAGGCGCGCGCCCGAGCGGCAGAGCTCGAGACAGTGAAATAGCCGGCGTCCGATGTGACCGGGCGCGCACGTATTTCTGGGGCACGTGGGGTCGGATACTGCCGCCGGTCTTGGGGCTGCTAGGATGAGCGGACGCGCACGTGTCCGTATTGGGGATGACCATGAAAGTGAGTGAAGCACCGACCGTCGTGGAGCAAACGTTTGACGCTACGCTCGACAAGGTCTGGAGATCGACCACAGAGCCGGAACTCATGCGACGGTGGTATTTCGACAAGATCTCCAGTTTTGAGCCAGAGGTTGGGTTCGAAACCAAGTTTACGATCTCCAACGAAGGCAGAGACTTTCCGCACAGATGGAAAGTGACGGAAGTCATTCCGCAGAAGAAAATCGCCTACGACTGGAGCTATGAAAACTATCCTGGTGATTCCAGGGTTACATTTGAGCTGTTGGAGGCAGGCACATTCACGAGACTTCTCCTGACGCACACCGTGCAGGAGGATTTCCCGGAAGATGTCCCAGAGTTTCAGCGAGAGAGTGGCCTGGCAGGGTGGCAGTATTTCATCCAGAAAAGCCTTAAAGACCATCTGGAAGAGAAACGAACCTAATCATGCTCAGTGCATTCGCGCACGACGTGCGCTACGGCGTGCGCACGATCCTAGGAGCCCCCGGCTATAGCCTGATCGTCGTGTTGACCCTCGGTCTTGGCATTGGCGCGAACACGGCCATCTTCAGTCTCATCAACGGCGTGCTCCTCCGCCCGCTGCCGTATACGGATGGCGATGATTTGGTGGTGACGCGTCAGCAGGCCCTTCGGGTAGGCACCGAGAATATTCCGTTTTCGGTCAAGGAGATCATCGACTACCGGGGCGAGCTGCGGATGCTCGACGGATTTGTCGAGTATCACGGCATGTCCTTCACGCTGCTCAACCGCGGCGAGCCGGACCGGGTGTTGTCGGGCGTGGTGTCGGCGAATTTCTTTGATGTGCTCGGTGTGCGTCCCCTTCTTGGACGAACGTTTGTCGAAGGCGACGACACGCTTGGTGCCGCGCCAGTCCTGGTCCTGAGTCACGCCTATTGGCAGCAGCGGTTTGGTGGCGCGCCAGATATTGTGGGTCAAGTGTTCGAGATGAACGACCGGCCCCACACGGTGGTCGGAGTATTACCGCCTATTCCGCAGTATCCCCGAGAGAATGACGTCTATATGCCCACCTCGGCGTGTCCGTTTCGCGCGCGGGGCGAGGCGCAGATGGAGCAGAACCGGGTGGCTTTCCGCGCGATGACCGGGTTTGGACGGCTCGCGCCCGGTGTGTCGCTGCAGCAGTTTGAAGCAGAGTTGTCAACCGTGGCTGGGCGATTCCAACAGGACTTTCCTGAAACCTATCCGGCTGATTCTGGATACTCGGCTGTTGCAATCCCTCTGTTCGGAGAGCTGACACGCGACGCGCGCCCGACGCTTTTTGTTCTGTTGGCGACGACTGGTTTGGTCTTGCTCATCGCGTGCGCCAACGTCGCCAACCTGACATTGGCGCGGACTGCCCGGCGTGAGCGGGAGCTCTTGCTGCGCGTCGCGCTGGGGGCCGGCCGGGGACGGATCCTGGGACAGCTTGTCACGGAAGCGAGTCTGCTCGCGGTGGCCGGCGGTGGTCTGGGGCTGTTGATCGCTTGGCTGGGTATCGACGTGCTGGCGTCGTTCGCCGCGCTGTTCACGACGCGTACCGCTCAGATCGCGCTCGACGGATGGGTGCTGGCCTTCACCCTCGGTCTGTCCGTGCTCACCGGCGTGCTGTCTGGTCTCACGCCCGCATTGGTGGTACGCACCGACATTTCGACGGCGCTCAAGGAGGGCAGCGGACAGTCGACCGACGGGGTGGGGCGCCATCAGTTTCGCAGCGCCTTGACCATCGCGCAGGTCGCGGTGTCTTTCATGGTGTTGATAGCGGCGGGACTACTGCTGTCTTCTTTCTATCGCTTGCAACAGGTCAAGGGCGGATTTGATGCAGAGCAAGTCCTGAGCGCCGAGGTCTTCCCAAACTGGTCGCGATATACAAGTCCTGAGAGCCGCCGCCGGCTGTTCAACGGGGTGCTCGAGCGGCTCCGTGACCAGTCGGGCGTCATGTCTGTCGCGGTGGCCAGCGGATTCCCGATGGCCTCTGACGTGGGGCAACAACAGCGCTTTGCGATCGATGGGCGGACGTACGAGGAGCCCGACCTCCGCCCGGAGCTCGAGTCTCGAGTGGTCAGCGCGAGCTACTTCGAGACGATCGGGGTGCCCCTGCTGTCGGGGCGGACGTTCTCCGCTCTCGACGACGTGGAGACGAGACCCGTGGCCGTGATAAGCCGGTCTCTGGCGGAGCGGCACTGGCCCGAGGGTGAGAATCCCATTGAGCAACGGGTCACGTTAAACGACGGAGACACGTGGCTCACCATCGTGGGTGTGGTGGGCGACGTGCGTGACCACGGACTGGACCGCGAGCCACCGGATCAGCTCTACCGGTCATTTCTTCAGGGTGGCGGTTCCCCGACGCGAGTGCTTGTCCGGACCGCTCGAGATCCGACCGACCTCAGCGTGCGCGTCAGAGATGCGGTCCATGCGATTGATCCGGAGCAGCCGGTCGAGAACTTCGCGACGCTCGAGGCGACTCGACGCGGCACGTTGGCACCCCGACGGGTGTCGATGGTTTTGCTAGGACTCTTTGCGATACTGGCGCTGGTGGTCACGGTGACGGGCATCGCCGGGGTCATTGCCACGTCGGTCAGTCAGCGCACCCGCGAGTTTGGACTCCGCCTGGCATTGGGCGCCGCCCGACACTCAGTCCTGACCATGGTGGTGCGGCAAGGATTCGTCCTCGTGGTGGTCGGCTTGGTGCTGGGCGTCATTGGCGCCACGGCGTTCTCTCGGGTGCTCTCGAGTCTCCTTTATGAGACGGAACCGACCGACGCGCTTACATTCACGACGGTTTCGGCCGTGTTTGTCGTCGCTGGTCTGGCGGCCTGTGTTCTCCCCGCGCGACGGGCAACCACAGTTGACCCGATGTCAGCGCTCAGAAACGAGTAGACGAAGGGGACACGGGGAGTGAGACCTTACGTCTTCCATGTCCTCGCAGGTCTTCGCGTGTCAGGCTCGGATCTGACCGGAGCCCTGCACGACAAACTTGTAAGTGGTGAGTTCGCGGAGACCCATCGGGCCCCGGGCATGTAGCTTGTCCGTACTGATTCCTATCTCGGCTCCCATCCCAAATTCAGCGCCGTCGGTGAAGCGCGTACTGGCGTTGACATAGACCGCCGCCGAATCAACGCCAGAGAGGAACTTTTCTTGGGCCACCTCGTCCGCTGCCACGATAGCGTCAGAGTGCTGCGAACCATACTTGGTGATATGCGCGATGGCGGCATCCACGTCGTCGACCACTCCGACGCTCAAGATTAGATCGAGATACTCTTCGTCCCAATCGGTCGTCGTTGCCGCCCGCATCGTGGGGACGACGGCGCGCGCCCGCTCGTCGCCACGCAGCTCTACACCGAGATCGGTGAGCCGCTGGCACATGTTGGGCAGGAAATCACCGACGACCTGCTCGTGCACGAGCAGTGTTTCCATCGCGTTGCAGACGCCTGGACGATGACATTTCGCGTTTTCACAAATGCCACACGCCATCTCGAGGTCGGCGGAGACGTCGACATAGGTGTGGCACACGCCCTTGTTGTGCTTGATCACCGGCACCCGTGACATGTCGACGACGGCGCGGATCAATCCTTCTCCGCCACGAGGGATGATCAAATCCACATACTCATCGAGCTGGCACAGTGCCCGGACAGCGGCTCGGTCAGTGGTCTGTATCAGCTGTACCGCGCCGTCCGGCAGGTGTGCGGCCGCTCCACCCGCGCGAAGCGCGTTGGCAATAGCTGTGTTGGCGCGGATCGCTTCTCGGCCACCCCGCAGGATGACGGCGTTTCCGGACCTCAAGCACAGCGCCGCCGCGTCGGCGGTCACGTTGGGGCGAGACTCGTAGATGATGCCGATGACGCCGATCGGCACACGTCGTCGACTGATCCGCATCCCCGCCGGATGGGTCATGGCCTCGATCTCTTCGCCCACGGGGTCGGGCAGTTCCGCCACGTTGCGGATTCCGGCCACCATCGCGGAGAATCGAGAATCGGTGAGCTCCAACCTGTCGAGCAGCGCCGAGGAAAGCCCCGCCTGTCGTCCCGCTGCGAGGTCTTCTTCGTTCTCGGCTTGTATTTGCGACTGTTGCTGCTCGACGACCTCGGCCATGCGGAGCAACATGTCACGCTTCTGTTGTGAGGAAAGGCCCGCCAGTAACCGCGCGGCAGACCGCGCGGACTGACCAAGCCGACGAATGTCGCTGTCAACGGACATGGGGAATCTCAGTGCGTCCTCAGTACACGGTCCAGACGACGCTCACCATGGGCCGCGCGTGGGCGCGGCGAGAACGATGTTGTCGCGGTGAATGACCTCATCATACGGCTTCGCCCCAAGTATCTGTGCGACATCGTTGGTGGCGCGCCCCATGATTTGTTGTATGTCGGCGCTAGAGTATGCGACGAGCCCGCGCGCGATCACCTGGCCTTCGCCGTCTTTGACACGAACCAGGGCGCCGGCCCGAAACGTTCCTTCGACGCCACGAATGCCGATGGGTAAGAGACTGCGACCGCTCCTTTGCAACGCGTCCCGCGCGCCGTCATCGACGATGAGTCCACCATCCGGTCGATGAAAGAACGCGATCCAGCGTTTTCGGCTCGAAAGCGGTTGGTCCTTCGTATCGGCCACTCCAATCAGCGTCCCCGTATCGTGGCCGGCCACGATGTCGTGGAGCACGGTGGGTTTCCGCCCGTCGGCGATTACTACCGCGACCCCCGCCTCTGCTGCGGTTTGCGCCGCTTGCAATTTGAGCCGCATGCCTCCCAATGTCAGGCCGGACACTTCTCCCCAAGACCAGGCGATCACCTCGTCCGTAACCCGGTCGATATACCCGACACGTTGGTAGCGCTGACGAGCCGGCTTCGTCGGAGGGCGCCGCGTGGTCTGTGACGTCGGGGGGCGCCCGCCAGTTGGACGTGTGCCGAGCGGGCGCTTGACACCGTCGACTTTTGTAAGCAGGAGCAGCAAGTCCGCATCGACAAGCAGGGCCACGAGCGACGCGAGATGGTCGTTGTCGCTGAAACGTATCTCGTCGACTGACACGACGTCGTTTTCGTTGACAATCGGTACGACCCCGTGCCGGAGAAGCGCCATCATCGTGTTACGCGCGTTGAGGTGTCGCCGACGATTCTTGAGGTCCTCGTGCGTCAACAGGACCTGTCCGACGTTGACGCCGCGCGTGGCAAAGAGCTGGGCATAGTGCGCGACAAGCCGGGACTGCCCAACCGCCGCCGTCATCTGCAACCCCGGAAGATGAGTGGGGCGTCGCTTGAGACCCAGCGCCTCGAGTCCCGCGGCGATTGCTCCCGACGACACAAGGACGATCTCTCGTCCCTCCGAGCGGAGCGCTGCGATCTGATTCGTCAGATTTGACAGCCGAGCTGGGTCCGGGCGGCCGTTCGCGTCGACCAGTACGCGAGTGCCGACTTTGACGACGATCCGCCGCGCGTCACCCAGGGCCTCGCGCTGTGCAGTGCTCCTGCCCGCCATTCGCTCTTCTGTCCTGACCGGCGGATTATCTCTGGGGTGTGGCCGGCGTTGTTTCAGGCGCGACGCCTTCACTGCCTGCAAAGCGGTGGGCGAGAGAAGGCTCGCCAGCGCGGGCACGTTTCTCAATTGTCACGGTGTGGAACCGCGGTCTCGCCGGCGTCAGGACCGGCGTCCGCGACCGGTCCCGGCCGGGTCGACCGCTTTCCACCGTAGGTGATCGCTCGTGAGTGAAGCAGGGACTCCAGCGTCGACTCGACATCGGACGCATCGGGAAAAGCTTCTCGAAGGATCGCGCAGATTTCATCGCTCGTCCGCTCACCGTTGCAGAGGTTCCAGACAAGCGAGGCCGTTTCGTTGAGATACAACGTTTTTGTTTGCGCGGGATGATAAAGCAGTAGCTCACCATCAAGCGTTTCGAGCCGGTAGTCTTCGGTTTGCCGTGGTGCCTGCTTCCTGCGGGTCGGGTCAGCGCTCGCCCGGGTTCCCGTTCCGCTCCTTGGACCGATCTTCATCTTGCGTCTCGACTGTGCGTCCCTGTCGTCGCTCTTTCCTCGACGCCAAAGCGTGTGTATATCGTATCTGACACTCGGGGACTGCCGCAGAGAGAGTCCACATGGGTAGGTTAGCGCCGCCGCTGAGTGCGCGTTCCGACCGAGCATGCGTGATTCTTCTCGACGAGAGCCACCGGTGTGGCGGGCGCCACATGCGCCGGCAGAGAACTACACGGGGCTGCGTGTTCTGACGAAGGCCGATGGTGGGTTGAGGTGCGCTTTGCCGAAGTTACAGAACGATTACACCCTTGAGCCAAATGGCTTGGTAGTCTAGTGCTCCACGTCCTCTGGGGTTGAACGAAGGAGAACCGAGTGCTGAGCGATACTGGATTTGGGAATCGGCGGTCAATCAACTGGGTGACCGCATCGGCGTTTGCGATCTTTCACGTTTTGGCGGTCGTTGCCTTGTTTTATACGACGTGGTCCGCGGTCGTGCTGGCGGTTGCGCTGCACTGGATCTGTATTGGTTGGGGAATCGGATTGGGGTATCACCGGCTTCATACGCATCGCTCCTACAGCGTGCCAAAGCCGCTGGAGTATTTTCTCGCGATCTGCGGGACCCTGACCCTGCAAGGCGGGCCGATCTTCTGGACGGCGGTCCACCGAATTCATCATCAACACTCAGACGCGGATGGCGACCCGCACACTCCCCGCGATGGCCGGTGGTGGGCCCATATGCTGTGGGTCGTGTTCGGTGAATCCTTGCACGACAACACGGAAACGATGGGCAAGTATGCGCCCGATCTGTCGCAGGACCGGTTCTACCGTGTGCTAAGTCAGTATCACTGGGTGCCGCTCGTGATACTGGGGTTGGCGCTCCTTGCGGTCGGCGGCTTGCCGTGGCTGTTGTGGGGAGTCTTCCTGCGAGTGGTGTTTGGGCTCCACTGCACCTGGTTGGTCAACTCGGCTACTCACCTATGGGGCGGGCGCCGCTTCCAGACAACCGACGATTCTCGCAATCTTTGGTGGGTGGCACTGTTGTCCTTTGGAGAGGGCTGGCACAACAACCATCACGCGCATCCAACGTCTGCGCGACACGGGCTGGGGCGATTCGAGCTCGATCTGACCTGGTTGCAGATACGCCTTCTCGAGAAAATTGGCCTTGCCTGGGCTGTCCGACTGCCAACAGACCAACAGATTGTTCGCAAAGAGCTTTCTGCCGACATGGCCGCCTGACCCGAGAGGTCATTCGGCTTAGGAGCGTCCTGGTAGTGGTAGTTTCTGCCCGACCGCGCGCGCTACACCTCCCATTTTTGACTCCGCGTGGGGCCGACTTCGGCCCCACAGTATTCACGCTGCTAGAATGACACTCATGGTTCCGGCGGGAGTCCGTCGCCAAAAGGTCGTCCTGGTCGGTGTTCTGGGGTCACTCCTGATCGCCGTCGCCGTCGCCCTCAACATCGGGTGGGTCGTCGTCAACTGGCGGACCGGGCTGCTCTTGCTGGTCGGGATCATTAGCTTCGCGGTCCTCATTACCGGTGTCGCGTTGACCACGGCATTTCTGATGCGCGAGATTCGCCGGACCGAGCAGCACGACGCGTTTATCCACGCGGTTACCCACGAGCTCAAGACGCCGCTCGCCTCGATCACGCTGTATTTGCAGACCCTACGTCAGCGCGATGTATCGGCCACGAAGCAGCGCGAATTCATCGATACGATGCTTGTGGATTCCGTGCGGCTGAGAGCGACCATCGATCAAGTGCTTCTGGCAGGGAAGACGAGCTCGGCCCGCCGGGTCACCAATCCAATGGATGTCGATGTGTGGGATGTGGTGGGCGAATGTGCGCGAGCCGTGGGGACCAGACATCACCTGGTCAATGGTGAGGTTGAGGTGTTGGATAGTTTTCCGGTCGGTGAAGCGGCCGTTGTGATCGGCGATCGCGAGGAGCTTCAGGCCGCGGTAACGAATCTCATCGACAACGCGGTCAAATATTCTGGCGAACAGGTGACGGTTGGCGTTGAGCTGGTAAAGCTGGGAGCTCGCCGGCTCGCGGTGACGGTAAAGGACCAGGGCACGGGTATTACAGGCGACGAGCTGAAGCACATTTTTGGGCGCTTTTATCGGATACCTGGTGCCCTGAGTGCTCGGGTACGCGGGACAGGTCTCGGCTTGTCGATCGTAAAAGCTGTCGCGCGGCGACACGGCGGCCGAGCGTACGCCGAGAGTGATGGGACCGGGAAGGGCAGCCGGTTCACGCTCGAGCTGCCGCTCAAGTCGTCATGAGCCGTCTACTGATCGTCGAAGACGAAGAGCATCTCGCAACTGGTCTCAAGTTCAATCTCGAGGCAGAGGGATATCGCGTCGTCGTGTATGAAAGCGGAGAAGCCGCGCTCGAGCTTCTCTCGAACGACGGTGATGATGTGGATCTCGTGTTGCTCGACGTGATGCTACCCGGCATCGACGGATTCGAGGTCGTCCAACAGTTGCGGGCAGGGGGCAACTTTGTCCCGGTGATGATGCTGACAGCCCGAGGCCAGAACGAAGACGTCCTCCGTGGTTTTGAGCTCGGTGCTGACGACTATCTCCCCAAGCCGTTCGACCTCTCAATTCTCATCGCTCGCATCCAAGGACTCCTGCGCCGCAAGACATGGCTCGCGCAGCGGTCTGGCCAAATCGGCCAGGGCTCACCCGACGAATTCAGTTTTGGGGACCGCCGCATTGACTTTGTCCGCCAAGTCTTCGCCAAGAATGGATCAGAGATGCGGCTCACGCTCATGGAGGCGGAGCTGCTGCGGTATCTCGTTCGGCACGAAGGTCAAAACGTCGAACGGGAAGTGCTGCTCGAAGACGTGTGGGGTATGCGGAGAGATACCGACACCCGCACCATCGACAACTTCGTCGTGCGGCTGCGACGCACAATTGAAGACGACCCGTCGGACCCACAACACCTGCAGACCGTTCGCGGCGTGGGGTATCGCTTTGTCGCCAACCCCCGCCGCCGTCGTCCCGAACCATCATGAGCACACGGCCTCCGTTGCCCAGGTCCATCACGGCTGCCCCGCGTGATCCGGTGTGGTTGGCGTTTGACGCCGTCGACATTCGCTCGGTTCAGCGATGGCTGGAATCGGATGTCGACTTCGGGGAGCTCGTTGTTTCATCCCACCCAGCCGTTGACACGCACGAAGCGTACTACGACACCGACGACTGGCGGCTCCATCGGGCAGGCCTGACATTGTGTCTTCGAGAAGCAGGGGGGCGGGTCCACGCCTCGCTTTCTCCCGCGCCAAAGCCTGGCCCGGGAGAGGTGATTGACCCGCCTGACCGTGACCACCACAACCAGGAAACAACTGGTCCGGTCGGCCTACCAACGACCAGTCACCCATCGATCGCAACGCAGGACGTGACCTCGGTCGACGTGACCCTTCTCAGAAAAACGGATGGCCAGGTGGCGCGCCGACTTGTGCTGCTGATCGGGGCGAGCCCACTCGTGCGCTGCGTCACGCTTCGAGTCGTGACGCGAGCCTTCCAGTTGTCAGAGGGAGCGACGCCGGTGGCGCGTGTCTGGCTGAGACGCGTCGACATTCCGTTGGCAGATGATCAGCCTCCCGCGCATCTGGACCGCGTCGAAATCGAATCCACTAGCGGTGACAGCCCCGCTTTTGCCGAGGTGGTTGACACGCTCTGCCGTGTGTTTGGGCTGCGCCCGGCAACCACGTCTCGTTTCTCGGCCTCTCTTCACGCGCTTGGCCGGTCGGTGCCTGAACCACCGGACCTGGGCGCGACGACGCTCGAGCCGTCGGCCGCGATTGGTGAGCTGGTGATGGTGGTCTTGCGGAGGCAGTTTGCCAAAGTCCGTGCCCACGAACCGGGCACTCGGTTGGGCGATGATCCCGAAGAACTGCACGACATGCGGGTCGCGATTCGCCGCATGCGAGTAGCGTTCAAGCTCTTCGCCGCCTATCTGCCTGCGCGTGCGCTTCCGCTCCGGGATGAGCTGAAATGGGCTGGCGACGTCTTGGGCGAGGTGCGTGACCGGGACGTGCAAATCGAGGGTGTTACGGCCATAGGGCGGGACTTCAACCCGGCAGAACGACACGCACTGGCCGGTTTGGCCGGGCCATTGGAAGAACAGCGTCGAGTTGCACGGCGACGATTGATTCGAGCGCTTGATTCAAAGCGTTTTTCCCGGTTGGTCGATCGGTTGACGGCCACGCTGGTGCGCGGGCCGCTGCGTTCGGATCCGTCCCATCGGCTCCCGACCCGGGCGGTTGCGCCGCAGCTTATTGAACGGTGCTACACGCGGGTCGTTCGGCACGCGCGGCGGGTAAAGAAATCGTCGCCTCCAGAGCAGTTTCATCGACTGCGCATCCGTTTCAAGATACTGCGCTACGCGCTCGAGTTTCACCGTGAGATCTACGGGAAGGCCACCGATGACGTCATCCGCGCGATCGCAGACTTGCAGCAGATCTTGGGCGCGCACCAGGACGCAGACGTCGCAACTTCGTGGTTGGAACGCACGGTGAGGTCCCAGGGGCGTCGCCTCTCGCCTGAGACGTTGTTTGTGGCGGGGAAAGTGTCAGAGCGCTATGCGCGCCGAGCCCAGCGTTTGCGTCGCCGCTTCCCACCGGCGTATGCGCAGCTCCGCCGCCGAAACTGGAAGCGTCTCTTGCGACGGCTGGAAACGTTGCGAGCTGCTTCCGTACTCTCTCCCGCGTTGGAGAGACGCGTCCTCCCGAACCCCGCCGCCGTAGAGGCAGACCCGCAGACTGGCACCGGTGCGGTGGTGGTCGATTTCCGTTCGCGTCGAGGCTAGAGGTGTGCACTCCGCGACCGTTGTCCCGGCCAGACGTAAAATCGCCTTCGCCTGCTTTAGCCTGATCCTCGTTCTCGTGTTTGTGGGTGGTCTCGAGCTCTTGGTGCGCGCCGCGGGCCACCGACCCTGGCGGACGGCGGCCGACGGGCTGTCAGTCTCACCGGGCGGGCGGCTGTACGTCCAAGATGACGTCGTTGGCTACACGCAGTTGCCTGGCGAGTATGAGGTCACCCTCCAGACCGGTTACACGTTCAGAGTGACGCACTTACCCAGCGGGCTTCGGGTCACGGGACCGCCCGCGAATCAGCCCGAGCGCGACCAGAGAGACGAGGTCTGGATTTTTGGATGCTCGTTTACCTACGGACTGACTATCAACGACGACGAGACGTTTCCCTGGCTACTTCAAGAGCGGTTTCCGAGGCACCGCTTTTCGAACTTTGGTGTCAACGGCTATGGGACCGTCCAAAGCCTGATCCAGTTTCAAGAGGCGCTCAAGAACAAATCGCCCGCCGTGGCGATCGTCGCCTACGCGGGATTTCACGACGACCGGAACACGTTTTCCCGGTCAAGACGAAAATATGTCGCACCGTGGAATCGGCTCGGACCGATGGCGATGCCACAGGCGCGCCTCGCCGCCGATGGTGAGGTCAAGTATTCGTGGACGCGTGTCCGATACATGCCGTTCCCTTTCATGAAGCAGTCAGCTCTCGTCGATCTCGTCGAGACCGTCTACAACGAAGTGGAGCGAGGACTCCTCAAGAGTCAGGAGGTTTCCCGAGCCATCATGCTTGACATGCGAGACCTCGCCCGTGAGCACGGGGCGACGTTCGTGGTTGCCGGCATAAGCGACCATCCACGCACCGGCGGCCTCTTGGAATATGTCGCCGAACGGGATATTTCGGCTGTCGATATTTCGCTCGACCTCGCCGACCCGCAATTCAACAACCTCCCGCACGACCCACATCCCAGCGCACTGGCCAACCAGAAATTTGCCACGACGTTGGAAACCTATCTCAGGGACGAGCACATACTTCGATGACTGTGGTCTGGCGAGCGTAGCTATCCGTCTCGCGAGTACTGGCCCGCCAGTCGCTCGCCCTTGGGATGTTAGGTGGGGCGATGGGCTAGGGAGACCACCCTGGCGGGATCCCTGAGACGATGGGGGTAGCACGGATTCCGCATGAGGGAAGAGCAACGCGTGATCGCGTACTCCGGAAACCGTGTTAGATTTCACGCGGGTATCACCCGGACCGCGACACGAATGCCGTTTGGGGTGTTGCTCAAATGGAGACCAGTGGGCAACACGTACCTTTTTTTGGTTCACTGGGGTCGGCGTCCAAAGAGCGCCGTGCCCACCCGGACGATGGTGGCGCCTTCTTCGATGGCTACGTCAAAGTCCTGACTCATACCCATCGATAGTTCGTGGAGCATCGTGGGGGGCACTCCGTCCTCCACGAGCGTGTCTCTGAGTTCTCGGAGTCGTCGAAAAAACGGTCGGACACTCTCGGGGTCATCTTGCCGAGGTGGAATCAACATCAGTCCCCGGACCTCTACCGCGTCACACTTGGTGGCGGCCCAAAGAATGTCTGAGACGGCATCTACCTCAGTGCCATGTTTTGTCGCCTCACCCGCCAGATCCACCTGCACGAGCAGCGACAGCTTGGCGGTCGCTGCGTGGTTGTCTTGGGCGCTGTGCTCGAGTCGACGTAGGAGGCCGACACTGTCGACGGAATGAATCCACGAGAACGTCTCCGCGGCCTTGCGTGCCTTGTTTGATTGCACATGACCGATGAGATGCCAGGTGATCGGCAACTCTGCGGCCGCTGGGATCTTTGTGAGCGCTTCCTGGACCCGGTTTTCGCCGAGGTGAACGAGGCCAGCGGCCACGGCTGCCCGGACGTGACTCATCGGGAACTTCTTGGTGACCGTCACCAGTGTGATTGATGCTGGGTTACGTCCAGCCTGGCGGGCGGCGGCTGCGATGCGGTCGCGGACCCGCTCCGCGTTGGCCGCGACGATGGCGTCGAGATCACTGACCCGGGACACTAGCGCTCGAGCTCAGCGAGACGGTCTCTGGCGTCGTCCGAAAAGTCTCCGTTGGGCTCGAGCGAAAGGGCTCGTCGCAACGCGCTCACCGCGCGGTCGCCGTTGCCCAGATCCGACAAAGACACGCCGAGCCAAAACTGACCAGGCGCGTAGGCGGCGTCAAGCTCAACGGCCGTTTCAAACCTGCGGAGTGCATCGCGTATGTTGCCCGCGGTGAAGAATACTATTCCTCGCTCGACCGCGTCTTCTGCTCTGGCCCGCCCCACGGCGAGCCGCTCCACGGCGATTCGGTTTGCCTCGTTTCGTGCGTCGCGGGCAGCATCGAGTTGCCCCTGCTGGGTGTAGACGTTTGACAGTCCGTAGTAGGCGGCCGCGTAGTCCGGACGAAACTCGACGATTCGCTGAAACTCTCGCTCTGCGTCCGTAAAGCTCCGGATACCTGTGTAGGCGATGGCGAGATTGTAGCGGCACTCGACGCAATTCGAATTGACATCGAGGGCGCGGCGGAACGCGTCGATCGCCGCGTCAATTTGCCCTGCCCGACTCGCTTCGAGGCCTTCTTCGAAGGCCTGGGACAAGGCTTCCCGCTCACCGGCTTCCGTAAGCCAGGAGGGCGTGTCTCGTCCGGCTTCGAGTACGAAAGTGACCTCAACGCGGCGCCCGTTTCTGACCCGCACTCGAAACGTTTCGCTCCCAAGCTCGTCCTTGGTGGCGGTCACCGTGTAGACACCTGATGGGAGCCCGGCCTGAAAATATTGCCCGTCCTGTGTTGTGCGGATCTCCGTGCTTTCGGTGGCCCCAAACTGGCTGACAAAGACTATCGCGTCATCGACACGGTCGCCCAACCGGTCGACCACCATGCCTTCGATGACACCGCCTTCCTGGGTAGCGGTATCGCTCCCGCTTGCGAGTGCTATCGCGAGCGTGAGGGCCAACGCCGCGGCTGTTGGGTGAGCCTCCACGCCCCCAGTGTAGCCCGACGGTCACTCATCAGCGGGGAGCAACGGGTGGGAATCTGACAGAAAGTCTCCGAGATCGGTTACCGAGTGAGTAATCGGTGCCGGTGGAAGACTCGCCAAGAAACGGCGGCCGTATCCTTTTGTCCGAAGACGAGCGTCAAGGACGACCAGCACCCCGCGGTCGCGTCGGTGACGGATGAGGCGTCCTAGTCCTTGCAGCAGAGACAGAATGGCCAGCGGTACCTGATACTCGCTGAACGGGTCTCCGCCCCGGGCCTTAATCGCCTCCATCCGCGCCGCGGTGATCGGGTCCCCGGGTGACGCGAATGGGAGCTTGTCGACGACGACGCAACTGAGTGCGTCACCCGCCACGTCGACGCCCTGCCAAAAGCTCGAGGTGGCAAGGAGAACGGCTCCCGGTGTCGTCCTAAACTCGCGGAGCAGCACCGAGCGAGGTGCGGTTCCCTGCACGAGCATCGGGTAGCGCACAACCGACGCGAGCTGTCGGTGCACCGCGTGCAGGTTTGCGTAGCTTGTGAACAGGACAAACGCTCGGCCTTTGGTATGCGCCAAGATCTCCACCAGTTCACGAGCGGCGGCGTCGACAAAGGTCGGATGTCGAGGGTCTGGCATGTGGGGTGGTAGATAGAGGAGGGATTGTTGCTGGAAATCGAACTCCGACGGGAGACGCATGTCGACGCCGTTTGCTAGGCCGAGTCTTCCTCGCACATATTCAAACGAGTCATCCACGGTGAGTGTGGCCGAGGTCAAGACCATGCCCTCGTGGCGCTGAAGCAGGTTGTCACGCACGACTGTCGACACGTCGATCGGCGCGGCGCGCAGGAAGACACCGCTGCCTCGAATCTCGAGAAAGTAGACGAAATCCGGGTCCTGCGCCGTGAGTAAGAACGTCAAGTGGTCGCGGATTTCTGCGGCTCGACGCGCTAACGCCAGATGACTCTCAGAGGCGTTGCTCAACTGGGAGAGCGCGGTCTCGAGTGCAGTGAGGGCCTGCCGCAACGCGCGACCCGATTCTCCGGCCTCGGCTAGCGTTTCCGGAATCAGGCGCATCCGTTCGGCGCGCGCGTTTGACGGCGTGCGGTGCGAGGACACGAGAAACGACCCAAAGAACACACGCGCGTGGTCCCGGGCGCGGTCGGCGAGCGCATGAATGTCACTAGCTGCGTGCCGGTCGTCGGGCGGGACAACGCTCCCGACTTCGGTCAGAAGCGTCCGATGAGTGTCTCGGGCGAGCTCCTCGAGCCGATAGTTGCTGACGCTGATGCCAAAGTATTGGGTTGCCACATCCTCCAGTTGGTGGGCCTCGTCGATGACCGCGTACCGGCAGGACGGGATGACCTCGCCGTAGGCACTTTGTCGGACACTGGCATCGGCGCACAGGAGGTGGTGGTTGACGATGACAAGGTCGGCTTCCATGGCCCGTTTCCGCATCCGGGTGACAAAGCACTCGTCGTACTTCGGGCACTCAGAGCCGAGGCAGTTTTCCGATGTGGCCGCTATCTCGGCCCACAACGGGAGGTCATCCGGCAGGTCCTCGATTTCTCCGCGGTCGCCGGTGTCGGTCTGCGTGGCCCATTCGCGAATCGTGTCGATATGGGTGCGATCGACCAGTGGGAGAGGGACCGTGTCTGTCGCGCCAGCGCACACTTCTTCGAAACGGTGCAGGCAGAGGTAGTTGCCGCGCCCTTTCATATACGTTGCGGTAAACGGCGTATCCAGTGCCTCCCGCAGCGCAGGCAGGTCTTTGTCGTATATCTGGTCCTGGAGGTTCTTGGTGCCCGTCGAGATGAGCACCCGCTTCCCACTCAGAATGGCGGGCACGAGATAGGCCAGTGTCTTGCCGGTCCCGGTCCCGGCTTCGACCAGCAGGAGACCGCCGTCCGCGAAGATGTCCGCGGTAGCGGTCGCCATGCTGCGCTGACCCTCCCGGGGTTCGAAGGCCGGGAGGGTACACGCGAGCGGTCCTTGGTCGGAAAACGTCTCGTCGACCAGCGCGCGAAGGGTCTCTAGCTCGCTTCGGGGTAGAGCGGGAACGTCCGACACAGGGTTTCGACGTCAGCTCGCGCGGCGCGGGCGACACTCTCGTCATCCGGGGCCGCCAACACGCGGCTGATAAGGTCTCCGATGAGATCCATCTCGGGCTCCCCCATCCCGCGTGTGGTCACCGCCGGTGTGCCCAGTCGAACGCCGCTGGCGACCATCGGAGGCTGTGTATCGAAGGGGATCGCGTTCTTGTTGACCGTGATGCTCGCCCGTCCCAGTGCCGTTTCGGCGACCTTCCCCGTCAGACCACGCGAGAAGACATCCACGAGCAAGAGATGATTGTCGGTGCCGCCACTGACAATCCGAAACCCGTGAGCCTCGAGCGACGCCGCCAGTCGCTTGGCGTTCGCGACGATCTGGGTCTGATAGGCGACAAATTCGGGGAAGCTGGCTTCACGGAAACAGACGGCCTTGGCCGCGATGACATGCATCAGCGGTCCGCCCTGGACGCCGGGGAAGACCGAGCGATTCACGGCTTTCGCATGGGTTTCGCGACACAGCACCAAACCGCCGCGTGGACCCCGGAGTGTCTTGTGCGTCGTCGTCGTCACGATGTCCGAATGTGGCACGGGGCTGGGATGGAGCCCTGCCGCGACCAACCCGGCGATATGAGCCATGTCGGTGACAACAAAGGCATCGACCTTGGCGGCGGCCGTCGCGATCCGTTCGAAGTCGATCACTCGCGGATAGGCGCTGGCGCCAACCATGATCATCCGTGGCGAACGTGTTTCGATGAGATGCTCCAGCTCGTCATAGTCGAGTCGCTCGTCTGTCTGACGGACTCCGTAAGGCACGATGTCGTAGAGCTGACCAGAAAAGTTGAGCGGATGACCATGGGTGAGGTGGCCGCCATGGGCGAGGTTCATGCCCAGCACGGTGTCTCCGGGTTTGACGAGCGCGAAATATGCGGCCAGGTTGGCCTGCGCACCGGAGTGCGGTTGCACATTGGCGTGTTCGGCCCCGAACAATTGTTTCGCTCTGTCGATCGCGAGTTGTTCCGCGACGTCGACATGCTCACAGCCGCCGTAGTATCGCCGTCCCGGATACCCTTCGGCATACTTGTTCGTGAGGGCCGAGCCAACAGCTTCGAGCACCGCGGTGCTCACAAAATTCTCCGAGGCGATCAGCTCGAGACCGCTGTTCTGACGATGGATCTCATCGTTGATCGCATCCGCGATTTCCGGGTCGGTCTCCCGCAGCGTCCGGACGAGCTCGTAGGTTTCGGTGGCAACGCGTGTCATGGCGTGTCGCCCTGGTCCATTTCGATCGCCGTGATCTTATCGAGCCGGCGTTGATGACGACCGCGTTCGAATGGAGTGGTCAGGAATGTGTCCACTATGGTCGTGGCTTCGTCGGCGGTGAGTACCCGGCCTCCGAGCGTCAACACGTTCGCATCGTTATGAGCGCGTGCCAGGCGGGCGGCTTCCGGTGTCGTGACCGGGACGGCGCGGATGCCGCTGACCTTGTTGGCGGCGATGGCCATTCCCATTCCCGTCCCGCAGACCAGGATGCCGCGGTCGGCAGCGCCGGAGGCCACTGTGGTGGCAACCCGAAGCGCGAAGTCCGGGTAGTCGACCGGCTGGTCAGAGGACGGTCCGAAATCCTTGTAGGAAATGTGCCGCTCGTCGAGTAGCCGGAGGAGACGCGTTTTGAGCTCTACGCCGGCGTGGTCTGAGCCGAGCGCGATGTTCATGGCGAAATTGTACTATAGCTGCGCGGTGTCGCTCTGCCGGGGGTTACACGTGGTCCCCCGTTTCGGCAGTTCTCAGAACCGCAGGGTGACGGTTCCCGGCCATCGCCCACAGGTCCCGCGCGTTCACGGCTTGTACGCTCTGAAGTTGATACCGACCGTCCCGAGCTGACTCGCGCTCGCGGCTTGGGGCGCGCCGGCAAAAACCTCCGCCTTCCAGGTGATTTCAAAACGGGTGAATCCGGTATTTTCGACGGTCGCTTCGAGCTCTGCTTCCAGCAGGGCGCCGGCAATTCAACCGGTCCAGAGGTCGATCTGACGTTTTGCCCCCTCCGGTACCGGCTTGTCCACAAGGATGTCGCCGATCTGCAACCTTCCGCCCGGACACAGCACCCGAAACATCTCGCCCAAGGCCTTCGGCTTGTCCGGTGTGAGGTTCAGCACGCCGTTCGAAATCACCACGTCGGCCAATCATCCGGTATCGGGAGTGCCTCCATGAACGCTTCGCGAAACTCCACGTTGTCGGCACCCGCTTCCGTCGCGGCGGCGCGGGCCCGATGGAGCATCTCCGGGGTCATATCGACGCCCACGACCTGACCCTCTGGGCCCACCATTCGCGCCGCGACGAGGGTATCGATGCCTCCTCCGGAGCCGACGTCAACCACTTTCGCCCCGGTGCTCAACGCGCCCATCGCAAAGGGATTTCCGGTACCCGTAAACGATTCGATCGCCGATTCCGGAATGCCTTCGAGCCAGCTGTCTTCGTATCCAACGATCTGGACGAGGGGGCGACCCGTATGGAAATGGAAGCCACCGGCGGGGTCCGACGCCACTTCCTTAGTATTCGTCTCGAATGGCTTTGCGCAGGGTGTCGGTATCGACATCTATGGGTTGCGCCACGCGCGTATAGTCCACCATTATCGATTCTCTAATTTGTTCAGCCCCGTCTCGCTTGGGCCTCGCGAGGCGGTCTTGTCACGCCGACTCGTTTGACGCTCCGCGTCAGGACGCGTGGATTGCCCGGTGCATTCATCGAATCTGACCTCGAACCTGCAACCATCTTACGTCGACCGTTCTGTCGCTACGTCGAACGTTCTCTCGACAGCGGTCGGTGTGAGGAACGGTCACCGCGCACCTGGGGGCCCCGCAGGGTAGAGTAGCCCACGATGATTTACGAACTTCGGACGTATACGACAAAGGTCGGCGCGCTGCCGACGGTGCTCAAGCTCTTTGCGGAGCGGATTGCACATCGGACGAAATACTCGGCCCTGGGCGGCTTTTGGTCCACCGAGATTGGTCCGCTCAACCAAGTAGTACATCTCTGGCCATACGAGTCGTTGGAGCAACGAGCAGAAGTCCGTTCCGCATTTACGACGGATCCGAACTGGCCCCCGCCGATTATGAATCACCTTGTGGACATGACGTCCGACCTGATTGTTCCGTTTTCGTCGATAGCCCCCGTCGCGCCTGGGACATACGGACCGATCTATGAGCTGCGCCGCTACGTGTTGGAGCCCGGTACCGGGCGCTCGGTCAACGAGATCTGGGACCCTATGCTTGAGGCGCGGAGCCAGTTCAGCCGGCCGCTGCTGATTGGGACAACAGAGTTCGGAGCGCTCAACACGCTCATCCATATCTGGCCCTACGAATCTCTCGAGCGGCGGGCCGCGATTCGGGCCCAGGCGGTGGAGGCCGGAGTGTGGCCGCCGCCCACGGCGCCGCAGATTCAACAGATGCGTAACATGATCATGCTGCCCACAAGCTTCTCGCCGCTGCAATAGAGGGCAATACATCGGCGGCTGAGAGCCGCATGTTATATTGCGGGTATTCCGGCGCTTTGAGTGCACCGAAGGGAGTTCCATCCATGGCTAGCCCCTCCGTTCCCCCCACACAGATGTCGCACGCCTCGGACTATGGCGACGCGTTTCCACAATCGCGGAAGGTGCACGTCGAGGGAGGACGTGTCCGAGTTCCAGCACGTGAGGTGACCCTGACTGGGGACGAGGCTCCGGTCAGGCTCTATGACACGAGCGGCCCCCACGGCGTCCAGGTGGGCGACGGCCTGCCTACGCTCCGACGCGACTGGATCGCCGATCGGGGGGGCGTGACCGAGGTGCGTGACGCCCATAGTGCTCCAGATTGGGTGCCGACAGGCTTGCGCCGGCCGATTGTCAAAGGACATGGTCCAGTAACCCAGCTTCATTACGCGCGAAAAGGTGAAGTCACCGCGGAAATGGAGTTCATCGCGCTCCGCGAGGGATTTGACCCTGAATTCGTTCGTTCAGAGGTCGCACGGGGGCGCGCCATTATTCCGGCGAACATCAATCACCCTGAACTCGAGCCGATGGCCATCGGCCGAAACTTTCTGGTCAAGATCAACGCCAATATCGGTAATTCTTCCGTGAGCTCGTCGATTGAGGAGGAAGTCGAGAAGCTCCGGTGGGCCACATTGTGGGGTGCGGATACCGTCATGGATCTGTCGACGGGTGACGATATCCACGAGACCCGTGAGTGGATCCTTCGGAACTCGCCAGTGCCAATCGGAACCGTGCCCATCTATCAGGCGCTCGAGAAGGTCGGAGGTCGCCCAGAGGATCTGACCTGGGAGACTTATCGGGACACCCTCATCGAGCAGGCTGAGCAGGGTGTCGACTACTTTACGGTGCACGCTGGCGTGTTGTTGCGATACATCCCTATGACCGCACGCAGGCTGACCGGTATCGTGTCGCGTGGCGGGTCAATCCTTGCCAAGTGGTGTCTTTCGCATCATCAGGAGAACTTCACTTATACGCACTTTCGAGAGATCTGCGAGATCATGCAGGCCTACGATGTCTCCTTTTCACTTGGCGATGGATTGAGACCGGGGTCGATCGCCGACGCGAATGACGAGGCACAGTTCGCGGAGCTCAAGACACAAGGTGAGCTGACGAGAGTGGCCTGGGAGTACGACGTGCAGGTGATGAACGAGGGTCCGGGACATGTCCCCATGCACCTCATCAAAGAGAACATGGAAAAGCAGCTGGAGTGGTGCGAAGAGGCCCCGTTTTATACCCTCGGCCCCCTGACCACGGACGTGGCGCCCGGATACGACCACATTACCTCCGCAATTGGGGCGGCGATGATTGGATGGTATGGCACGGCAATGCTCTGTTATGTCACCCCGAAAGAGCATTTGGGGTTACCGGACCGGGACGACGTCAAGGCCGGAGTCGTCGCATACAAGATTGCTGCGCACGCAGCCGACCTCGCCAAGGGACACCCCCGTGCCCAGGGCTGGGATGATGCGTTGTCAAAGGCCAGATTCGAGTTCCGGTGGCAGGATCAATTCAATCTCTCGTTGGATCCGGTCACGGCCCGCGCATTTCACGACGAGACAATGCCGGCCGATGGGGCCAAGACAGCGCACTTTTGCTCGATGTGCGGTCCAAAGTTCTGCAGCATGGAGCTGACCCAGCAATTGCGCGACTTCGCAACGGACAGGGGATTGACCGAGACCGAGGCCGTGCAGACGGGGCTCGAAGAGAAGTCTTCGGAGTTTCGGGCGACGTCGAGTCGGTAGCGCACCGTTGTCACTCTGCGCGAGGGGGCGGCACGATCTGAATGACCGTCGCGTAGCGCTGCCGCGCCTCAGGTGTCGGCGCGAGATAGCCTGGCGAGCCATTCCACGTGAAGTCCTTGATGGTGACACTCGGCGGAAACGCCATGCGATCCTCACGGAATCGCCCTGTCTCGAAAACGTGAGTGGCGGGCCAGTCAAAGACTCGGTCGCCGCGCTCGTCCAGCACCACAGCGTAGTAGCGCACCATTTCCTCAAACGACGCGTGGGTGGCGAAGACGTAGTAGCTTTGGCCGCGGCCCGCGTCGTAGGACGTGAGGAACTCGGCGCTCGGATATATCGGCACTCCTAGGGTTTCCTCGGTGGGGCGGCTATCGGCCGCCGCCTCTTGCTCGGCGCGGGAAGGCGCCGGTGAGATGAGGACCGCGGTGGTGAGTATCCAGAGGCAGAACCGCGCGAGCGTCTGACGTCCCGTTCTTGGCACTCCGACATTATGGGAACCCGCCGAGCCTGGGGCAAGTCGCGACGTTCGAGCGCATGACAAAGAACGACTGTTGCTCACAATGGCGGCACATGGGACTTCACGGGGAGAGGACCGTAGCATGAAACTCGACGAGGCTTTGACATTTTGCGAGGCCGAGCGTGACTGGGTCGTGGAGACGATTCGGGCGTTGGCACTGCTGGAGTCACCGACCTCGGACAAGTCCGCGGTCGACCGTTGCGGAGCCGAGCTTTGCCGGCGACTGGAGCGAATCGGGGGCGGCGTCGAGGTGCTCGAGCAAAAAACGGCCGGAAACCACGTGCGCGCCACGTTCGGAGAGGGACCGCGCCAGATACTGCTGCTTGGGCACCTCGATACCGTCTGGCCCGTCGGTCATCTCGCGCGCATGCCGGTGCGAGAAACGGCCGGTGTACTCTCCGGTCCCGGCGTCTACGACATGAAGGCGGGTATCGCGCTCGGGATGTTGGCCATGCGTTCCCTCGAGGCTCGGCTGCCGAGCCTCGCGGCGAGAGTCGTGATGTTGTTCACGTCCGACGAAGAGCAAGGAAGCTTGTCGTCTCGTTCGCTGGTAGAGGACGAGGCACGACGCAGTGAGGCCGTGCTCGTGCTCGAGCCGTCGTTGCCGGGTGGCGGCCTCAAGACCGCTCGCAAGGGGACCGGCGAGTTCACCCTGCGAGTGCGAGGAATCTCGGCTCACGCGGGGATTGAACCCGAGAAAGGGGCAAGTGCAGTCGAGGAATTGGCCCACCAAGTGCTTGCCGTCGGCGCGCTGCGCGACCCCGTGCGCGGCGTTTCTGTCAATGTTGGTCGGGTCGAGGGCGGCGGCCCATCAAACGTCGTGGCCGAAGACGCCCACGCGCTCATCGACATTCGGGTTTCCACGCTGACCGATCGTCGACGGGTTGAAGAGGCGCTCGGCCGCGTGACTCCCCGGCTCGAAGGGACGTCCGTCGTGGTGAGCGGCGGGTTCTCTCGACCGCCCCTTGAACGAACCGAGTCTGGACTCCGTCTGTACCGGATAGCAAAGGACGTCGCGGCGACACTCGGACGCGACGTTGCCGAGGGAGGGACAGGCGGCGGTTCGGACGGTAATTTGACAGCCGCGCTCGGCGTGCCGACGCTCGATGGGCTTGGTGCGGTGGGTGACGGCGCGCACGCCCTGCATGAGCATGTCGTCATCGACGAGCTCCCCTGGCGGGCGGCTCTATTGGCAGGGCTCGTAGACCGGCTCGGAGCGAACAGCCACGAATAGGAACAGGGTGAGAATACGATGGGAAACACCTTGAAGACGGCGCTACTCTTGACCCTGCTCAGTGGACTGCTGTTGCTCATCGGTCAGTGGCTGGGCGGGCAGTCGGGTCTGGTGATTGCATTCGCGTTCGCGCTCGTCATGAACTTTGGCTCGTCTTGGTTCTCGGACAAGGTCGTCTTGCGGATGTATCGGGCCACCGAGGTAGGCCCGGATCATCCGCTCCATCAGATGACGGCTCGTCTTGCTCGGCGCGCACAACTCCCGATGCCACGCGTCTATGTCATCCCAGACCAATCCCCCAACGCGTGCCAAGCTACATACTGAAGAGACCGTGGCGCGTCTTATCGCGGCACACCCGGGTGACGTCCACGGCCGGTATGATGCTTAGCGGACGATGACCGTGGACACCGAGTGATGAAGAGGACAACCACGTGACGCGGGTTCGACGCGGGCTGATCTTGGTTCACCGCTATTTGGGTATTCCGCTCAGCGGGCTGTTTGTGCTCTGGTTCTTATCCGGCATCGTCATGATGTATACGGGCGGGATGCCTGACGTTTCTCCGCAGGTGCGCCATGAACGGTTGGCACCGCTGTATCTGGAGGCCGCGGGTCTGATGCCGGACGAGGTGATCCGCGCGGCCAGTCTGCATCCGAGGCCGTCGCGAGTCACCAGCTTCACCATCCTTGGCCGACCGGCCTATCGTATCGACGGCGTCACGCTCTTTGCGGATACCGGCGAATGGCTCGACCAGATCAACGCTTCTGACGCCCGAGTCGTCGCCAGTCATTTTGTCGGTGTGCCGGTAGAGAGAGTCGAGTTCATCGCCACGCTCACCGAGCCCGATCAGTGGACCGTCGGAGAGCGCCAGGCGTTGCCGGTCCACCGGCTCAAGATCGAGGACCCCAGCCGGACCGAGGTCTATGTCTCGGCTCGGGCGGGGGATGTCGCGGTACTGACCACAGGGCGAAGTCGGTTGTTGGCGTGGGTGGGAGCGATTCCCCACTGGATGTACTTTCGGGCGCTTCGGGAAAATCAGGCGCTGTGGCATCGCGTCGTGGTCTGGGCCTCGACGCTTGGATGTATCGTCGCGCTTGTCGGAGTGACACTGGGGCTTACTCAATTTCGGTGGGGGCACCGGACCGCTCGCGCGGGTCGATTTTCGTCTCTTGCGGCGCGGATTCCCTACGTCGGTTGGATGAGGTGGCACTACGTGACGGGTGTGGTCTTTGGGGCGCTCACCCTGACATGGGTTTTTAGTGGTCTCCTGTCGATGGAGCCCTATGAGTGGACTGCGGCTGAGGGGCTGGCGGTGTCACCAGACGCAATGAGCGGTGGGCGTCTCGACCTCCGACGTTTTCCTCCGTTTGACGATGTCCGGCGCGCGGTCTGGCGAGAGACGCTCGGTGACCGAACCGTCAAGGAGGTGGAATTTCTCAGCATCCAGGGTGACCCTTTCTATGTCGTGCACACCGCGTCGGAACGGCTACTCGTGCACGCAGATACGCTCCTTCTGAAAGCGCTGCCATTTAGCGAGGCGTCGCTCGTCGCGCGGCTTGCGGCCGCGAGCCCGCGCACCGCTCTTGTGGATAGTCAGTGGCTGGACGACTATGACTCGTATTACTACTCACGTACCGGCGATGCGCCTCTGCCGGTCCTCCGGGTCAAGTTTGCCGATGACATGCGTACCTGGGTCTATGTTGACCCGGTGGTGAGTCGGGTCGTCCGCACCGCGCATCGCTGGAGTCGCCTCGAACGATGGCTGTTCAACGGGCTTCACAGTTTGGATTTCAGCATCTGGTGGGACCGTCGGCCGCTCTGGGATATCGGTGTGATCGCTCTGAGTCTGGGGGGGCTGGTCTCCAGCGGTATCGGGCTGTGGGTCGGTCTTTGTCGTGTGGGTCGAGCCGTCCGACCGAATCGCCGGCATTGACACAGCCAACCTTGAGCCGGCCCCTCGCTGGGCGGTTCTTGTGTGCGGCCCGGAGCGGTGCCGTGAGGTGGTGTTGGCCGCTCGACCCTCTGGCTACTCGGCCGGCGCGTGAGTGGGGAAGCTCATGCGAAACGTGCTGCCCTGACCCGCGTGGGGCTCATAGCTCAGCTTGCCGAAATTCGCCTCGACCGCCCACTTGGCGATTGCCAGCCCCAGGCCCGCGCCCGCGCCGTCGGCTGCCCGGCCTCCCCGGTCGAATCGGTCGAACATCCCTGACCGCCGCTCGACGGGGACGCCAGGGCCGGTGTCGGTCACCTCGAGGGTCGCTTGGCCGTTGGCCGCCGTGGCCCGGATGAGAATGTGTCCGCCAGTTGGTGTGTATTTGATCGCGTTGTCGATCAGATTTGTGACGGCTTGCCGGAGCACCATCTGGTCCGCCTGGCAGGCGGGACACCCTTCGTGCCGAATAGAGACGGACTGCTGCTTTTCTTCCGCGAGCACCTCGAGTTGAGACGCGACGTCGTCGGCCAGGCTGCGTAGGTCAACAGTTTCGGGAGACAGCGTTTGTTGACCGGTGTCGGCGCGGGACAGCAAGAGCAACCGCTCAGTGAGGTAGGTCAGTCGGTCGACCTCTTCGAGCATGCTGCCGATGACAGCACGGTAGGCGGCGGTGTCGCGAGGCTCCGATTCTCTGAGCGCCACTTCCCCTACGCTGCGGATGGCCGTGAGCGGTGTGCGGAGCTCGTGCGAGACATTGCCCGCGAACTTTCGCATCTGGTCGAATGAAGTCTCCAGACGAGCCAGCATCGTGTTGAACGCCGTGGCGAGTCGGCCCAACTCGTCGTGCGGGTTGTCCACAGGCAGACGTTCGCTGAGCCGCGCCGCGGTGATCGCCTGCCCGCGCTCCGCCATTCCGTCAACTGGTGCGAGCGCGCGCCGGGCCAACGAATATCCGCCCGCGGCGGCAGCCGCGACCCCGAGCGGAAGACCCAAGAGAAAGAGCAGCTGCAGTTCGCGAAGCTCGCGCCGCATGATGGCCTCGGACCGGCCTACTTGCACGACCATCGGTCGTGTGCCGATGGTGGCCGGACCGGCCAGCAAACGGAATGGGACTGCCGCCGTCGCCACGGTCATGATTCGATTGTGGTCCGTGAGGACCAACTCGTCGCTCGCCGGAATTGGTATCCGGCGAGCCACCGCCGTCCGATAGACGAGTTGTCCGTCGGGCGTCCAGACCTGGAGCCACGGGCTTTCCTCGTTCCACTCGTCTCCTTCGAACCAGGTCAAAGTGCCGTCCGGCCGCTGGTCGGCCATCTCAGTGGCCCAGCGGAAATCACTCCGCAGGCGGTCATCGAGCGCGTTCGACAGGTTGCGCTGGACCAGCACAAACACCGCGGACGCGTAGAGACCGAGAACCAATACGGTCGCGGCCACCGACCAGAGCGTGAGCCGTGCCCGAAGACTCCGAGGCAGCCATCTGCTCACGGGGGGTCTTCTCCGAGGGTGAATCCGACCCCGCGGACGGTGTGGATGAGCTTCATCTGCGCGTCGTGGTCTACCTTTCGACGGAGACGCGACAGATGCACATCCATCACATTGTCCAACGTCGTGCTGCGCACGGTTTCGCTCCAGACCTCGTGTGCAAGCGTGTCTCGCGAGACGACCGTGCGTGCATGTTCAGCGAGATAACAGAGCACATCGAATTCTTTCCCGGTGAGATCAATGGGTTGGCCCTGGCGTGTGACGCGCCGTGTCGTCGGGTCGATCTCCAGATCTGCGACGTGGAGACCGTCCTCGTCTTTGGGTTGCGTGCGGCGCGCGACCGCTCGAAGCCGGGCCAACACCTCGTCAAAGGCGAACGGTTTGACGAGATAGTCGTCGGCGCCTGCGTCGAGGCCCTTGACGCGGTCCGGCACCGCGTCGCGAGCGGTGAGCGCTACGACCGGCGTCGCCACTCGTTGTTGACGAATCGCTTTGAGGATCTCGAGCCCATCCCGGCCGGGTAGGTTCAGATCCAGCAGGATCACGTCAAAGCGGTCGGTTGTGGCCTGGAAAAAGGCGTCTTCGCCCGTGTGGGCTACGGTCACCGCATAGCCTTCGCTGCGGAGACCGGACTCGAGCGAGGCCGCGACCTTTTGCTCGTCCTCGACGACGAGGAGGCGCTTCAATGTCTGACTCCGTTCTTCAGAAAAAATTCAGGGGAGATACGCGCGTAAGTGGATCTATGATAACCCTCTGAGGCGGTTCATATGACTCGCAGCCTACTTCTTCTGGTCGCGGTTGGTGTCATCGTATCGGGTGTCGCCCTCGAGCCGCATCATGCGGTTGGTGATGTTTTTGACGAGCTCCAAACGCTCACACTTGAAGGCGAGATCGTTGCGTTGGTTTATCGCAACCCCCATTCCCTGCTCCATCTCCAGGTCGCTGATCAGCAAGGGGCCGATCGGACCTGGTCGGTGGAGTGGCGAGGGGCGAGTCTCCTGTCGAGCGGCGGGTTGGGTCCGACAACGCTGCAACCGGGGGATCATGTTGTCGTCTGCGGGAATCCGGGTCGCGATCCCGGCCAGTTCAGATTGTTGCTGCGGACGCTCAAGCGGCCGCTAGACGGGTGGCCATCCGATA
>CAUZIB010000012.1:0-75894 GCA_963579735.1 Vicinamibacteria bacterium | reverse complement strand
TCCGATCTGGGCTCGTCAACAGATTCTCGACAAGAAGATCCGTGTGTTCACGCTGCCTGGATTCGACATCGCGCGCAAGGCGACGACCCGCGCCGACCTGCAGCTTCGGATGCAGGGGAACGCGTTTTTGGGTGCCTTCTTCAAGGTCTCACCGCTGTTGCAGGATTTCGAGATCAGTAGCGAACAGTTTGAAGAAGTCGTGCACAACCAATACAAGAAGAAGTTTGGGCGTCTTGGTCCGGCCGTTGTCGAGTCGAACATGGAGGTCATGAACCAAGGATTCGGGCGGGTTACCGAGATCTCGGTAGGCAAGATTGCGGCTGCCGACCGCTCGACGCTCCGTGGGTTGCCGATGTTGCCCTTGGACATCGACGCCGGAGGGTGTGGGACCTGCCGGTCGGAGCCTATGCCGGCGGCGCAGGACGAACGGACGCCCGTGACGCAAGTCGGCACGTTCGACGCGGAGTTCCGGGCGGATTACGGGTATGACCAGCCAGCGTCGCCGTTGGCGGCGCTCGGGGTTATGGCGGCCGGCACCGGTGACACGGCGTCGAAATATGTCGCGCGCCGGGAGACCCCGTTGTTCATTCCGGAAAACTGCACGCAGTGTATGGAGTGCATCTCGGTCTGTCCGGATACCGCGCTTCCGAATTGTTCGCAGGACATCGACACCGTGCTCCGGGCGGCGATTGGTCACTACATCGGCGACGACGAAGACCGGGTGAAGATGCTCGACCATGTGCCGGAGATTGAACGTCGCACTCGCGCGCTGATGCTCGAGACCGTGACCGCAAAAGGTGAGACGCCGTTCCCGGAGGTCGTGCGGACCGCGATCAACGGTCTGAACGGATTTTCGGACGAGTCGAGAGATCAGCTCTTTTCGATTTTGGACAGTGCGCCGATGGCATATACGAAGACGAATGCCATCTTCAGGGGACCCGAGAAGAAGAACGCAGGGAGCGGCGGGCTCTTTTCGATTTTCGTGTCTGATCTCTGCAAGGGGTGCGCAGCGTGCGTCACGGCCTGTGGTGACCATGACGCCTTACGCATGGTGCAAGAAACGGAAGCGGTCAACGCCGAGCACGAGACCGGCACGGCATTTTTGAACTTGCTGCCCGATACGGATCAAAAGTTTCTCGGGTTTTACAACGACGAACATCCGGCCGACTCGAAGACCGCGACGCTACGCAATCATCTGATGGTGCGGCGAAACTACGATGCGCTCGTCTCCGGCGACGGGGCTTGTGCGGGCTGCGGGGAGAAAAGCGTGCTGCGTGCGATCGCCTCGATCACGGAGGCGTGTATGCGACCCTTGTATCACGCCAAGGCCGAGCGGTTTTCTCAGAAAGCGGCCCAAGTGCGCTCGACTGGCATCGCGCGGCTCGCGGCGCTCGCGGCGGCGAACCCAGCTCAACACACGCGCTTTGTCCGCACTGTGGCGCACGTCATCTTGGGGCTCGGTGGTGACAGTGAGGAGGACACGACTCGACGGATCGAGGCTCACGGACCGATTGCCGATGACGAGATAGTTGACGCATTGGCCACGGTGCTCGAGCAAGAAGCGTTCAATCACGGAGAACTTCAGGCGCTTGACGGCCGTCTCGCTAACGGGACATCGGTGATGGCCATGGCCGCGCACACGGGGTGCAATACGGTCTACGGGTCGACTCCGCCCAATAACCCCCATCCGTATCCTTGGATGAACTCGCTGTTTCAAGATGGAGCGACGATCGGCTGGCTGTTTGGCGAGAGCTTTATCATCGACCACGCTCGACGCTCTGTCGTGCCTGAACGGCTGACAAACACCTTGCTCGAGATTGACACCGCCGCGGTGTCCGATACGACCGAAGTCATCTCTGAACAGCAGTATTACGAATATAGCCACTTTGGCGATACGCTGATGACGGACGCCGAGATCAGCGAGCTTCCCAAAGTGTGGATCGTCGGTGGCGATGGGGGCATGGGCGACATCGGCTATCAGAATGTCTCCAAGATGGTCCTGCAAAACCGGCCCAACGTGAACGCCGTGATGCTCGACACGCAGGTGTATTCAAACACCGGGGGACAGAACTCCGACTCGACCCCCATGCTCGGCGGCAGCGACATGAACGCGTTTGGAGCCGCGACGCAGGGCAAAGTGAACGAGAAGAAGACCGTTGCCGAAACCTTTTTGGCCGGTCACGGCTCTCCCTTTGTGGCACAAACCTCGATTGCTAACGCACCAAAATTCTTCCGCGCCATCATCGATGCGCTCGAGTATCGCGGGACTGGTTTCTTACAGTGCTTTACGACGTGTCAGCCAGAACACGGGGTGGCCGACGATATGGCGCTCGACCAAGCGCAACGGGTCCGTGATTCGCGGGGCGCGCCGGAGTTCATTTTTAATCCTCAGTTGGGTGAGACCTACCAGGAGGCCCTTGACGTCAAGGGGAACCCGTCACCCGACAAAGATTGGTACATCACGAAATTCAAGAGCACCGGTGAAAAGTATCGCTACACGGTGGCCCACTGGTGTGCCACCGAAGCTCGATTCAGGAATCATCTCAAGCGCCTCAAGAACGAGGACGCCGCTGCCGGTCTGATCCCGCTCGAGAATATGCTGCTCCGCATCTCACAGCAGGATGTCGTCTATCGACGTTATATCGACCCGACGCACCGCGCTTTTGTCCCGGACTTTGGTGTGTATATGAGAGCGCCTGGCCCCGACGGCAAGCCGCAGCTGATGACGTTGTCACGTCAGCTGGTCTTGTTCTGTGTCGAGCGTCGTAAAGCATGGCGCCTGCTCCAGAGTAAGGCCGGTATTGCGAACAAGGAATACGCGGCGCAGCGGTCCTTGCTCGCCGACGTCGATGCCGGGTCGATCTCGAAAGAGGAGCTCTGCGAACGTGCCGAGGAACTCTTCGAAGAGCGACTGCTAGGGCTCGCGGCCACGAAGACCGCGTAGGCGGAGTTGAGACGATCGGCGGGCGAGCGCTCCGCCGATCGTCCGCCGACATGGCTACGGCGACGCCAGCTCCGCAGTCGTGACGAAGTTGGGTCGGATATCGATCGGGATACCCGCGAGCCGGTCCAGAACACGTTGAACCTCGGGTCGCACGACGCCCAACGTCTCCAATACCTGCTGTGCAGCCTCGTAGTCGCCGTTTGCCTGGATGGTGAGCAGCCGACGGGTGAGTCCTTCCACGGCCCCTCGGATGAGGCTGTGGTCGACGGAAAAGCGCCCGTCGGGATCTACTGTGACCCCTCCTTCGTCAAGGAACGTGTTCAGCTGGATCGCAACGCCCCGGCCGTGCGCCTCGTTGATCCCAAACCGAATCGAGCGAAAGGCGGATGCCAGAAACGTGGTGTAGATCGATCGCGCCATCGAACGGTCGACCACGCCCTGGTCAATCAGATAGTGCAAAGCCCAAAGACCGGAGATGTCCGCTTTGGCTTCTTCCAGCGTGCTGTAGGTCTCGCGAAGCTCCTGCCGGACGGTGGTCTCTACGTCATTGATCGTCAGCGAGTGAGGACCCAGCCCGTGCATTAGTTCGTGCATCAGAATATGCGTAAAGAACGCGTCGAACGCAATGTCCTCTCGTTCGAACGCCGGCAGCGCGATCTGCGAGATGGGGAGGAGGACATGGTTGAACTTTGCCTCCTGGACGTTCTTGAGCATGACGCGCTTTGACCCGTAGTCTTCGACGACGCGCTCGTCGTTTGGCAGGTTGAACGCCGCGGTTTGGACGCCGCTGTTGGCGTCACCAGCGGTGAACACCACGTTGACGACTCTGATCGGGGCCAACGCGCCAAGTTCGGGGTTGCGCTGACCAGGGTCGATCGGGAGGTGGTCTTCGAGGTCTTGCAGGTGGTCTGAGAATCGAGCCAGTTGGTCGGTCTCGGCGCTGTCACGGATGGTGACAAATGCCTCAAACGCGGCCTTGTAGTTGAACCATTCGTCTTCATACACTTCGTAGGGTCCGATAGTCAGCTCGATCGATGAGTCGAGTTCCATCCACGCCACGTCACTGTCGTAGTAGTTGTTTGAGGCGAATGCCGCCGCTCGGCTTTCCAAGTAACGCGCGAGACTTGGCTGTTCGGTCACGCGTGCCGCGTTGCGCAGATGAGTCGCGGCGACGGCGAGTGGCTCTTGATACTCGAGGCTATACGGCACCGCAATGAACTTCTGCGCGCCGGTGCCGCTATTTGTGTCGCCCGGGATGGACGTGGGGTTGTGGCGGATCGTGGTAAAAAAGCCCGTGGCCGAGGACCGGAGCTCACCCGTCAGTCCATCGAGCCACTGTTCGACGTCTTCCCGCGTCGCGCCCGGCGGGTAGTAGTTCGCTCCGGGGGGCTTTGGGGGCGTGCCGGGCACAAACGAGTTGTTCTCTTCGAGACGGGACCAAGGCCCCTTGTTGACCAGAAAGAAGTCGAGACGGGCGCGCCCGCGGGTCGACGTATCCGTGGCCAACTCGAGCAGCAGCGACGGGTTTCCCGCCCATACCTGCTGCAGAAAGATACCATCCATGATGCGCGCGGCGACAACGATTTCGGCGAGCGCCGCGCGCTCATTAGCGGGAAGATCGGCGATCGAGGCGCCGATGTCGACGGTTGCGAAAAGCGGTGACATAACTGTGCCGGCCCGGGTTTGAGTATGTGTCGTCTCTTCGGCGATGCCGAACAGTGTCCAGGCGCCCAACGTGAGCGCCGTCGCCGCGGTGACGGCGGCGGTCGAAGCCAGTGGTTTCGTGCGCATGGTGTCTAATTTAGTCTAAGTGGTGCCCGCCATAAATCCGATAGACAGTTTGGCGCCGAGGCATGCGGCTCCGCGACGTGGCGTTTTGATCGCAAACGCTCGGTATGCTCTCTCTTCGCGCGTGCCGGAGCGCGCGTTTCGCCACCTGAATACCTTGCCGGATTCGAGGCCGGTCCACGAAGAGTTGAGGAGTCGATGATAGAACCTGCTCGTCTGACGGTGATCGGCGGCGGTCCGGGAGGATACACCGCCGCGTTTTTTGCGGCCGACCTGGGGATGTCGGTGACGCTGATTGATGGTGCGCCCGACCCCGGAGGGGTGTGCCTCTATCGCGGGTGCATGCCATCGAAAGCACTGCTCCATGTCGCAAAGGTCCTGACCGAGGCGAAAGAGGCGGGGCAGTGGGGGGTGTCTTTTGGAGAGCCGGCCATCGATCTTGACCGGCTCCGTTCGTGGAAGAGCACGGTGGTGTCCACGCTCACCAGTGGTCTCGGTCAGCTCGCTCGGCAGCGGAATGTCACGTATGTGCAAGGACGCGCCTCTCTCGTCGACGCCCACACTGCGCGCGTCGCGCTGACGACGGGCGGCAGCCAAGATGTGTCGTTTGACCACGCGATCCTGGCGACGGGGTCCAGACCTGCTCGTCCCGCAACGCTGGCAGTGGAGCATGAGCGCGTCATGGACTCGACAGCAGCCCTCGAGATTTCGCGAATTCCGGAGAGTTTGCTGGTGGTGGGTGGCGGATACATTGGACTAGAGCTCGGGACGGTCTACGCAGCGCTGGGCACGGAGGTCTCGGTGGTCGAAATGACCTCCAGCGTGCTGCCCGGCGTGGATAGCGACCTCGTACGAGTAATGGCGCGTCGTTTGGCGAAGACGGTCCATGCCATCCATGTGGATACGAAGGTGACAAACCTGGCTCCAAACAGTGAAGGAGTCGAGGTCGCGCTGGACGGGCCGAAGGTGGAGTCCAGTCCTGCGAGATTTGATGCGGTGCTCGTCGCTGTCGGGCGCATGCCAAATTCTCAGATTGAAGGTTTGGACGGCACTGCGGCACGTCTGGACGCTCGCGGGTTTGTCGAAGTCGACGGCCAGCGACGCACCGCCGAGCCGTCCCTGTTTGCGATAGGTGACGTGGCCGGCGAGCCGATGCTGGCTCACAAGGCCTTTCACGAAGCGAGAGTGGCCGTCGAGGCCGCGACCGGGAAGCGCGTGGCGTTTGAGCCGCAGGCCGTGCCCGCTGTTGTCTTTACGGATCCAGAGATCGCATGGTGCGGGCTGACCGAGACCGCGGCGAAACAGGACGGTCGCGCCGTGTCTATATCACGTTTCCCGTGGGGCGCGTCAGGGCGTGCGATCACGCTGGGACGACCAGATGGGATGACAAAGATCATCGTCGACCCAGAGTCGGAAAGCGTGCTCGGGGTCGGTATCGTCGGAACCGGTGCCGGAGAGCTGATTGCCGAGGGCGTGGTGGCGATCGAGATGGGCGCAACGATTTCGGACTTGAAGGAGTGTATCCATCCGCATCCGACGCTGTCAGAGACGGTCCTGGAGTCGGCCGAGTCGTTTTTGGGTCTGAGCACGCACATTTACAAGCCCAAGCGGTCCTAGTGGTGTGTCCCGTAGCGGCGATTTATGAAGTAAGTCCCTGTCCCTGGCGGGGCGCGGCGTTCCCCGCTCGCGTTGCAGCCGGTGTGGCTCGCCGCGGTGCCTCTCGCGCCCGGCGAATCAGAAGCTTTGGCACGGGGAGCGTGAGGGCTCAGAATCGAGGTCTGTGGTCAAACGACTCCGACTGTTCGTGCGCGTGATACGAGCTTCGAACCAGGGGACCGGATTCGACATGGCCAAAACCGAGTGCGGTCGCCACGCGACCGAGCTCGTCGAATTCTCCGGGCGTGTAGTAACGGCTGACAGGAAGATTCGCGGCAGATGGCCGGAGGTATTGACCGATGGTCACGATACCGCAGCCGGCACTTCGGAGGTCCCGAAGAGTGGTCTCGACTTCGGACAGACTTTCTCCGAGGCCAAGCATTAAGCCAGATTTTGTCGGCACGCGCGGATTGCTGGCGGCGGCACGGGTCAGGAGTTCTAGCGCGCGCCGGTACTGCCCACCGGGGCGAGCGACGCGATACAGCCGCTCGATGGTCTCGATGTTGTGATTGAGAATGCTCGGGCGTGCGTTGAGGACGACGTCGAGATGCTCCCGCCGCCCGCTGAAATCCGGTATCAATACTTCAACCCGGCACCGAGCCCGAATCTTGCGAATGGCGTGAATGGTTTGCGCAAAGACGGACGCGCCGCCATCCGCGAGGTCATCGCGATCCACAGATGTGACAACCACATGCTGGAGCTCGAGCTGACCGACAGCGTGCGCCACACGTTGAGCCTCGTCACTGTCCGTGCTCTTCGGCCGGCCGTGGATCACGTTGCAGTAGCCACATGATCGGGTGCAGATGTCCCCCAGAATCATGAATGTGGCAGTGCCGTGGTGCCAGCACTCGCCGATATTTGGGCACATGGCCTCCTCGCACACCGTTCGCAAGTTCAGATCGCGCATCAGTCGTTTGAGGCGCAAGTACTCGGGGCTGCCGGGCGCTCGCACCCGGAGCCACGCGGGTTTGCGGTCACGCTGGGGTGGGACGGCTTGAGGACGGCGGCCTCGAATAAGGGGAACAGAGACGGGAGCGGTCATGAGTTACGGGGTCGTTCTTGCGCGGTCGAACATGGGAAGTGTATTCTCTTTTTGACGCAGCGTATGGTCGATGGGACGCACTGCGCAGATAGCAACGGAGGTTAGGTAGGGAATGGCGTACATCATTTGTGAGCCGTGCATCGGCACAAAAGACACAGCGTGCGTGGACGTGTGTCCGGTGGACTGCATCCACCCGAAGAAGGATGAGGACACCTTCGAGTCGGAGGAGAAACTCTACATCCATCCGGAAGAGTGTATCGATTGCGGCGCGTGTGTCCCGGCTTGTCCCGTCGAGGCCATCTTTGTCGAAGACGAAGTGCCGGAAGAGTGGGAAAAGTTCATTCAGGTTGACAAGGACTGGTACGAAATTGAATAGCTCGCTGACCTGACAACCAGAGAAAGCGACGAGTCAGAACCTATGGGCCTGATCGATCACCAGTTTTCCGACAACTTCATCACGACGAATCTCGACCGAGTCCTGAACTGGGCTCGGCAGTCGTCGTTGTGGCCGATGGGTTTTGGCCTGGCATGCTGCGCGATCGAGATGATCGCCACCTCGACGTCGAGATATGACATCGCTCGTTTTGGCGCGGAAGTCTTTCGCGCATCTCCACGTCAGTCGGACTTGATGATCGTGGCGGGGACGGTGACAAAGAAGATGGCACCGGTTCTCAGACGGCTCTACGATCAAATGCCAGAACCAAAGTGGGTGATTTCGATGGGCAGCTGCTCGAATGCTGGCGGCCCGTTTCCCACATACAGTGTGCTACAGGGCGTTGACAAGATCGTGCCCGTTGACGTGTATGTTTCCGGGTGTCCGCCCCGCCCCGAAGCGCTCTTGTATGGGCTGATGCGGCTCCAAGACAAGATCCGCAAAGAGGACACCGTTTTGACGCGCAAGCGGGTCATCATGGCTGGAGAGACTGAGCCCATCATCGTCGAGGACCGAGGGTAAGCCATGTTGTTTCTTGGCAAAGTGTTCCGCCGAGTCTTTTTGGTCGACCTGCTGAAGGGTATGTGGGTCACCCTCAAATACACTCCCCAGCCGGCGTTTACGTTTCAATATCCAGCAGAGCGTCGCCCGGTCGCCCCTCGGTTTCGTGGCGTGCTTCGTCTTCAGGTCGAACCGGAGACGGGCGCCCAGACCTGTATCGTGTGCGACCAGTGTGCGAAAGTGTGTCCAGACGAGCTGATTAACCTGGACGGTCATCGGGAGCCGGGCCACAAGATCAAGGTGCTCGACTATTTCGATTTCAATCTCTCGCGGTGCAGCTTCTGCGGTTTGTGCGCGGAAGTGTGCCCAACAAAACCAGTCAAGGCGCTCATCATGAGCGAGGACTACGAGCTCGGTTCTTATAGTCGAAGTGCTCAGATCATGCGTGTCGACGAGATGTACGACGGTCTGCCAATCAAGCGATATACACGTTAATTGGCGACTTTTGTTCGTCAATCCGCCGCGAAACCTGGCGTTCATGTCGCCTGGGGCACCTCTCTTGTAAGCCGATCTCCATTCGCGTCGGTAGGTCTTTCGATCACCGCTTGGATGGGGCATAGTGTCCGCCCAGGAGGATTCATGCGCATCGTCTTTCGCGGCGTGTTGCCGACACTCGCTTTGGCGGTGGCCGTCTCGGTTGTTCTTTCGGCGTCCACTTCCTCATCAGCTCGAAGCGAGGTCCAGCTCGAACTCGGTGATCTCCTGGTAGAAGACGAACGTTACTGGGAAGCCATCCCAGTCTTTACCCGGGCAAAGGAAGGTGGGACGGCCGAACAGATTGAACGGGCATCGGCCGGACTCCTCCAGGCGCTATTGGTCGTCGCGGAATTCAATCAAGCGTTCAAAGAGGCTCGGTTCCTGCAAGGACTGCACTCCGAGGATCCGGAGCGTCGTGCGCTCTACGGCGACGGACTGTGGTCTTACGGCCTCTTTGAAGAAGCCGAAGCCGTGTATCAGGACATCCTCGCGGAGTGGCCATCGAGCGCGGGCGCCCGGCACGGGTTTGCTCGCAGCCTCGCCGCGCAGGGACGTCTTGACGATGCGCTGAACGAGATCCGGACGGCACTAGCGGCCGCGCCGGAACGAGCGGAGTTCTACCACACCTTGGGGTCCATCCAGCGACGGATGAAACGTTTTGGTGACGCCGCGGATTCGTTCGACGAATTCGTCGGACGGCTCCGCCCAAGCCGGCGGGCGGCCAAAGCTGGTTGGGCGCGGTCGCAAGCGAGATTTCTACGTTCGTTTGGTGATCGGGAGCCTGTCGACATTCAAGGTCCCGAGGATGTCGTACACACGGTGCCCTTTACGCTCGATGGCGACAAGGTTGTCGTGCAAGCGTATATCAATGAAGAAGGGCCGTATGACCTCGTCGTCGATACCGGTGCTGAGCAGATGGTGCTGTCTCAGGAAACGGCCCAGGAGGTTGGGGTCAGACCACTGGTGACGACCATCAGTGCCGGCGTTGGGGACGTTGGTGTCCGCGGCCTCGACTTGGGGCGAGCGGATTCGTTGCGAATCGGTACACTCGAGGTCAGCAATCTCCCGGCGATTATCAAGAACCCGCCGCTCACGGGGCTGCCTGAAAGTCGCGTCAAGGACAGCATGTCGCCCCTCGCGTTCGGTTTGTCGACAAAGATCGACTATCGCAACAAGAGCCTGGTAATGGCCACGCGGTTGCCCTACGAGCCCGCCGATATCGAGTTGCCGATGCGGGTGCATCGTCTGGCGGTGGTGCGGGGCGTCGTGAATGGCGAACACCCGAAGAGCTTTGTCATCGACACCGGAGGAGAGGTCATCTCCATCAGTCTTGGCACGGCCAACGCTATCGATACCGTTCCGCCGCGACGCATCCCCCTGCGCGTATTCGGGACGTCGGGGTGGGATGCCGATGCGTTCCTGCTCCCGGGCGTGAGGCTCGCGTTCAGCGAGATCGAGTATGACAACCTCTCGGTTGTGGTGCTGAATCTCCACCGGCCGAGTGCGTTGCTCGGATTTCACATTGGCGGCATCATTGGGCACAGATTCTTGAGCGAGTATGTCGTCTCGATCGATATGCAGCGGTCAATGTTGCGGTTGAATCGCTACTAGCCAGCCCCAGCCCAGGTAGTCTGTCTCAGCCCGATTCTCTACACGATGGGGTAAGGCATTTTCGCCGGGCCGCTCGTGTAGTGTTTCCGTCCTGCCTTGACCGTGGCAGGGTGGGCCACCCCGCTTCCGTCTGGCCATGTCGCTCTTCGGCCACTCGCTGCCCAACAAGGATCCTTTGTGGCGCCTTGCCAGCCCCGAGCGCTCTGGAGACTGTCAAACGCAACACGGAGAAACCACACCGGTAGTCACCAATTCGCGGACGTTCGGAAACGATGGCTAGAAGTCGAATCCCATCCACAGCGAGAGTTTGACTCGCCGAAAATTCTCGCTGCCGCCCTCCTGGGCAAATACCACGTCTTCCCACGTCTTGTTGAAAAGGGTTCGCCACGCCCAATCGATATGCACCGGGAACCCTAGCGCAAACGTTGTCAGACCGAAGCCGTACGACGCGCGGCTGTTCACCAAGCGGAAGCCGTCTATGGCGACCGGTGGACCGAGGACCTGTCGGGTCTCACCCGTCGACTGGTTGAGGGCGAACGACTCAGTGCCGCGGACAATCTCTGGCCCAGTGGCCCACGGATTGAAGTCTTGACCGTTGAAACTCGCAGACCCGAAATTGAAGAAGAATGTGCCTCGAACCCCACCGAGCACGCCAATGGGGGTCGCCATGGCCTCTATTAGCGGGAATCGTAATTCCGCGCTGCCGAGCAACGTATTGTGTCCGATGAACTGCAGGTAGTCGTAGCCACGCATTTCGCCGTTTCCTCCAAAGAAGGAGAAATCGGGAAAGTCGCCCCAGCTCTTGAAGCCCCGCGCCCTGAGTGCCAGCACGCCGTTGGACCTAAGTCTCAGGTAGGTGCGGCCGTCGAGGTCGAGCGTCTGCCGCGAGAGAAAGTACCCCGCTGGTGGCGCATACGTGAAGTCTGCACGGATGGTGTTGCCTGACAACGGTCCGTATTGACGAAAGACGGTTGTCTCCTGAACATACGCGACCCCGAAAGGCAGAAAGGTGCCATCACGAAAGAGCCTTGTGCCAAAGTTCTGCTGTTGAAACTGGTTGGATTGTTGCTGCAGCGTCTGGTTGTCAAACTCCTCACGCGAGTTGAAGAGACCCGCCGAAAACTCAATCCGGCGGAATCGGTCAAACGGATAGATCGCGATCGCCGTGCCACCAATATTGCGACGGGTGGCGATCGCCTGGTCCCGACTCAAGAACGCCATGCTCGGGGCAAAGATCGTCCCGGGGCCATAACCAAAAAAGAACTGCTCTTGAGAGAACCCCTGGAACGCATACTGCAACCGACCCGAGAGATTGGCATAGGAGGCGCCGATCGTGCGAGCGGTTGAGACGGAGTAGGCGAGCACGCTGAACTGCTGATCACCCAGGACGTCCGTAAAGGTGATCTGCGTGCCTCCAAGCAGGTCGCCGCTACTTGTGATGCCAAGGTTCAGCGGCGGTCGGCCCTCGAGGAACATATTTTCGAATGCGCCCTTTTGACGGTTGTTCTCCCGAATCAGGCGGTGGGTCAACGGCGCTTGGAAATCGATATTTGCTCCGGGTCCGCCAAAGTCCTCGGCTTGAGCGACATACAGCGGTTGTTCACGGGCCACCGAGTGAAGTCCATACTGCTGTTCGTAGTATGTGATGAACGCGATTCGCTCCTGAGGCCCCTCTTCCTCGTCGCTCGGTCTGATCACGATGGGATTGACGTTGCCCACCGCGGTATCTGTGAACTGACGCAGCTCTCCGTTTTCGATATCGAGTGTCCAGATATTGAAAATCTCGCCGTCACGCGCAACATCAGGGTCGATGGGCTGAGCGGGGTCGATGGCCGTGGAGGAAAACACCAAGGTGCGGTCATCGATGAAGGTGCCGCCGCCTTCGTCGTGCGTGCCAAAAGTCAGCTGTGTTCGCTGGCTTGTAGCGCGGTCGACCTTGAAGAGCTTGTTGTTGCCAGAAACCCGAGCGAGATGCACGAAGTAGGTGCCGTCTGGGGAATAAAAGGGCGCGTAGTCCGCGAACTCATCGTTTGTGAGGTTCGTGACTTCTTCCGTCTCGAGGTCGATCTCGTAGATGTCGCCGACAGCGCCCTTGAGCGCGGAAAAGAGTACCCGCGAGCCGTCCGGCGAGAAGTTGGGCGCTTCCGGCTCGTCCACCATGTCGAGGTCGATACGGGTTTCGATTCGCTTGTCGACAATGTTCTGAATGATGAGGGTCTTGAACTTTCCTTTCCTGACGAAATACGCGATGCGGTCCCCTTGGTCCGACCACGACATCCAGGACACGGTGTTGAAACGCATTCCTGGGAGCGGGATATAGTCGAACCCCAGTGACTGGTCAAATCCTTCGGTGACATTGTCGATCACCTCTCCAGTAGCCGAGGAGAGCAGCACGATGTCATACTCGCCGTCCTTGCGATTCACGGCCATCGCCGCGATGAGCTCGCCCGACGGCGACCCTTCAATCGAGAGGATCACGGGATATTGGGATTCACGCGGGTCCGGAGCCAGATCGCGTCCATAGTCCTGCGGACGCTCCTTGTCCCGGAACGCTTCAAACCGGTCATCGAGATACCGGCGAAACTCGTCGTCGAAGTCGTCCGCGTCAATATCCAGGGCTTCGGCGTAGACATCGCCACCACCGCCAATTGACGTGCGCCGGAGACCGAACAGAAACTGCCGCACCCCCTCTAGTCCCCACCGGTCTTCGATAAACTCGAACGCCGCGTGGCCGAGGTTATAAACGACTCGAGCGTTTGAGAATCCCCCATAGCCTTGGAAATTGGCCATCGAAGGCACGCTGTCAGACACGGACACGTCTCGCACCATCATCATGTCGGTCGGGCGCCAGACGTCCGCCATGTAGTCTGCCATTCCTTCGTCGACCCAGAGCGGGACCGTCGAGCGCAGGAACGAGCGCGGCACAATGTCGAACATGAAGATATGCGTCAGCTCGTGCGTAATGAGCCGATACAGTCCGTCGGGCGGCTCGTCGATCGGCAAGACAATCCGGTCCCGTTGCGACTCCGCAAACGCTCCGACGCCTTCGGGGCTCTGGCCCGGAGCGATGTTCTGTTGCTCGAATTCGCTGTGCGTCTTGAAGACCACGAGCGGCACCGCAAACGCCAGTTCATGTTGGAGGTCGGCGCTGACTTGCTGGTAGGCGCTTTCTGCGTAGCTCGCGATCCGTTCGAGGTGCTCCTCAAGCTCTGGGTAGTAATAGATTTCGAAATGGTCAGTCGTATAGATGTGCCAGTCGAACTTGTCATACTTGACGCGGTTCTTTCCGTGGAACGGGTTGAACTGCGACTGGGCATCTATCCCAGTGACTGCCCCACAGAACAGGAACAGAGATGCGAGAAGGGCAGTTATCCGTCCTTCGATTCTTCGGTGTGCGCAACTACCGGTCATGAAGCACCTCGTGGCCAGGTCGGCCGGTCCAGATCTCGAATGAGTTAATTCTAGTGGACTCGGGAGCGGCATTTTGCCTCCGGTCGGTCCGGACTCGATAACTAGGACGACCGCTATGGCTTTTGAGATTCACTGCTCGCAAGGTGCGTACCACGCGCGTGACCGAAGACGTCAAGGCGGATGTGTAGATGTGATGTCCGGATGTCACATTGGGGTGTCACTTGGTGTAGTCCGCTGCCGCCCCGAGAGGACAGTGTCGCGCCCGCTGTGAATCACCCGACCCCAGCTATCATTGACAGCTCGGACGGTGAATGTCTGGAATAAATTGACCCGCCACGGGGTTGTCCCGAGAAGAGCGCCGGATAGTCGCCTGACCGCGTCCTCTCTCGGTGACAAGGAAACCTGTGCCCCCGGTGCCAACGGCCGCGCTCGCCGCTGGGGGTTCGACGGCCAGATGGCGTCGTGTTTCTGGGTGGATACCGCTGTCAATGGCCGCCGCGGTGCTCGTGTCAGTGACTGTCGGATTGGTGTTCAACCAGAACGTGTTGGAAGTGGTCTTCGCCGCCCAACTCGCGAAAGATCACGAGAAATGTTTTGTGGATCTCACGGCGGTCGACGAGAAATTCGATACGGTGAGCGCTCAGGTAGCGTTGTTGGATTTAGCTGGCATCCGTCTGACGGTTCCGGATGAGTCCGACGCCTTTGCCGTGATCGACGTCCGATATTGCCAGTATGATGAAGGGGGAATGGCCCACATTTTGTGTGAATGGCGTGGCCAGCCCGTTTCGCTGTTTGTCGTCCCGGGACGGTCGAGACGAGAGCGGCGCATCGAGACAATTGAGCACAACGCGGTGATCTGGTCTGAAGACGACACGGGTTTCGCGATCGTCGCCGAGCAGGGACCAGTAGAGATGGCGCCGATCGTCGAGTACGTAAGAAACTTTGCAGACTGATACTGGACTCCGTTGCCACCAGTGAACACGAAGCCCAAGGAGTAATCGAATGATGAGACGGTGGACACTTGCCGTGGGGGCAGCGCTTGCACTGGCCCTTTTGACTCTCCCCGCCACGTCGTCTGAGTTTTCAATCGAATCATTGCCGCTGATTGGGGCAGGCACGGTGCTCGCCGCCGAAGCCTGTGAAGCCGATGCCAAGCCTGCTCCACTCAATTTCACGCTGAAGGATATGGATGGGCAGGACGTTGACCTCGAGCAGTTCCGAGGCAAGATCATTCTGCTGAACTTTTGGGCAACGTGGTGTGGCCCCTGCAAGATCGAGATTCCTGGTTTTATCGAGCTCCAGGACGAATATGGTGACGACGGCTTCATCGTGCTGGGGTTGTCGGTCGATGATTCGGCGGATCAAATCCAGGACTTCTCGCGGGAGTTCAACGTCAATTACCCGATGCTCCAGGGCCTTGGCGAGGAAGAGTTTCAAGAGGCATGGGGCCCCGTCTGGGGACTTCCGATGAGCTTCTGGGTCGACCGCGATGGCACGTGGTGCAAGACCCACATGGGTATCGGGACAAAGGACGACTTCGAAGCCGACCTCAAATCGCTACTGTAGTATGATGGCCGAATGTTGAGGGGCTTCGAGCACGCGCGGCTCGCTTGCGGATGCCGTCTGCGGTTCCAGGAGGGCGTCGAGGGCAGCCCGGTCACGGTTGTGGTGGACGCCAAGGCCGCGGGTTGTCAGCTGTCGCTCCACGTGCAGGGGCTTCCGGTCTACGACTTTCGCGAGGCTCTGCGAGCTTCCACTCGAATCTACGCACCCGCCGAAGGGGAATACGAGGAAGAAGGGTAGGCAGGACCGCCCGTGGCTACGCTCGCTTCCGAGTTCGAGGTCGAGTGCCCGTGCTGTGGCGGAACCCTTGTCGTTGACTCGAATCTTCGCCGCGTCATTTCGCATCAAGAGGCTCAACGCGAAGACACGCCATCACTCGACGCCGCGCAGCAAATCCTCGCGGACGAGAAATCCCGCCGCGATGCCTTGTTCGCTCGGTCGGTCGCCGCTGAAAAGGGCCGCGGCGATGTCTTGTCAAAACGGTTTGACGAGGCGCTCGAGCGCGCCAAGGACGAGCCGCTCGAGCGTCCTGTTCGAGATTTTGATTTGGACTAGTGTTCCGCGTCAGTGCGGACCTTTCGATCGTTCCCGAGTCCAACGACTGACCCGAAAAGGCTCCAGCGTAGACTCTGTCAACGTTCGCCCGCCTAGAACTTCCGCGGAATCTCGCCCCACCGTTCCTGCCCACGGTAATACAGCGGCTTGCTGTTCGGATACGACGCTTTGAAAGCGCGGAATCGCTTTCGCAGACGGTCGATACGGCCGTCAGATGTCACAAGAGGGCGGTGCGGAAATTCCTGAAGAAGACGCTCCGCTTTCCACACGTTGCGTCGGGAAAGCCGCCAGTCATATGAGTCAAGACGCCGGAGGTCGACAACCGCGTAGCCGGTGATCCGACCGGTCAGGTCGACATACGGATCGACATAGCTCCAGACCAGACTGCGTATCGACCGAAAGCACGGCCTACGACCGTGCAGCCCCGGGTCGCGGGAGCGGCCCACCGAACCCCAGCCGTAGGGTGTGCGATAGACGAATATCACGTGGTCAAGCTGGTCGACAGATTCGAGGCTCAGGACGAGGGGGCGATAACTGTGCTGTTCGAGGATCGTCGCCGCGGTCAACGCCGCTTCCATGCAATGAGCGGTGCCATGGGTGACCACGCCCCGGAAGCTACGGAGTGTCGGAGGCGCGGGTGGCGGCGCGTGGTTGTAGGGTAGGTCGTTGAGAAATCGCTGTACCTCTGGTGGTCGGCGTAGGCGGCGAACGAGCTCTTGTTCGCGCACCGTCAGTGAAAGGCGCGGTGGCCATGCACCGGCGAACCTCTCGGTAGTCGGTGAGGCATCATCGTTCCCAGTGGGGCCGGCGGAGCGCACAATCCCGGCCTATTGCAAGCGACGAACAGCGGCGCGGGGGGCAACGCCGACCATCGACAAGCGAGGCGGCGGGGAGTGACAGTCCACCGGATCCATCCCTCGGACTCTATCCGATTCCATTCATAGGGAGACACTCCACTCGTTCGCGCCTTCGCACATTGGTCGCCAGCGCCCGGGCTACGCGAGCCCCTCGGGACATTTGAGTTGTGCTCGGAGGGATCCATGCTGCGCGGCGAAACTCACCGCGGTCTCTTCCGCCCAGTACCCATCGGACGCCGGGGTCTTCTTCTCGGAAACAAACCCGCAGTGTCCCCCGTAGCGCGTGACAATGACCGTGACGGCTGGATTGTTCCGAAGCTCCGGTGCGTTGAATTGTTCCGGAGGGACAAACGGGTCATCGTGCGCGCTCAGAACCAGCGTCGGCATGTGGATCGCGGCGACGACACGGAGACTACTGGCTTGGTGATAGTAGTCGTCGGCGTCGCGGAACCCGTGATGCGGCGCTGTAAAGGCCTCGTCGAACTGTCGCACCGTGCTCACCCGTCGCAGTGGCTCCAGATCGAAGCGTCCCGGCCACGCTCGGGCCTTGCGTTTCATACGGCCTTTGAGATTGCGGACAAAGTTAAGCTCATACAAAACGTTTCGTCGCCGTTCGAGGGCTTCGACGCACGCCGCGAGATCCATTGTCGGGGACACCGCGCAGACTGCCACGAGTATGTTCGCTGGCCCCTTCGGTCCGTAGTCAGCGGCCAATCGAAGGGCGACGTTTCCACCCAGTGAATACCCCACGACAGCGATCTGCGTCAGCCCGTCCACCTCCGAAAGCTCTCGGATGACCGCGGCCGGGTCAGCGGACAGGCCCGAATGATACAGACCAGCCGACAGGTGCTCCGTCCCGCCACAGTTCCGCTGATTGAGTAAGACGACATTGAAACCGGCGCGAAACGACTTGTCCGCCAATCCGCGCATGTAGTGGGCATCGACCGACCCCTCGAGACCGTGAAGTGCCATCAGTGTCGGGTGTCGACGTGGGACAGCGTGCCAATGGCAATGGGCCAGCACCCGCGCGTCCGATGCAACATCGAAGTAGCGGGGCGTCGGGGGGGGGAGCTCTGGAAAGTATCGCGGCCGACCCCAGGTATAGAGGGTCATGCGGTGACCGCCGCGCAGATATCGAACCGGTACGAATTGGTCGGGTTGGGTCACGGGGTTCGTGGATCCGGTGTCGCGCGAGGTGGGCTCTCGTCGACGTCTGACAGGTCATAGACGTGGAAACGCCCTGACCGCGTCGCTTCAGGGAGCGGCACGTCGTGCTCGGTCACAAGAAAATCGAGGTCGTAGCGCCTGGCAAGCGACCGCGCCCGCTCCGGGTTCAAGTTGGCAAAGTGTCCGAGGTCGTCGACACGGCGCTTCACTCGATGAGCGATGTCGGCCGAATAAATCGCCATCCCGACGTCTTTCACGATTTCGAGATAGACATCCCGTCCGCTCGCCACCCGTACACTGCTGCCATACAGATTGGCATGGGCTGGGTCGGCGAGAAAATGCGTGCCTATCGGCTGTTGGCCTGCCCATCTCATCACCACCCGCCAGTCAGCGACAATTGCCTGGTCGTCCGTAATTGGGCGGCCAGCCGGGACAACGAACGTGACATAGACGCCGCGGCTGATGGCCAAGACAACGAGGATGGCAACCACGCCCCATCGCGGCGCAGTGCGTAGGCCGGCCAGGCCAACAATCGACACGCGATGCCATGAAGATCGCGACCAGAGTGGGCTTTCGATCAAGAGCCATCCCATATACGCGCTGGCCAACACATCCAAGAGCCAGAAGATCCGACTGGTCTGGAGTTGAACGACAAGCGCGATGTGCGCGTGGGAGAGCGGGACGGACGCCAGGAACAGACAGACGAGCACTGCGCACCCAATCACCACCCCGGTTTCCGACGACGAGACCAATCCTAGGCGACGGCGATACAAGAAGACGCCGGCAATGACAGCCCCCAAACCAAGATTCGCCAGCCAGCTCGACCACGGCCATTCGACCGGATTGAGATAGTCCTTCACGGAAAGCACGTCCACCCATACCGGATCCATAGCGACCAGGTGCCCGCTCAACGGGACCGCCAAAAGGTAGACGGCGGTGAGAGTGGCGGCCCCGGCGATGGCCAGGAGCCGTGGGCGCTCATCGCGGTCGGACACCAAGACCGCGGGCCCCACGAGCACGACGAACCACAACGCGGTGGTCGGATGGACAAGCGACGCGAGCCCGAGCATGAAGAGCGCCGGCCAGGTCCGACCACGAAGACACCAGACGACTGACCACAGACCGAGCGCAAACGCGAGGAGTCGGGGATGGAAATATCCTTCGAGGCTATTGACCGCCGTATCCGGAATCCGGTGGCGCATCGTGAGACCGACAACAAGACCTGCCACCGCCCACTGGCTCGTATAGAACACGCGACCTAGACCCACCAGGGCACCGTAGAGCACGACCAGCGTCAGACCATACGCGGTAAGAAACGCCGATGAGAGCGGTATCCCAGTCAAGGCGAGCAGGGGGGCAAACCAGTCGTCGAACGCGAAGAATTTGTCTTGGGCGGCGATGAGCGATGCGTCGTGCGGAAAGAGCGTTGGGGTGAGTTCGTGCATCACGACCGGGATGTAGAACGCCTGGTCGGAGACGCCGTATCGATAACCACCGACGTTGAGCAGCACGAGGGCGCAGAACCCGACGCCGCCTGCGAACAGGGCCGAGACGGCGGGTTTGCCAGCCCACCGGTGCGTCGCCACGGATTATGCGGCGGCCTCGGCCGCGGGGACACGAGTACGTACGAAAACACGCGCGTCGATAGGGGCAAGGGAGCAGGCGGCCACGTTGTCACGAAATTGTACAATGCGCCTCTTGCAGCTGCGCGAGCTTAACGTGGGATGCTTCGGCGGCGGCACCGGCCTTCCCAGTTTGATTGGCGGTCTCCAGCACAACCCGTGGGTCAACGTGAACGCAGTCGTCACAATGTTTGACAGTGGCGGCAGCTCGGGACAATTGCGAGACCAGCTCGGGGTCCTCCCACCGGGCGACGTGCTCAAGTGCGCCTTGGCCCTGGCCCGCGACGAGAACGAGGCCCGGAATATTCTCCTCTCGCGCGTGCCGGGCGCCGAGAACGGCCCGCTTGGTGGTCACACCGGGGGCAACTTGCTCTTGTCGATGATGGAGCAGTATTCCAACGATTTTCTGGCTGCCGTCGGCGCGCTGAGCGCCTTGTTGGGGTGCAACGGCCGCGTGTGGCCAGTGAGTGTCGAGCCCGCGAATCTGTGCGCACACTACGATGACGGGACAGAGACACGCGGCGAAGCGGCGGTTGACTGCCACCAGACGGACGGCCATCGGATAGAGCGTGTATGGCTCGAGCCGGCGGTGAAGATCCACTCAGAAGTCGCCGCGGCGATCCGCAGATTTGACGCCGTCATCATCGGGCCGGGTAGCTTCTTTACAAGCCTGATGCCGACCTTGCTTGTCCAGGGAGTCGCCGAAGAGCTCCGATCGGTCCGGGGCCCGATTGTCCTCGTCACAAATATCCTGACTGAGGGTCGGGGAATGCAAGGGTTCACCGCCGCTGACGCTGTGAGGTGGGTCAGCGACGCAATCGGCCGTCATGTCGACGTGGCGTTGGTCAACGACGGTCTCCCGTCGAAGGACGCCCTGGGCCAATACGGGAGCGAGCACAAAGACCTGCTCGCGTTGGGTCCCATGCCGGAATGGTGTCAGGTGATCAAGGGGCAGTTCTGGCAGCGAGGCGTCGCCCGTCATGCCCGACGGCGGCTGTCCTACGCGGTGTGGACGGTGCTCGTCGACCGACTGCTCGGCTAGCCCGTGGTGGTGTTCAGTTAGCCTGTAACAGGCTGTGAGTCTGCCACCAGAGAGTCGTTGTACCGCGCCCAACCGGAGGAGCCCAATCCCATGCAGACGGTGTCGTTACGGTCGGTCACCATCTTCCTCGCCCTGTCGACACCACTGATCGGGCTGGGTGCCCAGACCTTCCTTCCGGCGGATACCATGCCCGCCACCGCGTCGGAATACGCCCGCCTCGTGGAGCCGGCGCTCGGGTTGGTGCCCACGATCGACTGCGGCGAGGAGTGCGGATACCGATTCACGTCGAAGGCGTCGAAGTCTTCGAGGACCAAGAGCGTTTCGCGTGTGACACTCCCGACTTCAGGAGCGGTTGCAACGTCGGCTCGCGCGTCGGTCGGCTCGAGGGGCACGACGCGACTGGCGCTCCGATGCGGGACGTCGTGTGGGTCTATTTCTGTCGGTCGTCGGGCGTCGAGCGGTTCGAGTGGGGCGTTGTGTCGGTACAGATGATCGGGCACAACACCCAGAGCGGCGCCCCGGCCTTCTTCGAGGCGCCGGACGCGGATTCCAGCCGACCGAATCCGCAGCCGGACCTTCTTCGGCTCGACGAGAATGGCGTCCTGGACGGCGAGTTTCCGGGTCCGCATGACCCCGCCTTCGACGCGGCCTTCATGCCCCCGCCGATCCAGTGCACGCACTGCCACCAGGCCGACCCGTTCATCCACGATGCCTGGATCGACGGCGCCCGGCTCCCACAGGATTCGAGCCAGCCGGTCATCCCTGAGCTGGGCCGACCTGATTCCCCCTACTACATCGTGGGTGGAGAAGACTGGGACCGTCGGACGGTTCATATCGAGGGCAACGGCTGCACCGCCTGCCACAGGGCCCCCGATCCGGAGCGGTATCTCGTCTACGGCCCGCACGACGTCAACGACTTCATGCCGCCCCACGCTCCCGGGACCATGGCCGACGACTACGCGGCGATTCGGGCGTGCTACGACGATGGTCCGGACGCGACGACGGGGTGTGACTGGGTCGAACCTCCCCCGTCGCCCTGAGCATGTGCCTGACGGAGGAAGTGGTAATGAGGACACTCCACGGAAAAGTTGCCGTCGTTGCCGGTGCGACCCGGGGTGCAGGGCGGGTCATCGCCTGCACGCTCGGCGCAGCGGGCGCAACGGTTTACTGCACGGGACGGAGCGTTCGAGGAACACCGGCGATGAAAGGCCGGCTGGAGACGATCGAGGAGACCGCCGACATGGTCACTGCGGGTGGCGGCCACGGCATCTGGGCAAGAGTGGACCACACGGTTGAGGAGCAGGTGGTAGAGCTGTTCGCCCGGATCGCGCGGGAACAGGGGCACATCGACGTTCTGGTCAACGACATCTGGGGCGGCGACGAGCTGACAGAATGGGATACACCGTTCTGGAAACACTCCCTATCGAAGGGTCTCTTGATGCTCGACCGTGCGGTCAGAGCGCATATCATCACCAGTCGCTATGGCGCGCCGCTCCTCGTCGAGCGGAAGAGGGGCCTCATCGTCGAAGTCACCGATGGTGACACCCACGCCTATCGTGGCAACCTCTACTACGACCAGGCGAAGACGAGTGCAATCCGGCTGGCCTATGCCATGGCCTGGGATCTGAAAGGGACGGGTGTGACGGCGGTCGCGATCACTCCGGGTTTTCCGCGGTCGGAGGCGGTGCTTGAGCACTTCGGAGTGACCGAGGAGAATTGGCGGGACGCCATAGCGAAGGACCAGCACTTTGCCGAATCCGAGACTCCGCATTTCGTCGGTAGGGACATCGCGGCGCTCGCCGAGGAGTATGGCTTCGACGACGTCGATGGTCGTCGTCCCAACTGGGGACGCCATTTCGATAGCGTGGTGACCGGGCTGATCGAACGCGGCGGGCCGTTTGATCCGATGGAGCGGTTCTTCCTCGACCGGCGATGCTCGCAGGCGGACTTCGATCCATTCAAACGAGAGGACGCGGCGCGTATCCGGTCGCTGTTGGCCGGTTCGGCCTGATCGTTGCTCCGTCGCAAAACCATTGGCGTTGGCGCCGCGGATTGATAGGTTTTCGGCATCGCTCGGGGCCGTCTCCGAGACCGCGCTATGGCTTCGCGCGCGAGGTCTTCAAGGTCCGACGCGTAGTGGCTGACCGGGGCGACGGAAGAGCGCCTGTTCGGAGACTGGCTGCCAAATGGCGTCCCGCGTGGGACGCGCGGAGGCGTGCCACTTGCTCGGGCGTGCCGGTGGCGACAACCCGTCCGCCGTCGGGCCCGCCTTCAGGTCCGAGGTCGATGACCGCGTCGGCCGCACGAATGACGTCGAGGACGTAGAGCGTGGCGCCGGTAGCGCGTTTGGCCAGCTCGCGGGCCAGCTTGATGCGCTGCGCCTCTCCCCCCGAGAGTGTCGTAGACGTCTGACCGAGATGTAGGTAGTCGAGCCCCACGCGCTGGAGCAATCGAAGCGGTCCCGACACCCAGGATGCGCTGAGAACAGCTTGAGTGCCTCGTCGACCGTAAGCTCGAGCACATCGGAGATCGAGTGTCCTTTATACAGCACCTGGAGGGTTGCCTCGTTGAATCGCCGACCCCGGCATTCATCGCAGCGCACATACACATCGGGGAGAAAGTGCATCTCGATCTTGCGCACGCCGTCACCTTGACAGGCTTCGCAACGACCGCCTTTGACGTTGAACGAAAACCGTCCCTTTTGGTAACCGTGGACACGCACCTCCGGCAGTTGCGCAAAGAAGTCGCGAATTTCGTCAAACACCTTGATATATGTGACGGGGTTGCTGCGGGGAGTCCTCCCGATGGGCCGCTATGTCAATGACTTTGTTCAGCTGCGTCACACGATGCCGACCGAGATCATCGGTCATGCGGCTGGCGAGCCAAGATCTTTCTCGCCGCGCTTTCGATCGTCTCTTGCATGAGCTTCTGGGCCGAGCCACCCCGCGTGGCCGCCGCGGGGCGACCCGTGACCCACACCCGCGGCATGTCAGCGGCCAGAATGTCGTCAAAGTCTCCCTCGCTCTTGACGCTATGCGGGGCGAGCGTCGTAATGTCGACTGGGCCGGCCCAGAAGTCACGATGCTTGATCAAGAGTCCCCCGCGGCCCCGCTGCTTGGCCGACGTGGTCTCTCGGTCTCGTGTCCGCACGAGGACCCACGAGCCCTTGAGCTTGTAGCCGTCGAGCGAAAACTTGAGGTCGCCCTTCGCCAGTGCGGCGTCCACATCCTCGACCTCCGGGGTCCAAGTGCCATGGTCCCACAGCATGACGATTCCGGCGCCGTAGCCTTCCGGAATGCCCCCCTCGAAGTCACCATAGTCATACGGATGGTCCTCTGTTCGCATGGCCATTCGTTTGTCTGACGGATCCAAGGATGGACCTTTGGGGAGCGCCCACGAAGAGGAGGACCCCGTTGTGTTCGAGACGAAGATCGGAGTGCACGTGGCTCGCCAGGTGCTTCTGCAACCAAAAGTAGAGGCCGTCGGACTCTGCTGTCGACCGGCGTGTCTTTTTTTGGGAGCGGCTCGTTCCGCGTGGCTCGGGCGTCTTTGAGAAGTTGCGTTTCCGCTGATATTCGTCGAGGGACACGTGATCAACCTGGGTGGGCGAGATCATCCCGCGGGAGCAGCCGGTTTTACCCGTATGATCTGCACCATGATTGCGGATGCTGGGTCGAGCGGCCAGGAGTGGTTCGGGCACCCCCGCGGGTTATCGACGCTGTTCTTTACAGAGATGTGGGAACGGTTCAGTTACTACGGCATGCGGGCGGTGTTAGTCCTGTTCATGACCGACCTTGTCGTGAACGGCGGCCTGGGTATGACCGATGTGACCGCGACGGCGATTTATGGTCTCTACACCTTCGCCGTCTACGCGGTGGCGCTGCCCGGGGGGTGGATCGCCGACCGGCTGGTCGGTCAGCGTCAGGCCGTTCTCTGGGGCGGTGTCGTCATTGCTGCAGGGCATTTGACCCTGGCTATCCCGTCAATCACCGCGTTCTATCTCGGGCTGCTCCTCATCGTACTCGGCACCGGGTTGCTCAAACCCAATGTCAGCGCGATCGTCGGCGAGCTCTATCCAGAGGGCGGGGCGAGGCGCGACGCCGGTTTCTCCATCTACTACATGGGGATCAACATCGGCGGACTCAGCGGACCACTCGTGTGCGGGATTCTCGGCGAGAACGTCAACTGGCATCTGGGGTTTAGCGCGGCGGGGATCGGCATGATTCTCGGTGTTGTCCAGTATGTCTGGGGGTGGCGGTATCTGGGTGATGCGGGGAACCTGCGGTCCACTGAGAGCGACCGGGTCAAGGGCTGGCGAACGTTTCTCTGGGGGAGCGCGGTCACCGTCGGCATCCTCCTCGTGCTCGTGGTCGGCCAGTCGACGGGATCGTTTGCGTTCTCGATTCTCGACATTGCGCAGGGAACCGGCGCCATCATCACAGTGCTGGTCGTCGTGTATTTCGCCTACGTATTTCTCTACGGTGGTCTGACGAAAGAAGAAGCCAAGCGGGTCGCGGTTATTCCTCTCTTGTTCTTGGCGGCCGCTGTTTTCTGGTCAGGGTTCGAGCAGGCCGGTTCGTCGATGAATCTGTTTGCAGAGCGATTGACGGACCGCGACGTCTTTGGGCTCGAGCTGCCGGCGTCCTGGCTCCAGTCCGTCAATCCACTCTTTATCGTCATTCTTGCCCCCGCGTTCGGGTCGCTCTGGCTTGCGCTGGGGGCGAGGAATCCATCCATCCCGGCGAAGTTCGCCTACGGTCTGGTTCAGCTTGGCATCGGCTTCTTTGTGCTCGCGTGGGCGTCGACGTTTACCGAGGATGGCGCGCTGGTTAGCCCCATGTGGTTGGTGGTCACCTACTTCTTTCACACCACCGGCGAGCTGTGCCTGAGTCCCGTGGGTCTGAGCAGCATCACGAAGTTGTCGCCCAAGCGGTTTGTTGGCCAAATGATGGGGATTTGGTTCATGGCGGCGGCGCTCGGCAACTTGCTCGCCGGCTTGGTGGCCGGATTGATCGAGAGCCTGCCGCTGGTGCAGCTGTTTGGGACGGTCGGCTTTATCGTCGTGGGCGTGGGACTCGTTGTGCTCCTGGTGAGCGGGCCCATCTCCCGACTGACGGGCGACGTCCGATAGCGTGACCGCAGACACCACAGCCAACGACCAGGTCGGAACAGAGACCAGTCGGCCCCGTCCCCGCGCCTTGCTGATCTCGACCTATGAGATGGGGCGGCAGCCCTTTGGGCTGGCGTCGCCTGCCGCGTGGTTGCGCAATGCCGGTGTCGACGTGCGGTGCCTCGATTTGTCACGAGAGCCCTTTCGAGCGGAGCTCCTGGAGGGACATCTGGATTTCGTGGGGTTCCATCTGCCCATGCACACCGCGACCCGGCTCGCATTGCCGGTCATCCGGCGCGTGCGCTCGCTCAGCCCCGAATCGCGTCTTTGTTGCTATGGTCTGTATGCCCCGCTCAACGCAGCGATGCTACGTCGCTTGGGAGTGACGGAGATTTTCGGTGGCGAATTCGAGGCCGAGCTCGTGCGCGTGGTGACCGGGGATGATAGGTCGCCCGACCACGTTAGCGACGTGATCCCCCGTCTCGATTTCCAGGTTCCAGACCGTACGAGTCTGCCGCCGCCCCAACGATATGCCTCGCTCCAGCAAGGCGCTCAGCGTCGCGTGGTGGGGTACACGGAGGCCAGTCGCGGCTGCAAGCACCGATGTCGTCACTGCCCCGTAGTCCCGGTATACAACGGGCAGTTTCGGATTGTGCCGGTAGAGGTCGTACTCGCCGATATTCGTCAACAGGTGGACCTGGGTGCGGAGCACATCACGTTTGGCGACCCCGATTTCTTTAACGGCATCGGTCATGCGACGGCCGTGATGGATGCCGTGGCTCGGTCGTTTCCGGGGCTGACCTACGATGCGACCATAAAGATCGAGCATCTGCTGAAACACCGCGCGCGACTCGCGTTGCTCCGTTCGACGGGTTGTATCTTTGTGACGAGTGCGGTCGAGTCATTTGACGACAGAGTGTTGCTCGCCCTCGAGAAGGGGCACACCGCCACCGACGTTGACGATGCCGTCGATGCGTGCCGCAAGGGCGGGGTCACCCTGGTGCCGACGTTCGTGCCGTTCACGCCGTGGACAACTCTCGATACGTATCGCCAGTTTCTGCATAGCGTGGCGCGTTTGGGGCTCGTGGACCACCTCGCGCCCATCCAGCTGGCCCTCCGATTGCTGGTGCCACGAGAGTCTCGATTGCTTGAGCTGTTTGACGTAGGGTGGGAACTTGAGCCGTTCGACAACGAGCGCCTGGTCTATCCCTGGCACCATCAGGATGCCCGCGTCGACCAGCTCGGCGTGGATGTCGCGACCGAGGTCGGCCGTCAACTCAACACGCCTCGTCGTGAGGTGTTTGGTCAGGTGTGGGAGATCGCGCACGCGTCCGCGGACGAGACACCGCCGGTCCCGTCCTGGCCAGTGTCGCGCACCGAGGTTCCGTATCTCAATGAGCCGTGGTATTGCTGAGCCGAGCCCACGCCAGAGCAGGTGGCTCTGCTGTGACGGAGCGCGCAGACGGGCCCGGTGGCCGGCGTCCTCGTGTTCTGCTTGTCGCGTCGACGACTGGCTACCAGGTGCGGTCATTTGAGTCTGCCGCGAGACGTCGTGGCGTCGACCTCATCCTTGCCACCGACCGGTGTCACGTACTTGACGACCCGTGGCGAGATGGTGCGATTCCCGTGCGATTTGAGGACGTTGGGTTCTCGGTCGCCGTCGTGGTCGGTGCCCTCGCCGCCCGCCCTGTCGACGGTGTGCTGGCAGTGGGCGATCATCCGTCGGTTGTGGCGGCCGCGGTCGCCGAGGCGATGTCGCTGTCAACGAGCCCGCTGGACGCCGTCAGAGCTGCACGGAGCAAGCTGCTCACCCGCATCTGCTTTCGGGACGCTGGCCTTCCATGCCCGTGGTTCGTGGTCGTGACCCCGCCGGGCGACGCGGTGGAGGTAGCGTGCCCGCCATCGGTGGCGTTTCCGTGTGTCGTGAAGCCGCTAGCGCTCTCGGCCAGTCGGGGGGTTATTCGCGTCGATACGGAGGATGCGCTGGGTCCAGCGATTGATCGAGCGTGGCGCGTGGTTGTCGCCGCGGACACGAACGGTCTGACGGGAGCCGAGCGGGACACGATTCTCGTGGAAGGGTATGTCCCAGGTCGTGAGGTCGCGGTCGAGGGCATTCTCACGGACGGGCACCTAAAGACCTGGGCAGTCTTTGACAAACCGGACCCGCTTGAAGGCCCCTTCTTCGAAGAGACGATCTACGTCACTCCGAGTCGTCTGGCGAGCATCGATTGTCGCCGCGTTACCCGCGCTGTCGCCACGGCGGCCGCAGCGCTGGGACTGACGTGGGGACCGATTCACGCGGAGTGCCGCCTGCCCGGCAGCTCGTATACGGAGCGCGACTCGGGGTCACCGGCTGAGCACGCGGCGGACGAGGCCGGCGTCGTCGTGCTCGAAGTAGCGAACCGTCCCATCGGGGGGCTCTGTGCCCGTGCGCTTCGCTTTGACGATGGGTGCGGTGGCGACGTGATGTGTCTCGAGGACCTCATCCTCCGTCACGCGTTGGGCGAGTCAGTCGCGGGCTACCAGAGAGAGACGTGTGCCGCCGGGGTCATGATGATTCCCATCGCGATGGATGGTGTGTATAAACGCGTCGAGGGGCTTGCGCGCGCCCGGGCGGTGACCGGTGTCGACGACATTGTGATTACTGCGAAGCCGGATCAGCGGATGCAACCACTCCCTGAAGGCAGTGCCTATCTCGGCTTTATCTTTGCTCGCGGTGACCGACCGTCAGATGTCGTGACGGCGCTCCGCGCTGCCCACGACCGACTGCAGTTTTACATGGCGCCGGTCGTGGCGTTGGGTTCCCACTAGGCTTTGGTTTGTGGTGGCACGTAGTCGGGCGGGAGCGCGGAGTCCTCGCCAAAAAAGAACTCTTCCATAAACTTGGCGACCGTCGTCTGGGCTTCCTTTTGCCATGGCATCAGCCGGTATTCGTTGAGGATCATTTTCATTCGCTCTTCCCAGAGCTTCCAGGCTTCTGCCGACACGTTTTCGTAGACCCGTTGTCCGAGCTCCCCGGGCCATGGAGGCGTGTCGAGCGCTGGTAACTCTTTTTGGAGCTTTGCGCACTTGACGGTACGTCCGCCGGCGGATGAGGACGAGTGGTCCGGTTTGTCGTCGTGTGAATCCATGATGGCTTCTCCGCGCGGATGACCGCACCCGCGTCGCGTGTTCTAACCCAGAACCCTCTAGTGCACTGTCCGAGACGTCTTGGAGGGTATCGCTGTCGATAGGGTGATTGGTGTTCCGTCGAGCTCCGCCGTTACGGTGCGGGCGACCTCGACTCGCGCGTCGTTGAAACACGCCCCCCCGCCGATGTCGGTGGCCTGATCAGAGACCAGCGCATTCGACGTGGAGCCATTCATCGTGTGCTTCTGCCAGAGGCCTTTTGGAAGAACGACTGTGCCACGCTTGACGTCGACGTTGATCGCGACCGAGCACCGGACCTCTCCCAAGTCGTTGAACAATCGGGCGGCGTCTTCCGTGTTGAGACCGCGCGCGACCGCATCGTCTGGATGGATCTGGAGCGGAGCAAGACGGTCGCTGAGCTCACCGAGTGAAGAGTTGATGGTCTTTTCTGTCGCGGGAGAAAGCAAGATAAGCGGATAGGTTTCACCCGCCGTGTCCCCTCTGAAGCTATATAGACCGGCCGGTGCTTCTTCTTCGAGCGCGTCGGGAAACAGGTCGATCTTTCCGTCCGCGGTCCGGGGGAAGACATCCACGAACTGGACCGGCAGCGTCGGGATCACCGGAGTGGCGACCCCGGTTCCCAGCAGGCTATCGCGGACGGTGTCTGGCATCGCGTTGGACACATGGATGAGCGCTTCGGGGTCTGTGGCCATCGTATCGCTGACAGCAACGCCCAATCGCCGCGCAAGATCACCAAACACCTCGACGTTGGGACGCGCCTCTCCGCAGGGCTCTATGGCTGGTTGCACAAACTGCAGACTGACCGGGCCGTAGGCGTCGGCCAGGTCGTAGTGCTCGAGAAATGTCGTGGCTGGCAGCACGACGTCTGCCCAGCGCGCCGTGTCGGTCAGTACTTGGTCAAACACCACCGTGAACAGGTCGTCGCGCCGCAGCCCTCGGAGCACACCGTTCTGGTTTGGCATCGTCGCCACGGGATTACAGTTGTAGACAAAGAGCATCTGAATCGGCGGGTCGTCGAGATCGGTCAATGCGCGTCCGAGACGGTTCATGTTTACCCGACGAGTATCGGGCTCGGGCACGCCTATGACTTGTGTCTCGTCGAGCGGCCACGCCCCCGAGTTGCTCATCGAGAAGCCGCCGCCTCTGACCCCGAATTTTCCGGCGACCGCTGGCAACGCCAAGACGGCCGTGGCCGCGTTCCCGCCATTGCGGTTTCGTTCGAGACCCCACCCACACCGAATGACCGCCGGAGAGCGTGCCGCATACAACTCGGCAAACTCCTCGAGCACGTCGGGGTCGACATCAGATACGGTTGCTGCGCGCTCGAATGACCACTCGGCCACCCGTTCACGCAACCGCTCGACACCGTGCGTATGCGCCGCGAGAAACTGCTCGTCTTCGAATCCATTCTCGAAGAGAAAACGGTGCAGAGCCATTGCCACCGCCACATCACTGCCGGGCCGCACCTGCACGTGAATGTCCGCCTGTTTTGCCAGTGCGGTGCGTCGGGGATCCACCACGACCAATGCGGCGCCGGCCTCTTGCGCAGCCTTGATGTGGGGGACGAGATGAATACTGGACGCGGACGGGTTCGCGCCCCAGATGACAATCAAACGCGCGTGCTGATAGTCCGCATACGAGACGCCGGTCATCCGGCCATACATCGCCTGGCTGACCGCAGTCGTGGGTGCGCCACAGACCGTTCGGGCGAGCCGTGACGCCCCAAAGCCTCTAAACAGCTGAGCGTCGGTGGTGTCCTGCGAGACCAAGCCGTTTGAACCCCCATACGAGAAGGGAAGGATGGCCTCTGCGCCGTGCCGCTCGCGGATGTGCCGCATGCGGTCGGCGATGGTGTTGAGCGCGTCATCCCAGCTGACGGATTTGAACCGTCCCTCACCCTTTGCACCCTGTCGAAGACCGGGCTTGAGAAGCCGTTCAGGGCCGTAGACGCGGTCGCCAAACCGTCGCACCTTGCCACAAATAAAACCAGCCGTAACGTCTGCGCGCGACGACCCGTCGATCGAGACGATCTTGCCTTGTTCGACCGACACAGAAAGGCTGCACGAATCCGGACAGTCGAGCGTACACGCGGTGTCGATGGCGGAACGTCCCCACGTTTCCTTGTCGGGAGATGACTTTGTCTCGGGGGAGAGTTCCGTGTCGGTATCAGAATCGGCGATGTTGTTGTCAGACTCGTCCATCTCTGTCTGCAAGCCCGTTTTGTCTGCAAGCCCGCGTTGTCTACAGGCCCGCCCCCTTTTGTGTGCAAGCTCGGCCTTGGCTGCGCGTCAGGCTTTGCTCTGGTAGCTGTGCGTCCGCCGGACCGTCAGAACGGTTCGGCCTGGTTCGCCGCGAGACGGCTGTGTAGCAGTGTATTCGATTATTCTCTAAGCATGGAGTTACGTTTCGACCATGTCGTCAAGCGGTTTGACGGCAAGACCGCGGTGGATATTCCATCGCTTGCGATTTGTCCGGGCGAGTTTTTCTCGTTTGTCGGACCTCGCGGCGCGGGAAAATCCACGGCGCTTAATCTTGTGGCGGGGCTCGAGATGCCGACGGAAGGCGCGCTCTGGGCCGGCGAACGGTCCCTGACGAATGTCGCGGATGGTGGTGAGCGCGGCGTCGTCGTGGTCACCGCCGACACGCTGCCCGAGCGGTCTGGCTCGCCGTTTGTCGTCTGCGACGAGCCGATGTTCGGACTCGGTCCCGACCAACGACGAGAGGTACTTGATCGGTTGTCTCGTCTGCACGCCAACCCCGAGACGGCGATCGTCTACGCGACTGAGGATCAGGAAGAGGCGCTGGCGATCTCGGACCGAATCGCCGTGCTGCACAACGGACAGGTGCAGCAGATCGGGTCACCGGCTGCGGTCGTCGACCATCCCCTCAACACGTTTGTGGCGCAGTACTTTGGGACGCCTCCCATGAATGTCGTGGCCGGGATCCTCCAGAAAGACGGTGTCGCCGTCGAGATCGGCCCTCGCTCGATCCAACTCACAGGCATGGTCGCGCAGACTTTTGCCCGTGACGTGTTCTTGGGAATCCGGCCCGAATACGTACGTCTTCGCGACCAGGGGGTAACCGGTTGGAAAGCCCGTGTGTCAGCGGTCGATGCGGTCGATGAAGGGGCTGCCGTAGAGGTGACCGTCGACATGGGCGTGTTTGTCGCGCTTCACCGCGGCGAGGTTCCATATCAGGTGGGCCAAGAAGTCTCGCTCGCGCTACCACCCAAGCATCTGCACGTGTTTGACGAACGCGGCGGACGTCTCGACGTCGTCTGACGCCCGAGCTATAGTGCCCCGGGACATGGCATGCGACACGTCGTGGTGGTTGCCGTCGCTCTCGCGGCCGCCTTCATCCCGACCCCCGCGTCTTGGATCGAGTCGCTGTATTCGCGACAGCTCTACCTGTTTGTTCAGAACTTGCTGACCCCGGCGTCTGACGTTGTGCGGTTTGCGGTGTTTGACGCGTTGCTATTCGCGGCGGTTGTGGGAGTGCCTGGGTGGTGGGCCGTCGCGTTCTGGCGCGCCGGCCGGAGAGGGCGCCGATGGCGCACGGCGGGGCGAATGGCGATGAACACCGCCGCGCTCGCGGCTGCGCTGTATCTCGTCTTTCTCCTCGTGTGGGGGCTCAACTATCGGAGAGTGCCACTCTCGACAAAGCTCGGCTTCGAGCGCGGCCTGGTGAATCCACAGGCTTTGAGCCAACTGACGGCCTTCGCAGTGGATCGTCTCAATCGGCTGCACCCTACGGCTCACGCTGCAGGGTGGGCGGGCCTCGAGGAACTGCCGGGTCGTATGAATACAGCGTTCGGTGCGACGCAGGTGATGCTTGGATCCGGTAGGACGGCCGTGGGCGGGCAGCCAAAACCAACCCTGATGACGCCATATTTTCGCGTGGCGGGGATCAGCGCAATGATCAGTCCATTTTCATTGGAGGTGCTGGTCAATAACGATGTGTTGCCGTTTGAACGACCCTCCGTTGTGGCCCACGAGTGGGCACACCTCGCCGGCTACGCCGATGAATCGGAGGCGAGTTTTGTAGGGTGGCTCACCTGTCTGGCCGGGGACGCCGCCTCTGAATACAGCGCGTGGTTGTCGCTTACGCCACGTCTCATGCGGTATCAGGACAGTGAGCGCCAGGCTGCGGTCTGGGTCTCAATGGATGAGGGCCCTCTAGAAGACCTTCGGGCTATCGCCGCCCGCGTGTCGACGGTGGTGCCGGCGGTCCAGCGCAACGCCAGCCGAGTGTATGACGGGTATCTTCGCGCGAATCGGGTCGACGCGGGCATCGCCAGCTATGGGCTGGTCGTCGACCTCGTGTTGGGGACACGCCTGGGTCAGAGGGCCTGGTCAGGTATATGATCACTAGCCCGGGACACTGGCAGGTGGATTCCGTCCGGGCAAGTAAACGTCACCATGTATAAAATCGTAACCACTGTTAGAGGTGGCGCCGTCAACTCTCCCGCGATCGCGGCAAAATTCGATACGGTCGAACAGGCCCGCGATGCCGCGAAACAACTGATGCAAGAGCATCAACGCGTCGTGCGGGTCATGATTGTTGAATCCCCGGTGTCGAAGTTTGTCGAGTGGATGGACCGAAGCTGAAAACCTTCCCCCCTTTCGCATATCGCGCGATCACGTCACGTCGATACACCTGGTCAGGTCCGGGTCAACTCCGGCCGAATTCTCCGTGCGGGATGGTCCCCGAGGCACGCGTGTTCTGTCGCGCACCCACAAGTGCAGTCGTGACAATTGTAAAGAAGGCACGGGCACGTCTGGAGTCTTTCGTCTGGACCTCACTCGCGGTCCTATTTCTTGCGGTTCCGACCGTTGCGCAGCCACCGATCGAGCCCGACCGCAATATCGCACCAGAGCGCGTGGCCATCGTGCCGTTTCTCAACATTAGCGGTCAGCCTGGCGACGACTGGATTGGCGTTGGCATCGCCGAAACACTGGCGGTCGAATTTCAGCACCGGTCAATGTTCGTGATCATTGCCGCGGAGCCGGTGGCGGCCGCGCTCCGCGAAAGCCAGGGAGCGGACGAGGCTCCCGGCGAGCTCCCATTGCTGGCCGAAGTCGGTCGCGACCTGGGCACACGCTGGGTGCTGAGCGGTGGATTCCAGCGTTCCGGCGAACAGCTCCGGATTACCGGTCGCTTGGTTGACGTGTCCAACGGCTCGATCGTCCGGGCCTCGCTGGTCGACGGATCCGTCGACGACATCTTTCTCCTACAAGACCAGCTGGCCTTGGAACTCGTCGACGAGGCCGACCGGAATCGCGTCGTGTTCGCTCTACCAGAGGAGAGCACGCCGCTGCCGCCCGGCGTCGCAACAACCGCTGTCCCGCCAGGTCCTGCAACAGTTGCCGTTTCCCTCAGTGACGAATTGGGCGGCCGGACCAGCCGAGAACCCGCCCCGGCACGGCCTGGAGTCGCGGGTTTTGCCGCACCGGCGCCCAGCGAGATAGACGGGCCACCGGCCCCCGAGTTGCCGGATGTGATGAGGCGAGACGAGGCCGGACGGGCCACGGTGCGTGCGTTCAGACTGACTGAGGCGCTCCAGTTGGACGGTGCGCTCGATGAGGCCGTGTATACACGCGTGCCGCCCATCGCGGACTTTATTCAGCAGGTCCCTGTCGAGGGTGCCCCGGCGACTGAGCAAACCGAAGCGTGGATTCTCTTTGACGACACGAACGTGTATGTCTCCGCGCGGGTCCACGACTCGGCACCCGAGAGCGAATGGGTGGCCAACGAGATGCGCCGCGACACCAATCAGCTCCGTCAAAACGATACGTTTGGGGTGTTCTTTGACACGTTCTACGACCGACGCAACGGTTTCAACTTCTATACAAACCCCCTGGGCGCTCGAGCGGACCAGCAGTTCACAAACGAGGGGAATCCAAACGGAGACTGGAATCCGGTCTGGGATGTGCGGACTGGACGATTTGACGGCGGATGGACCGTCGAGATGGAGATTCCGTTCAAAACGTTGCGTTACCGATCGGGCTCTCCGCAGCTCTGGGGTGTGCAGCTGCGGCGTGCGATTCGCCGCAAGAACGAGTGGACGTACATCACCCGGATTCCGATCTCTGCCGGTGGCGGGGGTGGCGCGGGTGGAATCTTCCGCGTGTCAGCCGCAGCGACGCTGGTCGGGATGGAGCCACCGCCCAGCAGCCGTACATTTGAGGTCAAGCCCTATGTCATCGGCGGGACCACGACCGATGTGAACGCCGGAACCCACAACGACTATGAGGGGGAGGTTGGACTCGACGTGAAGTATGGCATCACGCAGAACCTGACCGCCGACCTGAATTACAACGCTGACTTCGCTCAAGTCGAGGTCGACGAGCAACAGGTCAACCTCACGCGGTTCAGCTTGTTCTTTCCCGAGAAGCGCGAGTTTTTTCTGGAGGGGCGAGGGATCTTCGAGTTTGCGCGGGGTGGCGTCGCGGGAGGGTTTGGCCGTCGCGGCGGCGGATTCTTTGGGGGCGGCGACTCGCCCACGATGTTTCACAGTCGTCGGATTGGTCTGGAAGGCTCCACGATTGTGCCGATCTACGGTGGCGGTCGGGTGACGGGCAAGATTGGGGCGTTTGACGTGGGGGCGCTGACCATGAGCACCGAGGGGTCGATGGACGCCGGGACCGAGCCGACAAACTTCACCGTCGTTCGAGTCAAACGCGACATCCTGCGTCGGAGCAGCGTTGGCGGTATCGTGACCAACCGGTCTGTGTCGCTCGTTGGTCCCGGCTCCAGCCAGGCGTTTGGCGTGGACGGGACCTTTGCCTTCTACGAGAACGTGAGCCTCCTCGGCTACTACGCCAAAACCCAAACCCCTGGCCACACGCAGCAAGACAATAGCTACCAAGGCAAGTTTGACTACGCGGGTGACTTGTATGGCTTTTCGACGGACCATCTGGTCGTCGAAGACAACTTCATTCCCGAAGTGGGGTTTCTGCGACGGGACAATTTCGAACGCACCAATGTCGTGGCTCGGCTTAGTCCGCGGGTGCGGTCGAGCCCGCTAGTGAGACAGCTCACGTTCGAAGGCGCAATCGACTACTTTGAAACCGCCGACCGGGGCACGCTGGAGACACGGGCGCGTATATTCGACTTCCGCGTGGAATTCGAAAATAGCGACAACTTCGGTGTCGTGGTGTCAAACAATTTTGAGTATCTCGACACTCCGTTCGACATTGGACCGGATGTGACCTTGGGGGTTGGCGGCTACGGATTCACCAACACCGCCGTGTCCTACACGCTAGGTGGGCAACGACGCACGAGCGGCGGGCTGGAGTATACCGCTGGGCAATTCTGGAACGGGAACATCAAGACGCTCGCGTTTACTCGAGGGCGTGTCAACGTTCTGGATCAGTTTTCGATCGAGCCCAACATCTCTGTGAACTGGATCGATTTGCCCGAGGGCAGCTTCAACACGACGTTGGTGAGTAGTCGTTTTAACTACGCGTTTACTCCGCGGATGTTTGCGGGGGCCTTGGTGCAATACAACTCCAGTAGCGATGTCGTCAGCGCCAACGTTCGTTTGCGTTGGGAGTATCGACCGGGGAGCGAGTTGTTTATCGTGTACACCGAGGAGCGGAATATGGATACGCTGACACCCAACCGCTACACCGAGCTCCGAAACCGCGGGTTTGTCGTAAAAATCAACCGCCTGTTTCAGATGTGATTTTCCGGGGCACCGCACCCTGAGAAGCCCCGCCGATGGTTACTGGGGGCTCGCTCGGGGTTTATTCTTCGGCGCGCGCGACCTGCTCTTGATACAACCCGAGATTCTTCAGGATTTCCAAACACGCCGCCGAGCGATTGAGCGAATAGAGATGGAGGCCTGGTGCGCCGCCCGCGAGCAGCGCCTCGCATTGCCTCGTCGCGAATTCCACGCCAAGCGCGCGCACGGCATCCGCATCGTCTCCGAGTGCATCGAGTTGTGAGACGAGCGTCGCCGGAAGCGTGGCGCCGCAGAGCTGTGTAAACCGCTTGACCTGCTCGGTTCCCAAGATCGGGAGGACCCCCGGCGTAATCGGGACGGTTGCGCCCAGGGTGCCGGTCATGTACTCGAGAAGCTCGAAGTAGTGGGCGTTGTCAAAAAAAAGCTGCGTCAGAACAAAGTCGGCGCCGTGCTCGATCTTGTTTTGAAGACGCTGCCAATCGACATGCTTTCCATCGGTGCAGGCGGTGTGACTTTCGGGAAATCCAGCGACGCCTATCGAAAAATCCCCGGCCGTCCTGATGACATCCACCAGCTGATACGAAAACTCGAGACCGTTGTCTGACGTGACCTGCCGCGGGTCGCCCGCCGGCGGGTCGCCTCGCAGCGCGAGAATGTTGCGGATGCCCAGACGGGTCGCATTGCTCAGATACTCGGCGATCTCCTCGCGAGTGGAGCTGATACACGTCAGGTGCGCCATCCCGGTAATGCCGTGCTCACGCTGCACGTGGTCGACGACTTCCAGAGTCTTTGACCGTGTACTGCCCCCTGCGCCGTACGTGACCGAGACAAAGTCAGGTCGGGCTGCGGCAAGCCGGGGCAGGGCCCGCGTGTAGAGGCTTTCTTCGGCTTGCGGGGTCTTTGGCGGGAAAAGCTCGATGGAGATAACCGGTCGCCCGGCGGCACGTTTCTCGGCGTAAATATCACGAACCGGCCGTATGTGCGGCCGGTCCGCCGAGTGGATCGTTTCAGAATCTCGTGACACGAAACGGGTGTGGACGCCGGCTCCCGATGTCAAACGCGGTCGCTAGCGCCGCGCCTCGTAACCAAGCACTGTCGGTGGATTGTGACGATTTGACTTGACGATGGCCTGCGAGGCCAGGGTCGAAAAATCTCGTCGATGGCTGAGATGGCTATAGGATGTCACCTGTGTCATGAGCACCCCGAGCATGTCTTCGACCGGGTCAACCCACGAAATCGTACCCCACGCTCCACCCCACATAAAGCTGCCCGGGGACAAATGCTCATTCGCGGTGCCGGGGTCCATCAAGATTCCGTAGCCTAGGCCAAAGCCATAGCCGTCGCCCCGGATATAGACCGGCAGGTCGCCGACATGATTGCTGATCATGAGGTTGATCGTCCGCGGGCTCAGAATACGCGCCCCTTCGATCTCGCCCCCGTTGAGCATCATCTGATGGAATCGGAAGTAGTCGTGAACCGTCGATTGGAGCCCCGCCACGCCGCCGAAATACGTGCCGGCCTCGCGGAACTCAGGCGCTCGGAACAGTTCGATCGTTTGCCCAGGGCCCGTGGGGCTATAGGCCGCCGCGACCCGGTTCACCTTCGATTCGGGCACATAGTAGTGCGTGTCCTCCATCCCCAATGGCTCGAATATTCGTTCTTGCAGAAAGACATCGAGACTCTTTCCGGAGATTTTCTCTACAAGGATGGCTACGAAGTCGGTGGATGCACCGTATTGCCAGCCCTCGCCCGGTTGGAACGCGACCGGGATGTGGGACGATTGCTCGATGCGCTCGCCCAGCGTTTCTGGTGCCGGCTGATGCGCTCGACCGCCGCGGGGCGAAAGACTCAGACCGGAGGTGTGAGTGAGCACGTGACGAACCGTCACCGGTCGCACCAAGGCCTCGGTGCGGGACCGTCCAGGACCACTAGCGACCACCGTCAGGTCCGCGTAATCCGGCATCCACTTGGAAATCGGGTCGTCGAGCAAGAACCGGCCCTCTTCAAAAAGGGACATTAAAGCCACCGACACGATAGGTTTTGTCATCGACATGATCGTGAAGATCGAGTCGGCCGTCATCAATTGGTCGGCTTCCTTGTCACGCCAACCCTGGGCCTCGAGGTGCACGATCTTGCCGTGCCGCGCGATCAACGCGACCGTGCCCGCGAGCAGGTCGTCATCGATATAGCGCTGCATCGTCGCGCTGACGCGGTCGAGACGCTTGTCCGACATCCCGACCTCCGCGGGGTCCACCCGAGGGAGGTCGGACAAGTCAGCCCCGCGGAGTCGGGGAGCAGTCAGGGCGAACGTTGCGAGGAGTATTGCCACCGCCAGGGCGGGGACGAGGACGCGTGGGTGTGCGTTTTTTTGTCGCATCGGAACCTCCACCAATCCGAACCAGGATACATCACGGCGCTGTCATGGATTGTGCAACGCGCCGGATAGACCGTGCTAAGGCGGTATTAGGTGCTTGTGTTGCAACTTCAGGGCTGCGACGTCAGGAGGGACCGTCTTTGGCAAGCACAGTGCCGGGTCCCCCCTCATGCCCAGCGACAATCCGTTCAAATGGCGCCGGTTCGAACCCGCCCTCATCATCCAGTGCGTTCGGTGGCACCTGCGGTATGCCTTAAGTTATCGCGACCTCAAGGCCATGATGCGCGAGCGGGGCCTGTGTGTCGACCATACGACGATCTATCGATGGGTGCAGCGCTATGCGCCAGAGACCGACACACGGTGTCGGCCATTCCTGAGGCGCACCAACGACTCCTAATCGGATCGATGAGACCTACGTGCGTGTCGCCGGGGCCTGGACGTATCTCTACCGTGGCGTCGATTCCAACGGCGATACATTGGATTTCTTGCTGCGAGCGACGCGCGACAGGAAGGCGGCCATCGCGTTCTTCCGCAAGACGTTAGGCGCGGCTCATACGACGCCCCCTCGCGTGGTGACCGTGGACAAGAACCCCGCCTACCCGATCGCGTTCAAGGCCGTCCAACGGTTCTGTCAAGTTGACGAGGCCGGCGCGTTTTCCCCCTGGGAGACCGAGCGTCCGCGGTCGGTCAGTAGGCGCACGTCACCTGATCCCAGATGCCGAAGGCGCGCGCTCTCAGGAAACGGTAGTGCACGGCGCGGAGCAGATGTCGGCCCACTCGAAAGAGATTCTGCACGGGTCCGTGCACCGCGAGAAACCGTTGCGCGTGCCCGGCGGACTTGAAGCCGCGCATCTGGCGTTCCTGCTGTCGGGTTGCTTGGTGAGAGACTTCGGCCCGGACCGGTCCGTGCAGTGGACCACGGACGGGATCACGGTGCGGCAGGCCGCGGGGTAGCTACGGAGTTTGTCGGTGATCAGTCGCCGAGGGGCACAGCCCTGTCCTTTAAACAACTTGCGGAAGAACCGGATGGCCGCCCACCGATTGCGCCGGGACTGGACCAGGATGTCGATCACGTCTCCGTCCTCGTCCACGGCACGCCACAGATACTGTTGCCGCCCCTGGATCTTGACGAACACCTCGTCCAGATACCACGTGTCGCCCATCTGGCCTCGGCGGCGCCGTAACCGCCGTGCGTAATCGAGCCCGAACGTCAGACACTACTGCCGAATCGCCTCGCACGTCACCGTGATACCCCGTTCGGCGAGGAGTTCCTCCACCTCTCGGAAGCTGAGGCCGAACCGGTGGTACAGCCAGACGGTGTGACTGACGATTACAGGAGGAAATCGGTATCCGCGATAGCTGGGCGGCAGGCTCGTCATCCGCCTACTCTGCCACCTGCGGGCTCAACTTGACAGAGCCCTATCGCTGGATGACGGATGCTCGAGCCGCTGCTGCGCGAGAGGCGGAAGGGGCGAGAGAACACCCGATGGCAGTGGTGGGCGCGATCATGCCTAGTCCGGCCGATACTGGTTCGTGATTGGGAGCCGTCGGTCTTTCCCAAACGCCCGCGTCGAGACGCGCACGCCGGGTGGCGACTGACGCCGTTTGTATTCTGCCCGGTCCACGAGCTGGACGATTTGCGCGACGACCGCCCGGTCAAAGCCGAGGGCTTCGATCCCGCGTAGGTCGCGGTCGTGCTCGACGTAGGCCTCCAGAATGGCGTCTAGTGTGTCGTACGGGGGCAGGCTGTCGGTGTCCAACTGGTTATCCCGCAGCTCGGCGGTGGGCGGCTTGTCGATGATTCGCTGAGGAATGACCTCCTGGTCTCGATTGCACCAGCGGGCGATGCGATAGACCCAGGTCTTGAGCACGTCCTTCAAGATGGAGAATCCGCCGGCCATGTCGCCATACAGGGTGGCGTAGCCCACACTCATCTCGCTTTTGTTGCCCGTCGTGAGCACGAGCCATCCAAACTTGTTGGACAGCGCCATGACGAGGTTGCCGCGGATCCGTGCTTGGAGGTTCTCTTCCGCGACGTTTGGCGCGGTGCCTTCAAAGGAAGGCGCCAAGGTGGCGTCGTATCCGGCCATCAGGTCGGCGATCGGCATCTCCAGTAGGGTGACGCCAAGCGTCAAGGCCAAAGCCTCGCCGTCTTCGCGATTGATGTCGGCCGTGAACCGGGACGGCATCGAAACGGCCTTTACGGCGTCGGCTCCCAGTGCCTCGGCCGCGACCACGAGGGCGAGCGCGGAGTCGATCCCGCCGGACAGACCAAGCACTGCCTGAGAGAAACCGTTCTTGTGAAAGTAGTCACGGGTGCCGAGCACGAGCGCCTGAAAGAGCTCGGCCTCGGGTGCCATGATGTCCGGCATCACTGGCGTGTCTATACGATGGGAGGACTCGTTTCGACGGGCTGACGTGGGCGTTACCTCGGATGTGGCGTCGGCGGCAGTGCCCGCCGTCCATCCGGACGTCGAGAGCGAGACGAGCTCGATCGCGTCTTCCTCACCAGGCGTTAGTCTTTGGCGCCAGCGGGGATCGCGGAGCCGTTGCCGGGAGGCTGCGGTCATGTCGAGGTCATGCACGACGAGGTCTTCTTCAAACTGCCGCCCCCGCGCGACGAGCCGACCCCCCGGATCGACGATCACGCTGTGTCCGTCGAAGACGAGCTCGTCCTGACCGCCCACCGCGTTGCAAAACGCCACAAAGGACCGATAGTCGACCGCTCGGGTGGCAAACATGTGCTCGCGCTCGCGCCCCTTTGAGCGGTGATACGGAGAGGCGGACAAATTGACGATGAGCTCGGCTCCGCCCTCGATCGCCGACACCTGGGCGGGACCGCCGGGATACCAGAGGTCTTCGCAAACGGTGATGCCGATACGGTGTCCGTCGAGGTCGAGGACGACCGAATCCGTGCCGCTCGCGAAATACCGTTGCTCGTCAAAGACCCCGTAGTTCGGCAGAAACCGCTTTCGATACACTGAATGCAACCGCCCGTCGGCGAGAACGGCCGCAGCGTTATACAGATCGTCATCGAGAAAAGGAAACCCGACTAGCGCGACGGTATCCCTGACGTCGGACGCCAATTCGTGAACGGCCGAGAGCGCGCGCTCAGCAAACTGGGGCTTGAGCAGCAGGTCTTCGGGCGGATACCCGGTCACAGCCAGCTCGGGAAACACCACGAGCTGTGCGCGCTCGGCGCGGGCGCGGTCGAGCCACTCGCGGAGGCGACGGAGGTTGCCGCGTATATCTCCGACAGGGAGATTCGCCTGGCAGAGTGCGATCCGCAGCATCAAGACCGAGCCCTCACCGTACGGAGAGACCGATCTCCTGGGCAATGTTTCGAAGTGCGCGCTGAATCGTTTGGACGTTCTCGGGACCGGTTCCAAGAAGCTGTTTTTGGGCCGAGCTCAGGGATTCGAGGGTGGCGTCATCAAAGTAAAAGAATGGTCCTTGCTCGACCACGCGCGGCGCTGGATCGAGCACCGGGACTTCCAATAAGTGAGAAATGGCTCGCTCGACCACCTGTCGAAACGGTCGGTCGGGATAGCCCAGCTCGACGTAGGCTTCGTCGAAGAGCGGCTCGAGCGTGAGATACAGCTCCGCTGCACCCGCCGGGTCAAGAGAGTCGACAATTGCCGCGTGCGTATCGTATCGATGCTGCGGTCCGACCGTCGCGCCAAATCGGAGCTCGGGTCGCATGAAGCCCACATGCGTGGCCGGGTTTGTGCCCTCGGCCAGATTGTCGATGATGGCCACAAACCGCCGGACCATCTGGTCACTGACCAACCAGGATGCAAGTCCCGGATGAGACGACAGCCCAGTCACCAGCTCGGTAACGAATGCGTCGCTTGCATTCAGGGAGGGTAACGCGGCCGGTTCCGGAGCCGGTTCGACGGGGGGCGGTGGTGGCGGGGGAGGGGGCGGAGGCGCGACTTCGGCCGCCTCGTCGCCCGGTGCGTCGTCCGTGCCGCTCGGATACAAGTAGAAGCCAGCGGCGACGATCACCACCAGGACGATACCGATAATGATCAGTCGGTTCCGATTCCAGCCGCTCTCATCCGGATTGGCGGGTTCTTTGACGTAAAAGTCTCCGAGTTGGGTCACTGTTTAACGCTCCGTCAGGGACAAAGAACCGTACCGACCCATGATAACCTACCGTTCGCAACATGGTCGTTGGTCGGTGGCTCGAGGAACAAACGGCCGAGACCAGAACAACCTGCACACGAAAGGATCTCCCGATGAATCCATCTGTGACTCACGAAGGGCGACGACAGTTCCTGCGCTTGTTGGCGGGGAGTCCGCTCATGGCGTTCGGTGGGCTCCACTCCGGTCTTCTCGAACGGCTCGGCGGCGTGGCGCTGAGCGCGCAAGAGGACACTGGGATCATCAGCTCTCTGGATGAAGCGCTCGAAATCATGGATTTTGAGCCGGTCGCAAAGAGGATGATGCTGCCTCAACACTGGGCCTATCTCGCGACCGGAGTCGACGACGATGCAACGCTCAGGGCGAACGTCGAGGGATTTTCAAACTATCAGATTCGCATGCGGCGTCTGGTGGATTTCACGACGCTGGATCTATCGACGGAGATCTTTGGGAAGCGCTGGGCGTCTCCTCTCGCGTTCTCGCCGGTCGCCAGCCTGAAGGGGTTTCACACCCAGGGCGAGCCTGGCGCCGCGCGAGCCGCGTCTGCCAAAGGCGTGTTGCAGATGTTGTCGACCCAAACATCGACCCCGGTGGAAGAAGTCAACGAGGCCTATGGCGAACCGATCTGGTATCAGCTGTATGCCCGGTCTGACTGGGAAAACACCTCAAAGCTGGTCAAACGGGTCGAGACGGCAGGGTGTCCGGTGTTGGTCTTCACGATCGATTTGTTGGCGGGGCGGAACACGGTGACAAACGCTCGCGCCCAGGGGGTCGAGGGAACGAGCGCCGAGTTTTGTCAGAACTGTCACAAAGATTTGACCAAGCCGATGGCGGAGGGCTTGACCCGGGTGCCAGGGGTCACGAACTTCACGTGGGACTATGTGAAGCGCCTCAAGGATTCCACCAGTATGAAGCTTGTGCTCAAGGGGATCGTTACCCAAGAAGATGCCGAGCTGGCCGTCGAGTTTGGCGCGGACGGCGTCATGGTATCCAATCATGGCGGGCGGGGCGCGGAGAGCCTTCGGCCCACGATCGAGTGTCTACCTGAGGTGGCCGCGGGGGTCGCGGGACGTGTTCCTGTGCTCTTTGACAGTGGCGTCCGCCGGGGTACCCATATCCTCAAGGCGCTGGCGCTGGGCGCCGACGTCGTGTCGGTGGGGCGTCCCTATGTGTGGGGGCTGGCCGGGTTTGGTCAGGACGGTGTCGAGAAGGTGATCGATATCCTTCACCGAGAGCTACAGCTCGTCATGCGTCAGGCCGGTGCCACGTCGATCCAGAAGCTGCGGCAGAACCGCTATATCCTTGACCGCCGCACTGGCGCCCGCCTCTAAAGCGAAAAAAGGCTGTAGAGAAAATAGAAAGACGTCTCAGGGCCCAAGTGGCCAAAGTGAAAATGCGATGCATACAGATCTGAGAGTGATGGGGGCGGCATTGTTGGTGTGCGTCCTATCGGTGCCGATCGCCGCCCAGGACCAGGTGGCTCACGTAGAGATATCCGGCACATCCACTGTCCGTGGATGGACCTGCCCCGCGGAAGGCGTGTTGTCAGCAACACCGGGAACTGGGACGGCACCGCTCCCGGGGCTCTCGGCCGGGGTGGGGCCGGTGACCCTTCGGTTTCAAGTGGCCGAGATCGAGTGTCCTGAGGAGCAGATGAAGGAACATCTCCAAGAAGCCTTGGAGGCGCCCGCGTTTCCGGAGATTGTGTATACCCTGCACACCTATGCGGTTGACGGCGATGATGGCGCCCAGGCCTCCGGTGAGATCACCATTCACGGTGTGACACAGCCGTTGGCCTTGGAGATCGATTTCGAAGAGTCGGCGGACGGGATCCGTGGGATCGGTCGTACAGAGTTGGACATCACAGAGTTTGGGCTGACCCCACCGTCCCTATGGCTGGGTATGCTCAATGTTGGCGCGATCATACAAATCGAGTTTAACGCGCCGATACCGGTCGCGCAGTAGCGTCGGCGACGCCGTGACTGCGTGGCGAGTGGTCACCTCTGGCCTCGCATCTGGCTGATCACGCTGGGGGCAGCATGTCCGACGCGCAGTGGACGTGTCGGCTAGCTTTTCAGGTTGAGCGAGCCGAGCACTTTGTCGGTGTCCTCGCCGAGCGCCCGGGGGGCACTGGTTGCGACCGGCGGTGTGCGGGAGAGTTTGATCGGATTTCCCAAGGCCCGCACCTGCCCAAGCGCCGGGTGCGGAATGTCAATCACCATGTTTCGCGCGAGGAGCTGGGGTTCGCTGAGCGCCTCCGCCAGTCCGTTGACCCGTCCGCACGGCACACGGTGAGTCTGGAGACGCGCGATGAGCTCTTCACGGCTCCACGCTCCGATCCGTTGGGTAATGTCCGCGACAAGCGCCTCCCGGTTGGCCATCCGGTCCGTGTTGGTGGCAAACCGCGGATTCTTTTCGAGCGCCTGCGCGTCAATCGCCGTGCAGAACTGTGTCCACAGCCTGGGATTTCCAACGGAGACGACGACCAGTCCATCGCGTACGGGCAGCGTTTCGTAGGGTGTCAATGAGTGGTGTTGGTTTCCTTCTCGGCCCAGGAGTTCACCGGCGTTCAGATAGGCCATCGCGGGCAGTGTCAACGCTGAGGTCATGGAGTCGAGCAACCCAATGTCCACATGTTGGCCTTCGCCCGTCTGGTCTCGAGAACGCAACGCGAGCAGGATTCCGCTCAGGGCGTAGAGCCCAGCCAAGTAGTCGGTGATCGCCACGCCAGCGCGGGTCGGCGGACCGTCACGGGGGCCGGTGACATCCATGAGTCCGCACTCGCCCTGGATGACATTGTCATACCCGGGAAGGTCGCGTTTTGGACCCGTCTGGCCGTAGCCCGTGACCGAGCAGTAGATGAGGCGAGAGTTGAGGGCAGCAACGTCAGGATATGCGAAACCCAGCTGGGCCAAACTGCCGGGTCGGAAGTTTTCGATGAGGACATCCGCGTCCTTGATGAGCGCTCGGAGCGCTGCGGCTCCCGACGGTTGTTTGAGGTCGAGTGCCACGCTCTTCTTGTTTCGATTGAGACCAAGAAAGAAGGTGCTCCATCCGTCCAGGAAAGGCCCCCATCCTCGCGTATCGTCGCCATGTGTCGGTTCTTCGATCTTGAGAACCTCGGCGCCCATATCCCCCAGCAACATCGTGCAGAACGGGCCGGCGACGACTCGAGTGAGATCCAGTACGCGGAGACCATGAAGCGGGGACGGGGGAGGAGGCATGACGACCGGATTATACGGGGGGTGCCGCGGGAGTTTGCGGGTGGGGATCGCTCGAATGTATGGTGCATCCAGTCCAGAGGCCTGTGTTGCCGATACCGATTCATGGGAGACCCGATGAAACTCGCCCTCCGATCCCGGTCCGTGCTGGTGTCTTCGCTTCTCGCATGCGTGCCGATGGCCCTCGCCTGTATGGATGGGGCGCCAAACCCCGGCGCAGTCGAATCTGGTGGCAGCGGCACCGCATCGAGCGATAGATGCGTGGCACTCACCGAACGTGAGCTCATCGACTTTCGCATCGTCGCGAGCGAATACGTGGCGGCCGTTGACGATGTCCCGAGCCATTGCAGGGTTGCTGGTGTCATCGAGACCGAGGTCAACTTCGAGCTTCTTCTCCCCGACGCGTGGAACGGTCGGTTCTTGATGGGTGGCGGCGGGGGATACGTCGGCAGCATCCAGAATCAGGCAATGACGCCAACCTATGGCGCCGTCGGCGGGACGGCTCTGGAACGGGGCTATGTGACGGCAGGTACCGACACCGGTCACGTGGGGAGCGGCGTCGACGCAAGCTGGGCTCTCGATCGCCCGGACCGTCAGGAAAACTGGGGGCATCGGGCGGTTCATCTGACGGCGGAAGCGTCCAAGTCGGTCATACGTCACTACTACGATGCGTCGCCGGACTACTCATACTTTGCCGGCTGCTCGCGCGGTGGTGGACAAGGCATGATGGAGTCGCAACGGTATCCCGACGACTTCGACGGAATCGTGTCCGGGGCACCCGCGTACCACTGGACCGCGTTTGCCGCAGGAATGGTTCAGACGCAACAGGCGGTCTACCCGGCCGGTGAGGCGACTCCGCCGATCATCACGTCCGATACGTTGCAACTCCTCGCGACATCGATCGACACGGCGTGTGACCTCGATGACGGAGTCGACGACGATATCCTGGCCGACCCTCGGTCCTGCGGATTCCGGCCAGACGATTTGCCTCGTTGTCACGGGGACGCGGGGGCCGACTGCGTAACCGAGGCGCAGCTGGCCGCCATCAACGCGGTCTACGACGGACCCACCGCGGACGGAGAGCCGCTATTTCTCGGGTTTCCTTTTGGTGGAGAGAATGAAGCTGGGGGATGGGATCCCTGGGTGGTGAACGCCGATTCGTCTGGTGAGCGAAGCGTGCCGAGCCTGCATCACGCGTTTGGGGTCGAACTTTACAAGCAGTTCGTGTTTGGTGACCCCGAGTGGGATTTCACCGATTACGATTTTTCTAGTTGGCGCGAAGACACGGCCGAGGTCGCCGAGATCCTTGATGCGACCGACACCGATCTCGGAGCGTTTCGAGATACCGGGGGAAAAATCATCTACTGGACGGGCTGGTCTGATCTCGCCCTGACTCCGCTCGGGACGATCGACTATTACGAGCACCTCCGGGCCGGTGATGCCCGGGCCGATGAGTACGCGCGGCTCTACATGTTGCCCGGCGTTCTGCACTGCGGCGGCGGACCCGGCGCCGACCGGGTCGATTGGATCGAGGCAATCCGAATCTGGGTCGAGGAGGACATTCCACCCGGGCGACTCGTAGCTCGCAACCTCGAGAGCGATGCGCCGATACGATCCCGACCGGTGTGTCCGTATCCCCAGACCGCTACCTATAGCGGCGAGGGTGACGAAGGCATCGAATCAAGCTTCGTCTGCGTTGTGCCACAGTAGCGGGGACGTGCGTAGGCCCAGCGCGCTCGTCTAGCGGCACAGCCGCGATCTCGTCGACTAGCGGCGCGTGGTGAAAGTGCCGCGTGGCACAAGAGCCAATCGTGGGCCGGCAGAAACAGGACGAGCAGAGGGACACTACGGGCAGCAACTTGCCGATGAGCAACGCTGGCCGCATTCAGCGACGGTCCGCGAGCTACCCGTTATAGAGCTCACTCGTCCTTGAGGTGGAGGTTACCCTTGCCGGGCCCAGCGAAAGAATAGAGGGCCATACCCGCCTCGGTGGCCATTGACACCGCGAGACTCGAGGCCGCTCCCACCGAGACCATGAGTGGGATCGCCGCTTTGAGGGCCTTTTGTACCAGCTCGAAGCCTGCGCGTCCGCTGACGACCAGGATGTGGTCGGACAGCGGCATGTGGTCTAGTAGGACAAAGTGGCCGATGGCCTTGTCCACCGCGTTGTGCCGGCCGATGTCCTCATACGCACAGAGGAGTTGGCCCTCAAGGTCAAAGATTCCGGCAGCATGGATTCCGCCCGTCGCGTCGAAGAGTTTCTGCGCCTGCCGCAGTCGGTCTGGAAGGTGCTCTAATTTTTCCAAGAGTGCGGGCGACGTATCGATACGCGAAATGGAGGGCAGGTCCTGCTGAAGGTCGGCAATCTCTGTTTTGCCGCACACCCCGCAAGCCGCGGTTGCGCGGAACTCTCGCTCTGGTCGAGCCCGGACGGATCCTGCGACCTCCTCAGTGATAGTCACGTCGATACGATCACCAGCAAAGTCTCGGACGCGGATCTGTGTGTCGCCGCCTATCCTTCCGGTCGGCGTCGAAGGAGAGGGGCCGGTCAGGGACATGAGCTGACCAGGACCCGTGAGGACGCCTTCCGCCCACAGAAACCCGGCCGCCAATTCGCGATCATGACCGGGTGTCCGCATGGTCACCACGAGCGATTTTCCGTTCACGGAGATCTGCAAAGGCTCTTCGACGACGACGACATCCTGCTGGATGTCGGGCCGGTTGCGCCGTCGGATCGAGACACGTCTGAGACCGACGCTGAGCGGGTACATCGGCTCGAGGGGTAGGCTCATGAGCAGTCTGATCCTGGTGTCCCGGAGTGAAAGTCCTGCGCGCCGACCGCGCCCGGTTTCTTGCCGCCCCACACTTCGAACGGCTGGCTAGTCGACGACACAGTCTCCCGACGAAGGTCACGAGATGCCGTCTCCGATCGGTCTCCGCTGGTGTCGCCCGGCGCTCGCGTTCCGCAGACTGCGAGAGTCGCCCGGACGCCGACGATGACCGCCGTGCGTAAGCTCGGGCCGGTTCGGATACGGAGCATGACCGTGATTATAGGTGTTGGACGGGGAGCCCCGCCTCAGCTCAGTCTTCTCTTCTCCTGAAGCTCTCCTGTATTCTGTCAGCGACGAGCGACTCGACATGGATATTTCTCGACGCACTTTTATAAAAGCCTCGGCGGTCGGCGGCGCTGGTATCAGCGCTTTGGGATTCGACCTTGGTCCGGCCCACGCCGCGGTCCGCCAGCTCAAGATTCAAAACGCGAAAGAGTATCGGACGGTGTGTCCATACTGTGCCGTAGGCTGCGGCACGATTGCGTATGTGCATGGCAGTGGCGGGTTGAACACGACAAATACGGTCATGCATGTCGAAGGTGACCCGGACAATCCGATTAATGGCGGCACATTGTGCCCCAAGGGCGCCTCTCAGATGCAGCTCGCGATCAGCCCGCGATTGCAGCATCAGCCAAAGTTTCGTGACCCTGGGTCATCGGAATGGCGAGACGTGTCCTGGGACTTTGCTATGGACTGGTTCGCCCGGAAGTTTAAAGAGTCGCGGGACGCGACGTTTTCCGAGCGGGACGACGACGGCCGCGTCGTCAACCGGTGTGATGGGATCGCGTGGGTGGGCAGCGCCACGGTTGCCAACGAAGACGCCTATCTCATCACAAAGACCATGCGGGCGATGGGCTTAGGCTATATCGACCACCAGGCTCGCATATGACACAGCCCCACGGTGGCCAGTCTGGCCGCCACGTTTGGTCGCGGAGCGATGACCAATCACTGGAAGGACATCAAGAATGCCGATGTCGTTCTCGTCATGGGGGCCAACCCGGCGGAGAATCACCCGTGCGGATTTAAGTGGGCCCTTGAGGCCCGCGACAATCGCGGCGCCAAGCTCGTCACGGTTGATCCCCGCTATACCCGCACGTCGGCGGTGGCGGACAAACATCTGCAGATCCGCCCCGGGAGTGACATTGCCATACTTGGCGGGTTCATCACCTACATCCTCGAGAACAATCTCCAGCACGACGAGTATGTCCGCGCGCACACCAACGCTTCGTTTATCGTGAGCGAGGAGTTTGGTTTTGCGGATGGTTTGTTCGCAGGGTTTGACGAGGCCGCGCAAAGCTACGACAAGACTGCGTGGGACTACCAACGCGGTCCGGATGGATTTGTCCGACGTGACCCGACGCTCGAGCACCCACGCTGTGTGTTTCAGTTACTCAAGACACATTACGCGCGATACACGCCCGCCCTGGCCGCGCAGATCTCCGGTTGTTCGGAAGAGGCCTTTCTGCGGATGGCCGAGATCGTCTGCTCCACGGGTTCCGCAGACCGCGTGGGCACCATTATGTATGCGGTCGGGTGGACCATGCATACCGTGGGGAGCCAGATCATACGAACGGCCGCCATCTTCCAACTCTTGTTGGGGAACATCGGGCGACCCGGGGGCGGGATCAACGCGTTGCGAGGGCATGCCAACGTGCAAGGTGCCACCGACCATGCCATTGTGGCGGGGATTCTGCCGGGGTATCTCAAGGTGCCAACTCCATCCCAACAGTCGTTTGAGGCACACCTGGACGACTCGACGCCGCGTCCGCTGGTGCCGGACGCGGTCAACTATTGGGGGAACTACCCGAAGTTCTATGTCTCTTTGATGAAGGCGTGGTTTGGAGACCACGCGACCGCCGACAACGACTACGCGTATGACTATCTCGCCAAGCCCGCCGGTGACGCGACCTGGTTGTCGTTGTGGGACGAAGCGCACCAAGGACGTCTCGAAGGCTTTATCGCGCTCGGCTTCAATCCTTTGCTCGCGGGTCCGAGTGTGCCGCGTCTCCTGGAGTCGATGGCCAAGCTCAAGTGGAAGGTCGTCATCGACCCGTTCATGATGGATAGCGCCGAATTCTGGAAGGCGCCCGGGGTGAACTCGGCGGAGGTCCAGACCGAGGTGCTCTATTTGCCGAGCAGCCACTGGATCGAGCGGGACGGCTCCTTTACAAATAGCGGACGGTGGGCGCAGTGGAAAGAGAAGGCGGTCGAGCAACCGATCGGTGTCCGCTCGGACACCTGGATCCTCTCCGAATTGTTCTGGCGAGTGAAAGAGCTGTATCAGCAAGAAGGCGGTGCGTATAACGAGCCCATCCAGAACCTGACGTGGGACTATTTGAATCCGCGTGAACCGACGTTGGTGGAGCTGGCAAAGGAGATCAATGGCGCGGACCTCTCGACCGGGAGCCTCCTCTCGTCGTTTGGCGAGCTCAAGGATGATGGCACTACCGCGTCTGGGAACTGGCTCTATTGTGGAAGCTTCACGGAAGACGGCAACCAGATGGCGCGCCGCGGCACCGCGGACCCGACCGGTCTTGGAATGCACCACGACTGGGCGTGGAGCTGGCCCCTCAATCGGCGAGTGCTCTACAACCGTGCCTCCGCCGACAGCGAGGGGCGGCCGTGGGACGAGCAGCGCTCCGGCATCTCGTGGAACGGTCAACGGTGGATGGGGGATGTTCCCGATTATGGGCCGACGACGCCTCCTGACGCCACCGGGGCATTCATCATGAACGAGGAAGGCGTCGCGCGGCTGTTTAGCACCCAGCTCGTTGATGGTCCGTTCTCAGAGCACTACGAGCCGGTCGAAAGTCCCACGACAAATCCACTGCATGAAAACGTCCCCGTCAACCCGCTCATCCATTGGTATGACGGTGTGCGCGAAACGCTGGCCACATCCGGGGGGAGCGAGTTTCCGTATGCGTGCACGATATACCGCGTCGTCGAACGCGAACACTTTGTGACCAGCAACGTGCCGTATCTGGTCGAAGCCATGCCCGACTTCTTTGTCGAGCTGCCAGAGGGACTCGCGCAGGAAAAAGAGATCGCCAACGCGAGTCGCGTCCGGGTTTGGTCAAAGCGGGGCTCGGTGACGGGCACCGCCATCGTGACCAAGCGAATCAAGCCGCTCCTGGTCAACGGGCAGACCGTGTGGACCATCGGGATTCCGGTGCACTGGGGGTTCGTCGGTCTGAACGAAGGGTCGATGGCCAATCAGTTGACGTCTTTTGTCGGCGACGCGAATACAAAGTGTCCTGAGTTCAAGAGTTTCCTTGTAAACGTAGAAAAGGCCTGATCTATCGATGCCTGACAATCTCGCCATCCGGCGGATGTCCGCCACTCCCAGCGCGTTTATTCCGTTGGATGCGCTGCGGTCAAACGCGCCTGAGTATTCAAAGCTCGTCGACATCTCAAAGTGCATTGGATGCAAAGGGTGTGAGGTGGCCTGCAAGGAGTGGAACGAGCTCAAGGTCGAGCCGACGGAAAATTTTGGGAGCTACCAGAGCCACAAAGACCTCAGCCCAAACACGTGGCTCTTGATGCGATTCAATGAGGTGGAGGTCGAGGGCGATATCCAGTGGCTTATCAAGAAGGACGCCTGTCTCCACTGCGAAGACCCGGGTTGCTTGTTTGCCTGTCCAGCGCCCGGTGCGATCGTTCAGTATACGAACGGCATCGTCGACTTCAATCAGGACAACTGTATCGGGTGTCAGTATTGCGTCACGGGATGTCCGTTCAACATCCCGCGGTTTGACACGGCGTCCAAGACGGTATCGAAGTGCAACATGTGTATCGACCGGGTCGACGCGGGCCTCGAGCCAGCCTGTGTCAAGACATGCCCGACCAACGCGATCTCGTGGGGGTCAAAACACGACATGCTCGCCCTGGCGGACAAGAAGGTCGAGACGCTCAAGCGTCGCGGGTATGGGAGCGCGGCGGTGTATAACCCCGCCGGTGTCGGCGGCACGCACATGATGTATGTCGTGCCGCATGGCGATCGGCTGGAGGACTACAGCCTGCCCGCGGACCCCACCGCGAGCCCTATGCCAATGACCGGGCTGGGTTTTCTCAAGCGTACCGCAGTCTTTCTCTTTAACTTCAGCATTGTTGGCACCCTGCTGCATTTTCTCGCGTTTGGGCAGAAACGGGTAGAGGAGCACTGACCGCATCGTGACGACGCCCGGGTCGCTTCTTCAACGTTTCTCTTACCTCGAGCGGATCGTGCATTGGCTCGTGGGTTTGACGTTTGTGGCCTTGCTGGCGACGGGGCTGGCGTTTTCGTATCCATCGCTCTTTTGGCTAACGATGTTTGTTGGGGGAGGACCGGCCGCGCGTGTGTTTCACCCGTGGCTGGGGACGGCGTTTGGGGTGGGAATGGCCCTGATGATCTTCCTCTGGGTCCGGGACATGTTTCTCGACGGTGACGATCGTCGGTGGCTCGCGGCCGTAAAGGACTACGCCACCCAAAACCACGACAAAGTGCCGCCCGCCGGAAAATACAATGCCGGACAAAAGCTGTTCTTTTGGGTGCAGGGTGGTCTCGGGGTCGTATTCGTCGCGACCGGGCTCTTGCTCTGGATGCCGGACCGGTTCTCGTCTGCGGTGCTCGTGGTGGCCAGACTAGCCCATTTTGCCGCGACGGTCGGAGGCGGGTTGTTCTTGATCGTGCACGTCTATCTCGGGACGGTTGCCTATCCCGGCACAGCCCGAGGCATGATCGACGGCAAGGTCAGTCGACGCTGGGCCGCGCTTCATCATCCACGCTGGCGCGGCGAAAGTTAGTATCCACTTTTTCGCACTGCCTCGGTTCTCTCGTGCCGCTGAACTGGAAGCACCGTCAAGCCCGAGCGGCCCGGCTCGCCGACACCCATCCGGTGGCGGCCGAGCTGCTGTCCGTCTACCGAGAGGTCCTGACAAAACAGGAGGCGGTGGCCGAGGTCGCGACGCGGAGCGCATGGACCCTGGACGCGCCGACTGGTGTCGACCGGAAGCAGTCGCGCGCGTTCGCACGATTCGTTCGTGACGTCAGTCGGGTGGTGACGCCCGTCTTGACTGTGGTGGGCGAGCGTCTCTGCGCGGGCGAGCCATCATCGGAGAGCGTGCTCGACGCCTTCCTCCGCCGCGAGTCGTTACAGGAAGCGGCGGACGGGCTGCGGTGTGAGCCGCTGGCGCTTGAGTTTTTTCCTCGAGCCTTTGTGCAACCCGTGGCGGAAGTCGTGGTCGCGCGAGCCACGGGAGCCACCGGCGAATCCGCCGGCGACGGGTCGTTCTCGGCCGATCAGATTGCCCGACACTGTCCGGCGTGCGGGCGACCGCCCCAAGTGTCAGTGCTACGCGACGATGCCGAGGTTCGCGGTCAACGGTGGCTCGTGTGCTCGTTGTGTGAGAGCGAGTGGGTGTATCCCCGCTCCACGTGTCCACGGTGCGGCGAGGTTGATGCCAAGAAGCTTGGTCATCACGTCTCTGACTCTTGGCCGCACCTGCGGGTCGAAGAGTGCGAGACCTGTCGGACATATCACAAGGCACTGGACCTGCGGATAGACGGGGCGGCGTTGCCGATGGTCGATGATGTCGCCTCTGTCGAGCTCGACCTGTGGGCTACGGAGCGAGGGCTCGAGAAACTCCAAGTGCATCTGCTGGGGCTGTAAACTCATCGCTGGCGGGAGCAGACCTCCGACTCTAATCCATGACTGACACCATCGACGCGTTTGTGTACACCGGTGTCCGGACGCCGTTTGGGAGACACGCCGGAAGTCTGGCGCCGGTACGTCCTGATGACTTGCTGGCTGGGAGTATCCGGTCACTGGTCGAGCGTGGACCGTTTTCATCTGGTGATATAGAAGATGTCGTCATCGGGTGCACCAACCAAGCGGGAGAGGACAGCCGCAACATCGCTCGACGCGCGGCTCTCCTGGCAGGGCTCCCGTTCGAGGTGGCCGGCCTGACGCTGAACCGACTGTGCGCGAGCGGCTTGGCCGCGGTGGTGGACGCCGGACGGGCGGTCGCTTGCGGCCAGGGCGATCTATTTATTGCAGGCGGGGTCGAGAGTATGAGCCGAGCGCCGCTGGTGATGGGGAAGTCGGACAGAGCGTATGGGCGCCAAGTGCAGGTCTTTGACTCCACGCTCGGGTCTCGGTTTCCCAATCCTCGGCAAACTGCGGTCTGTGGTGACCATGCCATGGCTGAGACCGCCGAGGAGGTTGCCAAAGATCTTGGGATCGAGCGGAGCGATAGTGACGTCTTTGCAGAAGGTTCTCAGGGAAAGTACGAGTCGGCGAAGGCCACGGGGTTTTTCGCGGACGAGATCCACGCCGTCGAGGTGCCAGGCAAGAAAGGGCAAGCCACGACCGTCGTCGATGACGAGCACCCACGCGCGGGCACGACGGTGGACACACTCTCGCGACTCCGGCCGCTGTTTGAAGATGGCGTGGTCACCGCCGGGAATGCGTCCGGTATCAACGACGGGGCAGTGTCGCTGTTTGTCGGGTCACGCGCCGTCGGAGAGCGAGTAGGGGCGGCGCCGCTCGCCCGGATCGTGTCCGCCGGCGCGGCGGGCGTCGAGCCACGGGTCATGGGGCTTGGGCCGGTGCCCGCGTCAAAGAAAGCGTTGGCCCGCGCCGGTCTCGAGTTAGGTGACATGGACGTCATCGAGATCAACGAGGCCTTTGCCACGCAGGTTCTCGGATGTCTGAAATTGATGGAGCTTGACGCCGCCGATTCACGGCTCAATCCGAATGGCGGAGCCATCGCGGTGGGGCATCCCCTGGGCGCGTCGGGGGCACGTCTGGCGCTCACTGCCGTCCGCCAGCTCCAGCGGACCGACGGTAGATACGCACTCGTCACTCTGTGTATCGGCGTGGGCCAGGGCCTCGCCGCGGTTCTCGAGCGTGTCTAGTTCAGCCACGCCACCGCCGGTGTCGGAGCGCTCGCCATTCAAGCCGCGTCGTCTACTGGTGCTCCTCGGTGTCTATCTTCTTGTTACCTACGTGATCCCGGCCCCCGCGGGGGTTGAGGCCGAAGGCTGGCGGGTATGCGGAGTGTTTCTCGCCACCATCGTGGGTCTCATGATCCAACCGATGCCGGGGTCGCAAGTTGTGCTCGTGGGTGTGACCGCGATGGTCGTGGTCGGGGGCGCGTCGCTGGACCGCGCCCTTAGCGGATACGCCACGGGGTCCGTCTGGATGGTGCTGGCGGCAATGTTGATGTCACGCGCTCTCCGAGACTCTGGACTGGCGCGCCGCGTTGCGTTGCTCTTTGTCCGTGCGATCGGCGCGACCGCACTCGGGTTGGGGTATGCGCTCCATCTGACCGATCTCACCCTGGCGACGGGTGTGCCGTCGATCACGGCTCGTTCGGCCAGCATTGTCTTCCCCATCGCGCGCAGTATCAGCAGTCTCTACAACTCGACGCCCGGACCCACGGCGGCACGGCTTGGTACGTTCTTGATGGCGTCGATGTATCAGACAAGCGTGGTGGCGTCGGCGATGTTCTTCTACAGCAGTGCCGCCAATGTGCTGCTCGGCGAGATGGCCGCCGAGTACGCGGGTGTGACTGTTACCTGGACCAGCTGGTTTGTGGCCGGGTTGGCCCCCGGTCTCGTCGCGAGTCTGGTCATTCCCTACTTTGTGCTCCGTTTTCTCCCCCCGGAGCTCACCCAGACTCCCGCCGCCCCAAGCTTTGCCAACGACGAGCTCAAGAAGCTTGGACCGCTGAGAGGGAAAGAGGCCATCGTTCTGGCGGTATTTGTCGGGGTCGTCGTCCTGTGGGTCACCTCGTCCTGGGTCCCCTGGCTGTCGCCCGCGACGGTCGCGCTGCTGGGAATCTGTGTGCTTTTTCTCACCCACGCCCTTTCCTGGGACAGTGCATTGAGCGAGCGCTCCGCCTGGGATGTCTTCGTGTGGTACGGCGGTCTTCTCATGATGGGGCGACTGCTCAACGAGACCGGGGTCACAGACATCTTCGCCCAATGGATTGGCGCCTGGTTCGGCGGCGTGCCCTGGCTCTTCGTGCTGGTGGCCATCCTCGTGTTGTATTTCTACGCGCACTACTTCTTTGCCAGCACCAGCGCTCACGGACTGGCGATGTTCCCGCCGTTTGTCGTGTTGCTGATCGGCGCCGGCGTGCCGGCAGCGGTTGCGGTCTATAGCCTTATTTTTCTCAATAACCTGATGGCCGGACTGACGCACTATGGCACCACGACGTCCCCGGTCATCTTTATTGAGGGATACGTCAGCTTTCGCGATTGGTGGCGTACGGGCTTCGCCGCCTCGGTGATTAACTTGGCCATTTATCTGACGGTTGGGATCGGCTGGTGGAAAGTGCTCGGTCTGTGGTGACGTCGAGTGTTCGGTGTGGCCGGATGCTGGTCTCGCTGGCTGCTGTGCTCGCAACGACCGCATGCTCTCCGACCGGTGGAACGGTAAGCGAGTCGAGCGCGTCGGCGGTCGAGATCGCGACGGACGAGGGTCCGTTCGACCTCGTCATCACCGGCGGTCGGGTGATCGATCCCGAAACTGAGCTCGATGATATCCGCCAGGTTGGGATCCGGGATGGCCGGGTCGTGGCCGTGACCGAGGCGCCGCTCGTCGGCGATGTCGAGCTCGAGGCCACCGGTCTTGTGGTCGCCCCCGGTTTTATCGACTTGCATGCCCACGGGCAAGACCCGGTGAGCAACGGGTATCAGGCACGTGACGGGGTGACGACTGCGCTCGAGCTGGAGATCGGCGGGTATCCGGTCGACCGGTGGTATGCCGAACGCGAGGGCGGCTCGCTCATCAACTACGGCGTGTCGGTGAGTCACCAAGGCGCACGCGGACGCGCGATGGGGAGCACCTTCGCACAGCGTAACGGTGAGGGTACGTTTACGCTTGGGGCGGCTGGTGACGATACCCTGTATCGCGCGGCGTCGGACGATGAGCTGCAATCAATGACGGAGCTCATTCAAGAAGGACTTGACGAGGGTGGTCTTGGCATCGGCGTCGGTCTGAGCTACACGCCGGGTGCATCTCACACGGAGCTGCTGCAGTTGTTCGATGTGGCCGCCGCTCGCGGAGTGCCTGTCTTTATTCATCTCCGCTCTTCGGCCGAGTTCCGCCGGGGCGGGGCAGTCGCGGCGTTCCAGGAAGTGATCGCCAATGCGGCGGCGACCGGCGCCGCCGTTCATATCGTGCACATGAACAGCTCGGCGGGGTCTGCTGCCGAGACCGCGTTGGGGCTCGTTCGCGGTGCTCGCGCCCGCGGACTCGATGTGACGACCGAGGCCTATCCGTATACAGCGAGTGCGTCCATGATCGAATCGGCGCTCTTTGACAGCTGGGTCGGTCGACCGGCCGATGACTACGCGGCGCTGCAGTGGGTCGAGACCGGTGAGCGACTCACGCCGGCGAGCTTTGCAGAGTATCGTCGTCGTGGTGGCTGGGTTATCACCCACGGCCGGTCGGAAGTGACAAATGAATGGGTTGTCAGTCAGCCCGATGTGATCGCGGCCAGCGACGGAATCCCGTTTAGCGAGGGACGGGCCCACCCTCGCGGGGCGGGGACATTTGCTCGGGTGCTGGGCTTCTACGCCCGCGACCGTCAGGCACTCAGCCTGATGGATGCCGTGCGAAAGATGACGCTTCTGCCTGCCCAACGGCTCGAGACCGCCGTGCCCGGAATGGCCCGAAAGGGCAGAGTCTCGGTAGGCGCGGATGCGGACCTCACGATCTTCGATTCCGAACTCGTGATCGACAGGGCGACTTACGAGGCTCCCGACCGTTACTCCGATGGCATTGTGCACGTGCTCGTCGGTGGGACCTTCGTGGTCAGAGACTCCACGCTCGTCGACGGGGTCTCGCCTGGACACGCGATACGTCGTGACGTAGCACGATGACAAGACAAAAATTGCGAAGAACCGCGCGCTGGCTCGCGATACACTACGTCGTGCCTCTACTCAAGGAGCAAGCGCTGACGGAACTGCATGGGCCGTGGCCACTGATGGCAGCCGTTCGGAAGTGCCACGGGATGAGGGGTCGAGCCCCGGGCCCGAGAGATCTGCCTTTCGCTGATCTCAGTTCTCGCTAGGGCTGTTTCGCGGCGGCGTCCTCGTCTCAGTCGGGTGGCCCGGTAGGTCTCAGCGGATACGGATCTCGAATTCTTCGGTTGCGGTCGCCGGGCCGTCCGAGGCCTGGACCTTGAAGATGTAGTGCCCTGGCCGAGGGAAGATAGCGGTGACTGATGCGTCCTCTTCTCCGTTCGAGGTCAACCGCGCGCCGACCGGACCACGTAGCTGGGTCCATGTCACGTTCACCCGTTCCGCCTGAATTCTGGTTGGAAGATGCCGGTTGTTCCGCTGAATTTGCGGGACGTTGACCGGCAGCGTGGGTCCGTCGTCCTGGGGTGCGAAGGCTGGCGGTGCACCTGTGCCACCAAAGGATTCGCGCGCCGGCGGGAGGCCATCGTCGCTCACCGCCGCGTGCAGCGTGAGGGGTGTTTCGGTGGAACCGGTTGACGGGGCGGAGACCGAGAGCATCGGCGACTGGTTCGTGGCCAGCAGTTCTGCGGAAACGCGGCGCGCGCCTGCGTTGAGGTCGATCTCCCACTCGGGCAGCAGCCATCCGACCGCCCGGTGAGGTTCGTCATTTACTGTGACCTGCCAGACGACTTCCCGCTCACCCCAGTCCGCCGGCACGGTTGTGCTGAACATTCGCGAGTGACGGCGTGGGTAAAAATAAGTCGGCTGCCCCTGGTCAGGGTCGCCCGGGGTCAGGTGGTTGTCAGGACCGACGGGGATCTCCAACTCTTCGACAAAGTTCCGATTGAGATACGCGAAATGGAACTCGAAGCTGCCATCGTCGTTTCGGGTCCAGCCATCGAAGAAGGGTTGAATCGTTTGACCAGCGTTGAACCTGAAATGCTCTGGGGCGGCTTGAGCGGCGGCGTGGCCGGCAAAACCCAGGAGCAACACGAGACCGAGTGCGGGAATTCGTTGGAGCGTCGTTGACATCGGTGCTTCTCTTATCTTGTGGCGGCTGGTGTGCGAGCGAGCCAGTGTCGGTCCGTGTACTAGATTTGCTGCAGGGGGGCCGGGTGGCGTCGTGGAGCCGACTCGAGGCCAGCTCCACGACGCGAAGACTAGCGCCGGCCGCTAGTTGTTGTCGTTGGTCTGTTCCCGCGCCTCCTGTCGGGTCGCGACCTCAGCTTCGTATTCCTCGTCCGTCAGGTCGTACCAGCCCATCCAAGCGAAGCCCATCTCGTCGATCGTGCGTCCCCCATTACCGACCCAGTTGTTCGCGTCGACGTTGCCTCGGTTGGCGCTCGTGTTGTCGAACCAGGTGGAGACGTGCAGGATCGTTCCGGCCGGAATCAGCGGCATCGTTGCGTCGCTGTAGTTGTAGTTCATGTGCCAGTTGTAATCGAACCGCGCACAGTTCACCGTCTCAGCGCGCACTGGCTGGGTCGGGTAGATGAACTCGATGCACTGATATGTGCCGAGCATGTGCATGTGCGGTTGGAACATCGTGATCTTCGCGGCCTTGTTGAACCGCGCATAGCCATCGGAGCGTGAGATCTCGTTCGCCGGAATGTCCAGTACGCCGGTGACCAGGCCGTGCGAGCCGCCAAGCTGTCTCGAATAGCGGATGTGCTCCGGCTCCGTACCCGCGGGGAGGAAGTTGATGCCGATCTCGAGCACCGCATCGACGTCCTCGCCTACGGAGTGCAGGTGGTAGCTGAGTCGCGCTTCTGTGCCTGCCGCAACCTTGAGCCCGGTGCCCTCGGGATACACTTCCGCCTGTTTGCCGGAGGCGTATTCCACCAGGAACGTGCCCCCACCCATGCGCTCGCCGGTCTCGTCTTGCTCGACGGCATATGAGAGGGCGTGGTGCACGACTCGCCGAGCCTTATCGCCGACCGGTTTTGTCTGGATCGCCGTGATGTAGCGGTCTTCAGTCAGCCCAAAGTCGGTGAATAGATCGCCGAACAGGTCCGGGCCGGCGGCGGGCACGGTGTAGGTCGGAAATCGGACGATGAGGTCCGGATCGCCGATCTGCCAGGCGTCGGCCGGCGCAAATTCGGGCGGCGTTGGGGTGTTGGCGGGGTTTCCCTCTGGAGCGCCAGTGTCGACCCACTTGACGATGGTGGCGATCTGGTCGTCGCTCAGCGACGGATCGTTCAGGAAGTCCTGGAGTCCGATGTTCTTGTCGAGGTGCCACGGAGGCATGGCGCGCGTTTGCACCTTGTTCTTGATCGACCGGGCCCACGGCCGCACATCCTGATAGCTGATGAGAGCCATGGGGGCGATTTCACCCGGGCGATGACACGTGACGCAGCTCTCGTAGAAGATCGGCGCGACATCGTCCGCGAACGTGGGCGCCTCGGGAACCTGGGCGGCTACGCCTGTCGGGAGCAGTAGGGCCGCGACCAGCGCGAAGGATAGGGCTGTTTTCACAGTGGTCCTCCTGGCAACCACGCGCGGCTGCCGGACATGCCAAATCGGAAGCAGGAACTCGACCGGGTCGGCCGTCTGGCCTCGACGGAAGCGTATCCAGCGTGACGCCGTATTATCACACAGATGCTCTTGATAAATGACCCGCCAGCTATACAATTCGGCTGATATCCGTGGTCGGCGTCGTCGGCATCGATGGCGGCATCACTTCTCTAGCGAAGGCTCAGTAGCCACGTGGCAAAGGCGATTGCGGCATCCGTGGGCAGGATGGGCGGCGCGAACCGTCCCGAAGACGTAGAGACGCTTCAGAGACTCCTCAACAGGGTGCCGCTCCATTACTGGTGGCACCGCGCCACCGCTCGAGCCAGACGGTCTGTGTGGGGCGAAGACGCTTCGGGCGATTTAAACGTTTAAGCTGGACCACTTCGGTTGGGCCGGCGCCGATGGCAAGGTCAATCCCGGCGGCGAGACGTTGCAAAAACTGAACGAGTTCGATGCGCCGACCGGGATCCCACCCCACACCGAGCGGACGTCAATCAGTTTTAGTATTCGGCTTGTTGAGATGGATTACCTGAAGTCCAAAAGCGAATTGTTCAAGTTCCGAGTTCTATCAAGTCGTGGACGGCGCCAATGACGTGACAGCCTTCTATACACAGCGCATGGACGCTAAGTTGAGCACGATCCGGATCGTCTTCGGGTCGCTCACGATCGTTCGCAGAGCCCCATTCTCAAACTTTGTGACCCCATTTGCGACCTCGGTGACCTCATTTTCCGGCGAATGCCTCCGGCAATCCGTGACCATCGGTCCGACAAAGGAAGCCGTCAGTCTGTTTCTACCCCGAATAGGGGGGAAGAGCGCGAACCTGAACCTTTTGTTTGACGGTTTGCCGGCTGGAATGAATCGCGGTAGCTTCGGTTTAAACGCCTCCCCACTGGAGTTGGCCGAACCGACACCCCGACGGAAGATCGGCAACCTGTAGCGTGCGCGGTCGACTCCGCGCCTTCGGGTATGGTGGGCACCGTCAGCTTCGAGTGTGCTTGATGAAGAAGACGACCCTCCTTCTTGTCGCGACAGCGATGTCCAGTGGAGCATTCGCCTCTACCGCCTTCGCTCAAGCCACCGACACCGAGTTCTTCGAGAACAAGATTCGACCGCTCCTGGTGGAAGCCTGCGACGGCTGTCACACGCGCTCACGGCTTGGTGGACTGCGAGTCGATTCGCGTGAGGCACTCCTCGAGGGAGGCGAGAGCGGAGCGGCGATCGTGCCGGGCGACGCCGAGGCGAGTCGGCTGATTCTCGCCGTGCGACACACCGACCCCTCGCTGGAGATGCCCAAGGCGGCCGACAAGCTCTCAGAGGAGTAGATCGCCGACCTTGTCCGGTGGATCGCCGCGGGTGCGTCCTGGCCCGAGACGATGCAGGTCTCTGAGGCCTCCGGGGGCGCGGCGGAAGACGGGTATGTCATCTCTGAGCAGCAGCGGTCCTGGTGGGTGTTCCAGCCGCTGTCCAATCCCGAAGTGCCGGCCATTGACGGCGCAGACAACGATATTGACCGCTTCGTCCTGGCGGCTCTCCGGGAGGCTGGTCTCGAGGTCAGCCCGGCGGCGAGCCGGCGAGATCTCCTCCGTCGTGCGAGCTATGACCTCCTTGGCCTGCCACCCACGTTCGAAGAGATCCAGGCGTTCGGAGCCGACCCTGCTCCTGACGCGTTCGAACACGCCATCGACCGCATGCTGGAGTCACCTCACTACGGAGAACGGTGGGGGAGACACTGGCTCGACGTGGTGCGCTTTGGCGAAGACGACCCGCGCGGTCTCGCCGAGGACGGGACTGGCGTCGAGCGCTACGAGACCGCCTACACCTACCGAGGCTGGGTCATCGAGGCCTTCAATGCGGACGTGCCGTTCGATCGTTTCGTCAAGGGTCAGCTCGCGGGCGACCTGCTACCAGTAGAAGAACGTGCCGGAATGGTGGCCGGGACGGGATTCCTGGGTGGAGGTCCCTGGTACATACGATATGGCCGACCCTCCAGTGGCGCGCGCTGACGAGCGCCACGACCGGGTTGACGTCACGACGCGCGGCTTTCTCGGCCTCACTGTGGGCTGCGCCCGCTGCCACGATCACAAATACGACCCGATCCCAATCACTGACTACTACTCGCTCGCCGGCGTCTTCTACAACACCGACTACTTCGAGTATCCGATCGCCGAGTCCGAGCGAGTGGAGGCGTTCACGCGCCAGCAGGAGGGCATCGAGGCGCTCAGGCCAAAATGTCGTCCACGACGACTCCCGCGACGTCCGTAAGACGGAAGTCCCGCCCCTGGTTCTGATAGGTCAGCCGCTCGTGGTCGAGACCGAGCAGATGCAGGATCGTGGCGTGCAGATCGTGGATGTGCACCTTGTTCTCGACCGCGTAATAGCCATAGTCATCGGTGCGACCGTAGCTGTGACCTGGCTTGACCCCGCCGCCAGCCATGAACATGGTGTAGCCATGCGGGTTGTGGTCGCGGCCGTTGCGGGCGCCCGCTTCAGCTCCCGGCGTGCGTCCGAACTCGCCGCCCCACAGCACCAGTGTCTCATCCAGCAGACCGCGCGACTTCAGATCGGCGATGAGACCGGCCACCGGCTTGTCGATTTCGGCACAGCTTTGCGGCAGCCCAGTGATCAGTCCGGAGTGGTGATCCCATTTTGTGTCGGGGCCGTGCGTGGCCTGCACAAACCGCACGCCCGATTCGGAAAAGCGGCGGGCCAGCAGACACCGAAGACCAAAGTCGCTTGTCACTGGGTCGTCCAGACCATAGAGCCGTCGGGTCGCCTCGCTTTCTCCCTCGACGCTCATCAGCTCCGGCGCCTCGGTCTGCATCCGGAAGGCGAGTTCGAACGACTCGATGCGTCCCTCGAGTGCGAGGTCCGGACCAGTCGACTCCAGCTGACGGCGCTGCCAGCGCTGGATCAGGTCGAGCTCGGCGCGTTGCACGGCCGTGGTGACGGCTCCGTTCTCGAGGAAGTCGATCGTGGCTTCCTCGGTCTTCATACGCGCCGAGCCGATGGCGGTGCCGTTGTAGGCCGCCGGCAGAAATGCCGCGGAGTAGTTCTGCACTCCACCATGCTGATAGGACGGGCAGATGGTGATAAAACCGGGGAGATCGTCGTTCTCGCTCCCGAGACCATAGGAAATCCACGAACCCATCGAGGGTCGCACGAATCGGTCGGTGCCTGTATTCATCGCGAGGATGGCTCCGCCGTGCGCGGCGTTGGTGCCATACATCGAGCGGACAAAGCACAGCTCGTCGACGACGCCGGACAGGTGCGGGAGTAGCTCGCTGACCCAGGCGCCCGACTCGCCCCGTTGCTTGAACTCCCACGGGCTCTTGAAGAGGTTGCCCGTCTCGTTGAACTGCACGTCTGGTTTCTCAAACGGCAGTGGCTTGTTGTCGTCACGAACGAGTAGCGGTTTGTATTCAAAGAGATCGTGCTGGGAAGGACCGCCATGCATGTGCAGGAAGATGACCCGCTTGGCTCGGGGAGCAAAGTGTGGCGGCCGGGCGGCCAGGGGATTGGCCTGCGCCGACACGAGATCCTGTTGCAGCAGCGACGACAGCGCCAGACCACCAAAACCGCAGCCGCAGGTTCTGAGCATATCGCGGCGTGTCATCGCCGGCGTCTGATAGTGGGGATAGCGCATTGTGGTCTCCTGACGGCAAAACATTCGGAGTCTGGTAACCCGCGGAAAAGTCCCGAAGCAGTCGACCGACGCCGATTCGGCCGATCTGCGTGGTCATCGGTCACATACTCCGTGTATTTTCCCTCTTCCCGCCAGTGTTCGGCCGTCTCCACCCCGGTCTGGCCGCGACGCGGGACGTTCGCCACGGGCTGCTAACCGCCACTGAGATGAGGATCGTTTGTCGGACCCGGACGACACGATCCTCTCTCTCGGCGGCGATTCACTACTCGATATAGATGAACTCGCTGGCGCCGAGCAACACATGGCAGAGACGAGTCCAGGCGAACCGCTCGGCCTGCCCTGCGGGTGCCACTTGACGCATCTCCTCGAGAAAACCGAGGCTGTCATCGATCTCTACTTGGGTGGCCGGTCGGCCGTAGGCTTCGACAAACGCGGCATCCACCCGGTCAGCCGCACTCCTGGCCGGCGGCGTCAGCAGCCGCTCGGCGAAGTGACCGGCCTGCTCCTCCACAAACCGACTGTTCATCATGAGGAGCGCCTGAGAAGGTACTACAGTCGTCGGCCGCCCGCCCACCGAGTCGCTGGCGTTTCCGAAGTCGAACCCGGCAAAGATGTTGTAGATGGCGTTTCGCACCACCGGCATGTATACCGAGCGCCGGGACGCAGCGTAGAAGTCGAACTCCCCAAAAGTGCTGCCCTCGCTGAACACATAGCCACGCGGATTGAACTCCTCGACGCGGCCCCCCATCGTCAGATCGAGAGTGCCAGCGAGCTGCAATAACGCGTCGCGGATCGGCTCTACCTCGAGCCGCCGCCGGTTCGCCCGCCAGTGGAGCAAATTGCCCTGGTCGACCGCTGCGTTCGCCGCCTCGTAGGCGGTGCCGAGTCGATAGGTGCTCGACATCAGGATCTCCCGATGTAGCGTTTTGACCGACCACCCGCTTTGGATGAACCGCCGCGCGAGCCAGTCCAGCAGTTCGGGATGGGTGGGGGCGGAGCCGGTGGTGCCAAAGTTGCTTGGAGTGTCGACCAGACCGCGCCCGAAGTGCCAGTGCCAGATCCGATTCGCCATCACCCGAGCCGTCAGGGGATGTTCCGGATGAGTAATCCACCGGGCCAATTCCAGGCGCCCGCTACTGTCGGCCGGGATCGGCGGGGGTGGCACGATGTGGTCTGTGACCCTGAGAAACCCACGCGGTTGAGGCGTGTCCGCCAGGTTGAGATGGCTACCGCGGATGTGCACGGGCAGGTCGACGATCTCGCCCTCTTCAACGGACATCGCGTAGGGCGGCTCAGGCGGCGCCGCCGACTTCCTCTGGTCTACGACGGCACGGAGGCCCGCAAGCTCCGTCCTCACGCCTTCAGAGTAGCGCCCTTCTTCCCCGTCTTGAGAGAGGCAGAGGATACACAGCCGGCCGTCAAAGACCAGCCGCCGGAGCTCTTCCTGCTCACGGGGCAGTCTGCGGTCGGCCGGGGTGATGTCCTCTTCGTCTTTGAGACCCAGGCGACCCTGGTGTTCCTCCCACGCGACCTCGATCATCGCGAACAGGCTGGCATAGCGCCAGGCGACCTCTTCGAGGCGTGTGGGGGTCGGCCCCCGCACCAGCGTCTTGGTGAGCGGCGCGATCAGCACCTTCTCGGAGGCAATGAGAACGCGTAGACCTTCGGTGATCGCCTCATAACGGGCGGGTGCCGCCGCGGCGTAGGCATCCCAAATCTTGAACACCACACTCGGGTTTGGGCCGTCGCCTTGCACCGGCGGCCCCTCGCGATGGTCAAAGAAGGCTCTCACCCAGTTCTCGACGACATCCGCTTCGAGATTGTCGCGTTCCGCGATCGTGGCAATGACTGCGGTCGCCTGCTGCTGGGTCGCCTCGTCCTCACCCCAGCTCGGGTAGGCGTCCTCGGCCGCGAGGAGATAGGCCGCTAGTGCCTCTCGCCGGGGTTGTCTCAGGAGCTCGTTCTGGCCGTCGACCAGGTCGTCAACTTGTTCTTGCGCCTCGGCGACTTGCTGCTGTGCCGCTTCATATGCGGCGACCGTCGCCTCGTCGGTCAGTGGTCGTTCCACCCACCGGCGCCCGTTGCCGAGCATCGTCGTCGTCGAACGCATGATGCCGGCCAGCGCGTAGTAGTCGGCGGTGGGGATCGGGTCGAACTTGTGATCGTGACACCGCGCACACCCGATCGGCTCCGCAAGAAACGCCCGTCCGACCACGTTGACCTGCTCGTCGACGATATCTATCCGCATCTTGTCGACGTCTTGCTCCGCGAGCACCTTGGCACCGAGCGTCAGAAATCCGGTCGCGGCGAGACGCGAAAAACGCTCAGGATCATTTTCGGGGTCCGCCGGTGTCGCGGAGGGGAGTAGGTCGCCAGCGATCTGCTCTTGCACGAACCGGTCGTAGGGCATGTCCTCGTTGAACGCCCGAATGACCCAATCCCGGTAGCGGAACGCATTGGGGTGTGACACGTTTTCATCGAGACCGTTCGAGTCGGCGTAGCGGGCTACGTCGAGCCAGTGTCGGCCCCAGCGCTCGCCGTACCGTGGCGAGTCGAGCAGACGGTCGACGAGCCGCTCATAGGCATCGGGCCGCACGTCGGCGAGGAAGCGGTCGATCTCCGCCGGCGTTGGTGGTAGACCCGTGAGGTCGAACGTGACCCGCCGAAGCAGGGCTCTGCGGTCAGCCGGGGCGACGGGGGTCAGCCCCTCGCGCTCGAGCCTGTTGAGGATAAAGCGATCGATCGGACCTCGAATCCACGACCCGTCCGTGACGGCGGGCGGTTCGGGTTCTGCCATCCGGCGAAATGACCAGTGCTCGCGTCCTGGCTCGAAGTCGTAGTCAGCCCCGGCATCGGACCTCGCCGCCACCACCGCCGTATCCGAGGTTCGCGGGTCAGCCGCTCCTTTGCGCACCCATCGCTCGAAGTCGGCCACCACCGCAGCCGGCAACCGGCCATCCGGGGGCATCCGAATCGACCCGTCATAGCGGATGGTCTCGATGAGGAGACTGGCTTCGGGCGCCCCCGGCACCACAACGGTGCCACTGTCGCCACCCGCCCGCACCCCGGCCGCATCGATGAGCACCAGACCGCCCCGAATCCTCTCGGCATTACCACCGTGACACTGATAGCACCGCTCCGCCAACACCGGGCGGATCTTCGATTCGAAATGCTCGAGGTCGTCGGCCGACGGCTCTTGGGCCTCCAACGCCGTCGACGCGACGGCGAGGGACAGAACGAGCCAGGCCAGGTTCGCCAGGACAGGCTGAGAATTGCGACTCGGCATAGGTCTGGGCTCCGTCAACACGCGCGAGGAATTATGGTACTCCAGACCCTCATGGTCGCAGAAACTGATCAGTGTGGTTCCAAGGTCCGCTCACGGTGCGGGGCTGCTCCCGCTCGGCTCTCCCCGTTCGGGCAGATCGCACATAGACTAATGGACTGTTGCAGAGAAGCGGTTGGTACATCTGACCCGGAGACGACACTCATGCGTAACTTAGGTCTCGTCGTTTTGATCCTGGCCCTGGTCGTAGGCGCGGCCCCGAACGCGCAATCGCCGGAACCACCGGGGCCCTGGCAAACCTACGACACGTCGAATGGCGAGTGGCGAAGCTACGCGGGTGACATCAAGGGCACCAAGTATTCGGCGCTCGACCAGATCGACGCGAGCAACGTCCAAGACGTGGAAATCGCGTGGGAGTGGACGTCAGTCGACAACTTCGTGAGCCGGTCCACCCCAGGGGGCGGAGAGTGGTGGGCGCCGCTCAACACCATCGTTGAGACGCTGGTCGAGGAAACTCCGGACTTACACCGACCCGGACACTTGCCGTTCTCTTCACGCCTACAGGCGACGCCGCTCATGGTTGGTGGCGTACTCTATTTCAATACACCGCTGTCGCAAGGGGTGGCCGTCGATGCCGCCACGGGAGAGACCCTCTGGGTGTTCAACCCAAAGGTCTACGAAGAGGGGACGCCGCCCATGAGCAACCCGTGGACGCAGCGCGGGGTCGCGTATTGGACCGACGGCGAAAATGACGAACGGATTTTCTGGGGCACGGGAAACGGCTACCTAGTGTGTGTGCAGGCTCAGACCGGGCGTCCCTGCTCTGACTTTGGCGCTGACGGCAGCGGCATGGTCGACACCATGGTGGGTTTACCACGGGCCAGTCGCGAAGACCGGGACTATCTGAACGCTATGTTGTGGGGGATCCATTCGCCACCGATCGTGGTGCGGGACAGGGTCATCCATGGCTCCCAGGTCGCTGACCGGCGGATCACCAAAGAGGCCATTCCGGGTTGGGTGCGAGCTTGGGACGTCCGCAGCGGCGAGCACGCGTGGGACTTTCACACGGTGCCGAACAGCGCCGACGAGTTCGGGGTCGACACCTGGCTCAACGATTCCTGGCGGTACTCCGGCAACGCGAACGTCTGGTCGATGCTGGCCGGTGACAACGAGCTCGGTCATGTCTATTTGCCCACCGGTACGACCACGAACGACTTCCTGGGGTCAGACCGCCTGGGTGACAACCTGTTCTCTGAGACGCTGATCGCGGTCGACGTCGAGACCGGTCAGCGAGAGTGGCACTTCCAGGCCGTCCACCACGGATTGTGGGACTACGACTTTCCGACCCATCCGAACCTGGTCGACGTGACCGTAGACGGACGAGAGATCAAGGCCATCGCGCAGGTCAGCAAACAGGGATTCGTCTACGTGTTCGACCGCGTGACCGGTGACCCGATCTGGCCGATCGAAGAGCGACCGGTTCCGCAAGAGACAAACATCCCCGGGGACGTCCCGTCGCCCACTCAGCCGTTTCCGACCAAGCCGGCGCCTTTCGACTACCAAGGTGTAACCGTCGATGACCTCGTGGATTTCACGCCGGAAATTCGAGCTATGGCCCTCGAAGCGGTCGAAGGCTTCCGGCTGGGACCTCTCTTTACGCCGCTGGACCTACCGATCGAAGGAGTGACGCGCGGCACTCTCATGCGCCCGCCCACCGACGGGACGGCCGGTTGGGCCGGAGCCGCGGTCGACCCCGACACCGGCATCCTCTACATCCCGTCTCGTAACCGCGCCGCCGTTGTCCAGCTGTATTCGCCCGACCCGACCCTGGGGGCTACCCTCGACTACACACATGGAGCACCCGAAGCACAGATGTTGACTGGGGTTGGGGGCTCGGGGGCACCGCAGATGCCACAGGGTTTGCCGTTGCTCAAGCCGCCGTACTCACGCATGACCGCGATCGATCTCAATACCGGCGAGCATCTGTGGTGGGTACCCACCGGAGAAGGGAATCGCTATCGCAACCACCCGCGTCTACGAGACTTGAATCTTCCGCCGCTCGGTGGCGACAATGCCTTCAACGGTCCGCTGCTGACCAAGACGCTTTTGTTGTATTGCCTAACGGCGGGGGGCACCAACGAAGGGCCGCGACTCGTCGCGTATGACAAGACCGATGGCAGCGAGCTCGCGTCCGTGGATTTGCCGAGCGGAGCCGTGGGCACTCCAATGACTTACATGGTCGACGGGAAGCAATACATTGCGCTTACCGTCGGCGGCGGCCCGCGTCTCATCGCGTTCGCGTTGCCTGACAACTGACAGGTGACGCGACGGGGCTTTGTTGCATGGTTCGACCACGGACCGAACCTGTTGGTCTCGAATTCGCAATTCTCTCGGAAAATCGAGGCCCTGGACAATATTGCGTGCCGCCTGAGTTCTGCCCTACGCTGTCTCGTCGATGAAGGATCTCCTGCTCGTTCCTCCTGCACCTGGCCGTTACGGTCCTGAAGGACTGCCGCCCTGGCGGCGTGCGGGCGGTCATCAGCGAGAATCTGCTGCTCAAGCAACAGCTCATCGTCTTAGGGCGCTCGCGACGGCGCGCGTCGAATCTTCGAGTCGGCGATCGGCCACTCTTCGGAATCTTGTCACTGTTTCTGAGTCCGGGGCGGATCCGCAAGGTCGCCATCGGCCTGCGTCCCGCCACACTCCTGGCCTTTCATCGAGCCTTGGTGCGTCGCAAAGACCGTCGCCTGTTCTCGTCGGGCCATCGCCCGAGGAAACCGGGACCGAAGGGGCCGAGCGACGCGCTCGTCCAGGCGATCGTCGAGCTCAAGTCTCGCAATCCCCGATTCGGCTGTCCGCGGATCGCGCGCATCATGTCTCGGACGTTCGGCGTCGACATCGACAAGAACCCCGTGCGCCGCGTCCTGGCGAAACACTATCGGCCACACGGCGCGGAGGCGGCCCGTCGTGTATTGGCCATGCCACCGACAGTCTGTGGAGCATCGACCTCTTTCGGTGCGAGTCGATCGTGCTCCAGAGCTATGGGGTCCTCGTCGTGATGGACCAGTTCACCCGCCGCATCATCGGTCTCGGCGTGCATCACGGGGACGTCGACGCCGCGCACCTCTGCCGCATGTTCAGCGAGGCCATGCGTGGCCAGGGCACGCCGCGGCATCTCAGTACTGACCATGCCGTTGTTTGAGGCGCACCGCTGGCGGGCGACCCTTGGGGGCCTCGAGATTGATGAAATCAAGACCGTGCCTCACGTCCCCGTGTCACATCCGTTCGTGGAACGGCTGATCAGGACGCTCCGGCGCAAGTTTCTTGACCACGTGTTGTTCTGGAATGCTCGGGATCTGGAGCGGAAGCTCGCGGACTTCACGACCTACTACAATGCGGCGCGGGTCCACGCCGGGTTGGACGGCCACACGCCGTCAGGCTTCGCCCGCGGACATCCGGGGGCTCGTGCCCAACCCAACAAGGTGCGCTGGATGTCTCACTGCCGGGGGCTCGTGCTAGCTGCCCGTGGCAGCGTGACTAAGAATTCGAGACGGACAGGGGCAGGGCGCGTACCGGCCGAGAAACCTCAGGGATCGCAGGAGAGCCCTGAGAACGTGGGGACGTTCTGCCACATCGATGTATACCTCGGATCGCAGATTTGTTCAGGGTCTGTCATGGGGGCGATCGCCCCCATGACCCGCGGCCGTCTTCCGATTTCGTGAGCGAAGTCACCTCGTTGCGCGCGTGGTCTAGTCTGATTGATCCGGTGCGATCAGTCACGGCAAGCTGTAGGTCACAAGTGTCGTGCCGGCGGCCACGGCCACATATTGCTTACCATCCTTTCCCATATAGGTGATCGGGTTGGCGCCGCTGATCAACTGCTCGGTCTCGACGCTCCACAGCTCCCTCCCGGTTTCGGTCTCGTAGGCGCGAAACTGTCGATCGGTGGCCCCCCCGATAAAGAACAGTCCGCCCGCGGTAGAGGTCGGTCCACCCTTTTGGGAATTGGGGGCGCCTGTTTCGACACCAGGGGGCACGCCGTCGACGGTGCCAAACGGGATCTGCCACGCGATGTCACCTGTGTTGACGTCCACGGCAATCAGCCTGGACCACGGTGGTTGCCAACAGGGCCAGCCGTTGACGGTCAGCCGGTCGACGACGTGCCAATAGGTTCGACGTGATTCGGGTGGCCCCGAGTAACCTCGACGATCCGGATCGTCGTCGACTCTCTGGAGCCGACTGAGATGTCCGGTGTCCGCGTAGTTGATGATGTAGTACCCCAAACTTGGATCAAAGGTCCCTCCGGTAAACTCCGTTCCGCCGCCGGTCGAAGGAAATACGAGCGCGCCCTCCAGGGATGGCGGAGTAAACGGACCACGGTTTCGGCCCCCATCGACCGCCTCTAGCAGCTCCCGGCACGCGGCCTCATGCTCCGGAGTTACCGTCGCGATGTCGTCGATCGTAAAGCTCGTGCGCCCGAAGGGCGGCGGCTTCACCGGGAACGGCTGTGTCGGCGAGTAATACTCTCCCGGTAAGGCCCCCTGCGGCACCGGGCGTTCCTCGATCTCATAGACCGGCTCGCCCGTGACCCGGTTGAAGATGAACAGCACCGGGTACTTTGTCATGACCCCAACGGCCGGAATCGTCTGGCCGTCCCGCTCCACGTCGAACAGGATCGGAGGCACTGGCATGTCGAGGTCCCAGAGGTCGTGATGAACGGCCTGGAAATACCACTTCAGCTTGCCGGTCAGCGCATCGACCGCCACGATCGAGTTCGCGAAGAGGTTGTCCCCGGGGCGGTCGACGCCATAGAAATCGTTGAGCGCGGAACCGAGTGGCATATACAGAATGCCACGCTCCTCGTCGACGGTGAAGAAGCTCCAGTTGTTGGCGCCGCTCACGTTACGCCAGGAGCCGTCGAGCCAGGTGTCGTGACCGACCTCCCCGGGCTGCGGCACCGTGTGGAACGTCCAGATCAGATCCCCCGTGCGCAGATCCCAAGCGCGCACATCGCCCGCCGGTCCCTTCGATCCCGTCTCGTCCGCGTTGTGGACACCGGTGAATACGAGGTGCTTGTACACGGTCACGCCCGACGAGATCCCATAGTGCATATTCGGAAAACCGTTCATCACGTCCGGGGTCTTCAGGTCGACGTAGCCGTCGTTGCCAAACCGAGCGTTGGGGATACCGGTCCGCGCGTTCAGCGAGATCAGCTCTCCCTCCTCGGTCCCAAACACGATCTGCGGGAACGTGACGTCGTCCCCCTCCCAGTAGGCTAGTCCGCGCATCGAACCACCCGTCCAATGCAACTGGTGTTCTGGTGAGTTCCAGTTCCCGGGCGCCGTGTAATCCCAGATTAGGTCGCCGGTCTCCGGCTCCAGCGCCACGACACGGTAATACGGAAACGACAGATACAGGACGCCGTCGACCATGAGCGGAGTCGACTGACTCGGCCGTGACGGTACTCCCTCCTTCGTCATCTCGTAACGCCAGGCCGGCACCAACGTCGAGACGTTGCTTGTGTCGATCTGCGCTAACGGGGAGTGACGCTGGTTGCCGCCGTCGCGGCCCCACGCGGGCCAGTCGTCCTGCGCGTGCAGGGGCTGGGTAGCGAGTGTTCCGAGCATCAGTAGCGGCAGCACATGCCACGCACAGCGGCAAGGTCTCATCTGGATGATGGGCATGAGTCGAGAACTCCTTTTCAAGAGTGGTCAATGTACGCGTTTCTGAACGCCGGTTCAAGGATGGTGCCAACCGATCCGTTGCGTGGGTGAGTTTCGGGTACGGCCTCTATCAGCCTAGTGGCGAGTGGTGCGGGAGCGCCTGGGGGGCGGTGCGCACAACTGTCCAACTTTTTAGGACAAATTGGCACGCGCACGATGGCCAAGAGCTTCCCGGCCAAGTCGACGATTGTCGACAGCCATCTGAGGCCGCAGTCCAGCCATGCAGCACGACGCGTGCTGACAATCCGTCGATAGTCTGGGTTCAACGGGGACGGGGGTTACTAGGGACGACCGCCAGTCTCCAGACCCGCACACTACCCAGGCCCGGTCGTTAGCCCAGAGCCTGCTCGTCGGGTATCTCGCACGCGGCCAGGGGGGGGAGCAACGGATGCGGTGTGCCCAGAGTGTGCCCAAAGAGTGTCAGATGACCACCCAAGAGCACCCAACGCCAACCAAAACGAAGGGCCGAAACGCCAGCAAAACACTAACGTTTCGGCCCCTCTTCGATCACGACAAACGCTTTTTAAGTCCTGTGCGTCTGCCAGTTTCGCCACCTCGGCATATGTTGCGACTCTTTGCAATCAGTTACTTACACGCTTTGGGCGACTGCCAGAACTGGCTTCAGGAGGGGATCGTGTGCCCAAAGTGTGCCCAGAACTACCCAAACGTCCAAGCCCATCAACAAGATCCGCCTCGTCAACGATATCGTAACGCTGGTAGACGGACTCGGTCTGGTGACCGGTGATCTGCATCGCGACACTGCGTGGCACACCGGCCCGCTCGAAGTTCCGAACGGCGGTGCGACGTAGATCGTGAGGGATGCGTCCCGGACACCCAGCCTTGTCGCAGGCCGCCTTCCACGCCACGCGAAACGAGCGAATGGCTTTGCCTTCGCGATGGAAGACCCAGCGGCAAATGATGCCTCGACGTGTGAGTTTCTTCCGTAGTTCGTCCTGTGCATCCACGACAGAACGTAACTCTTCGAGTTGAGCAAAGGGCAAGACGCGCCCCTGCCCATTCTTCGTCGTTCCGGGGCTTTGTTGCACGGTTCGACCACGGACCGATCCGGTGTCGAAGTCGCCGACGCTCACGGCGTGACCGCGGAGGACTGCGCCTTGCCGAGCGCGTACATTTCGTTCAGCACGGTGCACCCCCCCGTCGCTTCACGCTGCTGCGCCTCGAACCCCGTCGCACGGAGGCGGCCGCCGAGGATCCGTTTGTACCGGAGGAACGTGCCCTCGACGCGGGCCTGCTGCCGGTCGCCGGTTTCTTTCTGCCACGCCTGTCTGCCGATCTCGGCAATCCTCTCGATCTGCAGGTTCCGCTGCTCCCAGGGCGCCGTCGCCTTCGGCGACGCTGCCGCCGGCGTCGCCGACCGCCGTGTACACACTGCGCGTGTCGTAGGCGCCGTCGCCCGTGAAGCGCCGCAGCGGAGCATCGATCTGGCCCAGCAGGTCCGGAAGGATATCCGCGTCGTCGCCCGTGTTCTGGGTGAGCGTCTCCGCGACGACGTAGCCGTTATCGTCCACG
>CAUZIB010000011.1:0-80973 GCA_963579735.1 Vicinamibacteria bacterium | reverse complement strand
CCTTGACTGCCACCGGACGTCGATTGTGGGACAAAGATAACCTCGACGCCATAGCAGTCGGCGGCATCGCTGCGGTCGGCAACCGGCTCGCAGCCCATGTGCTCGGCGTACCAGTCGACCGCCCGCGATGGACTCGCGGCGGTAATGTGTACATGGTGGTAGTCGGCCGCTTTGGCCAAACCCGGAGTGATGAGCGCTCCCGTGGCGACGACGGCGATCACGGCGCGGTTCCAAGTCATGGTGATACCTCTCTCTTTTGTCTCATTCATCAGTGCCATCGGTAGCGCGAGACCTGCTCGTCCTCCCGCCCACCAGGACGGGCGCGTCGTGATGTCGCTGCTCGTGAGCTGTCGGCATGACGCACCCGCGATTATATCGGCATCGGCCGCGCGCATCGCCGTCAGGACGAGACTCGTGCCGTCGGCCCCAACCACTGGCGGCTATCCTGTGGTCAATCGAGGATGGTTCCTACTCGTGAACGTCGCCTGGTCACGGACTCGCCGAACCTTTTCGGGCCCAGTGCGTTTTCTTGACTAGAGTGCCGGATACCCATGCGCTAATCGCACGATGCCGCCGAGGCGACGATCTGGCGTGGGAACGCCTCGTCCGTGACTACCAAGGTCGTGTCTACGCGATCGCTTATCACTACGTCCCGGACACTGGCGAAGCGAGCGACATCTCGTAAGAAGCGTTCGTGCGTGTCTACCAAAAGCTCGATACGTTTGGTGACGGGGCGTTTCTTCCGTGGCTTGTGCAAATCGTCCGGAACCTTTGCATCGACCATCTCCGCCGTCGGAAAACCCGTCCCCCGCTCTCCGATGTCCTGGTCGAGGATGACGGCGAGACGCTTGGCCTCTCTGCTCATTCACTGGGCTCTAGTGCACCGCCGTCAAGGGGAAACCGGAGCGAGTTGTCGTGACGTCCGGGTTGGAGCAAGCGCTCGGGTATGTCACTCCCCCTCGGAAAGCTCTATGTCGACCTCGCGGTGGTCACCGTCGCGCAGGATCGTCACTGACACGGCGTCGCCCGGCTCATAGCGGTCGAGCACAGTCGGTAAATCGCTGAGCTCGCTGATATCGTCTCCATCAATGGCCTGAATGATGTCGCCAAGACGTAGTTGACCATTTGCCATTCGTGATGTCCCGCGGAGCCCCGCGCGCGACGCACCCCCACCGGCGTCGACGTCAACGACCACGACGCCTCGTATACGAAGACGCCGGCGGACATATCGGTTCAAAGACTCGCTGACCCGAATCCCCAGGGTCGGTGGCGTGTACTCGCCCTTGTCAATGATCTGGGGCACCACCCGACGCACCGTATCCACGGGGACCGCGAAACCGATTCCGGCCGACGCCCCGCTCGGGCTATAAATCGCGGTATTGACGCCGATCAGGCGTCCCGAACTGTCCAACAACGGTCCACCCGAATTTCCAGGATTGATGGCGGCGTCGGTCTGAATCATGCCCTCAATGGTGCCGCCTCCGACGCTGTCAATTTCACGGCCGAGTGCCGACACGATGCCGGTCGTTAACGTGGCACTAAGACCGAACGGGTTCCCGATGGCAAAAATACTCTGACCAACTCTCAGAGTGTCACTACGTCCGATGCGCACGGGCCGCAGCCCGTCCGCCGGTATGTCAATACGCAGCACCGCGAGATCGTGTTGACGGGAAAATCCCACCAGCGCCGCCCGATATGTTGACTGGTCGTGGAGCACAACCTGGGCCGCGGTCGCGCCCTGGAGCACATGTAGGTTGGTCACGACGTGACCCGTGTCGTCCCAGACAAATCCAGAACCGGTGCCCTGGGGCACTTCGGTCGTAGCGCCCGTAAATAGATTCCTCCGCTCCGTCAACGTGGTGATATAGGCAACGGACGGATGGACGTCTTCAAATAGATCGACGGTGGCCTGCTCGCTGCTGGTGAGCTGGGCCGCAGCGGCAAGGCAGACCGCCGTGCCCCAGGCACCGGCTAGTCCCGTCGTCAACAATAGTCGTAGTGTCCACATCGGTCTCTCCCTGGTCGCGGTAGTCCGCCAGGATCGCCGCCCGAAGACGACGGCGCGCATGTTGGTCGCGTCACGCTCTCTAGTATGGCGCAGGCATGCCCTCTGGATTCACATGCTGTTGGAACGAAGGATTCGACGCCGATTTTTCTCTAATCTGGTATGGAATGACCTCTTGTCAAGCCCCCGATCTACAGATGAGGGCTTAACGCTTAGTCAGCCAGCTCATAGCGCTGTCTAACAGCCTTCGCCCACGTGGTTCTTGCAACACTGCGGCGGTAAGGGCCGCGAAGACGACGGACGATCGAGGGCGCTTCGACGACGAGTCACGCTGATATACGGTAGTTGCCACGCCGGAGCGCAGCCGAGCAGACATGACAGTGCTTCGTCGAGAAGACGTGCAGTCTAGGAGCGCGAGTTGGGAGCGGTGCCGTCCGTATCGCATAGCTAGCTCGCGGGTCCTCGGAATCGTGCCTCGGATCATCCGCCGTCTTCGCGGTCCGTCACCGCCGCTCGTCACGACGTTTCCCTTCGCCGGTGGCTGTCTGGCCGCGCCGAAGGCCTCAGTGCGCCGCGGCCGGCTCGGGTTGCAGCGTGGCCCCGACCCCCGGCCGATGCCGATAGTACCAGGCGGTTTCCACCAACACGCGCCGCACCAGGACGTTCCCCGTCTTGGTGATGCGGCCCCCGCCGATGCCGCTCCCCACTCGAGTCCTCACCGGGGACCAAGCCCAGATAGGACATCAAGGCCGGGGCACGCTGGAACCGGCGGAAGTCGTGCAGCTCGGCCAGAATCAGCATGGCCGACAACGTGTCGATGCCACGGAAGCAGCGGAGCCAGCCCACATGCGCACGATACGGGTCAGTCTCGGCCACCCGCACATCGAGCTCCCCCAACCGCGCCTCGAGGTGGTCAATGGCGAGCAGATAGTCCTCGCCGACGTGGCGTTCGGCCTCGTGCTCCCAGGCCAGACTGTCGATCCTGCCGATGTCCGCGCGTCCAGTTGCGGCCAGCGTAGTGCAAGCCCCGGCGCAACAGCAGCTTGCCCAGGCGATGCCGGCTGCGCTGCAGGTCCTCGCGCGCGTCGTCCCGCGCCCGGCACAAATCGCGCACCGCCTCCTCGGCCGGCGTCGGGGGACACACCTCCGTCAACAGTCCGGCGCGATGCAGCTCGGCCAACTTGCGCGCATCCCGCCGGTCGGTCTTGATCCGCTCGCCCGGCTTGCGCGGCACCAACGCGGGCGCGACCACCTGACAGCGAAGCCGATCCCGCTGCAGCCGTCGTTGCAACGCATAGCCACACGGCCCGGCCTCATAGCAGCCCTCGATGCGCCCGGGCGGCGCCCGCTCCAGCTTTCGCCGCAACCGATCGATCGCCCGCGGCTCGTTCCGCGCCGTCCACGTCACTGGCGTCGAGGCATCGCCGACCAGCACCGCCACGTGCAGCTCCCGTTTGTGGGCATCAATCCCAACGTAGGTGATAGGCTCGTTCACGATCGGCTCCTTTCGTCTGCGGCTCTGACACCGCAAGGGGTTAACCCGCGACCACGGTGGCATCGACCACCTTGTCGACTGTTCGTGCACTTCGACTGTACGATCGCGAGCCGGTCATTCCATATTGTCTAGATAAGTACGATGTCCAATGGGTGATCTGGAGCAGGTTCGCCGAGTGCTGGCCGGGGACGAAGCGGCTTTCGATGAGCTCTTCACCCGCTATTTTCCTCGTCTGTACCGGTTTGCCCGCTCGAGGACGACCACCCAGAGATTCGGGCCGCCTTCGCAGCCGTTGCGGCGTTTGGTCAGGAGAACGACCCGGAGGTTGCACTGCGGCGCCGCGAGCTGTCGGCGTTTGTGCACGCCATCCTTGACCATCTCCCTGGCAAATACGGAAACGCTCTGGAGTGGCGCTACATCGATGGGAGATCCGTTCTGGAAATCGCCGATCGGCTTGGCGTGGGCTACAAAGCCGCAGAATCGGTGCTGTCGCGGGCGCGCCAGGCCTTCCGCGATGCCTGTGCGTTGATCTCGCCAGCGGCGCCGACCTGGCCCGAAGTTTCCATAGCCAAGACGAGTCGCCATGACTAAGCCCTACGGTCATGACCATGAGCCGACACCGGGGTCCGAGGCTCGTGAAGACGTGAACACGATGAAGCACCTATTTCAGGCGGCTGGCCCTCGACTCCCAGTCTCCCCCGACCGGACGGCGCGAGTTCAACAGGCAGTGTCTGACCATTGGTAAACAAAGACACGACGCCGGACGCTGCACCTCCGATTGCGCAACGCCGTCGCATTCCTGGCGGCCGCCGCCGGAGTGGTCCTGGTCTTACGATTTGGACTGGCCGACGGCGGCGAAACGGTCGTCGACCGAGTAGTAGCGACCGTCGAGAAGCTTGACGGCCCCGTCGAGGTCATCTGGGTCCACACGCACACTATCGCCCCGGGGCCAGATCTGGACAGGCGAATCGATCGTCACCGCGGCCGGCGCCCGAGTGTCGCTACGATTGGAAACTTGAGCGTCCGTCCGGCTCGATACCGGCGGGTGCGTCTGGTGTCCACGACCGTGCTCGCGTTGGACGCTGGCGCGCTCTATGTGGACTCGGGTGAAGACCTGATGGAACTCGAGATCCAGACGGCCTTCGGCACTGCCCGCGATATCGGCACTCAGTTCGAGGTCCGGCTCCGGGAGACGGCGTTGCGGGTGCGAGTCCGAACGGGCGCGGTCGCAGTGATCCAGGGATCGCGGTCGATCGCGGCGCGTCCCGGTACCGAGCTGACCGTCACGGCCACTACCGCTGTCAGCACGCCAGTCCTCCCTTTCGGGTCGGCCTGGGACTGGACGCTGGAACTCGCGCCGGAATTCGAGACCGACGGTCAGCCTCTGAGTGAGTTCTTCGTCTATCTCTCCCGGGAGTCGGGATGGCGAATGCGTTACGCGAACGACGCGCTCGAGCGCACTGCGAACGACATCATCTTGCACGGATCGATAGGCGGACTCGCTCCGGTCGACGCGCTGACGGTGGCCCTGACCACTAGGGGCCTGACGCACCGCCTGGATGGCGGCGAGTTAACCGTGAGCGCCACCGACGCTATCGCCCCTCCGGTCAGTGGTTCAGCACGATGACAAGCAGCGTCATCGCATCGTGGCTGGTCGTTCTTGTCTCACTGGCAGCGATACCCTTAGGGCGCAAGCGGAGCAACCGGCCCAGCCGGACCGCCCACGATACAAAGGACGCTCCCTCCCTGAGGCGCTGCAATTACTGCGGGACGACGGCGCACGCCTAGTCTTCAGCTCACAGCGGCATTGTAGGACCAGCGCGGGACAAGATAACCACTCACACATGGCTGTGCGATCCGACGAAAGGTCGGCCAAGACACAGCCGGTTTGGCTCGCTCGGGACGCCGACTACCCCGGTCGCCCAGAGCGTGCGTCGAGTCGATGACCGCGCCTCCGAGCGACTTTGATCGCCACCTGGCCTGACCGATAATCCCGTCATGGCGAAATGGAGCGTATTTCTGCTACCGCTGGGCCTCTGGGGTTGTGGTCAGGCTGATAGCGCAGCCCCGGCGAACAATGAGTCGGCGACGATTGAGGGCGTCGGTTCAGACTCGGTCCCTGAGTTCCAGGTCGATCCCTTCTGGCCGAACCCGCTTCCCGATGGCTGGCTTCTCGGGAACGTCGTGGGCGTAGCGACCGACTCCGGCGACAATGTCTGGATCATCCATCGCCCAAACAGCCAGACCGGTGCTGCCGAAACGCCGCCGGTGATCGCATTCGACCCCGCCGGACAGGTCGTGGAGAGCTGGGGTGGACCAGGCGACGGATACGACTGGGGCACGCAAACCCATGGGATCTACATCGACCACGAGGACAATGTGTGGGTCGGCTTCGGCGGAGGGCTCCCATACGATCCCACCGCCCCAACGACAACCGACAACGCGTTGGTCCTCAAGTTCACCCGTGACGGGCAATTCCTGCTGCAAATCGGCGACTTCGGAAAAGGTACCGAAGGCAGCACGAGCGAAGAGTTCCTCGGACAGCCAACGGACATCTTTGTCGACTCGACGACCGAAGAGGTCTTTATCAGCGACGGCTATACGAACCGTCGCGTGATTGTCTTCGACGCCTCTACCGGTGACTATCGACGCCTGTGGGGCGGATCCGGGAACATACCAGACGACGCTCCACTGCCGAGGTTCGACCGTGCCGCGCCACGACAAAACCAATTCAGTACGCCCCACTGCGTCGTGGGAGCCACGGACGGGTTAGTGTATGTCTGCGACCGAGGGAATCAGCGCATCCAGGTGTTTGACGGCGCCGGCGCGTTTGTCTCGGAGCGATTCATCGAGGCTCCGCTGGGCAGCGGTGCGGTTGGCGGCACACCCTGGGACCTGACATTCTCACGCGATCCGGGACAGCGTTTTCTCTTTGTCGCCGATGGCGGGAACCACGCCGTGCATACCCTCGAGCGCGACTCACTGGATGTCGTGGCTTCACTTGGCCGGCGGGGACGCTGGGCTGGTCAGTTCGAGTCGCCGCACAGCCTGGCGGTCGACTCCGCGGGTAATCTGTTTGTCGGCGAGACCCTGGACGGCCGACGAGTACAGAAGTTTGCACCGAGCCGCTAGCGGATGGTCGCGGAGAACGCTACGTATTGATCCCGGCCACGACCTATGCCAACGAATCGCTGACGCGGGACACAGTGCACCACTAGTTGACTGAGTCAGGGAGCGCGAACGCGACATACTCGCCCGAATGGGTCCCTCCGCTGATCGCCAGGACGAGATACTGGTGGCCGTTCAGGAGGTAGGTCATCGGGGATCCCGACTGTGGCGCGGCCATATACACCGCGCCGACTTCGTGGCCGTTCGCCTTGTCATACGCTCGTAGCATCGCACCGCGTTGGTCACCTTCCATCCGGTGATAGCTGCACTCACCCATGATGACGAGTGTCTTTGTCACAAGCGGCCCCACGAGCCCCGCGCACGGTTCACCTGTCCGTGGAATCTCGACCCCGGCGAGCGCCGGGTGATAGCGAACGCGATCGGGCGTGCTGCCGTGCGGCGTCTGCCAGAGGATCTCTCCCTGGTCGAGGTCTATGGCCGAGAGCCGACCATAGGGCGGCTTTGACAGCGGCAGACCCCGGACGTTGAGGTCCCGGAGACCACCATGGCCGACTCCGTACATCGGGGTGCCTTTGACATAACGCATGTCGGACGCGTCCGGGTCGGGTGGAGGGATAAGCTCCCACGAGTAAAACGCCGTGCGGGACGGGACATAGACAACGTGCGTCTCGGGGTCATAGGCGCCACCGGGCCAGTTGGTGCCGCCGCTTCCCGCCCCCAGACCAAGGGTCGCGATGGGTCCTCCAGCCTCACTCAGGATAGGTGGCGTAAAGATCGGTCCGAGCTTATAGCGAGACGCGATCGCCTCTGCCTCCGCCCGGAGCTCGGGCGTGAAGTCGATGAGGTCCTCGAGCGAGGAACCCTGCTTGTCATACGCCGGCGGCCTTGTCGGGAATGGCTGCGTCGGCGCATACCACTCACCCGGCACATCGCCCCGAGGGACGGGACGCTCCTCGATCGGCCACACGGGCTCCCCCGTGACGCGGTCAAAGACATACAAAAAGGCCTGCTTGCTGGGAAGCGCCACGGCTTTGACCTCGCGACCATCGACCGTGATGTCCGCGAGAATCGGCGCACACGCCATGTCAAACCCCCAAAGCGGATGGTGCACGAGCTGGAAGTGCCATCGGCGTTCGCCGGTCTCGAGATCGACCGCGACCAAGCTTTCGCCAAATAAGTTGTTCCCCGGTCGATGTCCGCCGTAGTAGTCACCGCTCGGCGTTTCCACGGGGAGATAGACCATCCCCAGCTCAGCATCCACCGAAATCTGTGTCCACACCCCGTTGTTCCCGTTGATCCCCCAGGAATCGTTCTCCCAGGTATCGTGACCCACTTCACCGGGACCAGGTACGGTTCGGAAGGTCCAGAGGCGCTCGCCCGTCTGCGCGTCGAACGCCTGGACCAGCCCCTTGGTGTTGTTGTGCGTGCGTGGCGCGGGCGCGTCCGCGAACGCGCCCCCGACAATGACGATGTCCCGCGCCACGGTGGGTGTCGCGTGGAGCCCGATCTCGCCGGTCACAGGGTCGATGCGCCGGCCTTCGCCGTACACGGCGGCCGTCTTCAAATCAATGAGTCCTTCGACTCCAAAGCCTGCGACCCGGAGCCCCGTCGCTGCATCGAGCGCCACCAGCCGAAACCCGTGCGTGACGTAAAAAATGCGTTCGTCGGTGCCATTGGTCCAATAGGCCAACCCTCGCCCCGAAAGCCGCCGCGGCGCCACGGCAGCGCGTTCGCCTTCATACTCGCCGTGCACCCAACGGAGCTCTCCTGTCGCCGCATCCAGGGCCACAACCGAGCGGCGAGTGCCACCTGTGGCATACAGCACGCCGCGGACCATCAGAGGCGTGCCCTCGAGCTTGAACTCCGGCGCGGGACCAAGGTTGTCCGTCTTGAAGCGCCACGCAACCTCCAGGTCACCGAAGTTCGACGCGTCGATCTGGTCGAGCGGCGAATAGCGTGTATGACCGATGTCTCCGCCATAGGCCGGCCATTCACCCCGCGAGGTCGACGGCAGCCCAATGATCGACGGTTGAGAAATGGAGGAGGCCTGAGAAACTGGCGAGGACGGCGGGGGCGCGGATTGAGCGAACAGCGTCGCCGACGGCGTCCACCCCCACAGGAGGACAGCAAGGGCCCTGACGACGGCGACGCCGATGGCACCCGCGCCCTCCGCGACGGACGCGGGCGCGAACACAGTCGGTCTACGAGACGGCATCATGAAACCGTCCAGACAGGTCCGCGTCTATTGCGCCGCGGTTTCACGAGCGGGGACATTCCCGTATGGCTTGAGTGTGGCGATGCCGGGTCCGGCCTCGTTCTTGAGCGTAAACCACAGCGTGCCCTCGAGGTCGCGGTCCAATTTTGGCGTGTGCGCCGAAAACTCCGGGAACGGAAAATACGTGAACTCAGCCGTCTGCTGGTCAAACTTCACAAGCGAGTTGTAGATCCCATTCTCGATCCACAGATTGTCGTCTTCGTCCGGCCAGAGGTCATACGGGTTGCCGTCCTTTAGAGGAAGCGCATACTCGGTCACCTCGCCCGTCACCGGGTCGATCTTTGAAATCGCGTTCCCAAAGTAGTGGGCCGCCCAGACCTTCCCGTTCGAGTCGATCGTGGGCCGGCGGGCCGGGTTGGTCATCGGATACGATGTCCACTCGGCCGTCTCCTGGTTGTACATCAGGATGGCTGGCGTGTGCAGTCCGACCGCCCAGACGCGGTCCTGCCTGTCGACGACGATGCCATACCCACTAAACCCTGTGAGCGGCTCCCACTCGGTGAAGTCTTTGGTATTCAGATCGAAACGTCCGATTTTTCCCGCCGACGCGAAATATGTATACCAAAAGCTTCCTCGCGAATCGACCCAGACGCTATGCGGACCAGCACCGGTCGTGGGCAACGGATAGCGCCGCATCTCACCAGTCGTCGGGTCGAGCTCTCCGAAGTGGTCGCCCGTCAGTTCTACCCAATACACACGTCCCCGGTATTCGAGAATCCCGTGCGGCGTGACGTTTATGTTGTCGGGGTTGTCGATCCAGTATTCGGTCGTGCGGCTGGCGAAGTCAGGCTCTCCCGTGTCAACGCGGAGAATCGCGTTTGACCCGTTGCCCGATACCCAGATGACACCGGGTTCCTGCACACTGGCAAACACACTGTGGAGGCTGCCCCGCGGGGTCACGCCGTTGGACAGCGTCCGAGCGGGCCCGCGATTCAGCTCGTATTGGATATAGACCGCCCGCGACAAGGCGGCTTCGTCGCGGACGATCGGGTCAAGCGCGAGATCGCGGAGTGCCGAGCCCGGGCCAAAATTCGCCGTCAAATACTGAATGATGCTCTCTTTTTCTTCTAGCGATACGAGGTCATAGGTCACCTGCGGGACGCCGGCGGCCATATCGGCAACCCGCCCGTTGGGGTCAAACATCCGGTCGACGGCGTGACGCCAACCCGCCTCATTCTTTCGACCACGCCGGTGGAAGCCGGCCGGGCCATGACACCCGAAACACGCGCGGAGCATGACGTCACGGGCGGGGCTCGGCGGATACAACGTGTCAAAACTCACCAGCTCCGCCATCCGGTCGTCGGCCGCCGCGCCTCCATAGTTGCGTTGCGCCGACGCCCCTCGCGCACCGGCGCCAAGAGCGGCCTGGGCGTCTCCGCCCGAAGCCGGCGTCGCGTTCGTCACCGCTAGATCTAAAGTCGAGGTCTGGTCTGCCAGCACGGAGACCGTCTCGACCGGCGACTCGAAACCTTCCTCCAACACCTGCACGTCATACGTGCTCGGGGGAAGATTGAAAATCTGATAGCGGCCCGCGACGGTATAGACCGTGTACGAGACCCGGTGCACTGTGTCGCGCGCCTTGACGCGAAACGCGCGGACTTCGCCCTGGTCGGCGCTCACGCTGCCAGCAATCACCCCAGTGGCGCTTGTCGACTCAGCTGTCGCGACGGCTGGCCACAGGTGTGCCGCCGCCAGCCAGGCACCACACAATGAAACGAGGAAGAATACGCGCCGGCGTGTGGTCGTTGGGGTCATGTCGCTGTCTCCTCCGAGCGTCAGCTGGGTTCGCGACACCGTACCATGGGTAGTTAGCCGGTTCAAGGATGTAAGATGGGCAGCATGGCTCGGGCTGTTGCCATCTGCCTGGCCGTGCTCATCGGCGGCTCCGGGGTCCTACTCACCCGGGATGCCCGGCTGCACGCTCAGACCGCGACGACCACCCCTCACTCCCTGTCGACGGCATTCGCGTCTGACGAGACTGCGGCACGAACGCTGTTGGACGAGTACTGCGTGACGTGCCACAACCAGCGACTCCTCACTGGAGGGCTGGCGCTCGACACTCTCGAGGTCTCCAACGTCGGAGAGGCGGCAGAACAATGGGAGAAGGTCGTTCAAAAACTGCGGGGCGACATGATGCCCCCACCCGGCCGGCCGCGACCTGTCCGGCAGGCATACGACGGCTTCCGCGCGTGGCTGGAAGCCGAGTTGGACCGCGCCGCCGAGGGAACACTCGAGCCTGGTCGGGTGCCAACCCATCGTCTGAATCGCGCGGAATACACAAACGCCATTCGCGATCTGTTGCGCCTCGATATCGACGGGCAGGCGCTCCTTCCCGCCGACGACACGGGTCACGGATTCGACAACCTGGCCGGCACCCTCGCTGTGTCACCGGTGTTGATGGAGCGGTATCTGAGCGCGGCGCAACGCATCAGCCGACTCGCCGTTGGGGATGAAACGATTGGGCCGGGATTCACATCGCGCACCTATGTCGTGCCGATGAATATGACGCAGAACGACCGCATGAGCGAGGACCTCCCGTTTGGCTCACGCGGTGGTATCGCGGTACATCATCGCTTTCCGCTCGACGGCGAGTACATCCTCAGGATCCGGTTGAAGCGCAGTGTCTACGAATACATCGTCAACCTCGACGAGGCTCACGAACTCGAGGTGCGTATTGATGGACAACGCGTCGCTCAGTTTAGGGTCGGCGGCGAGGCCCCGGGCAAACCGGCGCCAGTCAGCTTCTCTGGAACCTTTGTCGCCGCCGGGGACGCGGGGTTTCCGAGCCAGGCCTGGGATGACTACCGGACAGGCGCCGATGCTCAGCTTGTCGTGAGAGTCCCGGCGCGGGCGGGCACCCGCCTCGTGACCGCATCCTTTAGAGACAGATCGTGGGAGCAAGAGGGCGTCCGGCAACCACCGCTACGTGAATACGGAGCGACCGTCACCGAGACGACCGACACCTCCCCCCGCTCGGAAGGCCCAGGCCTGGAGAGTCTCGCTATTGATGGTCCGTATGCCGTCACGGGTCCCGGGACAACGCCGAGCCGAGATCGGATTTTTCTCTGCGGACCGACCGACACCGCAGACCAGCTCGCCTGCGCGAAGAGCATCTTGTCCGCGGTGACGCGTCGGGCCTACCGCCGACCGGTTACTGACGTCGATATAGCATCGCTCCTTCCCTTTTACGAATCCGGATATGCGGCCAGTGGCTTTGACGGAGGGATCCAGTCCGCGCTGGAGCGTATTCTGATCGACCCGGAATTTCTGTTTCGGATCGAGCGCGACCGAGCGTCGGGAACGGCGGGTGGCGCCTACGCGGTCAGCGATCTCGAACTCGCATCCCGATTGTCGTTCTTCTTGTGGAGCAGCATCCCGGACGACGAGCTCCTCGACATCGCCACGCGCGGGCTGCTGTCTGACGTCGAGGTGCTCGAGCAACAGGTGCGCCGCATGCTGGGAGATGCTCGCTCGCGATCTCTGGTCGACAACTTCGCGAGTCAGTGGCTCTCGCTCAGACGGGTGGCGGGCATCACTCCGGACCCGAACCTCTTTCCCGACTTCGATGAAAACCTCCGGGAGGCGTTTCGTCAGGAAACCGAGCTGTTCATGGAAAGCCAGCTCGCGGAAGACGCGAGCGTCGTGGAACTGCTCGACGCCGACTACACCTTCGTCAACGAGCGATTGGCGCGTCACTATGGTATGTCGGGCGTCGTGGGAAACCGCTTCCGGCGGGTGAGATTCGAGGACGATCGGCGCGGTGGCCTCCTCGGGCACGGGAGTATTCTCGCTGTGACGTCCTACGGGAACAGGACGTCGCCCGTACTTCGAGCCAAATGGGTCCTAGAAACTGTGCTCGGCACGCCGCCACCACCGCCGCCACCCGATATCCCGCCGTTACCCGGTCCCGGACCGGCTGACGAGCCACGCACCGTCCGAGAACGTCTCGCGCAACACCGACAGAGCTCGGTGTGCGCCGCGTGTCATGCCCCCATGGACCCGCTTGGCTTTGCGCTCGAGAACTTTGACGCGATCGGTCGGTGGCGGACAACAGATGAGACCATACCGGTCGACGCCTCGGCCACTTTGGCCGACGGAACCACACGCTTTGACGGCCCGGCCGAGCTTCGAGACGTGTTGCGTGCCCGCGCCCCACAATTTGTCGAGACAGTGACCGAGAAGCTGCTCACATATGCGCTGGGCCGAGGCCTCGAGCATTACGACCGACCAGTCGTGCGTGGCATCGCGCGAGCGGCCGCCGCCAACGATTACCGCTGGTCGTCGCTGCTTCTCGAGGTCGTCAAGAGTCCGCCGTTTCGGATGCGGAGACCAGAATCATGATCATCACAAGAAAGGCGCTCTCCCGCCGGACGGTGCTCCGTGGCATCGGCGCCACCGTGGCGTTGCCGTTGCTAGATGGGATGATACCGGCGTTGACCGCGCTGGGGCAGACCCCGGCGCGACCGGTCAAGCGGTTTGGCGTTGTTTATGTGCCCAACGGGGTCGTGATCGACCGTTGGACACCGGCCACTGCCGGCACCGGGTTCGAGTTCTCGCCGATTCTCAAGCCGCTTGAACCGTATCGGCAGCAGTTGCTCGTACTCACCGGGCTGACCCAGAACGTCGACGGGCTGACTGCGCAAAGCGGAGCGGTTCATGGCCGCTGCGCCACAAAGTTTCTGACCGGAGCCATCCCGAGACCATTCGGGCAGGAGGGGAGCGACTTCCTGGCGGATATCTCGATCGACCAGCTCGTCGCGCGCGAGCTCGGGAGACAGACCCAGTTGGGTTCACTGGAGCTCTCTCTCGAGTCGGGTGACAAAGGGGCGGGCACCTGTGATGGGGGCTATAGCTGTACCTATAGCCACACCATCGCGTGGCGCGGGCCTCGAACGCCGCTGCCGATGGAACACAACCCTCGCGTGGTCTTTGAGCGGATGTTTGGCGACGGCGGCAGCACCGACCCATCCGCACGGCGGGAGAGAATGCAGCGCAACGCGAGCCTCCTCGACTCGGTGCGAGAAAAGGTGACCGACCTGCGGCTGGGTCTGGGTCCGAGTGACGCCCGTAAATTGAGCGAATATCTCGACGCGGTGCGGGATATCGAACGCCGGATACAGAGAGCTGAGGAACAGGTCGACCGGGAGTTGCCAGCATACGACCAGCCAGCTGGTGTCCCGGGCACGTTTGCCGAGCATGCGCGACTGATGTTCGATCTTCAGGTCCTGGCGTATCAAAGCGACCTCACCCGGGTCATCACATTTATGGTTGGTCGAGAATTCAGCAGCCGCACCTATCCCGAGGTGGGTGCGCCCGGCGGGCACCATCCGCTGTCCCACGAGGACAGTGCCGCGAGTCGAGAGCAGCTCAGCCGGATCAATATTCATCACGCTGAGCAGTTTGCGTACTACTTGCAACGGCTCGACGCGACACCGGATGGCGACGGGTCACTCCTCGACCATCTCATCCTTTACTACGGCGCCGGTATGGCCGAGGGTGACCACCAACCGTGGAACCTGCCGATCGTCATCGCCGGCGGAGGGGCAGGCCAAGTTACCGGGGACAGGCATCTGCGATTCGGGAGTGACAGCACCGCCACCCGCTCCCTCAAAGGCGGGACGCCCCTCGCAAATCTCCATCTGAGTGTGCTGGAAAAGCTTGGCATACGTATGGGCGCTATCCACGACAGCACGGGACGACTCGATATTTGACCGACACCCCAGCGCGACTTGACCAGCTGTGACACCGCCGTCCACCAGCGACAGGCGCCGTGAACCAGCGACAAGACGAGAGCCGGCGGCGAGACGCAAAGCGGCGGTAAAGCGTGGACCAGCGGCAAGACGTGAACCAGCGGTAAGAACGGAGGCGGCCCTGGCAGAGACAGGTGATCGATTTGCGACGCGGGGGCGTTGGTTCCTGATGGCGACTTGCGTCTGCACCGTCGCCCTCTCTTCCGCGGCGCACGGCCAGACCCGTATTCCCCCGCTCGTCGAGGCCGCGCGTCACCAGGACTTGGCGACCGTTAGCCAACTCCTCACGGCCCCGTCCGAGACAAACGTCAACGCCTCGCAACCTGATGGTGCAACCGCGCTTCACTGGGCGGTCCACTGGGAACACGTCGAGATGACCGGCCGGCTCATAGGCGCCGGTGCCGACGTGAACGTGCACAACGATCTAGGAATGTTCCCGCTCCTCATGGCCGGACGGGCGGGTAACGCCACCCTTGTCCAACATCTTCTGGCAGCGGGAGCTGACCCCGACCAATCCCTGGAGAGCGGAGAAACGGCGCTCATGGCCGCCGCTCGGGTCGGGAGCCACGGGGCCGTCACCGCCCTGCTCGCCCACAGCGCGAGCCCCAACCTGGCCGAGACCACCAGGGGGCAAAGCGCGTTGATGTGGGCCGTCGCCAATCGACGTCCCGCGGTGACCGAGGTGCTACTACGTCACGGGGCGGATATACACGCCCGCTCTCGAACCAGACGTCTGGTGTTCAGCATGGGCGGAAGTCGGTCCGCCGGGTCAGCGTCGCGTGGTATCTCGCTCGAAGAAGTCGAGCAGGGTGGTAGCACGCCGTTGTTGTTTGCGGCGCGCTCCGGCAGTCTGGCCTCGGCCAGACTGCTCGTCAAGGCGGGGGCCGACGTGGGGGACACGGCGGCTGACGGCAATCCCGCCCTCGTCGTCGCGGCGCACAGCGGTCAGGCGTCGCTCGCGGCATTCCTTCTGGACGAGGGCGCAGACCCCAATGCCGCCCCGCTCGGCTATACCGCGCTGCATGCCGCAGTTCTGAGGGGCGCGCTCGACGACCGAGGCGTTGTCAATCCTGATCCCGGCGCCGGCCTGGCGCTCGTACGGGCACTGCTCGTTCACGGCGCCGACCCGAATCCGCATCTCAGCCATGGTACGCCCGTCCGCCGTTGGAGTCACGATTTCGCGTTCATGGAACGATGGTCTGGCGCTACGCCGTTTTGGCTTGCGGCCATGTTTCTCGAGGTCGACATGATGCGTCTCCTCGTGGAGTTCGGCGCGAACCCACTGCTTCCAAGTCACGATGGGACGACACCGCTCATGGCCGCGGCGGGTCTTGGCTACAGCCGAGGCGGGGGCAGCGCGTTTATCAAAGATCGACGCGACTTCTCCTCCTACAACCCGGTCGCGTCTGCGGAGCTCGGTTCGCGAATCCCGGCCCACGAAGAGCGTCAGGCACTCACCGCGGTCGCAATGGCGCTCGAGCTCGGTGCCGAGATGAACGCGACCAACGATTCGGGCGACACCGCCCTCCACGCGGCGGCGGGCCAGGGTACGGACACCGTCGTTGCGTTCCTTATCGAACAAGGCGCCAACGTCACTCTCGCCAACGGCCGGGGACAGACCGCGCGGGAGTTGGCCGTCTTTGCGGACGGCATCGCCGGAGACAGCTTCGTGCGCGAGAGTACAGCCGAGCTCCTCGATCTCGGGCGCCGCAACGAGACCATGCATCCCGCCTCGCCCCACCGCCATCCAGTCGCGCAGTCGCTGCGCAACCCGGTCGCGGCCACCCGCGAGTCGCTCGCGGCGAGTGGCGTAACATACGCCACACTGTGCTCCACCTGTCACGGCCCGACCGGTAGCGGTGACGGGCGGCTTGCCGCGGCGACCGGCGCCTATGGTTCGCGGCCGTCCAATCTCCGCGACGGCAGTTGGCAGCACGGCGCGAGCGACGGCGAGATCTTTGCGACCATTCGTGACGGGATCGCCCCGACCTACTCCATGGACGCGTACCGCGGTCGGCTCAGTGAACCCGAGATCTGGAATCTGGTGAACTACCTCCGCACGCTCGGCCCCCAACCCTGAGACATGGATTCCTCGCAACAACGCGCAACCCAGAGACTCTTACCGGGATTCTCTCCGCCTGGGTCGCCGACCTGCGATATGTGCCTGACCGCTTGGAGCGGTTTGACGAATCAGCCTCTCACGTCAGTCCGGGAATCCAGGGATCGAGGGCATTTGCATTGGCTCGTATCCCACCGGCGGTGCGAACGTGCCGTCCGGCAATGGTCCAGTTTCGGCGCTCATGAGCGTGACGGTGCCTCCGCCATCGTCCGGGCTCGACACGATTCTCACCACGCGACCGTCTGGCAGTCCTTGCGCCTCGGCGAGGGAACGGTATTGCAAGAACTGTTGTGAGCCGGCCCCACCTCCAGTCATCGGGTTCTGAAGCATGCTGGCCGCTTCTGCCGCGCGAAGCGAGAGCTCGAAAAGACCGACCTCCGCCTCCGTACTGAGCCACAACGTTCCTTCTTGACCGTCCGCGCCGCGCATCAGGACCTCGAACGCGTTCCAATTGCCAATCTGCGCGGTCTGTCCGGTCTCCTCGAATTCCATCGTCGTCGGGTCGAAGATGTCGGGCTCCGCGCCGCCTGCGCCGGGCACACGCTGCAGCATTTGACGCATCATTTCGAGTTGCTGCGGGCCCCACTCGATGTAGCGCTGCTCGGCGTGCTGGACCATCACCATGGAGGGACTGGCGCCCGTCGTCGAGATGACCGACACCTCCTGGGGCATATCGAGGCGCATCCTGTCCTGGCCCAGGGAGTACTCCATGTCCATAGGAGATTCGCCTTCGATCTCGACCCGCATCACGGCTCTGATGTCCTCCGTCGACTGGGCAAACACGAGTTGCGGGATCACTCCCGAAAAAACTCCCGTCAGAACGAGAATATCCAGCGCCGCGCGGCAATTCATCATCTTGATATTCATCGGTATTCCTTTCCCCTTCGAGAGCCGGCCGACGAGAGAGACGACGCCGACAGCAAGGTGCGTCTCCTCAACTACGATAGATGTTTATTGCTTTCGACTATGTCTTTCACGAGCAACCCATTCGGCTCGTTGAAGAAATCGGCCGCATGTCGTCCCAGTGCTCTGCCATGCATCTGTGGTATTCCATTCGTTCCGCGTTCACGGCACGCGCATATCGAGCCTGGCACTAACGTGGCCTGGCACAGTGCTTGACATGGTCTCAACGGCAGTGGATGTCGGTGCCTACCGCGCGCCGTTGAAGATATCCAAGGGCAGGAGCGCCGTCACTCCAACGTTCGGGGCGTCGACGAGTTGTCCGATACGCAAGTCAACGGCGACACTTGCCACGACATAGGCTTGCTCGGGCGTCAGTCCGTAGGTCGTGGTGATATAGCCGATCATCTCTAGTAGCGCATTTCGAGCGGCCAGGGAGACATCCTTCGACAGGTTTCGTAGCCCGGCGATACGCTCGTTCGCACCGAGATACCGCATGTCCGGTGGCACCTCGCCCACACCCTTCAGCGGGAAGCCGGTCGTTGCATAGAAACGACGGGAGGGAATGTCGAGCACTCGGACCGGGCCCTCAAAGTGCGGTCCACGTACCAGTTCGGGCCCGTCCTTGATGAGCCGGGTGGTCACCATGAAGTTGGCATCCATTTCGATGGCGGTGCCCGAAACCTCGCCGTCACCCTGTGCAAAATGCGGGTCGCCGATCGCGAGCCCACATCCCTCGATGTAGCACGGCAGGTAGAGTGTCACGCCGACTTGCAGATACCGGATGTCGAGGTTGCCGCCATGTTCGCGCGGAGGCAACGTGCGCAGACATTCGGAGGCGGCCGACCCCGTCGGTCCACACACCGCGTCCGGCGAGGCGTGCAGTGAGTGCGGCGCAAAGCCAGCACCACCCAGCACGCGCAACTCGGCCTCGCGCGACAGCATCGCATCGAGTTCCGCTGGTCCAGGCAATACCGTGACGATGCCAGGAAAACTGGCGTTCGGAATCCGCACGCCGGGGACGTCGTCACTCACCGCCTCCAGCCGGTTCAGTCGCCAGAGGGCACGAAATCCGCCGCTTATGTGGTCGGACACGAACCCGATCGGACTGACCGACGTGTAGCCGAACGGCCCCGGCTCTATGTCGAGCAACGTGACCGCGAGCACGTCACCTCGCGCGGCTCCCTCTATATGCACCGGACCGGTGAGGGGATGCACCGTACCAATCTGCGGGTCGCCCTCACGCGGGTCGACATCGGTGATGCTGGGGTCAAGCGCGAAGTCGCTGGCGTTACGGGCCCGAAACAGAATCGTCTGTCCAGGCTCCGCGCGCGCGGCCATCGGGATGTCAGGATGCAACCGGTTCATGCAGTCCGGGTCTTCCCCGCAGTGGCTGCCCTCACCTCCCAACACCAGCATCTCGGGCTGGGCCGTTGTCACACCGGGGACCAGGGCCACCGACAGAGCCCACAGTCCCACTACCAATCGGCTTCTGTTCATATTTCCTCGCACGTGTTCTGCCGTAAGAGACGCGGCCTGGTCACAAGCCATTCGGCCCGATACGGTGACCTTGACAACGCATTGCCGCGGATCGCGTCCTCGTCACGAGGACGGCGCCGGAGGGCGCGTTTCAAGCGCCCATCGGTCGAGACCGAGTCCGCCGCAGCATACTTCACCCCAAGCGGACTACTGTGGGAAACGGGCTATCCCGAGGCTGCCCCGTATACCGCCCACCCAGATCTCATCGTCGACTTCGATAGCCACGGTTCCCAGCCTAAAAAACTCGTTACCCTTGTAGTCCACCAGTTGTTGCACCTCAAGCGTCGTGGGGTTGACTTTGGCAACACGAGCCACCGCCAATTCACAGTCGCTGGATTCATCGCAACGAGTGACATGACCAGCGACAATGATGTTGCCATCGTTCCCGACACGGACGTTGTCGACGTTGAATCCCACCGGGGCCGCATCGACTTGAATCGGTGTCTGTCCTCGTGAGAGGCGAACCAGGGCCTGGTCACTCCACCCACCAATATAAAACCACTGACCGTCGGCGGAAGATACGAGTCCATTGGGACCAGGCATCTGACTGCCCGGCACTTCGGCCCAACCCGTCGTGGGATGCCACTCCCACAATTCACCACCATCCCTATCGAAATTTGTCGCGCCGAGGGTGCCGTTTGGCAACGCGGTGATGGAATTTATTCTTTGTGTCCCTTCCGGGGCAACTATGCAACCGATCCAGGTGAGCGACGGAAAGTCGCCGCGTACGTCCAGGTCGAATACTTCAATCGCTTCCCGTGCGCCATGACCGACCACATACAGGGTATGCCTGCCCTCGCTCCCTTCTCGTAGCGTGAGACCATGGGGTTGAAAAATCGGGTTCGCACCCGGGCACTCTCTATAGGTCGTTGTGTCGTGTTCCGGCGATGAGGCGCCTTGCGGGAATATTTCCCGAACACTGTGGTCACGAATGTGCACCGCGTAGATCGGGCCCGCCACATCAGATACCCGGCCGGATGCGATGACCCACGGAGTCTCTGGTATCAGGAACAGATCTTCAGGATTAGTGGTGCCGCAGACAAACTGCACATCGCCGTCAGCACTACAGGTCTGGGCGGAGACCTCGTTGACGCTGGACAGACTCAGCAAAATGGTGCCCGGTAGCAGAAAGAAGAACGAAATCGCTCGTGACATGGGGTACCTCCGGTGGGTGTGTTTCATTGGACTGCGGCATCGTAGCAACTTTGCCGATTTCAACGCAGTGTCGGGACTGCTGAAAGCTCCACGCGCGTTCGCACGTGTCCCTCAAACGCTGGCCGGTGTCCCCAATATTGGTCTCTCTGGCAGGGCACGGCAACTACGGACAGGCTCGTCATCATGTTGTGTTTATTGGACTTCGAGCCATCAGCGGGCCGCGAAGGAGAGGTGGCACGTTCCGTGAAGTAGTTACCGACAGAACAGCACCTGAGTCGGGACACCGTCGGCGTCCCCGGAGAGGAGAAAACACAATGACACGCACGCAGATCGTTGCACGACACATCCCGGTTTTGTGCCTGGTAGCCGGCCTCACTGTCGCGACAGGTGCCTCGGCGGCACCGTCGGCCGACCTCACCAACGATGTCCGGCAGCGGCTCGCCGCTGAGGAACTCGTCGGGTTTGCGGTTGCTGTGGAAACGAGCAATACGGAGGTCATACTGCGAGGTGAGGTCCCCAGTTTGTGGCACCGCGAATGGGCGATCGAGAGAGCCAGCAAGACCGATGGAGTTGTCAGCGTGGTCAGCTATCTCACAATCCGAGACGCTGATGGTCCAAGAGCGCTGGCCAACGCGGTCGCGGAAGCCATTCGCCGCTACGAGTACTACACCGTCTTCGACTATGTCAGTGGCGAGATCGTCGATTCGGTCGTGACACTCCGCGGCGTGGTCACTGCCCGACCAGACAAGCCGGGCGACCTTCGAGAGCGAGTGTCGCGCGTCGCTGGCGTCAAGGGGGTGGTGATTGAACTCGAGATCTTGTCGCCCGCCATTGGGGACGAGCGCCTTCGCGCCGCGTTGGCTCGACGGATCTACGGGACCCCAACGTTCTCACGGTATCTTGGTCTCGACCCGAGCATCCATCTGATCGTCAGAAACGGCTATGTGACCTTGAAGGGCGCGGTCCTGACGCAAGGTGACCGGGTCCAGGTCGAGGCCGTCGCGCGACGCACGTTTGGTGTCATCCGTGTAGACAACCAACTGCGGACAAAGGCAGAGCTGATGAAGAAAGCCGTTCCAGACAAGGCACCGGCTGAACCCGACGCACCGGTCGCAGTGGTCGCGAACGACTAAGCAGGTTTAGGTGGCGGGGCCGACTCCCAGTCGGCCCCGCCTTCTCTTGACGATCCGGCCGCCCTTGGTCATCGCGTCGCCCCCATCGAGAAACGCCTTCAGTCTGGAAGGGCGTCGGCCCGTCCATGTTCCCCGGCACGGCATGACGCAGAGGTCCACTCTAGAGATCAGATAGGTAGCCCAGCGCACCGGTGCTATCGCCGAACGTCTCCACTGGCAGCCCAAGCTTGTCGAGCACTGAGACGTGGAGGTTCGCGAGCGGGGTCTCGGTTGGATAACGGAGATGCCGGCCGCCCTTGACGTGCCCGCCTCCGCCTCCCGCCAGCAGCGTCGGCAGGTCGAGGTGGAAGTGCAGGTTGCCGTCGCTGATACCGGAACCATAGATGAAGAGCGAGTGGTCAAGCAGCGATCCATCCCCGTCCGGGGTCGCATCGAGCTTTTCGAGAAAGTAACCGAACTGCCGAATGTGGTGCGTGTTGATCTTGGCCAGCATCGCCAGATTCTCAGGATCATTCTGGTGATGCGAATACCCGTGGTGTCCGCCGGGGACACCAATCTCCGGAAACGAGCGACCACTGACCTCTTTGCCAAACATGAACGTGCTCACCCGTGTCAGGTCGGTTTGATAAGCGAGGGCCAGCAGGTCAAACATGAGACGACAGTGCTCTTCGAACGTGCCGGGAATACCAACCGGTTGGTCCACGACCGGCATTTCGCGGTCGCTCTGCTCCTCGGCCTTCTGGATACGTCGCTCGGTGTCGCGCACGGCGTCGAGATACTGCGCAAGTTTGATTTGGTCACCCGCGCCGAGGGTGTGCCGAAGCTCGTTCGCCTCGTCGGTCACGAAGTCGAGAATGCTGCGGTCCTGACGAATCCGTGCCAGCCGAGACCGTATGTCCGTGCTGTCGGCTGCGCCAAACAAGCGCTCGAACACCGCGCGGGGGTTGTTCTCCATCGGGAGCGGCGTGGTTGGCGTGCGCCAGGCGATCGTGTTCGCATACGCGCAGCTATACCCTTGGTCGCAGGCGCCCAGCACCTCGACCGAGTCGATCGCCAGCTCCAGGGATGCAAGCTGTGTGTCGTTACCGAGTGTCTGCGCCGCGATCTGGTCGACGGAGATACCAGCCCGGATATCCGGTCCCTCGGTCTTCTTCACATGCATGCCGGTCAGCCAAGTGGATGCCGCGCGAGCGTGGTCGCCCACGCCTTCGCCGTCACGAGGAATCGCGACCTTATCGGCCAAGCCCGAGAGTACGTTGACCTGATGACGCACCGGGTCGAGGGGGGCCAGCACTGGCGTGAGCTCGAGCGACGTGCCGCCCGCGGTCGGCGTCCACGAGCGCATCTCGACCCCATTGGGAACATAAATGGCCCCCAGACGGCGGACCGGGTGGGCGGCCGTGGTGCGGGTCGCGGACAACGCCGGCACCATCCCGTCCAGCAGTGGCAACGCCAGAGACGCTCCCAAACCGCGCAAGACCGTTCGCCGAGGCACGCACTTCTTCGTGATGATCATGGCTTCTCCTGCGTTCGCCGCATCTGAAACGGCGTGCTCGTAACGATCCCCGAAATCAAATCCGACCACCGATAGCCGTCGGGTTCAGCGTCCGCGAGAATGCGACGCACCACCGGTGCGTCGTAATACTCGAGACCGCGGCCAAGGGCGTAGGTCAATAGCTTCTCCGTCACCGTGCCGACAAATTCGCGACTCCACGGCTCTCGGAGCAACGCATCGCGGAACGCCGCCGGGCCATCAAACGCAGCGCCGTCGGGCAGCTCGCCCGAGGCATCGATCAGTGTGTCGGCGGCGCCCTCGCTCGTCCGCCATCTCCCCACGGCGTCAAAATTCTCGAGCGCAAATCCCAGCGGGTCGATCTGCGCGTGACACGTCGCGCAGACCGGGTTCGCGCGGTGCTCCGCCATCCGCTCACGCATCGACACCGGTTGTCGGTCATTCGTCGTTTCTGGCAAACCGGGAACGTCCGCGGGAGGCGGGGGTGGCGGTGACCCCAACAGATTCTCTAGCAGCCACTTGCCCCGAACCACGGGTGACGTCCGATGCGGATAGGACGTCACGGTCAGAATACTGCCCTGCCCCAGCAAACCTGCCCGTTGGTCGTCCCGGTGGGTCACGCGCCGGAAGTGACTTCCATAGATATTCGGTATCTCGTAGTGTCGGGCCAACCGCTCGTTTAGAAAGGTATAGTCGGCCCGCAAGAGATCATGCACGCTGCGATTCTCACGCAGCTGACTCTCGACCAGCAGCTCGGTCTCTCGTCGGAGCGCGACTCTCAGGTTGTCATCAAAATCTGGAAACTGGACGGTATCCGGCGCCACGGACCGTAGGTTGCGCAGATAGAGCCACTGGCCGGCAAAATTCTCGACCAGCGCCGTGGAGCGCGGGTCAGCGAGCATCCGACGGACCTGTCGGTCAAGCGCCGCGGGCTCGCTGAGGACTTCGCGTTCGCCCAGGTCCAGGAGCTCGTCGTCGGGAAGACTACTCCAGAGAAAGAACGCCAACCGGGACGCCAGCTCGAGGTCAGTGATGGGATACGGTGTACCCGGCGCCACATCGCGCGGGTCGTGCTCCATCCGGAACAAAAATTTCGGCGACACCAGGAGCATCTCGAGCGCCCAGCGGATGCCGTCATCGAACCCGCCTCCGTCGCGACGACCACTCTCATACGAGGCCAGCAAGGGCGCGAGGTCGGACTCAGTGACCGGTCGCCGATACGCCCGGCGTGCAAGCGAGGAGAGAATCTGCGTGGCGCAGTGCGGCTCGTCCGCGACGACTTCCGGGTAGCACCCAAAAATGGCCCGTCGGCTCGGCGTATCGGCCGGCACCTGGCCGTCATACGGCCCCACGACTTCGACGCGTTCTACGGACGGGTCGTTCGGATACAGCGTAAACGCGAAACTAGTAATCGACGGGGGTGGCGGACGACCGTCCACAGGAAGCGAATGCTCGAGCGCGCCGACAAACGACACGCCCAGCAACCGCGTACCCGCCCGGACCGAGAGACGAATCTGCAGCGGCCCGCGGTCGGCCAGGTCAAAGAGTCGAACCCGCTCTCGGTCAAGCCGAACTTCCAACTGATGACCCGCCCGCGCCCTGCCCCGCAGATACACCTTGACGAGATACTCGGCATCGAGCGGAAAGTGATGACGCGCCGCAATACCGCCGCGAGAACCAAAGGGCAGCGCCTCGCTCACCCGGTCGTTCTGCGCCAGAAGCGGCGAGGTCTTGTACACGGCCGTGGCCGGTCTCAGCGTTGGATCGCCCACCGCTTGCCGACTGATTTTCGCGGCGGCTAGCAAATAGCGCTCGAGCAACCCCGGCGAGACGGACAGAACATCGCCGATGTTGTCAAACCCGTATCCGGACTCGTCGGCCGGCAGCAGGGCCCGACCGTCGACCTCGAGCGCCAGCAGATCGCGCACGGCATTCGCGTACTCCGTCCGGTTGAGGCGCTGGACGACTGGCCGCCCCGGATTGGGGTTGGCGGCAGCCGCCCGGTCTAGCGCGGTCTCGAAATGGGACACGAGTCTGGCATAGGTATCAGCGTCCGGACGGGGCCGGGACGAGGGCGGCATGAGCCCGGTCCGCAGCTTGCGGACCACCTTTTCCCACACCGCTGCATCGTCGCCCACGTGGTCCGCGTCAACCGTATCGAGAGTCAGCCCGCCGGTCTGGAGACGCTGGTTGTGGCACGTCACGCAGTAGCGGTCGAGCACCTCTGTAACGGACGGAACTTCTGCGGACTCGCCCACGAGCTGCTGCCCGTAGACAACGGTGACCGGCGTGGTGATCACCCCTAGCCACGTGACGAGCCCCAGGGCGAACGTTGATAGTCGTGTCATTCCTCTGGCTCGCCCGACTCGTCCTGGTCACCGAAGTTCGTCAGCCCAAACGTCAACTGCATACCGGCGGTGCGGTCCGCACCTAGCTCACGCAGACGCGTCGCCGCCTCTAGGTGGCGCACATAGGTCGTACAGCAGATCAGGTGGCCTTCGGCGACCCGCAACGGTGTTTGCTCCGCCGCGTTCGTTACGTCGATGTTCGCACCGGCGCTCACCAGAAACTCGATGACGTCGTTGGCATTATGATAGGCCGCCGCGTGCAGCGCCGTCTCGCCATGGTCATTCGTCGCGTCGAGATCAAGCCCCAACTCAAGCCCGACACTGAGCGCCGCGACGGCTTTCGCTTCGTTCCATTCGTAATAGGTGATGTCCGACGCCGCCCGCTTGCCAAGACCGGCCGCCAGCATCAGAGCGGTCGTTCCGTCGTCGGTGGTGAGCATGGGGTCGGCGCCCCCCTCAGCCAGCAGCTCCATCATGACCGCATCGGCAGACTTGGCCGCCACCAGAAACGGCGACGATCCCCGCTGGGTGAGACGGCCCGATCCCGGCGATGAGAAGACGCCGATCTCGAATGCGGTGGTCAAACGCTGGGGCATCTCCATCCGTTGGTTCGGGTCCGCCCCGCTCGCGAGCAGGGCGCGCGCGGCGGCATGCTGCCCAGTCGCACTAGCGAGGTGGAGGGCGGTATAGCCCGTCTCGGCCGACCGAGGGTCCGCACCTCGTTCAATCAGGTACAGCGCGACCGTCTCGTGACGCTTGGTCAGAGCCAACATCAGAGCGGTGACGCCGTCGGGTGCGGCTTCGTCTACATCTGCGCCGGCGGCCAGCAGTACCCCCACTGTCGCGAGGTCTCCGGCCAGCACCGCGTGCAGCAACGGCGTGAAACCACCTTGGGCGCGAGGTGGGTCGCTATCCCCATCTCGCGGTATGTCGGCCGGATTGACGGCTTCGTATCGGCTGAGCACGGTGGCCTCTCGAACGCGCGTTCTCGACGGTGGCGTAACGACGGCGGTGCGTGCGTGCACATTCGCACCGACCTCCGCCAGGACGGTCACGATCCCAGCATGCTGTTCGGCCGCCGCCCACATGAGTGCCGTGTGCCCCCCGTGCGTCGCCGCGTCGATGTTGGCACCCCTCGCGACCAGCTGCCTCACCACCAAGACATTGCCTGTGCGCGATGCAATCATCAACGGCGTCTCTCCCGTTGAGCGGGCCAAATTTGGATCGGCGCCGGCCTGGAGCAACGTCTCGACCATCCCTGCGCTCCCGTTTGCGCAGGCGAGCATAAGGGCCGTGACCCCGAGGTCGTTGGAAAGATTCACGTCGGCACCGGCCGCGATCAGCAGGTCGGTCATCGGCCGGTCGTCCCAATGCACCGTCCAGGCCAGGGCCGTCGCGCCGTCCGCCTGCGGAGCATCCACGCCCACCCCTTGCGCGAGCAGCGATTGCACCGCACTCATCTCCTGTCGTTCGGCCGCTTCGACAAGACGGAGATCGTGGGTGGAGACAGATGCGGGCTGAGCAGATGTCGTGGCCATCCCCGGCCATCCGACAGTAATGACGACGGCCGCCGTCAGCGGGTGAGTAAATCGTCTCATAGGCTTTCCGGAGTCAAGGACCTGACCGCGAACCGTCCGATTGAATCGTATAGTAGGAGGGCGGCATGTTCCAGGCCGATTCCGCACGTGGACGAGTGCCAACGCCCCGGAGGATGGTTCCGCGCCCTACGGGACGATCCAATAGACTGTGGCTCGGGAAGTACGAGCCGCCACCACATCTGCGGCGAGGAGGACGACTGTGACTCTGAACACCGCGAACGCGAGTGTACTGTGCGCCGTTCTCGCGCTTGGTATTTCGTCGACGACGTCGGCTCAATCAGCAGTCCAAGAGCCACCCCGCACGCCCTGGGGTGATCCAGACCTGCAGGGGGTGTGGGACAACCGCACGATCACCCCGCTGGAGCGGCCGCAACAATTCGCCGAACGGCCGAGTCTTACCGCCGAGGAAGCTGTCGCCTATGAAGCGGCGACAGCCGAACAGCGGGTCAACGACCGCTACTACTGGGATCGCGGGATCAAAACGGTCAGCAATCGACGCACGTCTTTAATCATCGATCCAGTCGATGGCCGAGTCCCACCGCTCACTCCTGCAGGCCAGCGTCGAATGGAGGCGGGTCGTAGCCAGGGTGTGAATGCTCCGGAGGAGCGCAACCCCAGCGAACGCTGTATCACCCGCACCGTACCACGTCTGCCCGGTCTGTATAACAACCACTATCAGATTCTTCAGGCGCCGGGCTACGTTGTCATCTTCAGCGAGATGATCCATCACGCTCGTATCGTTCCGTTGGACGGACGTCTCCATCTCGCCGAGCACATCCGGCAATGGAACGGAGATTCGCGCGGACACTGGGAGGAAGAGACGCTTGTCATCGAGACGACGAACTTCACCTCGAGGACAAATTTCCGGGGGTCGGCTCGAAACCTGCACCTCGTCGAACGATTGGTCCGCGTCGACGCCGACACGATCGACTACCGTTTCACCGCCTCGGATGCGACAACCTGGAGCCGGTCTTGGACGGCGCAGATCCCCTTCAACCGGAATGAGGGCCGCCTCTATGAATACGCCTGTCACGAAGGCAACGACGGTCTGGCGGGCATCCTCGAAGTCAATCGCAACATCGAAGCGACAGAGACCGCGGAACGTGACCCCGGGGCGTCCCGGTAGTGTCGTGTCTCGGTCTTGCCTTGACAGTGATTCCGGAGTGCCGCACCCGGCCGGCGAGACGAGGGAGCTTGTTGGGCAAATTGAGCGAGGAGCAACGCGGCCAGACGGGTTGCCTCGCCCGGACACTGTCAAGGCAGGACGGTGACACGACACTCGTCGCGGGGACCCCAGCAGCGCAGGAGTAAATATGAGCACGTCGCAACCACCGCACATCCGACACACCGCGTCATCGTCGACCCGACTGACCGTATCGCTCCTGTACATATTTGTGAGCGTCAGCGGGGCATGGGTCAGCCCGGCGGACGCGCGGATCACACGTATCGAGATCACGACCGTCGAGTCTCCGACGGCCGACGGCAAGCGTTTCGGGGCGGTGGGTGCCTACGAAAAACTGCGCGGAAAGGCCTATGGCGAGGTCGACCCGCAAGCTCCCCGGAACGCAGTCATTACCGACATCGCGCTCGCGCCCCGGAACTCAGACGGTATGGTCGAGTATTCGATGGATGTCTACATCCTCAAACCCGTCGACCTCGACCGCGGCAATCGCACACTTTTTCTCGAAGTGAACAACCGTGGAAACAAACTGTTTGGCAGGTTGAACGACGCCCCCCGAATCAATGACCCCACCACGGCGGCTGACCTCGGCAACGGCTTTCTCATGGACCGCGGCTATACGCTGGTCTGGAATGGCTGGGACATTTCTGCTGACACCGGCAATGACCGCCTGACAATCACCGTCCCCATCGCGCGCAATGCCGACGGGTCTGTCATCGAGGGACCCTCGTATGAGTACATCAACATAGATTCCAACGACACCACGACCTACCGGTTGGCCTATCCGGCCGTGACCGTGAACGCCGACGACGACAGGCGTCTCTCGACCCTGACCGTGAAGCAGCTCTTGAACGACACGCCGATGCCGCTCGGTCCAGATGAATGGGAGTTCGTCGACGAGCGGACCATTCGCTTACTCCCCGCCGGAACACCGTTCAAGCAAAGTCACATTTATGAGCTCACCTACACCGCGCGGGACCCGTTGGTCGCGGGACTCGGACTCGCCGCAACCCGGGACTTTATGTCCTTCTTGCGGCATGCCGAACACGATGACTTCGGGACGCGCAACCCCCTCGCGGGAGACGTGCGGTCCACGCTGGCCTGGACCATGTCCCAGCCTGGACGCTATCTCAACGATTTTCAGACTCTTGGCTTCAACCAGGACGAGAACGGCCAGCGCGTGCTCGACGGCATCGAGAACTGGATCGCGGGAAGCGGTGGTGTCGGAATCAACTACCGGTTCGCGCACACCTACCGAACGGAACGCAACCGCCAGCACCACTTCTACCCTGAGGGAATCTTTCCGTTCGCGTATCCGGAGCTTTCTGACCCGGTGTCGGGTAAAACCGCGGGTCGCAGTGGGCGGTGTTTGGCGTCGGGCACCTGCGCGAAGGTGTTCGAGGTCAATTCGGCAAACGAGTATTGGGCCAAGGCCAGCTCGCTGCTCCACACCGACCCCGCGGGGCGTGATCTCGCCGACCCCAACCATGTTCGGTTCTTCTTGATCGCCGGAGCACAGCACGGACGGGGCGACCTGCGTGCCAAGGGTCCCTGCCAGCAATTCCAGAATCCCACCGACGCGGCACCAGCGCTCCGGGCGCTGCTGGTCGCCCTCGACGAATGGGTCACACAGAATGTCACGCCGCCCGATAGCCGGGTCCCGAGAGTGGCAGATGGAACAGCCGTGTTTTCCGTGCCTCAACCCGGGTCAGTGACAGGCATCGTGCCACAGAGCGATCTCGGGTTCCCCGATATCCCGGGCCTCACATACACCGGACTCACGACGACGCGGTATCTGTTCGACTTCGGGTCACAGTTCGATGAAGGCCGAGTCAATCACTATCCGCCGGCATTCGAGGGCCAACCAACCTATCCCTCGTTTGTGTCAAAAACTGACCAGGATGGCAACGAAATCGCGGGCATCCGATTGCCGCCCGTCGCCGCACCAGTCGCAACCACCACGGGTTGGGCGCTACGCCGTAAAGGATATGGCCTCGGTGATGGCTGCGAAAGCGCCGGGCAATACGTGCCGTTCGCCACGACTCGGGACGAGCGACTGGCGTCTGGCGACCCGCGACTCTCGCTGGAAGAACGCTACGAAACACACCAGGCCTACGTAGAGGCGGTAAGCCGGGCCGCCCGGCAGCTACAGCAAGAGCGGCTCCTACTCGACGAGGATGTCGATCGATATATCCAAGAGGCCGAGAACCGCGCGATTCTCGACTAGACGAATCCGAGACGGGCGAACCACGCGCGACGCACGTTCAGGCGGCGACCAAGAAGCCAGCGTGGACGTGGTGCCGAGGACAGTGTTGCGCGCGTGAGGGCATCGTCACGGACCTGTGTTCCCGTTCATATGGGACCTGGACCTAGTGCCCCAGGTCAGCGATTCCTTACATAAGTCCCGGGCGGGGCATCCCGTCTGGCGGCGTTGCTCCTCGGTCACAAATGCCAAATTTGCTCCATCGTCGCGCCTTGCCAGCCGCGCGCCGCGCGCGGCAACTTATGCAACGAATCACTGACCTGGGACACTAGCGGTAGTCCACATGCGTGATTTCGGCCCGACGCAGCCTGCGCTTCTCCTCGCCGACACGCGGCGTATCTCCGTGGCGGGCAGATGAAGACCAAGTTCCCGCTCGGCCGAGGATTCCTGACCAGAAGATGGACGCGATAGCCTATTGGCGAGCGAGAACGGTCTCGCTTCTGTGGTGAGGAGGGTGGCTTGGGAGGAAGGGCTGGGTCGAGACGCACGATGATCGCCGAGGATTTCAGGCGTATCGCGCTCGGCTTCGACGGGGCGGAAGAGCGAAGCCACATGGGGGCCGCCGACTTCCGGGTAGGGGGGCGGATCTTCGCCACGCTGGCGTCGATCTCCGAAGGGTATGGCAACCTCATGCTGTCGCCGGAGCAGCAGGCCGACTTCGTGGCCGAGCAGCCCGACGTCTACGCGCCCATCAAGGGAGGATGGGGCCGGATGGGGATGACTCACATCCGTCTAGAGGCCGCGGACGGAAGACATACTCACGGACGCGCTTCGGACGGCGTGGCGGGGCAGCGTGGACGTCATGGGTTCGCCGTGGGTGTCGATTTGAGAATCCCGACGGGTGACGAAAAGAACCTGCTGGGGTCCGGCACGCCGGGCGTTCGACCCTTCGTGGCGTGGTCGGCCTCGGCCGCGACCATATCGCCGCACTTCAACGCCGGCTATCTGTGGAATGGATCGAGCGTTCTGGCCGGCAACGTCGCCGAGGGTGAGTCGGCCGATCTTGCGGACCAGATGTTCTACACAATCGGTGCCGACATGCCGATCGGGTCACGAGTGACCGTCGCGTTCGACGTATTGGGGCGGGTATATCTGGACGCCCCAAGAATTCAGCGGGACCAGTTCCGATCGCCCGACGGCGTCACGACGTTCCCGAACATCCGCTTCACAAACCAAACCTTTACGGAACACGACGGCGCGATCGGCGTCAAGCTCAACATCGCGGGCGAGCTCCTCCTCGACTTCAACGTCCTGTTCCGACTCGACGACAACGGCTTGCGCGACAACGTCACGCCGTTGATTGGTTTTGAGTACGCGATGTAGGTAGGGCGCCGGCCACCCGTCGCTTATCAGATCCTCGACCGTTCGTCCCACCGCGGTCAACCGTCGTGCGGTGCAGAACAGCGCATGACGCATCGTTGATGCAGGGTCGACAGATCCCAGCCTGCCTATGGCACATTCACATTCACGACGCATTGGCGCATGTGCGCGTCGGCAGACGAGGTCTGGGACGTGCTGAGTGATGTGGAGTCGCTCACCGATTGGTGGTCGGCGGTCTATCTCTCGACGTCGATGTCTTGCGACGCGGAAACCCGGATGGCGTTGGTAAGACCGTGCTGCTGCTGACGCGCGGGAAGCTGCTCTACACGCTACGGTGGCAGATGACGGTCGTAGGCTCCAACCGACCCCACAATTTGTCGGTGGAGGCCACCGGCGACCCGGTCGGTCGCGGGGTCTGGACGTTTGAGCAGAGAAGCCGCGATCTGGACATCACCTATGACTGGAGCGTGCGAGCCGATAAGCCGCTTCTCAGATATCTGTCGTTTCTATTGCGTCCGATCTTCTCGGCGAACCACAGATGGGCGATGCAACGGGGACGAGAAGGACTGGAGCGTGAACTCGTGAGGCGGCGCGCGCTCCAAGAGAGCCGCACATGAGCACGCGACCCACCCTTCTATCTTGAGACCGGGCACATCGGGCACAATATCGAATCATGACATCTGTGAAATCGACGATCTGGACGACGTGGTGCACGACGGCCGCACTGGCAATATGGCTCGGGGCCACGGCGCTCGGGGCGGACGACTGGGCCCAGTGGCGCGGAACTGACCGGTTGGGGGTCTGGCACGAAGACGGCATCATCGAGTCGTTTCCTGAGGATGGACTCGACGTGACGTGGCGTACACCGCTTCGTTCGGGCTATTCGGGGCCGGCGGTCGCGGACGGTCGGGTGTTTGTCGTTGATTGGCAGGAGGATCCCGAGTCACGGACGCTCGACGGGATTGAACGGGCGGTAGCCCTCGACGAAGAGACCGGGGCGGTGCTCTGGACGCATGAGTGGCCGACGAGCTACCGCATGCTGATGGCGTCGTATGCGGTGGGTCCCCGCGCCACACCGACGGTCGATGGCGACCGAGTCTATGTCGTCGGTGCCACCGGGCGTCTCTTCTGTCTGGACGTCGCGACGGGCACGGTCATCTGGGAGAAGGACTACGTCGCGGACTACAACACCAGTATCCCGACGTGGGGAGTCGCCAGCGCCCCTCTCGTGGACGGGGACAAGCTGATCACCGTGGTCGGCGGCGAGCCGGATGCCCTCGTGATGGCCTTCGACAAACAGACCGGTGACGAGATTTGGCGCGCGGTGACAGTGGTCGGGGAGATGGGCTACGGCCAGCCGGTCATTTATGAAGCGGGTGGCGCGCGGCAGCTGATTGTCTGGCACGCGGCGGCGCTCGTCTCGCTCGACCCAGACACCGGCGATGTCTACTGGAGCCAGGACTGGGAGGCGGGCTCCGGTCTGTCCGTGGCGACCCCGGTCCTCAGCGGGGACTACCTAGTGGTCTCGCAGTTCTACAACGGGTCCATGATGATGCGACTCAGTCAGGACCGCCCGACCGCGTCGATGCTGTGGCAAGGCACGAGTCGGAGCGAGCTCCCGGACCAGACCGACGGGTTGCACTCGCTCATCACGACCCCGCTCATCATCGGCGACTATATCTACGGGGTGGGGAGCTACGGAGAACTACGCGCCCTCAACGCGCGGACCGGCGAACGGGTCTGGATGAGTGACGAAATGACGGCGCAAGCACGTTGGGGCGCCGCGTTCATCGTGCGGCACGGCGACCGATACTTCGTCAACAATGACGATGGGTATTTGATGATCGCGCAGTTCACGCCGGAAGGCTATGTGGAACTCGACCGGACCCTGTTGATTGAGCCGGACGGCAGCTCCGGCGCGGCCGTCCGCGGCCGTCCCGATCGATTCCAACGCGCCATCAACTGGACGCACCCGGCCTACGCCAACAAGCACATCGTGCACCGGAACAACGCCGAAATCATCCGCGTCTCGTTGGCGGCGGACGACTACTGACCGGACACGACTAGTGGGCTGTCTTGGAGCAAGGTCTTACCGTCATCCCTGCCCGGCCGGAAGATGGTAAGCCCTCTCCTCTCTAGGCCGTCCACTAGACACAGCAAAGGAGGTCGCTCTCCGGTCGCGTGCGCCTCGTGCAGGAAGAGATGTAAAACGTGCCCTGCGGCCACGCGGTAGCGCCGCTCCCACAGCGATGGGCTCTGCAGACCAACTGCGCTATCTCGCCTGTGGCTCTCTCGAGATATCAAGCGGGCTGGGGGTCGCGCCGAGCTCGAGAAGCAACGCGGACGTCGTATCCGACTTGATGAAGTTTCCCCCGGTATGGATCCCTTCGGCGATGACGAGCGGGGTCCAGTCTCGGTTGTTCTTTACGTCCATCTCAGCGCCACGGTCCACGAGAAACTGCACAATCGAATCTGCTCGTTCCCGCCACGCGGCACCATGCAGAGCCGTGTCGCCAGAGTCGTTGACTGCGGTGACATCGGCGCCGACCTCGACGCACAGATAGACCGCGTCGAGCGCCTCGTCCTCGCTCGAACGGGTGATACCTGGCGAGTGGCCAATCCCGGCCGCCATCATGAGCGGTGTCGTCCCGTTACGCGTCGGGATCAGCGGATCAGCGCCGTGCGTGAGCAACTCGCGCATCACGGCGACATCGTTCGCCCGCGCCGCAATCAGAAACGGCGTACCGCCGGTGATGTTGCCCAGATGGCCCTTCACCGCGATACCAAACCCCGGAGTTCGGTCGGTCCGCTGGTTCGGATCCGCGCCGTGACCGAGGAGCAACCGCACCATGTCTAGTCTATCCGGGGCGCGTAGTCCTCCGAATGCGCTCCAGTCGTTGCCCTCGGCGACGCCATTGGACAGGTCGTTCAACTCGGTGTCCCACTCGCCGGCCGCCCAGTGCAGCGGCGTAAACCCGGGCCCCAGATTAGGGTCTGCCCCGTGGTCGAGCAAGTACTCGGCGTATGACGTGTGCCGTCGGATGGTCGCAACGACCAACGCTGTCGTCCCATCTTCCGCAGTGTCATTTATGTCCGCGCCGGCATTGAGGAGTGTCTGAGTTGTCTCCTGATAACCCTCACGCGCCGCCAACAACAATGCCGTGTATCCGGTCGTCGTCCGCGCCCCGACATCGGCACCATGCTCGAGCAAGGCGCGCACGACCTCCGTATGACCTTCCCACGTGGCCCACATGAGCGCGGTCTGTCCGTGCGCGACCTCTGCTGCGTTCACATCGACCGCGCGCGCGAGAAGCGGTCTCACGGCGCCAACCACGCCCGACCGCGCGCATGTCATCAACGCGGTTTCCCCGGTTGCCTGGGTGGCGTTCACATCCGCGCCAGCCTTCAGTAAACGGTGAACCATCCCAGCGCTCCCGTTGGTACAGGCGAGCGCGAGCGGTGTCACTTGATAGTGATCCGCCGCATTCACGGCGGCACCCGCGCCGATCAGGAGGTCAGCCATCGCCTCGTGGTTCCATTGAACCGCCCAGTGCAGTGCGGTGACGCCATCGGGCGGCGTGGCATTCACGGCGACGCCCTCGGTCAACAACGTCCGGACAGACTCGGCGTCATGATTCTTGGCGGCCGTGGCCAGCCGGACGTCGGGCGCCGCCACCGCAAGACTCTGAACCGCGGCGACAACGATGAAGACGGCGACCCCGGTCATTCTTTGGATGGTATGCATCTCACGCCTCTCAACTAGACCTCGGACAGCACTGGCAACCCGCCCGTGCTATCGCCAAGCCGTTCGGCCGGAATCCCCATGTTCTCGAGCACCGTCAGATGCATGTTGGACAGCGGCGTCCCCTCTGGCAGCCGGACGTGCCGTCCCCCAGTGATCGTGCCCCCGCCTCCACCCGCCAGGACGATCGGAAGATCCAGTGGGTCGTGCGCGTTGCTATTACCCATCCCCGCACCATAGATGATCATCGAATGGTCCAGCAACGAGCCGTCGCCATCATTGGTCGACCGGAGCCGTTCCAGGAAACGCCCAAAGATCTGCATATGGAAGGTATTGATCTTTGCCAGCTTCTCGAGCTGTTCTGGACTCTGTCGGTGATGAGAAACAGGGTGGTGCGGTTCCGCGACACCGATCTCTGGGTAGGTTCGGACGCTCTTCTCCCGGCCAATCAAGAACGTTGCAACTCGGGTCAGATCAGCCTGATACGCCACAAACATCAGGTCAAACATCAAGCTGGCGTAGTCCTCGAAGGTGGCCGGAATACCCGCCGGCTGCACGACTTCGGGAAGCTCGCGGTCAGCTTGTGTTTCGGCAATCTGGATACGCCGCTCGATATCCCGCACCGAATCGAGATAACCGCCCAGCTTTGAGCGGTCGCCTCGACCGAGCACGCGCTGCAACTTTGTCAGCTCCTCACTGACCGAATCGAGAATGCTCTTGTCCGACTGCAGGGCGCGGAGCCGAGCTTCGCGACCCGTGCTACCCACGGCTCCAAAGAGATGCTCGAAGGCGGCACGCGGGTTTGTCTCCATCGGCAACGGCGTGTTCGCGTCCCGCCACGCAAGAGTGGCGCTATAGGCGCACCCATACCCGTCTTCGCATTGCCCCACCAGCTCATTGGCTTCCAAAGACAGCTCGAGCGAGGCGAGCTGCGTGTCCTCTCGCAGCTCCCGGGCCGCGAGCTGGTCCATCGATATGCCAACCTCGAGGGTTGTGTTGGCCCCCGAGGCTTTTTTGGCGTGGGCGCCGGTGAGATAGGCGGCTTGACACCGCGAATGGTCGCCATCCCCTTCATCGAGCCATTGCCTTGCCTCCTGGTTCGCCATCCCGCTCAAGACCGTCACCTGGTCTTGCACGGGCGCGAGCGGCGAGAGGATCGGCGTCAGCTCCAAGCGGCCTTCGGCCGTCGGCAACCAGCGAGCCATACTCATGCCGTTTGGCACATACACCGCACCGAGCCGTTTGACGGGACGCGCGGCCGTGTTACGCATCGCAGCGAGTGCTGGCACCATTCCGTCGAGCAACGGGAGCGCGATACTCGCACCCAAACCGCGCAGCAGGGTGCGACGCGACAGGCACTTCTTTGTAATCACCATTCAGACACTCCTATCTCGAGTCTCGCGTTCTACAATCCCGTCTCAGCGTCCTGAACCGTTCGCATCTGAAACGGCCGACTCTTTACGATACCGAGCACCAGCGACGACCATCGGTGGTCGCTAGAGGCGGCGTCCCGCACGATCGACCGGATGGTCGGTTTGTCATAGTGCTGCACTGCGCGGCCGAGCGCATACGTTAGAAGCTTTTCCGTAAAGGTCCTGACAAATTCCTCACGATGAGCCAGAAGGGCCTCCCTGAACTCGGCGGGTCCGCCAAACGTGGTCCCATCCGGAAGCACGCCCGACGCATCAATCACGGACGCACCGTCCATCGTGCGCCATCGTCCAATCCCGTCAAAGTTTTCCAAGGCAAACCCCAGCGGGTCCATCCTGGCATGACAGCTCGCGCACGCGGCGTTCCGCCGATGCGATGCCATCCGATCGCGCATCGACGCAAGCGGGTGACCGGCCTGGTCCGAGTCCTCGAGTGCCGGTACATTCGCAGGAGGAGGCGGCGGCGGCGCCCCGAGGATATTGTCGAGAAGATACTTGCCTCGAATCACTGGCGATGTCCGAGTTGCATACGACGTCACGGTGAGCACGCTGCCCTGTCCCAACAGCCCCGCTCGGTTCGGGTCTTGATGTTCCGCTCGCCGAAAGTGCGCTCCATACACATTCGGGATCCCATAGAAGCGGGCAAGACGCTCGTTGACAAATGTGTGCCGCGCGGTCAACAGCTCTCCGAGCGGACGGTCGTCGCGCATTTGGTTCTCGAGAAACAGCTCCGTCTCGCGCTGGAACGCGGCGCGCAGGTTGTCGTCAAAGTCGGGAAACGCGCTGGCGTCGGGGTCGACGGCCTTGAGATTCCGTGTAAATAACCACTGTCCACCAAAGTTCTGTGTCAGCGCCGAGGCCCGCGGGTCGGCCAGCATCCGCTTTACCTGTGCGGCCAGGCCCTCCGGATCACCCAAAGTCCCGCGTTTCGCGGCGTCGAGCAAGGCCTCATCCGGAATACTGCTCCACAGGAAGAAAGATAGACGCGACGCCAACTCATAGTCACTGATTCGATACACGCCGGCGGCGGTCGCCTCCTGCGGATCACGCTCAGTACGAAACAAGAAATGGGGTGAGACGAGTAGCCGCGTGAGCGCCTCTTGAATGCCCCGCTCAAAGGTTCCGCCGACAGCGTCACGACCCGCATCGTAGAACTGGAGCAGCGTGTCGACATCTGCATCTGTCGACGGGCGACGATAGGCACGACCAGCCAGCGTCGTGAGAATCTCGCGCGCACAGGTCTCGTCGTCTATATCCGCCGCGGAGCCCCCGGTCATCTCGGCCGGGTGACACACAAAAATTCGGCGACGGCTCTCGGTGTCCCCAGGACCGGTGGGGTTGAACGGTCCTTCCAGACGCACGTAGTCGATATCCATGCGTGGCGCCTGATATGTCGAGCTCGTGTGTCGTGGTGGGAGCAAGGCGGGAGCCGGCCCTTCCGTCAATACGCTCTTCCTTACAAACGCCACGCCGAGCGCATGCATCCCGGCCTCGGCGGGAAACCGGACCTCGAGGGCTTCATCGGCAGTGAGCTGGTAGGCGGACGTCCGATAGATGCCGGACCCGATGCACGCAGGGTCTTGCGGGTCGGCGTCACCACATTGCCCGCCGATTGTGAATCTGGTCACGGGCGCGCCGTCGAGCAGCACGTCGATCTCTTCCCGGGTCTTGATCGCCCGAATCTGCGAGTTGGTGTAGTTGCGACCCAGTCGGATCTTTACGACATACTCGCCGTCCAGAGGAAAATAGTGCCGTATCGACGCGCCTCCACGCGTGCCATACGGGAGGTCCTCACTCATGCGCTGGTCTTGTCGCAACCCACGCGAAAGGTTAAAGGTCTCGACGGCGGGGCCGGCCGTCGGATCCCCGATCGCCAGTCGGCTGATTTTCCTCGCCGCGAACAGATATCGCTCAAGCAGCGTGGGCGACATTGACAGCACTTCGGCGATGTTGTCAAAGCCATGATCCGATTCATCGGCCGGGAGTAACGCCGCCGGATCAATCTCCAGCGCCAGGAGGTCACGAATGGCATTGCCATACTCCACCCGGTTCAGGCGGTGATCCGCGGTTCGGCCAGGGTTCGGATGACGGGCAGCCTCACCGTCGAGCTCTGTTTCGAGCCACGTCACAAAGCCGTCCAGGGTAGCCTCGTCAGGACGCGGGCGACCGAGCGGCGGCATCGCGCCACTCCGAAGCTTGCCTACCACTTTCTCCCAGATCTCGGCACCGTCGCCGATGTCGTGAACATCGCGCATCTCCAGCGAGAGGCCGGCGGTCAGGGTCCGCTCGTTGTGGCAGGCGACGCAATACTCGTCGAGCAGAACTTGGGGATCAGAGGGCGCTGCGGGAAGCGCCGTGGGAGAGCCCTGCGCAAACGCAAGTTGCGCATACCCTAATGCGACGACCGCGACGATGTATCCGCACGGTGTGGCGCGTAACGGTCTTCGCATCTACCCTCCTCGAAGCAGTACCAACAGTGGTCGAAGTGTAGGCCTGCCCGGTCACAACCGTCAAGGACCGACGGGCGTGCCAAGGGCCGCGCAGCTACGCCTTGAACTCGGTGTCTGGTGCACGGCATCACATCTTGTGTTCGAGCGGGAGAGTCACAGGGGGTTGAGCAACACGGCCTGGGCCGCTGTTTGGTGTTTGGACACGTCTTAACCCGGCTGATGAGTATCGGGTGTCGTGAACCGATCGAAAGAGGGTCATGTCTGACGAAGTGATGTGTCGATTGCCAGCCGTCACCCGCCGAGAAGCACTGAGGGTTCTCGGCGCAGGCGCGGCCGTGGCGCGATCGCCACACACCGTCTTTGGCGCGCAAGGGCCAGAGTTTCCCGACGGGGCGGTCATTCGGACAGTCCTCGAGGACCTGTCCCCCGCGAGGCTCGGTGGCGGGACGACGCTGTTTCATGAGCACTTGACCCACGGCGCTGATTGGAACGCGAGGATGGCTGCCCGGCCGTCACGGGCGGGCCGACCTCGCCGGCCACTGGTTCGTGACCCCATCACGGGCTGTCCATTGGAGAAATGGGCACCTCGGACGAAATCACGCCAAACGAGCGGAAAGTATTCCGCGCTGTCGGCAGAGCGCACGTTGCAACGAACCTCCCGATCTTCACGCCCACCGAGAACGGAAAGTGTGCGGAGGAACAACTCGACATCCTGGAATCGATGGGAGTCCAGCCCGACCGTGTCGCAATCGGTCATCTCGGTAGCCTGGTGGCACCAGAGGTGGAGGTCCACAAGGCCATCACGCGACGCGGGGCGTTTGTGGGTTTTGACCGACAGGGCGGGGGCAGCGACGACCGCAACGTGCCGATGATCCTCAAGCTCCTCGAAGCGGGCTACGAGAATCGGCTATTGATTTCCGCCGACTTCGGCGTGAATGCCTGGCCAAATTGGCAGCAAAACGGCGGTCCTGGTATTTCGAGGACCGTGACGGTGTTTGTTCCAAAGCTGCGTCGGGCCGGTGTGGATGAAGAGACGCTCAGACGCATTCTGGTCGACAACTCGCGCCGATTCTGTGCGTTCGTGCCAAAAATACCGAGGACGGCGGAGCGCCGAGGTGAAAGCTGACCGATTCTCCCGCATCGGGGTCAAACGTTGGTGACGACACCGAAAAAAAGAGGATCGTATGAAACACATACGTATCGCGTCTGCGCTGATGCTCCTCATGTTGCTCAATCAAGCGTCGCTGCTCGCGGCGTTAGCCGTCGCTTCAGATTTCCAGAATTGCGCGCTCCGCCCGCCTGGCGAGGACCAACGAGCCCTCACCGGCAACCTACAAATAAGCGTTTGAAGAGCCACTAGGGACGATGGGATGGACGGGGCCCACGCCCGGGGGACGGCGGAGTCACATTCTTTATGGGTCGAGGGCCTGAGAAATCGGCGCTGTCGCGCACCGCAGACTCGCCAGGCGTGGACGACCGTAGCGAGTTGGTAAATCGTATCTGGAGATACCGATTGAGCAAGCGCCGGAAAAACGGGATGAGGCACAAGAATCCAAAGAGGTCAGTCAGCACGCCCGGCGTCACAAGTACCGCCGCCGCGACGAGAATGAGCGCACCGTCAAGAAGCGGTTCGGCAGGCGACCGCCCCTCAGCGAGATCCTTGCGCAGACGTGCCAGCGTGCTGAGACCTTGCTGCCGTGCCAGCGACGCCCCGACGATCCCCGTGCCCACTATGAGCACGATCGTCATCACGGTCCCAATACGTTGTCCGACCTCTATAAGGAGGAACAGTTCAACGACCGGAAGGGTGACAAAGAGCAGCAGTAAGCGTCCCACTCGTATCTCTTGCTCGTCTCGCGGCGCGCCGCGACTACGAGCCCGCTATCGCAACGAGATGCCCCCGGGTCCGCACAAACAACATCCCTTCCGATAGGGCGGGGGTCGCCATCAGGGTCTCGCCCATCGGATTCGCGGCGAGATGCTGAAACTCCGGCCCCGTCCGGAGGACATGGATGGTGCCGTCCTCGCTCGACACGTAGAGCTTCCCGTCGCCGGCCACAGGCGAGGCGGTGTATCCAGAGCCCCCACCGGCAACCCGCTCTTGGTAGTGTCGGCGACCGGTGGTCGTATCGTAAACAGCCACCGCGCCAATGTCGCGAAGCACGTGTAGATATCCATCGACGACAAGTGGGGTCGGCATATAGCCGCCGCCACGCGGCTGGCTCCACACGACGTGGTCATTCGATGTTTGGTTCGCGGCGAGTGAGATGTTGCCCGAGGCGCCGTCGCTCACCGCAATGACCGGAGCGCCAGGTCCGTGGGCATTGGTGATAAAGATCAGGCCGTCGTGGACAATGGGCGTGGGCACCGGGATGTCGCCACCCCCTTCCATTCTCCAGACCTCCCGACCGGAGTGGAGGTCGTATCCGCCGATGTGGCGATACCCATTCACGATCACCTGAGCCACGCCGTCGACCACGTGGACGGTTGGGGTGCTCCACGTCGGGACGTCATCGCGAGACGTGCGCCACAACTCGTCACCCGTATCGGCGTCGAGGGCGACCAGAAAGGACTCGTTGAGCACATCGGCCTGTACGACGACCAATCCGTCGTAGATAACGGGCGACGCCGCATAGCCCCACAGAGCTTCCGGGACGTCAAAGAATCCTGATCTCAGGACGCCGAGATCTCTCCGCCAGCGAAGCACTCCAGAGTCGAGAAAATACGAAAACAGACCCTCCGACCCAAACAAGGCAACAAGCGATTCACCGTCGGTGGCGAGGGTCGAGTTGGCGTGCGTCGACTTCGGATGCCGTGGGATTATCGGCTCTCCCGCAGTCGCCACCGCCGTCCACCTCTCAGTCCCGGTGTGCTTGTCAAAGCACAGAACGACCCATTGATGCTCTCCCTCGTTTACGACCGGCTCGATATCGCCATACAAGCCAACCTTCAAGAGGGCGTCACCACCACCGACCGCCGTCGTGACGCAAATGGTATCTCCCCACACGACAGGGCTCGAGTGACCGAGACCGGAGACCGGCACTTTCCATGCGATGTTCTCCCCCGTCTCACCATTCCAATGAACTGGGGTGGTCCATCCCTCCGCCGAGCCGCGCGCGCCAATCCCGCGAAATTGCGGCCAATCGATACCGGCGGTTGGTTCGCCTTCTTGACCAAACACGACGCTAGGAGTGATCGCGGCGCCAAGCGCGACGGTGGTGGCGGCGGCGAGGACACGCCACCGGGTGGCGCGGAGAAGGGATCTGGCTACGAGCAGAGAAGGTCGAGACATTGTTGATGCTCTCCAATATTGCCGATAGCGAATCGCCGGGCACGGCCCACTTTGGCGAAGACAGCTTCCTGGCCCCGCCCTGCGCAGCCCCACCCAACCAGGGTGCCTCACCGGGCGTCCCCCCACGGACCGCGCCCTACTAGGGGAGTCCCAGCGCAACCCACTCCGCTGGGTAGTCGCTCCCACCGATCGGTACGACGATGTATTGCTTTCCCTCGAAGACATAGGTCATCGGTCCGCCGGTTGTCCCCGCCGGCAGCTCCGTTTCCCAGACCACATACCCTGCCTCTTTGTCGTAGGCGCGAAACCCCGCTCCCCACATATTCGGCTGGATCCCACCAAATACGTTTCCGCCCTCACCGATAAAAAGAAGTGTTTTTGTCACCAAAGCGACCGGCCGACTCGCCACGCCCAATCGCGGAAGGTCCAAACCACGCAGCGCCGTGTGGTCTCGAATCCCTCCTCCGTTGGCGACGACCCATGCGTGCTCGCCACGAGTGAGATCAATCGCGGTGAGCCGACCCCAGGGCGGTTTGACGAGTGGGATCCCATCCAGATACGGCGCGTCTCGATTGGGACTGTAATACGCCATTTCGGTTGCCGGCTGGTCGGTGGCATCCGCAAGTCGATAGACCCGCGGCACCACATGCGAAAACGCGTAGTAGTAGCCGGTCTCTGGGTCAAAAGCGCCGGTGTTCCAGTTCCCCGAACCCCACGACCCGGGCAACGCCAGCGTTCCCTGCGTCCCACCTTCCGTCTCATCGACTACGGACGGCGGTGTAAAGATCGGACCGATGACGAACGTGTTCGCAACGTCGCGGGCGCGGGTCGCGAGTTCTGAGGTGAAATCGATAAGGTCGTCCTCAGCCACGCCCTGACGAGCGAACGGCGGCGGTTTGGTCGGGAAGGGCTGGGTCGGCGACGCACGCTCACCGGGAACAGTGGATGGCGGCACCGGCCGCTCTTCGATTGGCCACACGGGCTCGCCTGTCTCGCGGTCGAAAACATAGAGAAATCCGGTCTTGCTGGGCTGCATGACCGTCTTGATCCGACGTCCGGCGACTGTGACCTCGCCAAGCGTCGGCGGACCAATCGTGTCGTACTCCCACAGGTCGTGATGGACCATCTGGAAGTGCCAGACCCGCTCGCCGGTCTCGGCATTGAGCGCGACCAGGCTGTTCGAAAACAAGTTGTCGCCGGGTCGATGACCGCCGTAATACGCGGCCGTCGGCGCGGTCAGCGGAACATAGACATAACCCAGCTCGAGATCGGCGCTCACACAACACCACGCCCCCAGGTCGCCCGACGCGGTCAACGAACCGGCACCCCAGCTCTCGGCCCCAAACTCGCCGGGCCGCGGCACGACATGGAAGGTCCACCGGAGGTTCCCGGTCCGGACGTCATACCCGCGTATGTTCTCGGGGAGACTCCCTCTCCACCGCGAACCGCTATCACCCGCGCCGTCAACGGTACCGGCGACCACCACGATATCGCCAACCACAATCGGACTGGAGCCACCGTTGGCGACCCGAGCCCCGGCTGGTGTCAGGTCGACGCGCCCATTCTCGCCAAAGCCAGGAATCGGTCGCCCGGTCGCGGCGTCGAGTGCGTACAGATGCCGCTGACGTAACGACAAGATGCGCGCATCGACCCCATCGGTCCAAAAGCCCACGCCATAGGCGGCACGACCGGCGACGCCCTCCAACGTTTGGGAGACCGGCGGCTGGATCCAGACAGTCTCTCCGGTATCCGGACGAAAGGCTTCCACCAGACCAACCGCATTTGACGCATACAGCACGTCATTGATCAAGATTGGTGTCGAGCGGAGGTAATTCGACGGTCGGAGCTCGGGGAAGCTTTCCCTGAAAACCGAGGCCAGCGCTGGCCGGCGCCATAGGATCTGCAGATTCCGTACGTTGGTCGCGTCAATCTGATCGGCAGCCGAATATCGCGTGAACTCCGTCGTTCCCCCGAAATAGGTCCAGTCTGTGCGGCCGGCGTCCACATCATCCTGCGCCCGCAAGCCGGCGCCCCCCACGAGCACCATCAGGAGAGCGACGCCGACGCTGCGCCCAACATTCCCAACCATATCCGCCCCCAATCCCGACGACCTGAGCCCCAACACCGTTCTCACCGGACTAGTGCGCCGCCGACGACAGCCGGGCCCACCGGAGCACGGTAATCACCTGTCGTCCCTCGTCATCCTGGCGCGGCGGCGGCCGCAACGTGAGATGCGTGTCGGTCAGCTCGTAGTAGCGCCGCGCATCGGTTCCGCTGTCGCCAGGATTCTCGCTCCCCACCCGGTGGTGGACGACGTATCCCTGGTCACGTGGTCCGGGGCAGGTGATACAGCCTTCCACCTCATGCACTGAGAAAGGACCGAAGTAGCTCCCATACGTCTCGGTCGTCCTCAGCGCTTCCTCGGCCGTCGGCTGATCACCCGCGTAGGCAGCACGCCCCGGTCGCATAAGATGCACGGACATATAACCCGACGGCGCGTACAAGATGTACGCCGACTCATACTGGTCCACAGGTAGCGAGTACCCGTCGGTGGTGTAACGCGTCACGGACTCGACCCGATAGGCACCAAAGAGCAGGCGGTGCGTGTCGGTTACCTCGGACAGAGGCATAGCCGGCAGTCGCTCCCAGGAGAGCAATGTCTTCGACCTGTCCTCCCCAGACGGGGGCTGCAGAATGAGCCGGTCTTCGCTGAAGGTGAAGACACGTTCGTAGTCGGACCCCGCACCATTCGGATTCAGGCTCCCCTCCACATGATGGGTGACGGTGCCCTGAGCCGGGTCGACGGTGAACCGTCCAAAATACGACGTGTAGCTGCCGAATTGCGCGAGCGCCTCGTCCGCAGTCGGTCCATCCTCGGTATACGGCATCCGGCCGGGCCGCATGATTGTCACGCCCATGAAACCCGCCGCGTCATAAATGATATAACCGAGACGGTCTTCAATCGGGGGCGACAACAATTCGCCTTCAGCGCTTCGCCGCTCGATCGTCGCCAGTGACCACGCCCCGACGAAGGGAAGCCGATCGCTCAACGCGGATGCATCGTCCGCACCCGCTGACCTCGCCGGTTCGGTCGGCACCGGCGCCTCGCCACACCCAAGCGTTGGGACACACGCAAGGACCGCTAGGACGTATCGATAGCAATTGCTCATGTTGCTTCCTCTTACCACCCGGTCACCACCCGCTCGCATGGTCTAGAGCACCGCCGTCGAGATGCCACTAGTTCGCCCGTTGGATCTCTCGGGACACATTGTCGAAGGTGACGGCGACGAGCGAGTGCTCGACGATGCCGTCCTCATAGCGAATGCCGCGGTCGCTATCGGCAATGGACGAGTTGGACAGACGAACGTCAGCCGAGTGCCGAACTGACCATCGAATGCAAGGTTCTCAAAGCTTGTCGAGTGACCGACATCGACCACACGACCGGACGCCGTCACCGTCACGTCACCGGCGCCTACCAGCCGTATGTCGTCCCGCCGAGTGACGATACTCTCGCGATAGGTCCCGCCCGAGATCACGACGGCGTCTCCGGGTCGGGCGACATCGAGCGCATCTTGAATACGGCCAAAGGGCGCCGTCTGGGTTCCGGTGCCCTCAGCATCCACGGCCACATCCCACTGTCCCGTCGGCTGGCCGGACGCCAATTGCGACGCCAACGGTCCGGCGTCGGTTGGGGCGGAGGGAATCGCGTGACAACCGCAAATGGCGGCCACCCCAAGCGACAAGACCCGGAACCAGTCGGTAATCACTACCCGCATCGCCCTACGGTATCAATTTCCGTTGCCCGTCGTACACCAAGACACCCCCTTACGACGCACGATCGGCTCGTCGCGCTCACCCGACTCGTCCCCTGTAGCCGTGGAGTTGAGCCAGGCGACTCTAACTTCGGAAACGCTGGCTTAGTGTCCCGGGTCGTCCTGACCGTCTGCGTGCAACACCGCGGGCGAGAATGCGTGCCGAAGAAAGAGCTCGGACTCTCCTCCGCCGTCCGCCGGCACTTGCCATATGTCAGTAACGCGAGGTGTCGGCGCAGACGGGTCGGGCAGGGCGTACAGGATCACGTCGTCGTCCAGCCATGCGACCTGATCGTCGACGTGCCGAGTCTCGGCCAGCGGGGTTTCGACAAGGGTCCTCAAGTCCAATACAAAAAGACGCCATGCGAAGTCGGTGCCGGTGGATATCCGTCTCTTGAAGGCGACGCGGGTCTGGTCGGGTGACAGGGCGGGGCACTCGACGCCTTCGCGCAACACCGTAACTCGCCGGTCCGACACGCTGCCCTCGACCAGATAGACTCGGCCGCCGGTACCAAGTGTCGCCAAGAACCGATCGTGATCATCGGTGAAAGTGACGCCCCAGAAATTCAGATCCACGGCTCTGAGACGCGCGCCATCCTGGCGGACCTCAAACTCTTCCAAGTTCCTGACAAGCCGTTCGCCCGTGTAGGTATCGATCAGACTCGTCTCTGTCGAAAACCCCTCATCGGCATATGAGTGACCAGAGACAAAAACGGTGACCGCGGCCCGACGCCCGTCGCGAGAGAGACGCACCCGGCTCGGAACCCCATTCAACGGAAGCGTGTGCAGCGGTTCGAACGACCGATCGAACACCATGATGGAGTGAGTCGTATAGAAGCGGTCCGTGGCAAGACAGACACCTCGCTCGTTCACAAAATCGAGGCGATCGCATCGCAACGGCGTCCCTCGACGGGCTTCTCCGGAGTTGTCCAGACGTATCACACTCATGACGCCATAGCTCGCGTCGAGGCCCGTATGGCGTATGAGAAAGATCGGCTCCGACGGTGGGTCCAGGCCCGTCCTTTCGTCAGCAACTACGTCTTGCGATTCAGTGCTGTCGCCATCCGGTCCAGCGCCGAGATCCTCTGGGGGGGCCGACTCACTCGACGACGCGGTTACTCCTGACGCGGCGAGCAGGTCTTCCGACAGGGCGACCCGTCTGTCGAGACTCGTGACCTCTGGAAGCGCAGGACCTTCAAAGAGGGTCGCCCGCCGCACGGACGCGTGCCAAGCGTACCCGACGGCAAGCACAAGGCAGGCCACGCACAGACCTGCGAATACGACCCCAGGGCGACTCCGAGACTCAGCCACGCGTGTCGGTGCCCCGCTCGACGCCCGGTCTCACGACAAGACGCGTGATGACGATGGCGACTAGTAAACCGGTCAAGAACCAAGCGAGAGCGACGCGCGCCCCGAGCTGTGTCCACAATGCCCCAAAACCAACTGATGCGACCACACGGGTCACGCTTGTCGCGGTGGTGACCACAGCAAACCCAGTCCCGCGACGGGCCGGGGGCAACAACCCGCTGGTCAGTGCCATGAGTACACCATCGGTCAACGCATAGTGTCCCCCCAGGAGAAGGAGACACAGAGCGACGGCGCCCACACCGGGTTCGGACTGCATCGCGACCACATACGCCGCAGCGAGAAAGAGATAGCCGCCGAGGAACGCGGTCCGACGTCCGATGCGGTCCGCCAGCCGCCCAGCCGGCACGGCACAGAGCAGATAGCTCCCCGCTGTTCCCACATAGAGCAACGGAAACAGCCCGGCATTGAAACCGACCTCCCGCTGCAGCACAAGATAAAGAAACGCGTCGCTGACCGTGGCCGCGCTGAGTAATGTCGCCGCGACCATCACGCGTGACAGCCCGGTGTCGTGAAGAACACTCCGCAGTCCGGCCGGGATCGGTGGCGACACGGCCCCCGTCAGTACTGCCGGGTCGACGTTTCGGACAAAAAGCCAGATGACCCCCATTCCGCAGACCGCCACGCTAAAGCTCGACACAAACACCACATCGAACGCCTCTGGGAGGGCCGCCAAAATACCGAGCGCCACGAGAGGTCCGAGCATCGCCCCCGCGCTATCGAGCGCCCGATGCACACCAAACGATGTTGCGAGCGCACTTGAGCCGCTGCTCAGCGAAATGAGGACGTCCCGAGGGACAGTGCGCAGGCCCTTGGCCGCGCGGTCGACCGCAACCACGGTGGCGACAAGCGGCCAGGAGGCACCGGCCGCCAAGAGCCCCAGTCGAGAGAATGCGGACACGCTATAGCCGGCGATCGCAAGCTCCTTGCAGCGCCGTGTACGGTCGACGGCGACGCCGCCAAAGAGACGCAGCAGCGCCGTGCCCCCGTGTTGAAGTCCGTCGACGAGACCGTAATGAAACGGGGTGAGACCAAGATACAGCACCAGATATATGGGAAGGACGGTGCTGACCATCTCCGACGATACGTCGGTGAAAAAGCTCGTAAAGCCAAGCGCCCAGACGTTGCGATGAACGCTCGACCATGACGTGGTGCCCTTGGCATCGCGGCGGGCCTTTCGCAACCCGGCCCAGGCCTCGATCTGATACATCGGCTTACCCCGCGCGCCGATACGACCTCGGTGTCCCCCCCACCCTCAGGGCGAGTCGCCGGCGGACGGCTCCTTGTGCGGACCTGGCAACGGCTCGTCCTGGGCGAAACGCCGCAGAACATTCTCGGTAATCCGCGAGACGTTGTTGTCGTAGTCGTTGAATGACAAACTCCCGCCCCACGCAATTGAGCTCGTTGAGAACACAGCGCCGCCGTTTGGGTACTCGAGATACGCCATATCCGCCTTTACGAGCGGGTTTACCGTGCCGCCTTGTCGAGAGTCACTCGTATTGAGCTCTTCGACTACGTGCTGGTACGCGTCGGAGTGACCAAACGAGCTGGCCAAGACCAATGTGTGCGGGGGCGACCCCAGAGCAAAGTCCACGCGGTCAAGCTCCGAGCCGGCGCCACCGAATTCCAACACCAACGATGGATGATTCCCGATCAGTTCGTTGTCCCCGATCCCCTCAAACACAAAGGCAACCCGCGGATCGAAACTGCCGGGCATCCGCTGAAACGGTGAGTTTCGGTCAAACCCCTGCGCAGTGAATCCCACTCCTACGAGCCACTGCGGGGCGAGGCCCCGAAACCGCCACAAGCCGCCCGGCTCACCCGTAAGGCTGTGGTGGCTCTCACCGGGTGCCCCCTGCCAGGCCTCGGTCCCGTCGCGGCGCCGAAGCTCGATGAACGTGCCGGTTGGATCCATCGGCGTCACCCAATAAAAGCCGTTACCGCCCATATACATCATGCGGCCGCCTTGTTCGAGATACGTCCGCATCCCCTGCAACATCTCCCACGAGTAATACTCAGGGTGCGTGCCGGTCATGATGACGTTATACGGCTCGAGCAGCTCAGGACCCTCGAAATGCAGATCACCATCCGTAATGATGTCGACGTCGAATCCCTTGACGTCCAGCCAGTCGACGAGGTGGGTATCAGCCATAAACTGCCACGGGTTCCTCGACGCAATCTTGGGCCGCATGTCCGTCACAGGTCGGAGCCGGGTCGAATACGTCACCCCACTGCCATCGGTGTGCCCGGCGTATGTGCTCATCCGTCTCGGAAAACTGCTGGACCCAGTGCTCGCATACGCCAGGTAGCTAAACGTCGGAATCAAGAGGGCAATCTTTGCCGTCGCCGTCCCCTGCAATGGCCGAACAAAGAACGGGACATAGTCCTCGCTCGTCGTCGTCTGGAGCCGGGCGGCGTAAACGCCGCTCGGCAAGTCGTCCGGCACATCGAAGGCAAAGCCAACATCCCACGCGGCATCCAGCAAATCGTCGTCGTGAAAGTAGATCGCCGAATACTGGTCGAGCGCCTGCCGGTAATCCATCTCGGTCGCGTCCCAGCGGTGTCCCGTCACCGCCCGGGTCGGAAGATTTATCGTCCGACCGTCGAGCCCGCGCGGCGCGGTGTCGCGCACGCGATCCGTGGCGATGTCCGCGGAAAAGTCCCAGGCCGCCACCGCGTCTAAGGGTCCCCCACCCTGCTCAATGGAATCCACCTCCTCCGTGCTCAGAGCACGGTTGTAGACCCTGGGGTCGTCGATCTTTCCGCTGTAGAACCCGCCAACGTCTCCGTCCTCTGCCCAGCGCGCCGCCATTAGCAATGGGACGTCGGTCGGCGCAGGTCCGGACACCTCGGTCGTCTCCGCCACCGTCACCCGGGTTGGGTCACTTGGATGAGCGTCGAGGGGTCGTTGATAGACCGTCAGTTGCTTGCTGGCTGCGTCAAAGCTCGCCGCGACGAAATACCACACCGTTGGTACGCCGTGGGGGCGCGGACTCGTCCCACCAACGATGGCGGGCACCCATGGGCGCAAAGGCGGCTCTGCGACCACTGTCGCCACTTGCCCCGACCCCGCCCCGACCCGGACTGACAACCGACCATCCGCATCAATGAAGAGCCCGTATCCCTGTCCATCGGCCTCGGACCACTTGGTGACGATGCCTTGAGCGTCCGGTTCATTCGACCAGCCAACCTCTCCCGGCCGGGTCGCGGCAATCCACGCCGTGATCGTAAAACTGCCCTCCAGCCGCAGAGCCGGTGCGTCGGGCACCGTGACATACGACCCGACGACAAGTGGCTGATGCCGTCCGGCATACTCTCCGTTTGCTGAGGTCTCCAAGACCTCCTCTTTCATTCCTGGTCCCAGCGGGTTCGGATCGCCATGAATGAGACGCACAATCTGTGCTTCATACCGTGGCAACTGGCTACTCACCATGAACTGGATGGTCTCGCCCGGCTGCACACTCAACCGATCGGCGTAGCCGACGATCCCCATCGCGTCGAGCCATTCCTGAGGCGTGTCGCCGACTTGCGCACGGCTGTTGATTCCACCCCAAACGACCAAACCCAACACGACAAACCCAGAGACCTTTGTTACGGACAATGGCGTCCTCCAGACGTTGTGTGCGACCAAGAAACCGGCCTCGTTGGACACGTCAGCGATCGGGTCACCGAGCGCTCATTCTATGCGCAAGGACCCGCGAGTTCGAGGTCTCCGCGGCGAAGAGCACGTTCTCGGACGGGCACAGACTGGCCTCCGCGAGGACATTCGGGCTCGGGCAAGAACGCCAATAGCCACGAAGGTATCTATGACCGATCACATGTTTCGGGAGGTCGCGAATCCCGGTATCAGAGTCGGTGCGAAAAGCTGGTACACCGTCCCGCTATCCATCATGATTCACCTTGCCGCAATCTCTGCGATTGCCGTCGTTCCTTTGATGGCGGTCGACGCACTCCCCACCCCAGTATCGATGCTGACCTTTGTGGCGGCGCCACCGCCTCCACCACCGCCGCCGGGTCCTGTCATCGACGTTCCAACGCCTGTAGAAGAGGGCGATTCCAGTCTTCCGCCCATCGTCCCGCCAGACAAGACTGTCACAGAGCCACTTTTTGACTTGAATGGCGTGGAAAGCACGGCCGCGGGAAAAACCGTTGTGGGCGGCACATACTTGCGCCTGGCCACGCCGACCCCGCCAGTACCGAAGAATCCGGTCCGGATCGGCGGCAACGTTTGGTCGCCAACAAAGGTGGCCGACGTTCCGCCTGTATATCCACCCGTCGCTCAGGCGGCGCGAGTTCAGGGCGTCGTCATTCTCGAGGCGATTATCGGTACGACCGGGCGCGTGACCGAGGTCAGGGTTCTACGTTCCGTGCCACTGCTTGACGACGCTGCTCTCGACGCGGTGCGGCAGTGGCGCTACACACCGCCGTTGCTCAATGGGACCCCGGTAGCAGTCATTGTGACGGTGACGGTCAACTTCACATTGAAGTAGCGTCAGAGCCCCTGTCGGCTCAGAAACCGCTGGATCGTCGCAAAGATGGCCAGCGTTTCGGCAGTGTCGAAGCCACCGTGGCCACCGCCGGCCACGGTGTGCAATTCCGTCTCGACACCTGCGTCCTCGAGGGCGTCATGCAACCGAACGGCGTGTTCATAGGGCACGATCGGATCGGCGTCCCCGTGAATCGTCAGTACCGGCGGTAACCCGGCGCGCACATACGTGAGCGGCGAAGTCAGCCGGGCAACATCGTCGCGATTCGCGAGACCGCCCAGCCACTGGACCGCGTAGCCCTTGGTGTTGGGGCCGTGCGCGAGATCAGCCACGTCGGTGATGCCATACCAATTGATGATGGCCGCCACTTCGACCGACGGTATCGTCGGTGGCCCGGAGAAGCTGCCCGAAGAGCACTCGCGTCCGAGCCCCGCCGAGGCGGGGACCATGCCGGTGGTCAGCGCCAGGTGACCGCCGGCCGAGTTCCCGGTCGTGACGATCCGCGCCAGGTCAAAGTTGTAGTTCTCCGCGTTGCGCGCAATCCACTGCAGCGCGCACAAGCAGTCTTCGACGGCCGCCGGGGCACGCGACACCTGGACCAATCGATAGGTCACGTTCACAACCGCCCACCCCTGCTCGAGATAGGGCATCGCGCGCAACAACTGAGACTCTTTCGTCCCCGCGACCCAGCCACCTCCGTGGATCATCATCAGCACCGGGACCGGGTCGCTGGTGTTGGCGGGCAGATACAGGTCGAGCTTGTTCTCGTGGTTGTTCGCGACGTGGTAGACCACGTTCGGGATAACGCGATACTGATTGGAGAGGTCCGCCAGAAACGCCGTGGTGTCGCTCAGCTGGGCATCCGCCGCACCGGGTCCCGCCACAACCGCCGCCATAACCGCCACCGAGATGCACAGCCCTCGCATTTTCCACATAGTGCCCTCCTGGGAGAAAGACTCGGGAGACTCAAGTCGCCAAAGTATACCGGTCGGCGCAACCGTAACAACGCGCGGACGGGAAACACCGTTGGGCCACCGAAACGCACCCACCGCTAGCGCGCGAGAACCTCGGCTAGCGCGGCCCGCAGGTCACGACCGCGCGCAAAACCTCTCCCTTCAATCAAGCCCACTGCTTCGTGAGCGAGAGCAAGGTCGGATTCTTCCGCGGCGTCTATCAAGGCTCGGAGATCAACCTCGTCCTGTGGACGGTCTTCAGAACGAGCCAGGAGCTTGACCGCAACGAGGTGACCGACTTTCGCGACTCCTGCTCCACCTCATGCTCGGATGCGCCGGGCCGGCTACGACGCAGATTCTGCCTCATGAGCGCCTCTCCATCACGAAACAGTCCGAGCGCAATGAGAAGCTTCGCCGCCATCGACGTGCGAGTCACCATAGTCAGTCTACGGCACCAACCCCGGAGTCGATTCGGCTGATAACAATCGTTGGCACCGCTAGTGCACCGCTCACTCGACCGATGCGGAGATGGTCGTCATCCAGGACAACACACAGAGCAAAAGAACGTACTCAACTAGCGTACGCGGGGCCTCGTCTGTCGGCGCCTTCCCGCCCAGCGTCTGTACGACTGCGGCAATCAACAGCAGAATCAACATGCCTTCGCCGCTTAGAAACCAGGCCACTGTCGCAACGAGAACGACGATCCAACGGTGAGAACGCGTCAGTGCCGCGAAGCCACGACCTCCATCCAGTTGCCAGATGGGAACAAGATTCAATAAATTGATCCATGCGCCGACCCGGGCGATGGCCGCCCAACTCTGCCAGCCAGTGACAAGGTGAACGGCAAACGCCGCGATGGCCGCACCAAGACCCCACCAGGGGCCGGCGAGACCGACGCGGGCGTTCTCGATGACGGTGTGCGGATACTGTTTGAGTCTAATCACCGCGCCGAGGCCTGGAATGAACGTGGGCAGAGCGCTCTTGATGCCCTAATAGCGCAACATTGCGACATGTCCCATCTCATGCACGTAGATGGACACCACCAGCCCCAGCGCAAATTTCCATCCCCAGGCGGTCCAGTAGACGCCGAGCGAGAGGATCATCGACAAGAAGGTGCTGCCCTTTGTCAGGCCTAGGAGCAATAGCTTGCCTTTTGTGGCGACGAAGGCTCCGAGGAACTTGAACTTCCAGAGCGCAAGACCCAGTGCCCCGGCCGCGGACAGCCTCTTGTCCACCAGCCCCGATCGGGCGACACCTGTGTCGCCCCCCCCCCAGCGCCTGACTCACGACCGTCACGGGTGAGCGCGGCAACCTTTGCGGAGACGGCGTCGTATTGTCTCGATGCGGGAGGCAGGAGCTCCAACGCCTGTCGCCACGAGGCTAGCGCGCCAGTGAAGCCCCCGGAGACGCGGCGTCTTTCTCCCCCCGCGACGAGCTTCCGTAATTGCTCCGCGTGCAGCAGAGCGTGGCACGACGGACAACTCACCAAGCCGCTCGACACCTGGGTAGCGCACCGAGGGCACGCCCCAGCAAGGCCTCCCATCGGGAGCGCCATCAGTCGCGGAGCGCGGATGAGGAGGACACTCGCGCGCCCGCGAGTTGAGAGATCTCAAACGGCCCGGTCAACGCAATTCGCTCTCGCCGGTTCATCTTCCAGGCCTGAAAGAGGGCGAATCCTATGATGGCCAACCCGATGATGTTGCCCGGCAGATCATAAAAAGGTGCGGCTACGGCCGTCGCGAAGACGAACGCCCAGATCGTTCCTCTGCCCTGGAGGTCCCGACGTTGCATGTCTCTCCAAAAATTCTCAGGCTCGGTGAAGCCCGGGTCGTGAAAGAGGTACACGTACAGATTTTGCTTCGTAATAGCGGCGAACACAGAAACAGCGGCGGCGCAAATCTCCTCCTGGTCCGACTGTTCCTGGTAGTACCAGACCACGCCAGATTCGCTGAACCGCTCCAATCCGGTAACGGCCTCTTCGACCGTAACGGGTGATCCGTTTAGTACGATCGAGTCGTCGCTTCGGACAATAACCTTGGCCATCTCTTCCGGGGCAACTTCAAGCGGGACAAACATGCCTTCAATGATGAATGGCACATATGTGACGACGACAAAGTACGTGACGGCCAAGGCGAGTGCTTGATACGGCATTCCACCCTTCCCGTGGGAACCCATTCGAACACCGGCCCCAACCAGAAACCCAACGGCTATGGCTACTAACCCGGTCTCGTAACCGGTGAGCGTCACGATCGCAAAATAGATCGCCGCTCCCACTGCTCCTCCTCCCGCGAGGCCGAGACCAGTCGCGCGAAAGAATCGTCCAAGCGCGGAGCCTTCCGCCGTACCGACGAGAAGCTGAGAATGACACGCGGGACAGATGAGATTGCCATTGGCGGTGTACTACTCACGCAGGAGTTCCGTCCCGCATGAAACACACTTTCTAAGACCGTCCTCCGTCTCCTGGCTGTACTTGGCACGGTCGAACTGCAGATCAGCGTCGGAACTTGAACTCACGGGAAACCTCCGTTTACGTTCCGTTCACGGTGCTACGCCGGTCAGGTCCGGCGCCCCTCGTTCAGCCTCAACCTGCGGGCGAAGCACAACCTACGGCGCGAGTCTAGCAGCCCGCGGTGGAGGTCGCTGGCGACACCGCTCACGGCGAGGCGCCCGGCCGACCAGAGCCTCTTGGGAAACGGTCTCGAGAGAGACACCGCAGTTGCGAGTCAATAGCTGTGGCCCCCGCGAGAGGATTGTCCCAGCGGCGGACCGGTCTAAGGCAGCATTGAACGCCGTAGCGGGCGGCAGTAGGATCGACGAGCATTCCGTCACGTCCACGAAAGAGGAGTTATTGCATGTCAGCACGCCCCATACCGTTCACTCTCGCCGCCGCGGCCCTCACCTGCGCGCTGGCTGCTCCGTCGGCCACCGCTCAGGTGGAACGAGTCGCGGACCCCAACTGGACCACGCCTCGCACGGCTCACGGACATCCGGACCTTCAGGGCCTCTGGGGGAACAAGACCATCACCCCGACGGAACGTCCCGATTCCGCGGAGGGACGAGCGTTTCTGACGGATGAAGAGATGGCGGCGGCTCACGCGCAACGGGTGCAAGCCCTGGCAGCGCAGGACGCCGCGCCCGCCCAACGCACCGAAGCCGGCGGCCAGCTTGGTGCCTACGGGAGTTACTGGCTCGACTCGGGCGACACGGTTTTGTCGACCGGTCAGACGTCGCTCATCGTCGACCCGCCGGACGGCCGGGCACCTATCAAGACATGGGCGACCGAGGCCAAGGCATACAATCTCGCCCACGAGGGTGACCACTATCGGCACTTGAGCACGCTGGACCGGTGTCTGTCGCGGGGTGTGCCGGGCTCGATGCTTCCGGCGGGATACAACAACACGCACCGCATCGTGCAAACCCGCGACCACATCGTCCTGCAGCACGAGATGATCCACGACCTACGCGTTATTCCGTTGTCGGACCATCCGCACATCGATGACCGCATCGATCTCTGGATGGGTGACGCGCGCGCGCATTGGGAAGGAGAGGTCCTCGTGGTGGAGACACGGAACTTCCACAACCGCGGCTGGATCGCGACGAGCGGCGCTGGTCGGCGCTTGAAGGGCATCCCAACCAGCACGAGGCTCCATGTGGTCGAGCGCTACGAGCGCGTGTCGGAGACCACGATCATGTGGACCGTCACAGTCGATGATCCGAATGTCTACACTGCGCCGTGGACGATGTCGATTCCGCTCACGGCCGAGCCTGACTATGTGATCTACGAATACGCCTGCCACGAAGGAAACTACGCCATCCCCAACATCCTTGCCGGCGCTCGGATGCAAGAGGCGGCGGCAGCGGTAATGAAGACTGGATCAAAGTAGATGCACATCGGCGACGGCACCACCGTCGCCGGAGAACGCGACCGAAACGTACACTTCGCCCGCCGTAACTCGTCCCTGAGGAGGCACCAATGTGTGATGACCGAACAGAATCCAACAACACTGAATACTTGCGTGGGAACAAGATCACACGGCGACAGTTTGGCGCCGTATCGGCCGGCACGGGGCTGGCAATGCTATTGCCCCGGCCCGCAAACGCGCAGGCAGTGACGGAATCAGAGATCGACGTCACGACGCCGGACGGCGTGGCAGACAGTTACTTTGTCCATCCTTCGACCGGCGCTCATCCAGGTGTCATCATCTGGCCCGATGCGTTTGGCCTTCGGCCCGCGAAGAAGCAGATGGCCAAGCGCCTCGCGGAGTCCGGCTATTCGGTCCTCGTGGTCAACCCGTATTACCGGTCGCAACGAGCGCCCGTCGTCAACACCACGAACTTCGCCGAAGTACGCGACATCATCGTTCCGCTAATGGGGTCATTGAACGCAGAGACCCAGGCGACGGACGCGAGGGCATTTGTTGGCTTTCTCGACGGCCAAGCGTCGGTCGACTCCAACCGGAAGATGGGGACGATGGGCTATTGCATGGGCGGGCCGTTCACTATGAGAACCGCCGCGACCCTTCCCGATCGTGTCGGCGCGGCCGCGTCCTTCCACGGTGGTGGCCTCGTGACCGATCAACCGGATAGCCCTCATCTTCTCGTCCCGCAAATGGAGGCGCACTATCTGTTCGCCATCGCTGCCAACGACGACGAGAACCAGCCCGAAGCCAAGGACGTGCTACGCGACGCGTTCGCACAGGCGGGGTTACCGGCGGAAGTCGAGGTCTACGACGGGGCGATGCACGGCTGGTGCCCCCCCGATTCGACCGTGTATGACGAAGCACAGGCCGAACGAGCGTGGAGCCGTCTACTCGTCTTGTTCGAAAACGCGCTGGGCTGACATCGCGCCCGCCGGTGTGGATCAAGGCGTGACTCAACAGGGAGGGCGGGACCGACGGTCCCCTCCTCCCGCCTTCACGGACTCCCCAAACAGCCGGCACGTCCAAGCGCATAGCCGAAGCGCTCGTATACCGGAGCTCACCAATTGCCCATCCCGACCGGAGGTTCCCATGAGCCTGCTCGACACGTCGTCGGCCTTCTTCTCCCGTCCTGCGGAGGAGACTGCTAGCGACGCGCCAGAGGGCGCCTGCGCCAATTGCTGGGGACGATATGAGTACGACGGAGAAATCCGACAGACCGCCCGGGACCGCCAGATCCATGTGAACAACGGCGCCGAGCGCTACGCGTTCATACAGGACTTTGTGGTGAACCACATCGATGGGATCCGTCTCCGCAACGACGACCGCGGCTATATCTGTCCGAAGTGCGGGACCCGCCCGTCCTGAACGGTCAGCACCCATACTCGTCGCAGAGATACAGTTGACCATGCGCCGGCCGGGCCGGACTGATTCTTCGACAACCGTGCAAGGTTCGACCGTCGCGGCCAGTAGGCGATGCTAACAGAGGAGGGACAACAGACGCTGGCGCGGACGACGCCGGGTCATTTACGCCAGGTCGCTCGTCACTTCTTGGCTCACCTGGATCAGGACGACGTCGGCGCCCTCAGCCGAATACTCTCAAAAGTACTCGGTGCGGAGAAACAAGAAGAGTCATCCGCATGAGAGAGGCGCCTCGAGCCAGAGCCAACGTTGAAGCAATCTGCTTCGAGTGCAAAGCGCTGGGTGATGTCAACACAGGAGGCGTCGAACATCACCCAGACCAAAAGAAGAGGTGTGGGCCCGAACCGGGCGGCAATCAGCGAGCCGGGTCGGCCGTGTCTACACCAGGTCGCGCGAGTTCCCAGGGGGCCCCGGTCCCGGACGACCCGAGAAAGAGCTTTGTGCCGTCGCCGAATGTAATGTCCCGGCCGTTCGCCCGGTTCGTACCATCTTTCGCCTGATACCCGTCGACGAGCACCTCGGTTCCCGGTAGTAGCGAGCGTCTGGTAAAGCCTCGTCGGAACAACACGTTTGGCGTGCCGGCTTCAAATGCCCACTCTTCAATGGCGCCGTCGTCCCGCTCTACGTCAACGTGGATCCATACGTGCGGGTTGATCCACTCGACCTTTGTGACCGAGCCGCTGAACTCGACCGGTCGGTCGCCATCGAATTCGGCTGCAAAGGCGTGATGGGCCGCGACGGGCTCGGCGGTTCCCGCAAACCACCCACAAAACCCGACAACCGCGCTCACGCAAAGAATCACTGTTCTCGCTCTCATGGGTATTACCTCTCAGCTGTTACTGCGTCTCGGGTCGATGCCTGTTGCTACCAAACTTCTGCACGGTCGGTCGTACCGGCCGGCTACCGACGATACCATTGGTGGAGCTCGTCGCCAGGCGGAATCTTTCGTGTGATGTCGATAATCATGGTCTCGCCTTCCCAGCGCTCGACCAACTGCTCTCTCCGCAGATGTCCATACATGAACTCTTCGGCGAATTCGATGCAAGGATAGTCCAGGACCGTCGCGTTGGGGTCCATCCGCCGATAAATTGGCATGCCGATCGTCCACGGCTCGGTAAAGGTCTGCGGGTCCGTCATCGTGACTTCATACCAGATCACATCTGGCGTCATCTGCGAGAAGCGCTCGGTAAGCTGAAGGGCTTCACTATGAAAATTCCCGGCGCGGTCGAACCAGGTCCTCCCGTTGAACTCGGTCACATCGACCACGAGAGTATCTCCTTCCCATCGTCCCAGCGAGTGCCCCATGTAGGTATAGTCCGGCGGAAGGTCGACCGTGTCGAGATGGATCACCCGTGCCGCGTTTGAAAAGCCGAACGTCATGTGGATCTTGTCGTCGCTCTGGACGATCTGAAACGGGTAGGGCATGTACATCGCCCGTGGAATACCCGGCAAGTAGCACTTGAGCTCGGGGTCCCGGTCGATCCAGTTCGCGGCGTTCTCCTGCTTGATGCTCAGCGCCTCCGCGGTGTAGGGAATCCGACCATCACCCTGCACGACACCCAACGACCCGGGTACGCCTGCCGCCGCGCCTAGCGCCAGCACGGGGGCCGCCGGCACCTCGGCATACTCGTACTCATACACCCCCGGCTGCGTCACCATGCCGGGGCGTGCCTCGTGGGCTTCCAAGTCCCAATGCGCTTCGTTGTTGGCTTGCCACACGCCGTTGAAGTTTGGCCGTCCGTCCGGGGTCTCGGCCGGGCGCGGCGCCTGACCCTGGCTTTGGCTGGCGGTACTCGTTACCGCGACGGAGATGAACGCACCCACGGTGGCGGCGGCAAGGGCCGTGACAACGGTCGAGCCTCTGAACCGGATTTTCATTGTCGCTCCTTGCTCTCTCTCGTTTGCTTAGTCTTGTAAGCCATTGACACAGGTGGCGGTGTCCATGGAGAACGGATTCGGCCCGCTCCCCTCCGCAAAAGCCTGCTCATCCATCCTCGCACCGATGAGCAACGCCGGGAGCCCGTAGTTTCCTTCGTGACACCGAGGCTCATAGTAGATCCGATTCTGCTCGTCGCTCTGGCGCTTGAGCTCCTGCCGGATCGTCCAGGGTGCCGTCCACACGGTGGAATCTTCAATCGTCATCTCATACGTCAGCGTGTCATCGTCAACCCGGCTATAGCGTTCGACGAGTCGACGGTTCGCACCTGCACCACGATACAGAAACTTTGATGAGAAATTGGTCGTCTCGATCACCAGGGTCTCGCCCTCCCAGTGACCGCGTGAGTCCCCATGCCGAAGACGGATCTGACTCGGCGGATGGCCGCCGCTCAGGTTGACGACACGCTGGAATCCCTGCCCCTGTCCGGTGTCATAACCGATGGCCACAGAATCCGCTCCCTGGACGATCCGACGAAATCCTCTCAGGTCAGGCGTGCGCCCCGACATGCAACGATCGCCGGAGCTTTGATCCTCGGGGCCGTCATGACGATTCATCCGCCCCGTGTTGTAGAAAGGCGCGACATCGAATCGATCGGGCGATGGCTCTCCGTACTGACCACCAGAACAGCCGGGCGCGCCAATCTCACACGTCTCGGTGTTACGCAACAGCATGAGCCGCCATTGTTGCTGGATCTCGTTCTGACGCTGCATCTCGACCGTCAGGGCGGGAATCCTCCCGTTTGGCGGATCGACGACGAGCGATGTGCGGGGGCCGGCGGGTCTCGCCGACGTATAGACGGCGTTGTATGCCCCCGCCACGTCTTGCCGACCATCTTCCCCACGCCGGTTGCGCCCCGGGCTCATCATCCGAGCCTCGTCGCGGGCGGCCCGCTCTTCGGCCGTCGCGAGCTCGCGGTCACCCAATTCGACCGCCCGCTCGAATGGCGTGTCATACACATCGAGCCAAATACCCTCCAGGTTTGGATGGCCCCAGGCCGTCGTCGGTGGAGCCTGTCCTTCCACCGGCACCGCCGTGAGTTGCAGAAGCGTCATGACGGTTGCGAACACCGTTGCCGTACCGAACGACTCGAGCAGTCGTCGACTCATCTTCGGTCCTCCCGCGTTCGTGCCCCTGGCGATGACCCCGCGCTGACCTCAACGCAACTGTGAACCGCCAACCGACATCGCGTCATGCCTGTAACTCTCGGAAAGGCTCGACTATACCCGGGCTACCATACCCTGTCAAAGCCCACTGCAGCGCGCTCGATCTCGCGGAATGTCGCGAAGAAATGTTGCCCGAACTTGCAGCGGGACGCTCACCCGACGGCGGTGCACTAGTCAAAGTCACGCGAGTCATCGGATCCAAGGGCGCCGTTCTCCGACCGCCCACAGGTGTCAGCCCATCCCTGGCGACACGCACGCGCGAAGAGCGCCTCGGCCGAGCGGTCCACCACTGGTCCTTTTGTGCCCCGGAGGAGTATCGGATAGTCGTCCAACGTCGGCGGCGGATGCTCGGCCGGACCTCGGCCGACACGCAACAGGCCAAGGTTGCGGCAGGCCGCTTCGAAACCCAGCGCACAACCTCGCTCGAGCACATCCGCCGCGTCGGTCAGTTCGAGCCAACGCCGAACCTCACCCGTCGGGGACACCACCGCCTCAAGCGTGCCGGCTTCGTTGCACGCCCAGCCTGAACCGGTTCGGCAAGACCGCAAATGCATGTCCGCCAGATAGGAGCAGGCAGAGGGCCGTTCGTCGGCGCATGCGCCCTGCCAAAAAGGCACCCATTGCCCCGGGTGGTGGTCACCAACCGTATTGGTCGTGGTCATGACAGCGAACAGCACCGCCCAGAGTGTCATGTAGGCGAGATTCCGCTGACGGGGCGTAAGGGAGCGACCGGGCGCGGGATCGACCACGCGCAGCCACCGCCCGGACGCGAAGCGGTCCAGCCACTGAATGGAAAGGTTGAGGACGGGCACTTGAAGCAACTTGTCGTAGAACGGCGGAACGCCAGCGCGCGTCAGAATCGCGTAGAGCGCGACCGTGCTCAAGCCATACAGTGCGCCAAATAGGATTCGCCCCATCTCGGTCCGCGGCGCTGTCGACGGGTCTGTAAACAACAAGTGCATGCCAAGAAACACGGCGACGGGTATATACGAATCGTAAAAAAAATAGACACCCGTGGCGGCAAAGTAGAGAAGCCCAAACAGATAGGTCACGGCCACGGCGGACATCGTCATCAATGTCACGCCAAAGAGGTATTGCCCCGGCAAGCCCACGAGAAACAGCGCCAGATACACATGAGGTGGGAAAAATTGTGTCGTCGCGATGTCCTGGCCCCAAGTGACGTCGCTTGTGCCGGTGAGAATCAAGGCCAGCGAGACAATCGCCAGGGGAAACGATGACGGATTGAATATGTGAACCTGCCGACCGGCCTTCTCCCATCGGATCAGCTCTTTGACGGCGAAGCCCACCGCCACTAGGAGAAATTGCAGATAGAACCAATCGTCGGCAAACCACAGGAAGAGATTGATACTGAAGATGACCGGGACCGGTCCGAATCCGAGGGTGTAGGTGTCCCGGCGCGACCAGCACAACAACATGTCGAACGCGTAGGCGAAAACCAGCTGGGAGGCAATGAGAAACGCGGAATCGTAGACTGGGCGCCAGTGCCAGCCCCAATACAGTAGGAAGACACCCTGCGCGAGCGCCTGAACATAGTGCTGTGGTCGCAAGGCGACCCGCACGCCCAAGACCCGCCCCGTGCGCTGCGCACGTCCGACCAGGACGCCGGTCCACGCCAGCAGCAGCACGCCGGGTCCGATGAACGACCACTGGAGCGCTGCGTTGCCTCGAGCTGCGTCGAAAAAACCGAAACAAGAGAGACCGATGGCGAGGCTCGCTGTCAACCCACAGATTGCTGGCAGCGAGAGGGTGAAGCCGTCCCTCTCATCTGTGGTATCGAACTGCGCCTGTGTCACCACGCTCCAAACCTTCTACGGCGCGAACTCAAACATCGCTCGCAATCGCGAGAATCGTGTGAGAGGATTCGCGAGAATCCAACGGGAGGATACGCGATGTATTGGTTGCGCGCTCTGGCAGTTCTGACCGTGTTCGGGTCGACCTCGGTCGTCAGTCTGGCCCAAACTGGCCCTGAAACCCTCATCCGGGGCGGCGATGTTGTCACGCCGGACGGTCGACGCCAGACCGACATTCGTATCGTCGGCGCGACCATCGCTGAGCTCGGGGCGGGGCTTGCCCCTCGCGACGAGCGCACGCAAGTGATCGACGCGCGGGGTCGACTTGTGCTGCCGGGCGGCATTGACCCTCACGTGCATCTCAGCGGGCGAGTCGACGACTATACGAGCGGGTCAGCCGCCGCACTCGCGGGCGGGATCACGACCATCTCCAACTTCGGCGCCGTAGGCACAGGCGAGACACCGGCCGAAACAGTCGCGCAAGCGACGCCCGCGATTCGAGACGAGACCATCGCCGACGTCATCTTTCACCCGATCATCAGCGACCCAGCGACAGCCACCCGCGAGACACTCGATCGACTGGCCGCCGCCGGTCAGACGACGATCAAGGTATTCATGGTGCGACCGACGTTCGAGCAGAACGTCACGGGTTTTATCCACACGATGCAGGCAGCGCGCGCGACCGGTGTGCTGTTGATGATGCACTGTGAGGATGCGTCCATTATCCAGACCACCGCGGAACAGATGGTGGCCGAGGGACGAGGCTCACTGTCAAACTTCGCCGACGCGCGGTCTGTCTCGGCGGAAGTGGCCGCGACCCAGCGGGCGGTGGCCATGGCGGAAGCGACGGGCGCGCCGATCTATATCGTGCACCTATCGTCAGAACGCGCGCTCCGGGTTGCGGAGGACGCACAGACGCGCGGCCTACCGGTCTACGTCGAGACTCGTCCGATCTATCTTCATCTCACGCGTGAGCGATTCGACGGCCCTACCCCCGGGCTCTATATCGGACAGCCACCGCTGCGCACGGCGAACGACCAAGACGCCCTCTGGGATGGACTTGCCCGCGGGACGATCCACGTCGTCGGCTCGGACCACGTCGCCTATACACGCGAACAAAAACTCGACCCATCGCAGACGGTGGCCCGGCATCGCGCGGGAATGAGCAACCTCCAGGTCATGCTGCCGATGATCTTTTCGGAAGGCGTGCGCACCGGACGGATCAGCCTCGAGCGATTCGTCGAAGTCACATCGTCGAATCCGGCGAAGCTCTTTGGAGTGTATCCGCGGAAAGGCGCCATCGCCGTCGGGTCAGACGCGGATCTCGTCGTGTGGGACCCGGACGACACACGCACGATCCGCAACGAAGACATGTTCTCTGGCAGCGGCTACTCCGTGCACGCCGGCACCGTCGTCACCGGGTGGCCGACCCTGACGTTGCGACGCGGCGACATCGTCTATCGCGACGGCGAGGTCCTTGGGACCGCCGGCAGCGGCGAGCTGCTACGCCGCGAGCGCTGGCAAGAACCAGACTTCTAGCCTTCTCACCATCTCAATCCAGCGAAGGTCTGGTTAGAGACGGTCCGCGGTCGTTGCCACTCCGGCCGCACGTGATCCTGTCCGAGTCACGACGGACGGCGTGTCGCATTCTTGCCTGAACGGACACACCGTCGCTGTCTACCGCGACCCGTTGATCTTTTCTTCGGCTGCTCTTTCCTGGGCGCGCGCGCCGATCAGCACATTCGCAATCGAGTAGTTCCCTTCGTGACATGCATACTCGTAGATCACGTAGTCCGGACGATGGACGAGAGGCAACTCGACCGTCCAGGGTCGCGTATACGTCGTCGGGTCGTCGATGGTATAGCGATAGTCGATGGTGTCATTGTCGGTCCGCGTGAGTCGCTCGACCGCTCGCAACGTGCGACCCGCACCCGGGAAGCCACGCCACGTCGTCTTGTCGCTGTAGTTGGTGGACTCGATCACCAGGGTGTCGTTTTCCCAATGGCCACGCACATCGCCGTTCCACTGTCGAATACGTGGATTCGCGTGCGGACGTCCGTCTAGAGGCACGATACGCACGTCGTGAATCATCTCGTTGAGAATGACCACATAACCCGGGGCCTGGAGGATGTGGTATGTGTTGTTGTAGCCGGACGGGACCGGGGGTGCGCGCTGGTATGTCATGCACCGTTCTTGTAGGGGTCGGTCCTCCCACGAGTCATACGGGTGTGCCTCCCGATGTGACTGTCGTTCCGCACGGTATCGCTCGCCCTCGGGTGTCAGCGGTGGGAGCCTCCCGTCTTCGGGGTCCACAATCAACGAGGTACGACCCGTCGAAAGACCGCGGTCCCACCACACCTGGTTGTACGCCAGACCGAGGTCCCGTTCGGCCGAGAGCTCGTCCCGGCGTTCAGACGAAGCACGTGTCGCCGCGTCCTCATTCTGGAGCGCCACCTCCTCGGGGGTCAAAAACTCTCGACCGGCCAGCTCGGCCGGGCGCTGCAACGGCGTGATGCTGGCATACGACCAGATGCCTTGCAGATCGGGGTCACCCCACGCTGTCCGAGTCTGCGCTGACGCCGGCGCGGAGACCAGCACCAGCGTGAGTGACGTCATCACCATTACCACGGTCGTTCGCGCGCGACGCATCATCCGGAACCTCTTTTCTCTTTCAAGGGCGGGCATGATCATTGGATGAGGGCCGCCGCTGGCCCCGTCAACTCAACAATATGCAGACCAGTGTTGGCTCGGTCGACCAGGTAGATAAAGCCCCGATCGTCGACCTCGACGTTGTTGGTTTGAATCGCCGTCTTACAGCTCTCGACGTCGTCGATGGTGACACAACGTTGATCGGTATTCGCAGTCGTCGCCGGGATATACGATGCGACTTCGATTGGCTCGAACGGATTTCTCACATCGACCGCCCGCATCCCCGCGTTGAACCAAGAGAACACCTGCACCTTCTTATAAAAGGCGGGTCCCATCGCCCACTGCGTTCCGTGTGGTCCAAACCGCCCGCCCCGGTCACAGAAGCCACCGGAGGACTCGGGCACCTGGAACGTCGAGACCGGCCAGGGATGGGATTCGTCGGTAATGTCGACAAATGACACGACGTGGCGAGCTTCCTGACACTGATTGGCCACGGACTCCGATACGAGCACCAAGAAGTCACGTCTCTGTTGGTCGCGGTTCGTCGCGTAGTCTGCGACCTCGACGTCGAGCAAAGGAAAGGCGGTGTGTCCACCCCAAAATGACGGCATGTCGAGACGACCGACCTGAGGGAACCGCAGACCGGCGGGGCTGGCCGCGAGCGGTGCGGCTGCGGTGTCATCGCCCCGAAGTAGCCGCTCCCGGTCGACGATCTGCAGCACCCCGTTCTGAGACGTGCCATAGCTGATGTAGAGCCGGTTGCCGACCCGCACCACCTCGTGCGCGCCCGAACCGCCCGGCGTCGGTCCCGCCGCGTCAGGCTGCACACCGTCGAGGCTGAAGTCTCGCACCAGACGCGGCTGGTCGGGACTCGACAGGTCGAAGACCTGCACTACCCGCGGCGCTCGCCAACCGTCGACGGTCCCGACCAGATACGCCAGACCGGTCTCGCACTCCCACCAGTTCTTGTGCGTGTTCTGCCGGCCGTCCGGCGTCCGCCCCAACTGCACGACCGTTGTCACGAGGTCAGGAGAAGCCGGGTCGGACACGTCCCAGACTTCGTGGCTCTGATTTCCGTTGCTACGTAGAAGAAAAGTGGTTCCGGCGGCCGCATCGGGGAGGTCCTCACCGGAACACACTTGGACCATCTGGGCGCCCTGCGCATCCCCCCTGGCGGGAATATGATGCAGATAGCGCGGACGGACAGGATCACTGACATCCACGATCGATGTGCCGTTGACCTCGATCCGGTCCGTGAGCGGGTTCAGCATCGCACCGGCGTGATGCCCGACATACAGAATGTAGCGGCCATCCTGCTCGACCGGGAGCGGCTGGTAGGCCGAACGCGCCTGCAGATCGTCCGTGCCGACAAGACGCGTGTTGTGCTGTTCCTCGCCGTGCCCTTGCGCGAACGGCTCGGACAAGACGGCACCGGCTAGCAACCCGGCCAGAAGGGCGACGCGAACGACCCGCCCCGACGCTACACGGTTCTTGTCATCCAGCACGAACCCCTCCTTTCGGGGGAATACGCCAACCGGCGCAGGATCACAAAAAACGATTCAGCGCGTGATTTCACAAGGACCCTCCGTTCGGTGGAGGGTATCATTCACCGACGTTCGCGTAGCGGCTTTCTTCCCCTCCCGTCACGTGTGCGAAGTGGCGATGGCGCCAGCTCATCACCGGCATTGACGTCGACGTCAAACGTAGTTGCCCGCCGATTCCCACGTGGGCTCATCGCTCAGCCAGAGCCAACTCTCCGTTTGACGTCAGGTCAGCCTGGTGATACCTATTATGCTTGTCGGCTCGGCCTCTTTGTGACCCCAGCTACGAATGTCGGCCGGCAGGGAGTGTCTCATGGGACGGCGGCGATCCACGTTCCTTCTGTGCGTGTCCTTCATCGGCTTCGGCGCGGCACCGGCCGAAACGCAGGAGAGCGCGTCACACGGGGAATGGCGTTACTACGGCGGCGATAGAGCATTCACACGGTACTCGCCTCTCGACCAGATCAATCGACACAACGTCAGAAATCTCGAGATCGTCTGGCGGCGACCGGCGACCGCCACGCGGTGGACAGACGAGGCATTCCCGGAGCTCGAACCGAATCGCTATCTCCGGTCGACACCGTTGATGATCGACGGGGTGCTCTACGCCTCGAATGCGCTCGGGTTTGTCGAGGCGTTTGACGCGGGAACAGGCGAAACGCTGTGGGTGCAGGAACCGGTCGTGCCCACGCTTCAGGAAGTTTCAGGGGCAAGCACGCGGGGGCTGGACTTCTGGACAGATGGGTCCGGCCGACGGATGTTTCTCGTGCGTGGGCGGTATCTCTACGCGATCAACATGGCCACGGGCGCCCGATACGCGGAGTTTGGGCTTGTCGACCAGGGACGCATCGACCTGAACTTTGACGCCCCGCGGGCACGCAACTTCAACTGGACGGCCGGTCCCATTGTCGTAGGCGATGTGGTGGTCGTGGCCGGCATTACCGGCGGGGCTGGAGATGGCGGCGTCGTGCGTGAAGCCGCGCCCGAAGATGTGCGAGGCTTTGACGTCCGCACTGGACGACTCCTTTGGACCTTTCACGTCGTGCCGCGCGCCGGGGAATTCGGGGCCGACACGTGGGGCGACGGATCGGGTGACTACTCCGGAGACCTCGGTTCGTGGTGCTGTCTCACCGCCGACGAGACACTCGGATACGTCTTTGTTCCGCTGTCGGCACCCACCGGAATGGTCTACGGCGGACACCGACCGGGTGACAACCTTTTCTCCGACAGTCTCGTGGCCCTCGATGCCTCGACCGGGCAGCGCGTCTGGCACTTTCAGATGGTCCACCATGACGTCTGGGAATACGACACGGTGGGGCCGCCGATCCTTGGCGATATCACCGTCGACGGTCGACGGGTGAGAGCTGTGATGCAACCAAGCAAGACAGCGTTCCTCTATGTGTTTGACCGGGAAACCGGCGAACCCGTCTGGCCGATCGAGGAGCGCAAGGTTCCGCAGTCGATTGTCCCCGGTGAGCGGACCTCGTCGACACAGCCATTCCCGACCAAGCCCCCACCATTCGATTTGCAGGGCATCACCGAAGATGACCTGATCGATTTCACGCCCGAGCTCAGAGCCGAGGCGCTCGAAGCGGTGGAGTCACTCGTCCTCGGTCCACTGTTCACGCCACCGTGGCCCACCAGCGACGACCCCACGGCCAAACAGGGGACCTTGACCGCACCCGGTGGATGGGGTGCCGGAAATTGGCACACCGGAGCATTCGACCCCGAGACGGGGATGTATTACGCCGTCTCCCATACGATGCCGACCGTATGGAGCGTTGCACCCACGACTTCACCGGACGCCACATTGGACTGGGCCACACCGCAAGGAGATGCGAACCGCACGCCACGGCCACACGGCCTGCCGATTACCAAGCCGCCCTATGGTCGGATCACCGCCCTCGACCTCAATCGTGGCGAATTGGCGTGGATGGTGCCGAACGGCGACGGTCCCCGGGACCATCCGCTCCTCAAGGATCTGGATTTGCCTCCCCTGGGAACGCCCAATAGACCGGCCCCGCTCGTCACCAAGACCCTACTCCTGATCGGCGAAGGGAGCGATGCGATCATCGGAACGAGACGTGGGGTCGACGACGGCACCGACCCGGAGCTCGACCAGTCCTGGCGGTGGGGGAAGACGTTTCGAGCCTATGACAAGGCGACGGGTGAGGTGATCTGGGAGACTGAGCTTCCGTCGGGGACGACCGCCGCCCCTATGACCTACATGTTCAACGGCAAGCAATACGTCGTCGTGTCCGTCGGCGGGTCGGAGCATGCACCTGAGTGGGTCGCGCTCGCGCTGCCCTAACGCCTTAGACCCTGTCGGTCGTCAGAAACTATCGTCAAGCGCCATGACTGCTCCGCGTATCTGCTGCCTCGACCTGGACACCTTCTTTGTCTCTATCGAGAGAACTCTCGACCCGTCTCTCGAGGGCAAGCCGGTTGTCGTGGGAGGGCGCCCGGGGACGCGCGGCGTGGTTACGGCCTGCAGCTACGAGGTCCGCGAGGTGGGGGTGCGTTCGGGTATGTCCCTCACCGAAGCTGGGAAACTCGCTCCTCACGCAGTTTATCTTCCAGTGCGGGACGGTGTGTATAGCGAGTTCTCAGCGAAGGTACGGAAGATCGCCAGTCGCTACTCGCCAGTAATTCAGGTCGCCAGTATCGATGAGTTGTATATGGATTTCGCGGGCTGCGAGCGTCTTTACCGGAAGTCTGGAGACGCGTCCGACGACGCAACCATCGAGCGGACCGTGCAGGAGATGACGGCGGTAATTCAGGACGAGCTTGGGCTTCCGTCCAGCGCGGGAATCGGCACCAGCCGTTCGATGGCAAAGATCGGGAGCGGGCTCGCCAAGCCAGCCGGTGTTCTGTTGGTGCCGGCCGGCAGCGAGGCGGCTCTGCTGGCGCCGCTCCCGGTGCGCAAGCTGCCGGGGATCGGTCCGGTGGCCGAGAAGAAGCTCGAGCGTGCCGGTCTCACGACGCTCGGCCAGGTGGCGGCGATGCCGCTTTCCGACCTGCGACGAATCTTCGGTGCGTGGGCAGAGCATGTGAAGGACAGTGCTCGGGGGCTCGGCTCTGCAGACCTGAGCCGTGACCGACCCGCCTTTCGGGAGCACGACGTCGAAGGGGATTCGGTCGGGAGTATTTCCAACGAACGCACCTTCCGCGCGGACGTCGGTGACTCGGCAACCATCGAATCACAGCTGTGCTCGTTGTGCGAGCGAGTCTGCTGGCGGGTACGGCGGCGTGGCGTGAAGGCGCGCACCGTGACAGTGAAGCTGCGCTACTCCAACTTTCAGACCCTCACTCGGTCGCGCACGATCTCGCCGACGTCCTCGGACATCGAAGTCTACTCCGTGGTCAAAGACCTGTATATCGGAGCCCGAGATGGGCGGCGTGGCGTGCGGCTCCTCGGCGTCGCCCTCTCTCATCTTGGCCTCTTTGACAGTCAGCTCGCGCTATTCAAGAACGATCGACGGCGAGAGGTGGCAGTGGACGCAATACGCGCGCGCTTTGGCTATGACGCGGTGCGGCTCGCGGGCGGAAGCCGTCGCCGAGATTCGCATCTGCGACCCGACTGACCGGCAACATCACCTGTGTTGCTGCTCGCCATTGTCACGAGCTCCATGCGTATCGAGAATCTGTATCCATCGCGACAGTGTAGAACTGCTTCAAAGAACGAAACGACCGTGAGATCACGGAGCGGTCGATCGACTACACCACAACCCGAGCGCGCCGAGAATCGCCAGATCAACGAACAGCAGCGGCGCAAACAGCGGCGCCGTATAGATCGCGTTGTCCAGCCATGAGTCGCTGGGCCCGGCCGCGATCGCTCGCAGATGCAAACCGGCCCCGACGAACCCCACGAACACCTGGGCCATCAGGACCCACAGAACAGAGTTGGAGATACTGTCGATTTTGGTGGGCCCACGTCGCCGTCAACAAGAATGCCAGCCCCACCGCTGCCGCCACGACCCCGACCCATTCCGATGGATAGAAGAAACCGTTCTGTGCATGGTCACCGAGTGTGAGCCCAAGATTGCCCGCGAACCCGCCCGCCGCGAACAGCGTCACCCACTGGCCGTACGCAGGCCTGTCCGGAGCTTCGGTTCGATTGAGGATGAGAAGAAACCCCAGCCCCGCGTAGGAGAGCGGCGCCGCGAACGGCGCCGTGTGTACCAGATTGTGCAGGGTCTGCTCCGCAAAGAACGTGCCATTCAAATACCACAACAGACCCGCGACGCCGATGACGACGCTCACGGCACCGACCACCACCCCTACAAGCCTGGAGGTGCCGGCGCCAGGATTCCCGGACCACAACCCGGGGATCAGAAACGCAGGCGCGAGGATCGAGAACACGAGCGGAATCCACTCGGCCGAGTGGTGGAACGCATTCATGGAGTGCGCGAACGAGATGTCCACGACCAGAAAGCCAAGATTGGTCGCGGCGAAAATCTCGACGGCCCAGCGGCGGAGCGCCGGGCTATTGCTGAGTATCACGGAACTCGGTTACGGCTTTCTCGATCTGCGTTCGGTAGTGCAACAGCTCGTAGTTCCCGTGCCACTGCACAAAGTCGGCACCACCCATAAAGGCGCCGTCCTTTGCGGTGCGGCCAAAGTAGTGCCAGAGATGGAATTCCAGAAACTCGAACTCTTCGTCAAAAGGCGCAGGCGTGAGAAGACCGTCAGCCCGAGCCGCTTCGACAATCTGCAACGCCTCGCGCACCTTCGCGTTGGTGCTCTCGACCACCGCTTCTGCGTCCGCATAGAACTCGGTCACGGTTCCCGAGGTATGACATTGGAGACACGTCGCCTGCATCGCGTTCTGCCCTTGCTGGTAGCCACTCCGCTTCTCCGAAATCGGTGCATACAGCAGCCATGACAACCGCTCCGTCGTGTCGTGCGTCACGCCGAGTCCGTTGAGACCACTCAGATGGCACGTCGCGCAGGTTGGCACCGGCATGTCCACGGTCGTGAGTTCCGCCGGTGGTACGGCCATACGCTATCCGGTTGCGCTCGTCGTTGAACAAAATCCCGTGCTTCGACTCGTAGTAAATATCGAGTTGCGAGTGGTCCGGTCCCATATGACACTGACCACAGGTTTCTGGGGTTCGAGCCAGCTGGATCGATGCATTGTGTCGTGCGTGGCACTCGGTGCAGCGGCCGATCGATCCATCTCGATTTGGCGCCCCGATCTGATGGCACTTGGTACAGCCCACTTGGATGGCGGTCTCGCCCTCGAGGCCGGCCAGCGCATTGGCCGGCCGCTCGACCATACCCGGGTGATAACCCTCGGCGAGCGCAATCTGCTCGGCCGAAAAACCAGCCGGCCCCGTCACCGCGGCCACGGCCGGCGCCGCGTGACGGCTACGCAGGAACTGGTCGTATTCCCGAGGATGACACGACGAGCAGTTCTTCGCCGTCAGCTCCGTCGAGATCATGAACCCGTTGTGGTCATCGGTTGCCTGCCCATCCGCAGGCTGATGACAGTCGAGACAACTCACGCCCTGATTCGCATGACGGCTCATCTCATACTCGTGCACGACCGCCGAGGCCACATCTCGGTGGCACGCCGCGCACCGGCCGGTCGCGGTCACTTGGGTCGCGCTGGCACGCTCGGTCTGGAGCGCGGGTCGTCGGGAGTTCACGATCACGGCGGCCACGATCAACGCCGTGGAAATCAAAACCGCGAATAAAAATGGGCTATAGCCGCACGATTGACATACTAGCCGACTCTCGGCGTCCTCGCCTTGAATCGTGACGCCAAGGTCCCCCGTGTCGGTGAAATCCGGCGCGGCCTCGCGGCCCGGAACCGCGACCTGCTCAAAAATCCACTTCGACCTCCAGCTCGTGCTGCGCGTGCCAGTCGCGTACCCGGCGCTGCAACGTCCGGAGGCCGGCTGAAAGCGACCAGGATACCGACCACAGAGCCACTCAAAGAGGCTCAGTGCCTACAGGCGCCCCCGCTCGTCGGCCTCTCACGTCTTGCCGTCCATCCGCTTCTCCATCAGCCGCACTACGTATCCGTGACCAACCCGGCCTCTCCGAGGAAAACCGACAGTCTCGCACGCCCATCGATTCTACGAGGTCACGAGCCTTGTGCGACGGCACCTCAGCCGCTCGCCAGAAGCGCCAGGCTTAGCGTGCAAAAACGCAACGATCTGCCTGAAACGCTTACTCCGGCGGTAGGGCGAACGTGACGAGGGCGTTCCCGGCGGCAATGGCGACAAACTGGCGGCCTTCGCTGAGATACGTAATCGGGTTTGCATACACAGCGCCCCCCGTCTGAAATCGCCAGAGCACATCGCCGGTCAGGGCGTCCGCCGCAAAAAAGTCGCCCTCCATGGTTCCTGAAAAGACCAGGCCGCCTGCCGTCGACATGAGCCCGGCCCAGGGTGGAGAGTGAACCGCGAGCTCCCACACGAGATCGCCGGTCAAGGGTTCGAGGGCGCGCAAGAATCCGCCCGGGTCTTCTCCCGTCACGACGCGTCGACTCGCACCCATATAGATCTCGCCGGGCTCATAGGTCGCGTCGGCCAGGTAGTAGATGCCACCTTTCTCCCGGACGTTCTGATAGATGAGATCGGTCTGCGGACTATACGTCGGGCTATACCAGTTGGCCGCCCCATCGTCATCTGGATATACCAGTGCGCCTTCCGCGCTGGGTATGGTGTCGGGGTTCTCGATGGGCCGTCCGTGTGCGTCCAACCCCAGCGCCCATGTCTGCTTGGCGAAGGGCTTTCCCACCAAGAACTCCCCGGTGGCGCGGTCGAGCACATAGTAGAAGCCGTTCCGGTTTGGGAACAGGACGAGCTGTCTCGGTTCACCGTCAAGCTCTGCGTCGAGCAGAACCGGAACCTGAGTCGAGTCGTAATCGTGGATGTCGTGAGGGAGAAACTGGAAATGCCAGACGAGCTGTCCGGTGTCCGGGTCGAGCGCGAGGAGAGCCTCCGAGTAGAGGTTGTCCCCTTCGCGTACTTCGCCGATAAAGTCCGGCCCGGGATTGCCCGTACCCCAATAGAGCAAGTCAAGCTCGGGGTCATAGGCACCGGTGACCCACGTGGGGGCGCCGCCTCGTTTCCAGCTGTCACCAGACCACGTGTCGTGTCCGGGCTCACCGGGGCCGGGCACCGTCCAGAACCGCCACAGCCGGTCGCCAGTGACGGGGTCGTAAGCGTCAAGAAACCCCCGGATCCCGTATTCGCCACCGGAGATACCCACGATGATCTTGTCTTCGAGGGCGAGTGGCGCCACCGTCACTGAATATCCAAGCGTGTAGTCGGCAACCTCGATGTCCCACCGCACCCGACCGGTCCGCGCGTCGAGTGCCACCAGATGGGCATCGACTGTCCCGAGAAAGACCTGGTCGTCAAGGAGCGCGACCCCGCGGTTTACCTGCCCGCAACAGGTCACGATGCCGTCTGGGAGGGACCGGCGATACTGCCAGATCGGACGTCCCGTGCGAAGGTCGAGCGCGGTGGCATCGCTCGGCGCCTCGGTGATATACATCACGCCGTCCACGACGAGCGGTGAGACTTCGAACTTTTGCAGCGACCGAGCTTGGTAGGTCCAGGCGGGCCGAAGCTCGTCGACGTTGTCGCGATTGATCTGGTCGAGCGTCGAAAAGCGTTGCGCTCCATATGTTCCAGAGTAGGTCAACCAATGACCAGGTTCGGACGAGGCCTCCAAGATCCGTTCATACGGCACCTGGGCAACGACGGGGGAAGCCATGACGAGCGACAACAAGACAAGGAGGGTCTTCATGAGGTTCCCTTGAGCGATACCAGATACGCGACGAGGTCGTCGGTTTGATCGGGTGTCAAACGCCCTTCGTAGCTCGGCATCGGCGAGCGTTGCCACTCACGGTCGAGCACATCGAGCTCGTCTTTCCAAAATGATAGAAATTGGCCGCTCAGGTCTCTGAACTGTATTGAGAATCCATCTTCATTGACCCGGACACCGGTGAACATGCGGCCATCTCGGGTGACCGCCCGGACCTGAAGAAAACCGCTTGGCACCGCGACCTCTGGGGCCAGCAGGGCCTCGCGCAGATGAGCGGCGCTGCGACGCGCGCCGATGTCCTCGAGACCAGGACCAATGACGCCGCCGCGGCCATCCACGGTGTGGCACCGCGCGCAATCGAGCTGCCTATAGACGGCCTCGCCCCGGGTTCCATCGCCTGGGACGTTCTCCGTCGCGACACGGCCCAGCGTCCTCACGTAGGCCGCGATGCTCGACACTTGGCCCGGCGTGAGCGGCGAACCCGGCATCTCGGTTCCGCTGATGCCGCGACGAATGATGGTGAATAGCGCCGCGTCACTCGACGCGCGCCGTAGCGTTGGTTGCGCGAGATTGGCTCCCTTGCCGCCATTTCCCTGCGGCCCGTGACAGCTGCCGCACTGGCTTTCGTACAGCCGCTGGCCCTGCTCGTTTTCACGGTCCTGCCACGCCGCCGCGGGCGACACGCAAAAGACGCCAAGTACCGACACCCACATCACGACCACCACACACGTTGCGAGCGACAAGAATTTCATGGGGTGCACCATAATAGGCCATGCGTAACAGACGGCGAATCGCGTACGGCGTGATAGCAGTGCTGATGGCCTCCCGGGTCGCCAGCGCCCAGAGTTTTCAGCTACTGGAAGCAACGATCAATGACGTGCATACGGCCTTCGCCTCCGGCGAGATTAGCTGCCGTGCTCTTGTTCAGCAGTATCTCGATCGTATCGAAGCGTATGACCAGGACGGCCCGGCACTCAATGCCATCCAATACATCAACCCTGCGGCGCTGGATAAAGCGGATTCGCTCGACGCGGATTTCGCCGCGTCGGGTCTGGTGGGACCGCTCCACTGTATCCCCGTGCTCCTCAAGGACCAGGTCGAGACACGTGAGATGCCGACGACGTATGGCTCGGCGTTGTTTGACGGTTTTGTGTCCGGACGGGACGCCACAATCGTTGTCCGGATGCGAGAAGCGGGCGCGATCATTTTGGCCAAAACGAATATGGGTGAGTTTGCGTCGCGCTATGTCGGGTCCGCCTTTGGCGCAATCCGCAATGCCTATGACCCCACCCGGAACCCTAGCGGTTCGTCGGGAGGCACGGGCGCTGGAATCGCCGCCAACTTTGGAATGATCGGGATCGGCGAAGACACCGGAGGATCGATCCGAGGTCCAGCGGCGGTCCATAGTCTGGTCGGCCTTAGACCGACGGTTCCGCTGGTGAGTCGTTATGGCATGATGCCGGCGAATCCATCCAGTGACACCCTTGGACCCATAACCCGTACTGTGCGCGACGCCGCGACTCTCCTCGATGTCCTGGCCGGGTATGACCCCCAGGACCCCGTCACGGCCTACGCCGTGGGCCAGATACCGGAGTCGTATACCGATAGTCTTGCGACGGACGTGCTTCGCGGCGCGCGGATTGGCGTGATCCGAGAATCGATGGATCCAAACACTGACCCCGAGGCTGACGACTACCTCCAAGTACGCGGCGTGATTGATCAGTCAATCGCCGACATGCAGTCGCTCGGGGCCGTTATCGTCGACCCCGTGGTCGTGCCCAACCTGGCGACCGCACAGCAAGCTTATGTGAGAAACAACTACGAGACCGAGGCCGCCATGAACGCGTATTTGAACGCCCAGGACCACGCGCCCATTCGCAGCGTCCGAGACATTTTGCTGTCGGGTGTGGTCACGCCGTGGCGAGCCAAAGGTTTGATGAACGTGGTTGGAAAGTCGACCGAGGACAGCGGCTATCTCGCCATCCTGCACGCCCGGGAGCGGCTGCGACGAGCCGTGTTGAGCTCGATGGGTGACCACGGCCTCGACGCCGTGGTCTACGCGACGTTTGACCACGAAACGACGCTGATCGCACCCGACGCCCTCACCAACGCGGACACGGACGACGCCTACGCTCGAGGCAACAATCGATACCTCAGCCCGGTGACCGGATTTCCGGCCGTGACCGTGCCGGCGGGCTTTACCGCTCGCGGTCTCCCCGTCGGGCTCGAGTTTCTCGGACGGCCTTTCAGTGAGGCGCTGCTGCTCAAACTTGGCTATGCCTACGAGCAGGGCACGCTTCGCCGTCAGCCGCCGTCAACGACACCGGCGCTACCGTAAACCGTAAGCCCAGCCGCCCGTGGTGGAAGTCGTGTCGGCAGCGTGCGCCGAGTCACAGACACCACTAACGAATCTCTTTGAGAATGTCGCTCAGCACCGGAATGCTCTCCGCCTCGGGTGACCCCGATGGCAACGAACGGAGGAACGCGTAAACATCGACCAGCTTCTGGTCGGAGACATCCGCCTGCCGATAGGGCGGCATTCGGCGCGGGTTTGGTGGATTCCGGAAATACGCGACAAAGCCGTCCTGGCTGAGTCGTAGTGGGTTCAATCTGGGGTCACGACCGGTCTCTCCTGTATACCCGTGGCAACCGAAGCACGTGTAATCGGTAAAGAGCAAGCGTCCGCGCTCTGCGTCGCCCTCGGGGACGGCCAGCTCCTGCGCGGCAATCGTCGGTTCTCCCCCACGAGTCCCCACGACACCAGCCACGATCACGAGCGCACCGGCGACACTGAGAACAGAAGTGGTTCTTCGTGTTCTCGTCATCGTCATCGCGATCATCGCGGTTGGCTCACGACGTCTATGAGCGCTGGTTCGCCCGACTTGATCCGCTCGACGCTCCGCCGGAGGGCCGGGCCGAGGTCGCCGGGGTTCTCGATCGGGCCCTCGGCGAACATGCCGTAGGCGCGTGCCATGGTTGCGTAGTCGATATTGGGGTCGGTAATCGTCGTCCCGATGGGTGCGCGCTCCGCTCCCCGGTTCCGCGCGGCACCTTGCTGTTGGAGATACATGAGCTCCTGATGATAGGCGCGGTTATTGTGCACGACCGTCAGCAGTGGAATCTGATGATGCACGGCCGTCCACAACGCACCGGGTGCGTAGTTGAGGTCGCCATCCCCGTTGATGTTGACCGTGATCCGCCCATGCTGCTTGTTGGCGAGCGCGGCCCCGACGGATGCGGGCAGCGAGTACCCGATACCACCGCCACCCTGTGAACCGATCGCGTGATACGACTTCTTCATGTCCCAGAGCCGGCCTGGCCATCCGCCTATAAACCCTTGAGGCGACGAAAACGACCAGTCCTCGTCTTTGATGAGCGGCCAGAGCTCGGCCGCGACCCGGGCCATACTGACCGGACGGGCATCCCACCCATAACGGGCAGTCGCAATGGCCTGCCGTCGCCGCTCGGCATGGGCCGACGCGATTTGGGTCCCACGGTCCTCAACGAACCGTCTCCGGTCATCGGTGAGAAGACGCGACACCTCTTCGATAAGCGCCGGCAAGGAGGCTTGCGCGTCGGCGGCGATGAGGATGTCCGCCTGACCGGCGCCGCTCCCGTTCACGTTGAAGTTGCTGGCAATCAAGAACTCCGCGGAGCTGATCGTGATGGTCCGCGCGCCAGCGGCCCCACCCGACAGGCCACCGCGGCCGACAGGCTCTAGGTTCAAGACGACATCTGGCCTACCGATACCGGTCCCGGCCAAGGATGCCGGTTGGGAAAGTTGAGCCGGGCGCTGCCGTCATTCACAGGCAACTGCAAGAGCTCCGCAAGTTCAACCAGCAGGTCGATGCCCTCCTGTGTACGAGCGAATCGGCCGGCGTCTATACGCGGATTCTCCGCGCCCACGAGAATTCTGGCGATCTCCCGCACCGACCCAAGGTCGGCGCTGGGAAATTTCGCCGAAGGGATCGGCGGCACCACCGGGTTCCCCGTCATCGCAGCTTTTTGAATCTTTGCGTCAACCACCACAAGCACCGGCGCCATCGGGGGCGTGGTGGCGATGGCGTAGGCGCGGACAATGGAGCGCCCGAACTTGTCGAGAGATTTCGGTTGATGATCCCACTTCACAAAATCACGCACCATCGCGGCCATGTCCGTGGCGTTGTGGGCAGTAACCGGGCCCTCGTGATCCAGACCGGCTACCAGACAGACAGGCACGCGGTCACAATAGGCGAGATGGCCATCGCGGCGTGCTGAATGCCAACGGTGCCGTGAAGCAGCGCCATCATCGGCTTGCCCTCGATCTTGGCGTAACCGTGGGCCATAGCAACGGCCGACTCTTCGTGCAGACAGGTCAAGAACTCGGGCATCCGGTTCTCGCCGTAGTTGACGATCGATTCCCGGAGCCCCTCGAAGCTCGAACCGCAATTCGATGCGCAGTACTCGATATCCAGCGCCCGGAGCACATCCACCATATGGTCGGAACCCGGATGTTCCACGATATAGGCGTCAACGGCCGGGGTCCGAGGCTACGCTTGGGTCTCGGCGCTCAGCTGGGCCTCGGTCGGAGGCAGCACCGCCGGGACGCGCGGAGCCGGAGGGAGAGGCAACGGCGCCGCCTCGGCGCTGGGGCTTGCCCCGCTGTCCGCAAAGAGCGCCGCTCCGGCGGCGGCCCCTTTCAGAAAACCCCGACGGTCCACCGGCATCCCATGTCGATCCCTTGGCGCCCTTTTCATGGCTCAGTCTCCCGTCTCAGGCTCTCAAAGAGAGGGCCACGGTTCCTCTCGCCCGAAGTGGTAGCCGGCTGTCTCATTTCTTCTGGGTCATTTGCTGCCGCGTTATTTCGTATGCGTCACTTCTTATCGCGGGCCCGAATCAGACGGTCGAGACTCCAGATACCGGATTCGCGCGTGGCAAAAAAGAGGAACACGAAGCAGAAAAGCACCGCCGGCTCACCGGCGTTCTGAACCGGCCACCCGCCGCGGGGGTAGTGGGCAAGAAAAAACGCCGCGGCCATCTCCCCACTCGCCACAAAGGCAACGGCTGGCGTGAAGAGACCTAGCGCGATGAGTCCACCGCCGACAAACTCAATCACTCCGGCGAGACCGACACGAGAAAACAGCTCGACAGTCTGCTCCTGACCAAAGGCGCCAAGCAGCTTTTGCGCGCCGTGCTGCCAGAACAAGAAGCCAACCACCATACGCGTCACCGAATAGATCTGACTGGAGTAGGACCCGAGAAACGGTTTCACGGCGATCTCCTTGGAAAAGGCATTGACAGCGGGGCTCCCCCTCGGGGAACAACGACGGCGACGAACACGCTGACCATTCTGGCTCCCTCGCTCGCTTCTCTTTAGCGGTCCGCGGATTACCGCGCGGGCCAGCGGCTTACCGCGGGCGCGACCGGGAGACTCAGACGTAGATTGTCTGCGATTATTGGTCCTGCGACGCAGGCACGAGTTTGCGCACCCAACCGTCACCCTTGGTCAAAAGA
>CAUZIB010000010.1:0-85890 GCA_963579735.1 Vicinamibacteria bacterium | reverse complement strand
GTCGAACTATCAGGCCGTTGATTTGAGAAACATCGCGAGGGTTCCGCAATGGAGTCTTCTCGACGATGAAATCAGAGAAGCAGTTGAGGTAGTCGGACAGGCCTTGCCGTTTCGCACGAACCGATATGTGATCGACCAGCTGATCGACTGGTCGAAGGTACCGGACGACCCTATTTTTCAGCTCGTTTTTCCTCAACGCGCCATGCTCGGCGCCGACGACTTCCGCCGGCTCAGGTCGTTGCTCAGGCTGAACACGCCAAAGGCCGAGCTGGCTGAGGAGGTCCGTCGTATCCGTGTGGCGCTCAACCCGCACCCCGGCGGTCAGCTGACCCACAACGTGCCGACCCTTCATGGTCGGCCTGTGAAGGGGATCCAGCACAAGTATCGCGAGACGGTCCTATTCTTCCCCGCCCCAGGACAGACTTGCCACGCCTATTGCACGTATTGCTTTCGCTGGGCGCAGTTTGTCGGCATGGAGGAGTTGAAGTTTCAGGCCAGCGAGACGGACGATCTCGTCGCCTATCTCAAGGCTCATCCCGAAGTGACGGACGTACTCATCACCGGCGGGGACCCGATGATCATGCGCACCAAGGTGCTCCGCCGCTATGTCGAGCCCTTGCTGTCACCGGAACTTGCGCACGTCCAGAATATCCGGGTCGGAACAAAGGCGGTTGCGTACTGGCCGCAGCGATTCGTCACGGATGACGACGGAGACGATTGCCTGAGACTGTTTGATGAGGTCTCACAGGCCGGTCGGCACCTGGCGGTCATGGGTCACTACTCGCACCCGGTCGAGTTGGAGACCGCGGTAGCTCAGGACTGCGTCCGAAGGATACGGAACACGGGCGCTCAGATCCGGATGCAAGCCCCGCTTATTCGTCACGTCAATGACGACGCGGACGCGTGGGCGACGCTGTGGCAGAACGGCGTTCGACAGGGGCTTGTGCCTTACTACATGTTCGTCGAACGCGACACCGGAGCTCATAACTACTTTGAGGTGCCACTCGTGCGCGCGTACCAGATTTTCAAGGACGCCTATTCCAAGGTGTCGGGTCTGTCGCGTTCGGTCCGGGGCCCTTCGATGTCGGCGTTTCCAGGGAAAGTTCGGGTGCTGGGTCTCGTGACGCTCCGCGACATGATAGACGCCAACGTCCTCGACGTCGTTCGCGAGCGCGTGGGGTTCGAGGTTCTGGGGGACATCCACCGGCGCATCATGGTGTGCGACTTTATCCAGGCACGATGCTCCGACTGGGTTCGCGAGCCGTTTTTCGCAGAATTTGATGACGACGCTGTATGGTTTGACGACCTCCGGCCTGCGTTCGGAAAAGATCGGTTCTACTTCGAATCGGACGAAGACCCACAACCACGTCGCGGACTGCCGGAACTGACAGAGCTTCTTCTGGATTGAAATTCCGCGGGTGCCGGTCAGAACGAACGCGTGAATCCGCCACTCGACCCCGCGAATCTCGAGTTCACGACGTTGTTGAAGATCGATCCGAAGGAGTACGTCAGGCCGATACGAAAGCGCCATTCGTAGTCCGTCGCAAGTTGACGTTGACGGACAAGAATCTCCTCATTTGTTGCGTCACGCCTGGGTAGATAAATCTGGTCGCGAATCAGAGAGCTTTGTCCGTTCAGGCTCAGAAAGAATCCCCGAAAAAGTCGAATCTCAATGTCTCCGTCAAACACGATCCGATTCTGGTCGGGTTGGTCGATGAATTGTGAGAACTCGACCGTGACGTCGCTGTCACCCCACGGTTCGTTGACCTCGAACGACGTTTGTATCGCGTGATTGATGCGGTTCTCATTCAGCGTCGAAAAAATCGTCGGTTCGGCGTATCGGAACGAGTTGTAGCCGGCGGAATATGTCAACGTGAACTGGCGGCGTGTCGATTCCGCGTAGGGAAAAAAGTTGTACTCGATGGCCGGGGCGGCTCGGTAGGTCAGATCTTGGTTGCGAAAGGTGGAGCTCACCGCGGACCCACCAAACCCGATCCCCATATGGTCGCCGAGACTCTTGATAAATCGCGCGTCCAACGCCGCGTCGCGGCGCACGTTTGTAAAGGTGGAGTCGGTGAGCTCAAAGGAATCCTCGCGATAGTTCCCGTTGATACCGAGCCGGATCTTCCACGAGTCGGTCGTTCGGTTGCCAGAAAACGAACCGCGGAAGCTCTTTGTATCTTCGAGCTCTTCGGCATCGAAGAACATGTTCATGCGGGCCCGGAACACCCAAAAATTCCACGGGTCGTCCTCGGGCGTTGCGTTTTGGACCCGTCGTACGCCCAAGGGCCCGGCCGGTCGTTGAGAGACGACGAGTTCCTGTCCGAGCGCGGTCTGAGCCGCATAGCGGACAAGGCCGAGCCGTAGTGTTTGCGCGAGGGCCCGGCGCTCGCCGTCGTCGGTGTCGTCCTGCGTCGTGAAGAACACAAGCTCGTCGTCTAGGCCCTCGAACTGACCCAGACCAAAAAAGCTAAGCGTCCAGGCCCGGCCCCCTCCACCGGTGCCCTCGCGGGTCACGAGAACGTGGACTTGGGCGTCTGGTCGGTCTCGAACGTAGTCGACGAAAGTAATCTCCCGCCTCAGGTAGTCGTCGTCGCAGGGTCCGCAGTCGAGAAACACCCGCAACGCGCTCGCGCCCCGCGACATCGGCGCGCCGCCCGCCGTCTGTCTCGGCCCTTGTCTTTGTTCGAGTCCTCGCGGTTCCAGTTCCCGCGGTTCGAGCGCTCGCGCCGGTAAGACGGTCACTCCCAGCCCAATGAACGCGAGCACGATGATCCGAGTCGGGTTGTCGGTCACGATGTCGAGCAACAGGAGAGGTCGCTCTCCGACGGAATGGCCTCGACGCAGCACCCGGTGGCTTCTTCTAGCCGACGACGGTCATTCGGCCATGTCGAAAGGTGGGTCGTGCCGTGAACGACGGTTTCGACAAACGCCCGCAGCACCCGGTCGGATGGCATGTCGAGTCGATAGTGTACCCAGAGTCCTTCCTTCCGGGCAGCGACAAGCTGAGCCCGTCTCAAATACGCCAAATGCCGTGACACTGTTGGTTGGGGGAGCCGCAGACTGGTGTGCAGGTGACATACGCAGACTTCGCCACTGTCGAGCAGACCCAGGATGCGGAGACGCGTCCGGTCGGCAAGAGCCTTCAAGAGTGCCTCCATCGCTTCCGGAGTGGGTTGCTTCACCGGTATATATGCATTGACGAATATATAGGTGTTACCTATAGCTGGATTATATATATTCGCGAACGCAGATATATCGATCAACAGTCGATCGGAACGATTGAGAAGTGGAGTCGAGAAAATGTCAGCAAGCATCGAAAAGGGTCGCCAAGCCGTTCATCCTGAGTCTTCGGCTATTGCCGACGTCGTCAAAGAGCGATACGGCCGCATCGCATCGCAGGTGGCCAGCCTGACGCGGACTTCCTGCTGCGGGTCGGAAGAGGACGCGTCCGGCGGCCAGCGCGCGTCCGTCATCACGGCTGATCTCTACAGTGCGGGCCAGCCCGACGGCCTGCCCGAGGACGCGGTGCGCGCCTCGCTCGGGTGTGGCAATCCCACTCGTCTTGCCGAGCTCGAGGTCGGGCAGACCGTGCTCGACTTGGGCTCGGGCGGTGGGATAGACGTGCTGCTCGCGGCGCGACACGTTGGTCCGCAGGGATTTGTCTACGGTCTCGATATGACTGATGAGATGCTGACGCTCGCTCGCACCAACCAACACGCGACTGGTGTCACCAACGTCGAGTTCTTGCAGGGCGAGATCGAGACGATTCCCTTGCCCAACGCCAGCGTGGACGTCATCATCTCGAACTGCGTCATCAACTTGTCGGCGGATAAGGATCGGGTACTTTCGGAGGCGTATCGAGTCTTGCGTCCGGGCGGTCGTCTTGCCGTGTCGGATGTGGTGCGACGTCGAGACGTAGACCCCGCGGTCGAGCAGGATATGAACTTGTGGACCGGGTGCATCGCCGGTGCGCTTCATGAAACCGACTATCTCGAACGTCTCCAGGCCGCAGGGTTTCAGAATGTGGCAATCGAACCGACGCGCATCCTTGATGTCGGCGCCCCAACCGAGGGTGCCGAATGTTGCGGAGACCCGGAAAGCGATGCCATGCTGAGCGGTGCGTATATGAGCGCCTTCATCCGAGGAACCAAGCACGCGTGACCGGACTCTTGTTTCTGTGTGTCGCGAACTCGGCACGCAGTCAGATGGCCGAAGGGCTGGCGCGGCAACGCTGGGGCGCACGCATGTCCGTCCAAAGCGCGGGTTCCGAACCCGGAACCGTGAACCCACTCGCCGTCCGAGTGATGGCGGAGTGCGGGATCGATATTTCGGGGCATGTGTCGAAGAGCGTCGAGACTATTAGTGCCGCGTCCGTCGACACGGTCGTGACGCTTTGCGCCCAGGAAGTTTGTCCGGTGTTTCTGGGCCCGTCGCGACGGCTTCATTGGCCGCTTCCAGATCCGGCGCTCGCGGTTGAAAGTGAAGAAGACCAGCTGGATGGGTTCCGCACCGTGAGAGATCAGATCGCCGCCCGACTCGATGCGCTCGTGCTCCCAGAGACGCGCTGACCGTGTGAGTCAGAAGCACCGGGAGTCGCGTGATATCGTGGGAGTTAATCGATGTTTCTTCCGATCGGCGACGAGCCGAATCCTCGCGGCGTGCCGTGGGTGACATACGGACTGATCGCCGCGAACGTGGCTGTCTATCTCCTTGTCACGCTCCCCCTGAATATTCCGGTGGACCTGAACCATCCGGCGTTGGCCGAATACGTTCGCGTGCTCATGGATGCGCTCCCGCAGCGGGTGTCTCCGGCGGATCTCGTTCAGCAAATCAGTGCATATGACTTGGTCGTTTTTGACTACGGGTTCCGACCCGTGGCGCCGTCGGCTCTCGCGCTGCTCACGTCTATGTTCCTTCACGCGGGGTTCATGCACCTTGCAGGGAACATGCTGTTTCTGTGGATCTATGGAGACAATGTCGAGCACCGCTTAGGGTCCGGGGCCTACCTCGTCGCGTATCTGCTGACCGGCGTGACGGCGACCCTCTTCCATACCGCGTTTTCTCTCGATTCGGCGCTCCCCGTGGTGGGCGCGTCCGGCGCGATTTCCGGGGTGCTTGGCTTCTACTTTCTCTGGTTTCCAAGAAATCGTGTTCGAGTGTGGGTCTTCTTTTTCCCGTTCATCATGAATGTCATTGCGATGCCCGCCCGAATCGTGCTCGGTGTGTATCTCGTTCTCCAAAATATTTTTCCGTTCTTGATTTCGCAGGGGACCGGCGGCGGCGTAGCGTACGGCGCACACATCGGGGGGTTTCTCGGGGGATTGGGATGGGCCTGGTGGTCCGGACATCGGGCGGTGGTCGCTCGTCCCCCCGAATTTCGTGGGCCCACTCCCGCTCCCACCCCGAGACAGACGCCACGGGATGTGGTCGCTCGCCTTGTGGCTGAGGGCCATCTCGCGGAGGCGGCACCCGCGTATTTTCGGCTGGGCTCCGAACACACTCGACGCATGCTCGCGCCCAGAGACTCCATCGCGTTGGGTAGCTGGCTCGTGCGACACGGCCACCACCACGCCGCGTTGGTCGTGTATCAGCGCCATCTCCGTGACTACCCGGTGGGGCCGATGGCCGCTGAAGCCCATCTTGGCGTAGGGTTAGTGCAGCTCACCGAGCTTGACCAGCCCGCCGCGGCCTATCAGCACCTGGTGGAGGTGCTCGAGCATGATCCCGACCCGGAGACAGAGACTCTGGCGCGTCAGGGGTTAGATGAGATCGCCTCGCGTCAGAAGTTCAGGGTGCACTGACCATCAACGGTCGCGTCGGCTTGGGAAAACCAGCGGCGCCGCCCACGATTGGCTGTGGCGTCTGGCCCGCATACGGGGCGGCCGCATCGCTTATAATTACGGGTTGCTACAGTTGTCGGCCGCTATGCTGGGAGGTCGTTCAATGGTAGGACACGCGGCTCTGGACCGTGTAATCGGGGTTCGAATCCCTGCCTCCCAGCCATTCTCCTGTTTCGTTCCCTTGGACCAGTAAGTCGAACGGCTTACTGTATGTGGGCATGAGACTTCCGCGCTCTAAGGTGCAGTTCGATAGCAGGGCCTTCAAGAGCCGTCGTTGTTCGGTCCGTTCTTGGCTCATATACAGTGAATAGGCCCGTTGGCTGAGTTCTAAAATGCTCGCGGCGTTGTCGGTGGTGGCCTGCTCGTCGAGCCGCCTCAGTTCGTCGCGGATGGTCTCGAGCTCAGACTCCCACGCCGCAGAGTTGCGCGTCCACATGTTCTGGCTGATCGTGCCCGCAAGCAGATCCTCATACCCGCGGTCGAGCTTCGCCTGTATGGCGTTCCGGCGGCGCTCCAAGGAGCCGAGGGCCAGCGGTTCGACGCTGACTCTGCTGCCTTACGCCAGTCGAGGTGACGCTCGCGCGATTTCCCTGCTGCTCGCCAGGATGGGGCCGTATCTGAAGCGTGCCTGGCGGGGGAGGTTGCCGCCGTGGGTTCGCGGCCGGTCTGACACACAAGACTTGGTGCAAGAGGCGCTGATCCGCGCGTTGAAACATCTCCCTCGTTTCGAGGACCAATCGATAGAGGACTTTCGAAACTGGTTGCACGCGGTGTGCCGCAACCTCGTGATCGACGAGACGCGCTACGCTAAACGAAAAGGCGTTGAGCCGGAATTGCCCGAGCAGTGTGAGGGCGACTTGCTCGACCCCGAGGAGAGGCTTGTCGAAAAGGAAAGAGCCGACATTTTCGGAAAAGCTCTCGGTGGTCTCAGTCCGTCGGAGAGGGAGCTTGTCGTGTATCGACTCGAGTTGGGCTGCTCGTTCAAAGAGATGGCAGATGCGCTTGGAAAGTCTTCCGCGGATGCCGCACGGATGACCTACAACCGGGCACTCAAGAAGCTCGTCCACAAGATGAAGCAACTTGCAGTGGACAGGCCGCGCCAGAGTCACACCCACGTGTCTGCCTGACTTGGCAACACGCCCACCAAGAGGCTTCAGGCCGGGACACGAGCGGCTATGATGAGCCCGTGGACAGCGTGAACCGCCGGGCGTTTCTGAAATCAAGCGCGGCCGCTACGGCCGCGGTCTCGGTGTCGCACGAACGCGCCGTGGCCACTGGCCAACCACGGGGGCCGGATGGTGGCGGCCCTCGCACGTCGATCACTCTTACGGTGAACGGGGCGGCTCGCACGCTGGAGGTCGAAGACCGATGGACTTTGGTCGAGGTGCTCCGCGACCACTTGGACCTTACCGGTACAAAGGTGGGATGCGACCGCGGAGAGTGTGGGGCGTGCACGGTCCACTTGGACGGAGTCCCGGTCTACGCGTGTAGTCAGCTCGCCGTGTGGGCGCACGGTCGCGGGGTGACCACGGTTGAAGGATTGTCGGACGGCGACCAGCTGGATCCGTTGCAGGAAGCGTTTGTCGCCGGTGACGGTCCACAGTGCGGTTTTTGTACATCTGGTCAACTGATGTCCGCGAAGGCCCTCCTCAACGCACACCCGGATCCGACAGAGCAAGACGTACGCGAAGGGATGGTGGGCAATATTTGTCGGTGCTCGAACTACAACCGCTATGTGGCGGCGGTGATGTCGAGGGCTCCGATGAGGGCTACCCGCGGCGATCTTCCGCGGCTGGACACCGTGGGAGAGGCAGAGCCCCGAGTCGACGCGCGGGAACGGGTAAGCGGGAGGGCTACCTATACCGGCGACGTCAAGTTCACCAACATGCTGCACGCCCGAGTGTTGCGGAGTCCCTATCCGCATGCACGGGTCACGCGGGTCGACACCAGACGAGCCCTGGCCCTTCCCGGTGTCCACGCGGTGCTGACCCGTGACAATTGTGAGACGCGGTGGGGAAGCGGGGATTCGCGCAACCCCCGATATCTATTCAACGATCCGGTCCGGTTTGTCGGCGACCCCGTGGCCGCGGTGGCGGCGAATGATCGTCACACCGCCGAAGAGGCGTTGCGTCTGATCGACGTCGACTACGACCCGTTGGATTTTGTGCTCGACCAAGAGGCGGCGCTCGACCCTCGTAGCGTCGAGATACAACCGGGCGGAAACCTGTCCCCGCGTCGCGACGGCGAGCGAGCTCCCGAGCGATATCAACGGGGAGAAATCGATACGGGGTTTGCTGCCGCGGATGTCATCGTCGAAGAGACGTATGTCTCTAAACATCACAGTAACGCGCAGATGGAGCCGCGGGTGGCGGTGGCGCGATGGGTGGCCGACGAGCTCACGCTGTGGACGCCCACCCAAGGCATTGCCAACTGCCGCGCGGACCTGGCGCGAGATCTTGACCTTCATCCGGAGCAGGTGCGGGTCATCTGCGAGTATATGGGTGGGGGGTTTGGCAATAAGAACCAATGCCAGGACGCAGATCTCATCGCCGCGTTGCTGGCCCGGGACACACAGCGTCCGGTCAAGCTCGAGCTAACGCGAAAGGATGACTTTCTTGGGGTGCATGGGCGCTGGCCGACCACCCAGCACTACAAGGTTGGGGCCAGTCGTGACGGCACGCTCCAGGCGATCCAGCTGCGCGGCTACAGCGGTATGGGACCGCATCGAAAAAGTAGCGGTGGTATCTCGGGGGTCGAGCTGTTTCGCTGTCCGAACGTTCAGAGCGAGGTGTCGCCCGTTTATACGAATATGGCTGTCGCCGCGAATTTTCGAGGACCGTCCTATCCACAAGGGGTATGGGGCATCGAGTCGGTGATGGACCAGCTGGCGCACGACCTTTCGATCGACCCGGTCGATTTTCATCTGCGGAACGTGACGCGGGAGTATCTCGACGAGACGCCGTATTCAAGCTGGGCGCTTCCCGAGTGCATCGTCGAAGGGGCTCAGCACTTTGACTGGCCTAGTCGGTGGCAGAGGGCCGGGACGAGGACTGGTAGACGTCGACGTGGCGTGGGGATGGCGATGGGGATGTTTGCGGCGCGTCTGGGTCGGAGCAGCGCCGTGCTGCGTTTCGAGCAAGGGCGTCTGTGGTTGCATATCGGGGTGACCGACATTGGGACCGGCGCCAAGACGGCCATGGCTCAGCTGGCCGCCGAAGCCATGGGAATGCCACTCTCCGATGTCACGGTCGTGTGGGGCGACACGGATCGCTGCCCCTATTCGGTCGGTGAGTCGGGAAGCCGGACCACCACCCACACCGGCCAAGCCATTGTCGAAGCCGCTGCGGACCTGAAGCGTCAGATCATCGCCGCGAACGGTTTGTTGGCCGGCCGAACATTTATCTCCCAAGCGACGCCAGCGCCTGTCACGGAAGGGGTTGTCCGCTACGCGTCGGCCGCTCACTTTGTGGAGGTCGAGGTCGATGTGGACCTCGGCGACATTCGCGTGGCGCGCTATGTAGCGATGCACGAGAGCGGTCGCATCATCAATCCTCTCACCGCGGAAAGCCAAGTAAAGGGCGGTGTCACGATGGGCATCGGGATGGCGCTACACGAAGAGCTGGTCTACGACCGGGCTACGGGGATTCCGGTCAACCCGGGATATTACGGCGCCAAAGTGATGACCCATCTGGATGCCCCCGAGATAGAGGTGCGTTTTATCGAACCCAACGACCCCTTTGGACCCTACGGCGCCAAGAACGTCGGCGAGCCGCCCGTCATCCCCGTCGTGGCCGCTATCGGGAACGCCTTTTTTAACGCGACCGGACGACGCATTCGAGAGCTGCCGATGACTCGGGACCGCGTGATCGAGGTGCTGGCGTGAGGCGTCTCGTGAGCGTGAACCCGCAGAGTCTTGCCGAAGCCGTAGACCGGTTGCATACGGAGGGGGCGTCGGCGTCGGCGGTTGGTGGCGGCAGCGACTTACTGGGCATGCTCAAGGATGACCTGGTGACGCCTGATGTTCTGGTCAACCTGCGGGCCATCGAGGGTGACGAGGGCCTCGCTGCTATCGAGTCGGTCGCCGTCGACACGACAGAGGACGCCGAGGTTCGGATTGGCGGTCTCGTCACACTCACCCAGCTCAGCCTCCACCCGATCGTCGTCGACCGATATCCGGTACTGGCCGAGGCCGCGAAGTCGGCCGCCACCCCTCAGATACGAAACGTCGGGACTGTGGCCGGGAATATCTGTCAGCGTCCGTGGTGCTGGTATTTTCGCCAGAAGTTTCCCTGCTACAAGCACGGCGGCAACCGGTGTTTCTCTCGGGTTGGCGAAAATCAGTTCAATGCGATCCTTGGCGGTGGCCCAAGCTTCATTGTTCACCCGTCCGATACCGCACCTGCGTTGGTTGCGCTCGATGCCAGGTTTCGTGTGGTCGGACCAGACGGGGAGCGAACGGTTGCGGCGGCGGATTTCTTTACCTTGCCCCGCGCCGATTTGGCTCGCGAGAATGTGCTCGAGGTTGGAGAGGTGCTCGTCGGCATTACCCTCCCCCCGGCCGCTGCGCGTCGCAGCACCTATGCGAAAGTGCTTGACCGAGAGGCGTGGACGCACGCCGTCGTGAGTGTCGCGGCGGTGCTGACGATGGATGGTGACCGTGTTCGCACGGCGCGCGTCGTGCTTGGCGGTGTCGCGCCCATCCCCTGGTCGGTACCCCGAGTCGACGATCTGCTCCGCGGTCAGTATATGACCGCCGCGCTGGCCAACGAAGCTGGTCGTCTGGCCGTGGACGGCGCCCAGCCACTCTCCAAGAACGCCTACAAGGTGACGCTGACGAAGAACCTGGTACGGCGCACGCTCCTGTCTCTCTCCGCACAACACTGAACGTCGAGAAATCGAAAGTGGTGATAAAGATGAAAACCAAGATAACGAGAGGGCGCCGCGAGGGTCGCGCGACGCTGTGCGCTCTTTTTACCGCAATGTTCGCGCTGACGGCGGGTGGGCTCGATGCGTTTGCGCAAGATGACTCACCGTCGTGGCGCTGGTCCGAGGAACGGGTCTTCGAGGTGGTCCAGCGCGTGCGTGCGGGTCGGTCGCTCAATCCAGACTCATGGCCGGGGGGAAATCGCGTGGCCGTGCTGCTGTCGTTTGATGTCGACAACGAGACAATTTCATTGCGCAGTGGTGACACCAGTGTGGGAAGTCTGTCGCGTGGTGAATATGGGTCTCGGGTGGCTTTGGGGCGTGTCGTCAATCTTCTTGACGAACACGAGATTCCCGCGTCTTTTTTTGGGCCAGCCATAAGTTTTTCGTTGGCACCGTCCCAGATCGATGTCATCCAGTCTTCCGGTCGCCACGAGATTGGTATCCACGGGTGGATCCACGAACGCAACGCGACGTTGCCACGGGAAGAGGAAGAACGACTGCTGAAGATGGCGGTAGAGCGGATGACCACCCTTATCGGTGAGCGACCAGTTGGCTATCGGGCACCGTCCTGGAACTTTAGCGACGCAACCCTCGATCTGCTGCTGGAGATGGGTTTTCTCTACGACTCGTCATTGATGGCCGACGACCGACCGTATGAGATCAACGCCGCCGGCACGCCGACCGGTCTTGTAGAGCTCCCGGTCGATTGGATTCTCGATGACGCGCCGCTGTTGGATCCTCTTGGTCAGCGCTACGCGAATCCCCGTGACGTGTTGCAGGTATATAAGGATGAGTTCGACGTGGCGTATGCCGAGGGCACCATGTTCTTGCTGACAATGCACCCGCACGTCATCGGACACCGCTCCCGTATCGTCATTCTGCGGGAACTCATCGAGCACATTCAGTCAAAACCTGGCGTCTGGTTCGGTACGCATCGGGCGGCCGCCGAGTGGGTGAAGACGCAGGCTCAACTCCGTGACTAGCGCACCGCCGTTGGTCCTCTCCCAGGGACAGTTCTGCAACTGAGAGCTCCCCGATTGGCCGGCGTCGAGACGCACCCCGATCTTTAGGTTGACGATTGGATCAGCAGAGGCGTCTTCGAACCGGAGGTGGCCTTCGGCCGCCCTCCCCGTCAGAGAGGCGGCAGCGAATCCGCCCGAAAGCAACCATCCCACAAGCTCGACGACAGGCGTCACCGGGACGGGCGCGCGAGGGATGAGCCGGTAACTCAGACCGACACCGTAGCGGACAATCGTCGAAGCAAAATCGTCCGTTGTGCGCGGTATGAGAACACCTCGTCCGGCAAGCCGAGCGCTGACGATCCATCGACCGGCTGCCACACTCGAAATTCTCCGGCGAGCTCCACCCGGCTGCTGACCCGGTCGTAGTAGAGCAGGCCCGGCTCCACGCTCCTGTTCCGTCGTCACGCCGTCAAGCGGGTTGTGACGATGGCTCCGACCTGGCATCATGACTGCCCGGAGGTGAGGCGATGGCTCAACGTCGACGAGAATTTTTGAAAACAACGGGTGCGGTCGGAGTTGCCGCGCTGGCCGGCGGGGCACGTGGCGCGCTGGGGGTGGAACGCGCGCAACCGGAGCCGCCGTCGACCATCAGACGCGCCGAGACCTCGGTGCTCGAGATCGCGTATGAACAAAGCGGTGCCGAGACCGGGTTTCCCATTATTTTGCTACATGGGTTTCCTTACGATGTGAGAGCGTGGGACGGCACACGTGCCCCGCTCGCGGATGCAGGATATCGCGTGCTTGTCCCGTATCTCCGTGGGTATGGTCCCACGCGTTTCCGCGATCCGTCTGCGCCCCGAATGGCCGAACAGGCTGCTATCGCGCAGGATGTCGTCGACTTTGCCGATGCGCTCGGTCTGGATCGGTTCGCGCTCGCCGGTTTTGATTGGGGAAACCGGGCGGCGTGTATCACGTCGATTCGTCACCCCGAACGGGTGCGCGCGCAGGTTGCCGTCAACGGCTACTCCGTTCAGAACACCGTGACGCCATCCCCACCGGCGTCCGCCGCCGCGGAGGCCAGGCTCTGGTATCAGTGGTATTTCAACACCGAGCGCGGGCGAGTCGGTCTCGAGGCCAATCGTCGCGACATCTGTCGCTATCTTTGGAGCACATGGTCACCGGGCTACCAGTTTACTGACGAGATCTACGAGCGTAGCGCGGTCTCTTTTGACAACCCCGACTTTGTCGACGTCGTGATCCACTCGTATCGGCATCGGCACGGCAACGCGCCCGGAGAGCGCCGCTTCATGGATGTTGAGCGAGATCTCGCGGAGCGTCCGCCTGTGACGGTGCCGGCCATCGTGCTACGCGGGGACGCCAGTGGCTTTGGTCGCCCGTCGCCTGACCCTACTGCGGACCGTGAACGGTTCCCATCCTTGGTGGCCCGACGGATAGTGGAGGAGGCCGGGCACGACTTGCCGGCCCAACGCCCCGACGCCGTCGTGGCGGCGCTGCGAGAACTGCTTGCCGGCTAGTGGAGTGTGGCGACCCGAGCTTGGCCCGACGTTATTCTCACGGACCGTCAGCCTGCTCGAAGGTGAGGTCTAGGGTCGTGCGATTCGCGCAGCGACCCCAGCGAGGGAGTCACGAAAACATCAGATGGCCAGTCGGGGACAGAGGTTAATGGGTTGCGGTCGGTCACTGGGCTGTGTTACAACGTGACAGAGCGTCGGTCGGTCCGCAGACCGCCTGGGGACATTTGACTGGATTCTGGGCGCGACTGAACGCAGGAGATTTCTAAATGACAACATCTCGCATGATTGTGCTTGCCCTCGTCGTCGGGATGGCGGCGGCATTTGCCGCGCCTGTCGTCGCGGCCACTGAGGAGGCTGAGGCCGGCCTCACCTATTACAAGGATGTTCTGCCGATCATGCAGGAGAACTGCCAGACCTGTCACCGGGAGTCTGGTCAGAACATCAGCGGTATGGTGGCTCCGATGTCGTTCTCGGACTACCAGGAAACCCGACCCTGGGCGCGCTCAATCGCCCGAAAGGTGGCTTCCCGCGAGATGCCCCCGTGGTTCGCGACCGCGCCGACCGGCGTGTTTTCGAATGAGCGGCATCTGACGGACGCCGAGATCGACACCATCGTGAACTGGGTCGACGCCGGCGCGCCGGCCGGAGACATGGCGGATGCGCCACCGGCTAGACAGTGGGCAGAGCAGGCCAACGACGGCTGGACATACGGTACCCCCGACTTTGTCGTCCAGATGCCGGAGCCGTATTTTGTCGGCGACGACGTCTATGACCTCAATATCCAGTTTTACAAGAAGCTGGCCGAAGCTGACCTCCCCGAAGACGTCTGGTTGCGTGGGTGGGAGCTGAGGACTGGCGACAACCGAATCACCCATCACATGTGCTCATCGGTGCTGTCTCCGGGTGCCTATACTCCCCCCGATGGCTCCGTCGTTGAGGAAGAGGGCGCTGACGTCGAAGGCAGTCAGCTGTTGAGTTGTGTTGCAGAGGGTGGTGAGTCCGGAATGCTGCCGGAGGGATTTGGCGTGCGTCTCGAGAAGGGTTCGACCCTGTCGTTCAACATGCACTACCACAAAGAGCCGGCAGCTGGTTCTGGCGAGTGGAGTTCACCGGAAATCGGTCTCTTTTTCTCGAAAGAGCCGCCGACCTACACGGTCGTGAACGATTCGCTCTACAATCGCGGGTTCGAAATTCCGCCAAACCATCCGAACTATCGTGTCGGGTCGTCGCGGGTCCTCGAAAAAGACACCTATGTGTTGACCCTGTGGCCACATGCGCACACCCGCGCCAGCGCCGCCAGATACACCGCGTTCTATCCGGATGGCACGCAGGAACTGATGCTCGACATACCGGAATACGATCAGGGGTGGCAGGTCACATATAAGTATGCCGAGCCAAAGCTGCTCCCGAAGGGCACCCGGATCGATGTCGATTTCTGGTATGACAACACGCCAGAACGTGCCGCGAGGAAGTCGTTCAATTCCGAGCGTTTTGTGGGATACGGCCCGCGCACAGACGACGAAATGTCCCTGGGGTTCATCGGCTACGCCGAGGTGCCTGATGCCGATGTGTCGTTGACTGACAACAACTAGTTAATCGGAGTCGTGCGGTACCGCGGTCGACTCGATGTGTCTCTGAGGGCGGGGTTTAGATGTCTAAACCCCGCCCTCTTATTTTTGTGCCCCTTCTCATGTCTATGCGCTTTCGAATTACCGTTGCGGTCGTTCTGCTCTCATCGTTTCTCCTCTCGGCCTCGGCTCGTGCCCAAACGTCAACTGAGATAACCGAGGCGGCTCCAGACGGCCTCATTCACGTGATGCTGACCTTGGAGGGCCAGGAAATCGACTTCGGATACCCTCCAGACCTGTCGGTGGATGACCCGTCGTATCGGTCGCTCTTGGCAGGGACGGTCGGCGCCGAGGTTCAGGTCGGTACGCTCACGGGCCACCGGGCACTGCGTCTCGGTTCCATCGTCCCGACTCTGGAAAGTGATCCGGTCTCCTTGGAGCAGCGCGAGCGAGACGGCGAGAGCGCCGAGGAGTCCCCGGCTACGACTTCCATCTACGACCTGTGGCTGAACCGAAGGCCTGACGGCTGGGAGCTTTCGGCTCGGGTTGACGACCCATCTGAGGATGCCGGCGACATGTCCAACGCCAGTATCTACGTCATCCCGCTTGCCTATCGGGCCCGAGAGACGAATGACGCACCGGCGCCACAGCTAAGTGCATCCCTTCGTCCGACTGCCGCAGAGGCCGGGAAGTTGTCATTGCGGTGGGGGAGTCATGTGTGGAGCACTGACTTCCGGTTTGACGAGTTGCCGCCGGCGCCGCCCCGAGAGCGTGTGTCTGGCCGCGGTCAGGAACGCGAGTCGGACACCGATACGACCGCGTTTGCGCGGGGCACAACGCTGGCAGAACGCAATGAGAGTCTTGCGATTTTTTCTGACGGCGCCGAGATTCGGACGTTGTTCTGGAAGAGCATCGATGTCGAGGATGAGGACTACGGACGTCTCGCCGACGTAGCGGATGGCGAGATCGTGCAGCTCATTCGGTCACCGGTTCTACGAATCAAGACCGACGTCGACCTGCGGTTTGATACAACCGATATACCGACCGGGAACCTCGCCCCAGGGTTTGCAGGCGCCTACGGGATCTGGCTGCGCAGAGTCGCGTCGGGCTGGCGCTTTGTCTTCAACGACGAAGCGGACTCTTGGGGCACGCAATACAACGCGGAGTTCGACGCGGCGGAGTTTGACGTGTCTTACGTTCGTGGTGACGGAGCGTTTCGGCCGTTGGCCATTGCCGTCGTGCCGCTGGGCCCAGCCTCCGGCCGTCTCGTGGTCCACTGGGGGCCCCACGAATGGACGGCCGACTTTGCGGTCGTTCGCGACGGTCCCGGAACTCCGTAATTCACTTTTTGTTTGCCCTCGGCGGCGCTTGTCTCGTGGCACTTTGCGCGTGGCCGGCGCGGCCACGCGGCTCGGACCAACTACTAAACGTTTCGCCGCGACAGTCCAGTTCAGGGCGGCTAGTGCCCCGGGACTTGTGCAAGACACTACGGTTACAGGCGACTACGGCACCGCGGCGACTACGCGCAGACCTGTCGTGACCCAGCGGAGCGTGTCGACCTTACCGAACGATGCGTCGATCCGCTGTTCCCACCCCACGAACGCGTCGACCGACGCGATGTTCCCATAAAAGCGAAGGCCACCCTCGAGCCGTCCGCCGCGCTGCGTCGTTCGTCCAAACATGAGGCGGTCGACCGGAACGACAACACCTTCGGCGCGGCCGACCACCGCGACGCGGTCATTCAATGGTCGTATGGCGCTGACGTGGGCCTCTACTTGTCCCCGATAGTCGACGCCTGCGCGTTCCACGGTGAACATCCCGCGGATACCAGCTTCGAGCTCGACCTGTGCGGCGATCGCTCGCTCGGTATACGACCCGCCCACCATGTTCCAAGAGATGCTCTCCTCGGTGGCCCGATCTACCAGATGTCGGGAAATATGATGAAAGAACGCGCCCACTTCTCCGCGCGGGAGAGGGAAAAATAGCGACCCGTCGATCGCGTAGCTGTTCTGATTGGGATCGATGTTCCGTTTTTGCCCTCCCACCATCTGTTCGTACCCGATAAACAGGTTGCTCCGCACAAAGCCCAGATCGACAAGATCTAAATCGATAATCATGTCCACGTCCCAGTCAAATGCCTGGTCGGCCGCGGCGCCACCGAGAGACCTAATGTCGAGTCCGGTGCGGAGACCGGTCAGCAGCCCAAACTCGCTCGCGACGAGCGCCGCTGGTCTGGGGCCGCCCAGCGGCTGACCTGAAGTGGGACTAGGAACGAGCGCCCACAGGCAGAACCAAACGAGAAAGCTATGGGATCGTGAAGGCACGTTCGATAGCACACGGATGGCGCAATGATCTCTCGCGCGCCGGCGGCGCAGCGTGATTATAGTCGCCGCGAGCCGACTTGCCGACACTGGCCCCACCGTGCCGCCCACGGACGGTCTCGTGGCCGCACGAGCAACGATTGGCGGCCTGATCAAACAGCGAGGGACGCAGGCACCCAGTTTGAGCAGGTCGTCGTCGCCTTTGTCGAGGGAGATGGTTGTGGGCGCTCGCCGTTGGTGATACGGTCAATCGAATTCGTCCGCACAATACGACGTCATTGTCCGGTGGAACGGACCTCGGCTGCGATCTGCTGGACTGGTCGCAGCCGGCGGTTATGGAAAGGGGACAACACGATGCCCGCATTTGAACGCCCACTGTCTATCGTCACCATCGTCATTTTGGCAATCGCCGGAAGTGTCACCACCCCCCACGCTCAGGGTCGTTTCACCGGAAAGTTCACCGATAAGTGGGAGAACCCGGTCGTCGGCGCCCTTGTGTTGGTCGAGCCGAGCGAAGGCACAACCGGGGGGCGTCAGGAAACCACGACGGACGACGACGGCGCATTCGCCTTTGTCGGGCTCCGGTCGGGGCAATGGGAGGTCGAAGTCCACGGGGATGGGTATCAGCCAATTCGAACCGCGGTTAACGTTCGGCAGCTGAGCGACAATCGTCCGCTTGAGGTCGAGCTCGACGTATTGCCTTCCGGCGGTCGCTTTCGCGGCGACACTGAGTTTGAGGCAGACGGCGGTATCCCCATGATCAAGTTTGGCGCCGACGGTGGGTTCGAGTTCGAGGACGCAGAGGGCGAGGGCGAAGGGACATACGGCATCAGCGGCGTGAACGCTGTACTTGTCGTCCGTGACTATGACGGTCCCGACGACCGGTTCGCGGTGAGTCAGCCCGTAGTCGTGACAGCGCCGAGCGACCAGTTTCTGAGCGTGAGCTGGGGAGAGAGCACGCTAGCGAAGAAATAGTAAGGGTAGCCAGGATGGGAATCCTGGGCATCTACGATCGCAGGGCTGGTAGTGTCTCACCCTCAGGCACGAAACGAAGTGCTACGCCGTTGTTGCACCACCGCTGGCCCGTGGGACGGGGACCATCCTTGAAGAGATGCCCTTGATGTCCCTGGCAGCGGACGCAGTGATACTCGGTGCGCGGGATGATGAGTTTCCAATCTCGCTTTGTCTCGAGTCGCCCGTCGATTGCTTGGTAGAAGCTTGGCCAACCGGTGCCGCTGTCATACTTCGCCGACGCCTCGAAGAGTGGCAGATAGCACGCAGCGCAGAGGAAGGATCCGGCTCGTTTCTCGTCGTTAAGCGAGCTGCTCCACGGTCGCTCTGTACGGTCTTCAAAGAGGACGTCGTATGCCGCGTTCGACAATAGCTCGCGCCACTCGGAGAGTGGCTTGTCCAAGGCTTTGATCCCTTCACCTGTTCGCCGCGCCGTGGCAACTACGGACGTGAGGACCGCGCCCACAAACGTCGTAAAAAAATTCCGTCTGGTCATGAAGTCTCCGTGTGTTTCCTGGCCTCCGCGACAAGTCCACTCGTATCTGTGTGGCATGAGTCTCGGACGCAGCACATTGGTTCTATCTCTTTGGATGCCGACGGTGGCATTTGGTTTCGGCCGAGGTCGCCACAGGATGACCACGGGCTCTATTATGGCGCGCGCGGATTGCATGGGCGGCCCAATGCGCCCGCCGGACCGATGAGCGACGATAGAAGCGACACCATCTCGCACCGGGACGAGGCGGCGTTGCTAGCCGCCCTGCGAGCTGGCGATGAATGGGCGTTCGAGCTGCTCGAGAGGAAGAAGACGCGTTCAATCGCTAATTCTCCGTGATCAGCCGACGGAGTCGGGCTACACCCTCGCTGGCTGGACCTATAACCGGCTCTGCGTGAGCCGCTGCGCTACGCGGCAGGATCCGTTCCATCGAGAACTGCGCAAAGAGGATGGCCGTCCCGGGTTCTACGCTTTGCACAGCCTCGAGTACGAGGTCATCGTGTCGCTCACCCTCGCCAGAAATTAGTGCATCCATCGCGCCGCCCACCGCCTGACCGGACAACGGAAGACGCCGGGACTGCTCGGCGGCCGCTCGTTCAAGCTCTTCTGACAGAAGCGTGACAGAGTCTGGTGCCGTGGCGAGCACGTGCAACGGCTGGTCGAGCGCGAGCGCACGCTCGATGATGCCATCGAAAGACGTGGCAACCGGGATCGTCATGCCGACGCGGGCTTGTTTCACGAATTCACCAAAGAACGATCCCGTCACGATGATTCCTTCGGCGCCGGTGCTCGCGCTGTAGGCGACGAGCCGCTGAATTCGGGACGACAGCTCGACGTCATCCGCGCTACCTTGACTCCGATCGAGATAGAGCGACCCGTCGAGCAGGTGGGCCACGTCGGCGGTCGTCCATCCTCGATCAAACGCCGTCTGGGTTGTCGGAATGGCGTTCATGAGTGCGTGAATCGCGCCAATACGAAAGCGCCTCTGGGCCATAGGGAATCTCCGTTCTGAACTGACGGCCGGTTGGTTTAGTGACTTCCCATGAGGAGGTCCCAGTGCTGGGCAGCCCGTTCGAGAATCTGCGCCAAGTCGTCCTGTCGAAGATACCGCTCTGCGATGAGGTCACGTCCGGCGGCCTCGACGCGAGTGAGGAAGTCACTACGTGACGCATAGCGCTCTTCGATCGACGGCCGGGGGTCCTTGGTTGCTTGGCGCTGGGCCTCGGTGGTCGAGAACGGGATGTAGGAGCCGGCCAATGACACCAGCGTGTCAGGGTCGCCGTGGTCGGCGTCAGTAAAGTTCCAGCCGGTGTAGGTCGCCAGAGGCACCTCGACTTCGGGGTGTCGAATGCCAGAGGTTTCGTTGCCGTCGGCATCAACCTTTGGCACAAGCATTGGAAGCGCTTCCCCGCCGTCGCTGTTGTTATTCAACCAAGGATTCGGCATGCGTGTCCCCGCGGTGCGATCGTGGGGGGATCTGACGTCCGGGATTGCCGGGAAGTCGACCTCGGAGGGTGGCACAAGGTCTCCGTGGGCGAAGCGAGGATGCCGACTTGGCGGCGGTTCGACTCCATCGACGACCCAGTCGGTGAGGGCACCGAGTAGCGCGCGCATGTGCCACCAGTAGTCTGTCGGATTCCCCATCTCCTGGCGATTGCGCCCCGGTGGCGGGGGAAATGCGCCCGGCCCATGCTGGGTTCCGGCCAGGAAATAGAAGCGGACGTTGTCCTGCAGATCCAGATCATTGGCGCCGTCCGGTGTCGAGTGGACCAAGGATGCGACGCGGCCTCCGCCCCAGTATTCGACACCAGTGTTTGTGTAGAAGATGTAGGGCTGCCGCTCGCGGCTCCGGTCGTTCCCCAACGTGCCGTCCAAGACGCCCGTCACGGGGTCACGGAGTGCGGCGTCCGCGAACGGGAAGGAGGTGGCATCAAACATACCGAGGGAGATGGGCGTGGCGCCGGGTTGATTGAGGTCGAGTCGGGAGGCTCCGGCAATGTGCGGGATCATACCGTCGAAGACCTGCCGTCCCGATTCGTCAGTATTGAATCCAAGATACAGGAACGTGCGGAGAAAGCGGCCACTCTGCGAGGAGCCAAACGATAGGGTGTGCTCGGCTGTGACAAGCGGGTCGGGTGCGGTGTCAGCGGGGAGACCGTGTCGTATCCAAGACGCGGTGTCACGGACAGCGGCGAAGCCGAGGCCACCCACGGGAAAACCGTCTACCGATGGCACCTCGATCCGGATCGCACCTCGATTCGGTTGGACGTCGAACTCCCATCCCACCCAGACCACGGTGTATCCCTGCTGCATCAAGAATCCATCCCCGTACGGTCCTTCACCGCCGCGGTTGAATGCCAGCGCACTTCGTCGCCCCCGGTTTGAGATATCGACGAGTGCCACGCCGTTCCCGCGCTCTCGGTCGGCCGGGGCAAGAATCACCAGGTCGGCGGTTGCTTCAACCATTCCGTCGGCGTTTCGCGGAGCACGATCCAGACCGACAATGACCTGATTCAACGGATTGTCCGGGTCGACGGCAAAGGTCACTCTCCCGACGATCTCTTCGTAGGCACCGTAGCTGCCAAACAGGCGTCCGTCTTCTATGAGATGACGCTCAGTGACGGCGACTGAAGCGACTTCGGCGTGGAGGGTCGGCGCGAGCAGTCCGGTGACGACACACGCGACCGCAACGGTATGACGGTAGAAAAACATTGTCGAATGATCCTTTGCTTCTTGGGTGACCGAGGCGCGCGAGAGCACGGAACGACGATCACCGATTATACCGATAGACTTCCGCGCGGAGTGGACCTCCGGCAAAAGGCGACCGTTCGTGGCCGTCCGCATCAGACGGGCGCGTAGACGGGCGGTTGCCGGTATCATGCGCCAGACGCTTCGCCGCGAACCAGAGTGCGGTGTTGGAGGTTTTATGTCCGTCTTCAGACAGTCAGACCGGTGGGCCCTCGTCGTGCTCGTAGCCGTTATTGGCGGTTGCGCCGCACCCACGTGGGATTCACCCGACTCACTCGACGAGCTTGCCCGCGTGTCACTCGCGCGAATCGACGGCGATCTCGAAGTACCCGGTCTTCGGGATACCGTCGAAGTCATCCGCGACGAATGGGGCGTCCCGCATATCTACGCCCAAAACGACGACGATCTTTTCTTTGCGCAGGGCTACGTGATGGCGCAGGACCGACTTTGGCAGATGGAGATGTGGCGCCGCTGGCATGAAGGCCGTCTGGCCGAAATCTTTGGGCCAGAGGCACTCGACTACGATCGGCGCACCCGGCTCATGTTGTTTCGAGGAGAAGAGGACTGGTCGAGTTATCACCCTGACGCCGAGCGTCTCTTCACCGCGCATGCCAACGGGGTGAACACCTTTATTGATCAGCATCGCGATAACCTCCCCGTCGAATTCAAACTCACGGGGGTTGTTCCGGACCCATGGACCGCGGAGACGGTGGTCCTTCGTTGGGCGGCGCTCGCCGTACCCAGCGTCCGTGGACATGCGATCAATGAGATACAGCTGGCGTTGGCGGTCGCTGCCGATGGCGTCGAGGAGGCAAATCGACGCGCCGCCCCGGACCCCTGGGACGAGCTCGTGATACCCGAGGGTCTCGATGTGAGCATCATTCCCGAGGATATTCTCACCGTCATGCGTGCCGGCGACAACGACCCGTTCGTTGCCGGGAGGCTTCCACCCCTAGAGATCGTCGAACCGTATCGTTCTCTCCTGTCGACCCCCGCTCTGGAAACGACCCAGGTCGCGCCGGGTGAGATCGCAACCGAAGGGAGCAACAACTGGGTGATGAGCGCGGCGCGGTCGTCGACCGGCGCGCCGATCCTTGCGAACGATCCCCACCGGCGTATCGAGATGCCGGCGCTACGCTATTTTGTGCATCTCGTTGCGCCCGGATGGAATGTCATCGGCGGGGGCGAGCCGCCGTTTGCCGGGGTCGATGCCGGGAGCAACGAGCGGATGGCGTGGGGCTTTACTTTTGCGGGCACGGACATGGTGGATGTCTATGTGGAGGAAATGCATCCTGACGAGCCGAACCTGGTGCGGTGGCAGGACGGATGGGAGCCGCTTCGGGTCATCGAGGAAGAGATTCCGGTCAAGGGGCAGGCTCCAGAAAAGGTGACACTGAAGTTCAGTCGGCATGGTCCCGTCTTCTACGAAGACCAGGAACACCGACGAGCGTACGCGGTGCGGTCCGTGGTGCAGGAACCGGGAACCGCTGCCTACAAGGGCAGCTTTCAGCTAGCCCAGGCTACAAGCTGCGACGATTTCTTTGAGCGCGCGATGCACTGGCTGGTGCCAACGCATAGCCTCATCTGCGGCGACGTTGACGGCAACATTGCGCTCCAGGTGACAGGGCTGACCCCTGACCGAGAGGGCTGGAACGGCCGGTTGCCGGTGCCTGGCACGGGCGACTACGAGTGGCAAGCGTTCAGAACCGACCTCCCTCGCGAGTTCAATCCCGAGCGGGGATACATTGCGACCGCCAACAACAACGTCCATCCACCCGGCTATGACGAGGAGAGCAGGCCGGTCTTCTACCACTCGTCCCGAGGCGTCGAAACCGCGCGGATCGCGCGTCTCCATCAAATCTTGGGGTCGGGGGAATCGTTGTCGGTCGACGACCATCAGCGGATTCAGCACGACGCTCATCTGCTGGCCGCCGAGCGGGACATTCCGTCGTTTCAAGGATGGACCTCGGACGATCCGGAGGTCGAATGGGCGCGAAGTCTCCTCGCCGATTGGGACGGGACATTGTCGCGAGAGAGTACGGCGGGCGCAGTCTATGTTCGCTGGCAGGACGAAGTGCGACGATTGGTTGAGGACTGGCCGACGTCGATGACGGCGATGGATACGGACCAACGCCAGGTCGTCATCGAGAACGGCCTGACGCTCGCGTTGGGCCGCCTGACCGTCGAGTTGGGCGCCGACCGGAGCGAATGGCGGCACGGACGACTCCACGCCAGTCACCTGCCTCACATGCTGTCGTCGGCCTACGATTTGCCGTCTGTCGAGCGGCCGGGCGGGTTCGGTTCGGTGAACGCGACCGGCGCCAACTTCCGGCGGATCATCGACCTCGCCGACCCAGACCGTTCCGTGGCCAGCAATGCGCCGGGACAATCGGCCCAGCCCGGGAGCCCGTTCTACGGAAACCTGGTCGAAAATCTTGGAAACGGAGAGTATTTCCCGCTGCTCTTCACGCGGGGGGCGGTTGACGAGCACGCGGCTCATCGCTTGGTACTGTCTCCAGAAGACCAGTAAGGACTAGCTACTCCTGCTCTTGGGTGGTGTCGTTAGCCGGCGCCTCGAGGGTGCCGTAGTAGCCGAGCATCATCTCTTCCCAGGTCTGGTCGCCCCACTGGACCGTTTGGGTAGGATCGGGGTTGAAGCGGTTTTTTGCCGAGTTGTCGTAGTGGAACTCGGCTTCGAGGATCGACCCCTTTGGCATGAAGATCGGCTCCTCGAGTTCGTAACGCAGCTGCCAGTTGAAGTCGTAGCGTGGCACCGAGAGTGCTACGACCTCGCTACCGTCCGGGTATTTCACGACGTAGCGGGCGGACTTCCCGCGCACGTGCATGTGCGGCATCATGTTCACGAGAAACGTGTCTTCCGTGATCTCGCGACTAGCTGCGACCCTGTAGTTGGCGTGACCGGGCTCAATGGCGAACCTCAGGTTTCTCACTTGACCGCCGTTCGCCCGTCGCACATTCGCGCCGGCGGGATCCTTGGCCAGCACCACACCCCAGCTGCTCTGGTCATACACCTCTTCACCGATCGTGGTGTAGTGCATCTGGGCCTCGATATCGGCCCCCGCAGGCAGGCGGACCGCAACGCCTTCTTCATAGACCGTGCCGAGTCGGTTGGGTACGTATCCGCCGACCCGGGCGCCCGCCGCCCGGGTGCGGGAGCGGTCACGCTGCAGTCTGACCTCCGCCGTTGCACGCTGGCCATCATCCTCCAGAACCTGCGAGATGACGTGGTGCACCACGCGACGATCGCCGGGGCGATACTCGTGGGCCGAGATCCAGGTCGCGTCCGGTAGGTTCGTCGGGACGGTCACATACGAATAGGGGACCGTGCCATCCGCCGGGACCAAAAATGGCTTAGCCATGGTGAAGACGAGATCGGGCTCACCGATTGACCAGCCTTCGGTGAACTCGGGCACAGCCGGCAAGTCGGCGGCGTGGCCCTCAGGTGCGCCGCCATCGACCCAGGCCGCTATCGTCGCAATTTCATCCTGCGACAAGCTGGTGTCGTTCTTGTACGCGCGCACGCTGGAGTCGGCGCCCCAGGGAGGCATTTCACGGGCGACGACCTTGGACTTCACCGCGCGAGCCCACGGTCGGGCGTCCTCATAGGTGATGAGCGGCATCGGAGCCAGGTGGTTCGGCCGATGGCAGGCGACGCAGTTCTCATACAAGATCGGCGCGACGTCCTTCGTAAACGTGGGCGTCCCAGGAGCCTTCTCCGCCGCCGCGGCGCCGGACGCGCCCACCGCAAGCAGCCACACGCAGACGCCGGTCAGTTTTGATACCCGCATGTCATACACCTCCGCGCGCGAGTTACCGCGCGCCCAGCCTCGGTCGCCGTTCTAGAAGCTCGCTGCCGGAGCGTACACAGATGCCGCGACGGTGTCCATTTGCGCCCTTCCTGAAGCGCCACGTATAGTGACGGTCGATTCCCGCCAGGACCGCCCGCGCGGCCGGAAGACGGAGGACGACGGTATGGCACGATGGCTCGGGTCGACGGTGCTTTGGGCGGCGCTGTTGCTTGTCTCTCCCGTGCAGGCCCAGCTCGACCGCTGGCCCGGCACCTACCGCGGACAGCTTATATCGCCTGAGGGGTACCGCACCGATGTGACGCTCACGATCGCCACCGCAGATGACGGATATGCTGGCGTGATCACCGGGTTTGGCGCGGGTATCGAGATCCGACTGAGGGTCGTACGGGCGAGTGAGATGACCCTCACGGTGGAAGGCGCCAGTGAAAGCGAGTTTGGGCCGCTGACGTTCGCGTACGACCTTACCCGCACCGATGACACGCTCTCGGGTGAAGGACAGGTCGCGTTGGGCGCTCACGGGTTTGGCGTATCGCTCGAGCTTGAGCGGGCCCGTCGCACCGACGTCATTCAGCCCCAGGTCGAGCAGCGGATTGGCTATTTCTCCGGGGAGTGGGCGTTCTCTTACACCGGGGGCGAGTTTCCTCCGCTGAGCATCGGGACCCGCGCGGGCACCGTCCGTTTCAGCCCCCTCGCAGACGGCCCGTTCGTGCACGCCAGGGTCAACGGCGAGGTCTTCGGCGAGGCCTACGCCGAGACATGGACGATCGGTTTCGACGCTGACACCGAGACCGTGGTGTGGCAGGAGCAGTTATCCGACGGCCAGACCCTGCTCAGCCTCGGCAACTGGACCAGTCCGATCGGCATCACGTTCTTGACCGCTCCGGTCGAGGCAGAGGGGCGCGTCTATGTCCTGGAGCGAATGATACGCATCATCTCGGACAGCTCGTTCTCAGTCACCGATGAGTTCTCGATCGACGGCGGGCCTTTCCGTCGTCTGGGCGACGGCTCGTATCTGCGCGAGAACTGACGGATCAGCGAGAACGCACTCGGAACCTGCACGATTGCGCGGGAGGGTCGCAGCGAGCTCGCTACTTCAGTTCCCCCCGCGCCTCGGCCTCGAGCAGGCGCGCGCCGCGCAAGATGCCGCCCAGAGAGTAGTTGGCCTCGTGACACGCATACTCGTAGACCCGATCATCGATGGTCGGCCAAAGATACTTGCCACCCCATGACGCAGTCCAGACGGAAGGGTCATCGACGGTGAACTGGTATCGCAGCGCGTCCGGACCGAGGCGCGTAAAGCGCTCGACCACGTGGAGATTGCGAGATGCTCCGGCCAGAGCAGGCGTATCGGTGAAGTTGGTCGTGTCGACGAGCAGCGTGTCACCTTCCCAGTGTCCGACCGAGTCACCAAGCCAGCTCCGGATTTCGGGAGGGTTGTGGGCCTGGTTCATTCTGATGATCCGGGCGTCGTGGTTCATCTTGACCAGGATCGTCACGTAGTCGTCGGTCTGCACGATGCGTTTCAAGTTGTTGTAGAGGACGGGCAGCATCGGAGGACCGCCGGTCGAACCAAACCCTACGAGACAGCGTTCCGCCAGCGGTCTTGTGAGCTGGAACTTCAAACCTATCGTCAACTGCAGCGCAGACACGGCTACAACTCCGTGAATTTGTGGAGGATCGAGAGAAAGGCATCGAGTTAATCCCCGTCGCAAGAATCTACGGCGGGTGTTGCGGCCGCCTATTGTCCGCTTCCCCACCATGCTAGTAGTTGCCTGCTCCCCGCCCGCCCAGCGTGGCAGCAGGTCGAGGTTCACGTTGCCGGCAGCGTCGACCCGCGGAGTGACCCGCATGCTGCAGGCGTCGGTCGAAGGGAAACAGCCTTCGACCAAAGCGGACCCCGGAAACGAGGCTTGGACAAGATACAGCGATGGCGACCCGTATCTACGCGGATACCTCCGTCGTGGGCGGCTGCGAGGACGAGGAGTTTGCCGAGCGCTCGGTTCGGCTTATGGAGGGCTTCGTCCGAGGTGAACTCATCCTCGTTCTATCGAGCCTGATGGTGCAAGAACTGGCCGACGCGCGGCACATTGCCATCGCGACGATTGGTCGCGTCGACGTCTTGGTGAGCTGGAACTTCAAACATATCGTCAACCTGCAGCGCATCCACGGCTACAACTCCGTGAATTTGCGGCAGGGCTATCCCATGATCGAGATCCGGACGCCACGAGAGGTGTTGTCAGATGAGTGAGGCCGAGAAGGCGTTCGACGCGGTGGCGATGATGAGATCAGCCCGAGAGAGGACCTCGGAAGCAATCGAAGGCATGACATTGGAGGAGGAATTGAAGTGCCTCGCCTCGCAGGAATTGCATGATCCGTTCTTGAAGCGGCTCAGAGGTCGCGCGGCCCAACCAGCCAAAGGATCAGTAAGGGCTTCGGCTGCCCAGTGATGGCGAACTGGTGACGTGCTGGCCGCCGGGTCAAGAAATCCGAACGTGTGGCGATTGCTCCGTTCGCTGCTGATCGCTCGGCGGAAGTGCCGGAGCCCGCGGTGATACCGTTGGTTTGTGAGCAGGCGAGCGGACCACGGACCAGTGGATCGTGACCTACATGAATACCGGCCGCACCAAGCATTGGGATACTTAGTTCGGACGCGGAGAACCGCAGCTCCAGCACAGTTCGAAGCTGCCATCGCCGGCCTCGCCGCATCGCGGACAGGTCCAGCTGTCGCTCCCGCTCTTTTTCAACGTGGCCTGAATTTCCCTTTCCGCCTCGTCCAGTAACGCCTCGTCGAACAGCCACAGCTCGGGCCATACCGGAAGGCTGTAGTTGAAGTGGGTTTGGCGAATCTCGCAAGTGATCTCGTGTGACTCCAAGACGGACTGAAGAATCACGACGTTGGCGAGGACGGGGTCTCGATACACGAGCACGCCGTGGCAGTCTGGACCGACGGTATCTATAGGTTGGTCCTCGGGAACTTGAGGCTCCGGCGCCTCAAGTCCGCGCCGCTCCAACTCGGCACGGATGACTCGTCGTCGGCGCTCGGTGTAGTTCGCAAGACTCCTCGCCGCCTCTGCCAGCTCTTCGTCCGTTTTGCTGTGCCACAACTCACGAAGCGCAAGCGAGCCGGTGCGGGGGCCATCCGCGGTCGGCAGTCGGGGTTCATGGTCGCGCATCCGTCGCCTCCTGTCTTGAGCTTCTTTCTAAGAGTGTCGATCTCGCTGGTCTTGTCCGCAAGATAGGCGTCGAGCGCGTTCAGAATGTATGGCTCGAGTTCTTGGTCTTCGGCTCCGGCTTTGTGATGACGTCTTGATATGCCGTTTTCAGCAGCGGACTCACTGACAGCACGATCTTCGACGCGCTGAAATGGTCTTGTAAGAGGTCCCGGAGCAGTCGCGACAGGTTCATACCCGCGTCATGGACCCGCTGGTATTGCTCAGGGGCGATCAGGGCATTGATTCGCGAGGCCATGTTGTCGGCGAATCCTCATCTGTCGGAGGAGAGCGGCCTGCCTCACGGGTCCTAGCCGGGGACGGCGGATATCGATCATGCGTAGAATCTAGGCTGATTGGAGGAATCATGACACCTACTCTTCGGCAGCTCGTTTTTGTTGTGGCGTTCGGTTTGGGCAGTGGACTGGCGCTTGCTCAACAGGCGCCGCAACGAGAGATTACGCAGATCGCGGGAGACCTCTATCGCTTCCAGAATAACTTTCATTATTCGATTTTGCTCGTGACGTCGGAAGGAGTGATCGCTACTGATCCCATCGACGCCGAGGCGGCGAATTGGCTTCTCCAGGAAGTCGAGGAGCAATTCGGCGTACCGATCACGTATGTCATCTACAGCCACGATCATGCCGACCACATTTCTGGCGGTGAAGTCTTCCAGGATGCCGGGGCCCTCGTGGTGGCCCACGAAAACGCCAAGCGTGACATTCTCGACGAGGACCACCCGACTGCGGTGCCCGACATCACATTCGACCGGCAGCTCACGATAGAGCTTGGCGGGAAAGTCGTTGAACTCACGTATGTTGGCCGAAATCACTCCGACAACTCTCTGGTCATGCACTTCCCGGAGGAGCGCACGGTGTTCGCGGTCGACTTTATCCCCGTCAAATCGATGCCCTTTCGCAATCTTCCAGACTGGTACATCCCGGACTGGGTGGATTCGTTGAAGGCAGTAGAGCAGATGGATTTTGACATTCTGGCACCTGGCCACGGTCCGCTTGGCGACCGGTCGGATGTGACGGCGATGCGCGGGTATGTGGAGGATCTCATTCGTGCGGTTGGCGCGGCGGCCCGGGCCGGTCAGACGCTGGAGGAGGCTCAGGCGTCGATTACGCTTCCGAAATATGAGAGCTGGAGCCAGTATGAGCAGTATCTTCCGCTCAACATCGAGGGTGTCTACGACCGGATTCAGCTGCAGCGAGCCGGTGGGTAGAGTCGTTGACGACGGAGCAGCGTCTGGCGAGGGGAGCGCAAGCAACCGCTCCGACGTAATCTGACGAAGGTGAAGCTATGACACACAAAGTTACCCGCCGGGGTCTACTCACGGGCGCGGTTAGCGCCGCGGTACTTGGGGCGTCCGCGAAGTCGGCCCACGCGCAATCGAGCGACACAACGAAATATCCCGGTGGGCCGCCGACCGAGCTGGGACTACGTTCCCCGCATGAGCCGCTGCGCAGACCGACCACCGGCAGGGTGGTCTCACGAACCCCGCATCAGGACCTGCTCGGCACCATCACGCCGTCCGATCTTCACTACGAGCGACATCACGCAGGAATCCCGGAGGTCGATCCGGCGACGTATCGATTGTTGGTGCACGGCATGGTCGAGCGCCCACTCATGTTCACGCTGGACGACCTGAAACGCTTTCAGGCCGTCTCCCGCATCGCGTTCCTCGAGTGCTCAGGCAACTACGGGCGCAACGCCGGGCCAGATTCGAAGCCCGAGCAGATATGCGGCCTGACGAGCCAGAGTGAGTGGACGGGTGTCGCGTTGTCGACACTGCTACGCGAGGTCGGCGCGAGCCCCGACGCGACCTGGTTCTTGGCAGAGGGACAGGACGCTGCGGTCATGACCCGGAGCGTGCCGATAGAGAAGGCGTGGGACGATGCGATGGTCGCCTACGGACAAAATGGCGAGCCCATCCGACCGGGTCAAGGCTATCCGGTGCGGCTGTTTCTTCCCGGGTGGGAAGGAAACGCCAACGTCAAATGGCTACGTCGGATTGAGTTGTCTGACCAGCCCTTCATGACCCGAGAGGAGACGTCGAAGTATACGGATCCGCTGGCCGACGGCACGGCGCGTCAGTTCAGCCTCACGTTCGATGCGCGGTCGATCGTCACGAGACCCGCCTATCCGGAGATCATCCAGCCGGGCTGGGTCGAAATACGCGGGATCGCCTGGAGCGGTCGCGGTGCGATCGCCCGCGTGGAGATCAGTACGGACGGCGGACAGCATTGGACGAACGCGCGTTTGCAGGAACCGGTGTTGTCAAAGGCGCATGCTCGGTTTCGCCATTTGTGGCATTGGGACGGTGCAGAAGCTGACATCCTGAGCCGGGCGGTCGACGAGACAGGGTATGTGCAGCCGACGCGCGAGGCACTCCGCGCGGTGCACGGCCGGCGCGCACGTGGGTATCACTTGAATCCGGTCACGGGATGGACGGTGCGTCCGGATGGTCACGTCTTCTACAAGGAGGAAGCGCCATGGTGAGGCGGCACCAGACCATCGCTGTCGTGAGCGCTGCGGCCGTCGTCATTGCCGCCGCGGCGGCCAGCGGTCAGACGCAAACGGCCGGAGTGGACCAGCCCGACCAGTTCGGGTTCGGACGACCCGCAACCCACGCGGAGATCGAGGCGTGGGATAGCGACGTCAGGCCAGACGGTCACGGTTTGCCAGCGGGGCAGGGTACGGCCGCCAGCGGCGCGGCGATCTACCTCCAGCTGTGCGCATCGTGTCACGGTCGCGAGGGCATGGGCGCAACCGCTGCCCCGCTGGTGGGAGCCGCCCCGGAGAGCACGCCGCCGTTTGGCCCACGCTACGAAGCGTGGCGAGGGGATCGGCCGGACGTGCCATTCACGGTCGGTAACTACTGGCCCTTTGCCACCACGCTCTTCGACTACATCAACCGCGCCATGCCGTCGGGTGCTCCTGGCTCGCTTGACGCGGACCAGGTGTATGGAGTGGTCGCCTGGTTGCTTGCGAAAAACGGACTCGTTGCCGATGACGCCGTCATGAACGCCGAGACGTTGCCGGAAGTGGAAATGCCCGCCCGCGGCATCTTCACGCCGGTCGAGCGCTAGTGGCTCTTCACCCTTAAACAGTGGATTGTTGCCGGCCCTCGTCGCACGCCGCGTTGGTCGTCGTTTGCAATCGGCCCACATTGTGCGGTCCTCCCGCCTGGTGGAGAGCGCCGATCTCTCACCGATAACCCACTGTTTGAAAGTTGAAGAGCCACTAGTCGCCCGTGCGTGGGTGGGTGACGACATCCCTCCCCACAGCGGTATCTATGATCACCAGGCACGACCCGGGCCGTTCCGTCTCGGGTCGTCCCGTACAATAGGCTGCCGTGAGCCAGCGTCTCTCAGTAGCGGAACAGACGGTTGAACTTCACTACGAAGCCGCGGTTTCGGAGCTCCGTCGTTCGGTCCGGTCGCAACGGGTTTGTACTCTGCTCCTCGGTGTAGACGACGAAGAGTTCGCTGCCTGGCGAGTATTCCCAGCGGAGACGGAAATTCGTGCCGACCGTGTCGTTCGTCGAGTTGTATTGGAGCAGGCCGCTGAAGAACATGCGAGGAGAGAACGTGTAGTTCACCCGGGCGCGGGCGATGTCAGCACGGGAGGAGCCGGTCGGGAGATCGATCCAGTTGAACGAGACGCTGGGCTCAATCGAGATCTGTGTCATCACATCTATCCGTCCTCGGCGAATCTCGACGGATGTCAGGTCACCGTTGAAATACCCACCGGTCGTCACCGACACGCGGCCTGACAGGGGCCGTTGCGGACCGAACGCGTAGAACAGCTGCGTGTCCTGGAAGCTGTAGCTGCCCACGGGAATCACCAGACCGCCTCCCGGCGAGAACGGCGTCAGGAGCCGCTCATAGTTGTCGTTGCTCCGGACGCCAATCTGATCGCTATTCTCAAGCTCCATCTGGAAGCCCAGTTGCCCCTGTCGGGTCTCGACCCATCCGGTATCCGCCGTCTCGAAGTAGTCGAGGCTCGCGTCGAAGACGAATTGCCGGACGGCGTCGATCGACGCGGGTCGCGGACTGAACCGACCGAAGAGCCAGGTCCGACGGAAGTTGTCACGGCGGAGGAAGCCGACCTCCGGATTGAAATTGTCCTCGACGAGCAGATGCTCGACACCTAGTCCATAGCGGTCTGCGCCGTAATCGAATCGCGTCTGATAGCTCTGATCGCGGCCTTCCTGACCCGTCGTGCGTGTGCGGGCGTAGTAGCCGAGGAAGTTCACATTGTCGTAGAAGGAAAAGCTGGCGTCGGCGCCGTAGGCTTGATTCGACCCGTCGCCCTCCAGCGATACCGAGCGATGGGTCGCGATGGCGCCTATGCTGCTACGCCGCAGGATATCGCGCTTCACTCGTATGACACTGAAGTTGGTACTGACGGCGCCAGCCGACCCTTTGTCGCGGGTCTGGACGCTCAGCGCCCCGACATCGAACGAGCCCGCTTTTCCAGTCAGGCGACCGCCACCGATGATTGGGACCACCACGCCCCCTTGGAGGCCGACGCGGCGACTGTAGAACAGCGTCGGTGCGTCACCCACACCGAACACGCCGCCGCGGGGTACGCCGCCGGCTCGAAAGCCACCCCGCGCGAACTGGAAAATGCCGCGACCCTCCAGGAAGAACTCGCGCTTCTCAGGAAAGAACAGGTTGAACCGGGTCAAGTTGACTTGTTGCTCGTCGACCTCTACCTGGGCGAAATCGGTGTTCACCGTGAAGTCGGCGGTCAGGTTCTGGGTCACGCCGAGCTTGACATCGAGTCCGACGTCACCGTCCACATCGTTCCGCACGGCAGGCACGGCCGTCATATCGGTCGAGACGCCGCCGATGGCGTAGGGCTTGATTTCGAGATGCCGACCACTTTCCGGCGTCTCCAGCCCGACGAGGGTGCCAGCCGCGGATACCCGGAACACTCCCCCGCGTCCGCCGAAGCCGGCGGCCGAGATCGGAATCTGGGTTAGATACGCCCATTCATTCTTTCGGAGCACGGTGCGTCGCAACTGGATCCCCCACACCTGCTCTCGGGTCGGTCGGTAGCGGAGTGACTTGAAGGGCACCACCATCTCGATGGTCCACCCATTTTCAAAGCGGTCGGTCTTCACGTCCCATACCGGATTCCAGTCGCGATTGGGATTCCCCTCGTTGGTGATTGCCTGATCGACGAACCCGCCCACCGGATTGGCATAGAACAGCAAGGCGTTACGTCGGTCGTAGAACGTGTCGATCAGGAACCCGAACAGATCGTTGTTGAGGATATTGCCGGAGTCCCGGCGCATCTCTGTCGCCGCCCAGTCCTCCGGTGGGGCACTGTCCCAGCACCGACCCGAGACGTAGAAGTTCTCGTCGTCGAACATCACCCACGCCTCAGTCCGCTCAGTGGCCAGGTCGCCCTCGTTGGGCAGTTGCTGGATGAAATCCGACACCGGCTCCACCGCGTCGTATACGGGCTCATCGAGACGGCCATCGACGAGTAACGGCTCAGTGAGCCGGATCGCCCGCATCGTGGCCCGTCCGCCGTCGCGTGTAATGACGGCAGGCGGCACTGGAGGGGGCGGGCCGTCGATGACGACACCAGGCGGGAGCTGGAGTGGCGCGGGCGTGACGGCGGTGGCTGCCGACTGGGCCGTCGCTACGTGCGCGAAGGTCAGCGCTCCGAGAATCACGAGCAAAGCGACCCTCTCCGCTCGCCGACCCGACCAGGGTCGAACGTGAGATGCTCGTTTGCCCCACGGTCGCGACCACGCCGAGCAGGTCAACCAGACCGACGACGTCGCCAGCGGTGAGTGGGCAGAGCGGCGTCGAGTGCGCGACCCCGGCAGTAGTGATGAAGGGCTCGGCGATGGGGCCGCACAGAGAATCAAAGGTTTAGCCCGGTTGTTCTACGTCTCTCCCGGTCATAGAAGTTGAAGACGTAAGGGGAGAGCGCCTCGAGATCGAGTCGAGTGCTCGGGCCCGCGTCCGATGCCCTCGGGCACCACCGGTTCCCGCCAGCGTGTCTAAACTCGTAACTCCAGATAGTATTCAGGTCGCTCGATCATACGGAGCCTTCCGGTCAGGTCAAGCACGTGCGGCCGCAGGCTGTGAATCGAATAGACCCAAGACCAAACAACTCACTGTTGAGAAAAATCGAGAGATCCCAAGTCGCTCTGAGAACCCGGCGGCGTGGCTCTGATCACACACGGCTGTTTCACCCGATGTGCCGGTCGGTGCTCGATTCGAGTGGCCTCATCAGAGCAATCGTATTCAGGGACGAGCGTCGACGGCCCGTGCTCCTTTCAGCATGAGCGGCATGCTGTAGTTTCCCTCGTGACAGGCGTACTCAAAGATCGGTCCGTCGGCCGCCCGCCAGGGCACCAGCGCGCCCCACGGCCGCGTCCAGACGCTCAGGTCGGTCACGGTAAAGGAGTAGTCGACGGCGCCCTCGCCGCGCCGGGTGAATCGCTCGACGATGCGTCGGTCCATGCCCCATGAGGAGTAATTCTCTTGGGCGCGGAGGTTTCTTGTCTCGACGACGAGCGTGTCTTCTTCCCACCGCCCACGCGACACGCCCAGCCACTGGCGGACCTGGTGGGCCACGTCGGGCTGATTGGTCACGGGGATGATACGGAAGTCGTGGATTTTCTCCTGGAGGATGACGACGTATCCGGGTGTTTGCAGGATCTGTACATGATTGTTGTCGCTACTGGGAGTGATCGGCACTCGACGCTCGACGATACAGCGGGCATTCAGCCCATAGTGTTCGGGACCATCGGCCGGCGCCAGTCCCCATCCGACCGTCTGTAGCCACTTCGCCTCGGGCGTAGCCTCATAGTCCTGCCGGTTCGACGTCCGGGGCGGCAGCCGTCCGTGAGCGGGATCGGTAATGAGCGACGTCCGTCCGATTGACGTGCCAAGGTTCCACCAGAACTGGTTGAAGTTGAGGGAGAGGTCGAACCGCGGGCTCAATTCGCTTCGGCGCTCTGAAGTCGCGAAGGTCGACCATGCGAGGTTTTCATCGGCCGCCTCCTCTTCGGTCAGTCGCTCCCGACCGGCATACTTCTGTGGCCGCTGAAGCGGAGTGCTGGTGGCGTAGTCCCACAGCCCTTCTAAATCTGGGTCACCCCACGGCATACGTGAAACGGTCGGCTGCTGGTCCAGAGCCCCGTTCTGGGCGGCCACCGGCTGAGCCTCTCCGGCTGCGATGAGCGACAGCACGGTGAAACCGAGAACGAGCTCTCTCATGGACGCCCTCCACTGTGGACGCGATCAATTCAAGACCATCTGAAGACCCTGCAGCATGGTGATCAACGAGTGGCCTGTTGCAGGCATTGGCAGTGGTGAGCGTCGCCTACCCCATCAGCACGCCCTTACGATGTGACACGCCCAAGACCTTGTGACAGGTCGGGCAAAAATACACGTAGCGCTTCCCCAGAAAACTCTTGAGTTGCTGAAACCAAACGGCCTGCAATGGTTCCGAACAATGTGGGCACAGAGGTTCGACCTCGTTTCGTTCTGTGAGCTCAATCATTGGCTGAGAACCAGACTCTCTCTCCGTTTCCGCTATTTCTGGTCCACTGGGAATGTCGTGGGCTGCTTCCACCGTAGTGGTCTACCGCACGACGGCGACCCCTTCGACCTCGATCGCGGCCTCCGACGCATAAAGCGACTGGATCCCGAGCAATGTCGACGCCGGCGCCGAGCCGTCGGTGAAGCCGTGCTTCTGTCTGACGGCACCAAGCGCCCGCAGGTTATCTTCACCATATCCTGGAATATAGACGGTGACCTTGAGGAGGTCGGCCACGGTCGCGCCCGCCGCTTCGAGTCGTTGCTTCAGATTAGCGTAGGCCTGGTCGGCTTGTTCCGCGAACGCATCACCGGGACGGCCCACCTGCCCTGAAACGTATACGGTCTTTGGCCCCGACCCCCTCGTCGTGACAGCCTGAGAAAACGAGCGTGTCGGGTCGATGAACTCACGCGCTACCGACTGGCCGCCCACGCCCATGACAGCGACGGCGTCGACTTCGACCACAAACCGGTCATTGGCCAAGGATGGCACGCCGATCACCGTGCTTGCCGCGTGATCGTCGAGATTCCACACCGCGGGTGGGACCCCGTCCTGGTAGAGCGCGAAAAAAGTGGCAGGGTCCAAGTCGACGATGTAGGTCGTGGTCTTGACCAAGTCGGAAAAGGAGCCACCCGCCTCCTCGAGTCGCTGCGCGATCCGCTGCCACAGCGACGCCGACTGCATGGCCAATCCGCCTCCCTCGCCGACCTGCCCCGAGACGTGGACCGTCGTGACTCCACCGGCCGTCGCGGTAACCACCTGGGTGAATCCCCCGGCAGGGTCGATGTACTCAATGGACTGCGCGGCGGCTGGGGCGGCCAGCGAAACGCTCAGCGACACCAAGATTCCAGCTACTACAAGTCGTTTTGGCATGTGTCGCTCATGGATAAAAGGTCAGAGGTGAAGGCTTGTTGAAGCACCGTTCGCCGCGATTCTGAGCACTCCTTCGCTTGTTTTGCGGTGTAGCAGGCGACGTGAGCGCGGAACGAGGAGGTGGGGCGCTAGCGAGCTCAACCCTTTCAATTCATTCTTGGAAGTTGGGCTATGCTAGCCGTCGGGCCGCGCCACGAGAGGGAAACGCTTTGGTGCTCTATCGACTCCACCGCCAGATCGATGTCTAGGTCCGGCCAGTACAGACGGTGGGCCTGCGGCCTTTCGACCCGAAGAATCGCGTCAACCGTAGCTCCCTTGAACCATGGGAATTTCTTGAACGGCAGAAACAGTTCACGATCTCCGAGAAACGCCAGAAGCCATGACGGGAAATGTTGGTGGCCTCAGTTTCCGAAGTGGCGGTCCCAGGCATTTCGGATCTCCTCCCTGTGTTCGGCAATGAGTGCTTCGATTCGGTGAAGAGCCGAGTCGCCAAGCCAATAGTTCTTGGCGAGTTCGACCGACGGTTCGATCCAGTCCTTCGCTTCGCCGTCAGCGGAAGCCACATGGATGTGCACTTTCGGCTCCTCCCGAGAGAAGAAGAATCGAAACGGGCCGGAGTGAAAGACCGTCGGGCTCACGTCACTCAATTCTAACGGCGGGTGACGGTTCGGCAACCATCGCATCGTGCGGTTGCGCTTCGACGAGGCGCTGGTAGACCTCGTGACTGACCTGTTTAAGAAACGCTTGATTCTAGAGCGCGCCGGGTCGCGTATGCGCTTGACGTCTTGAGGTACCATCGCGTGCCATGGCCATTGAAGCCCACGCCGTCATGACGATTCGACGCATTGCCCTCAGCCTCGTGTCCCTGGCCCTGGCCTGGCCGGCCGTCGCCCAGGACCTGCGACGGACGGCGCCGGAATCGGTGGGGCTGTCGAGCGCGGGGCTCGACCGCGCCACCGAGGCGCTGCAGGCGCACATCGACGCCGGCCACATCGCCGGGGTGGTCGCCGCCGTCGCGCGGCACGGTCGGCTGGTCTACTTAGAGGCGCTGGGCCAGCGAGATCTCGAGGCGCAGGACCCGATGCCGGAAGACGCGCTGTTCCGGCTGTACTCGATGACCCGCTCGATCACCAGCACGGCGGTCATGGTCCTGTGGGAGGATGACCGGTTCGAGCTGGACGACCCCATCTCAATGTATCTTCCCCAGTTCGCCGACCAGCGGGTGTTCGTCGACGCGAGCGCCCCGGATATGTCGCGGACCCGGGCGCGCCGGGGCGACATCACCGTGCGGCACCTGCTGACCCACACCTCCGGGATCGGCAGCCGGAGCTCGCCGATCTATCGGGCTGAACAGGTCCGGCTGCGCTCCATCACGCTGTCCCAGATGGTGGACAACGCGGCCCGCGTGCCGCTGTTCGAGGATCCGGGGACCCGCTTCCGGTACGGCATCTCGACCACGATGCTCGGCCGGCTCGTGGAGGTCTGGTCGGGGATGCCGTTCGAGCAGTTCCTCGCCGAGCGGGTGCTCGCATCGCTGGGCATGACCGACACCGTGTTCTGGGCCGATGGTGAACGGGCCGACCGTCTCACGACCGTCTACCGGCCCGACCCCGCGGGCGGCGAGCTGCGCCCGTATGCCATCGAGTCCGTGCCGTTTACCGAGCGGCCGACGCTGATCGAAGGCGGCGTTGGGCTGCTGTCGTCGACCATGGACTTCCTCCGGTTCTCTCAAATGTTCCTGAACGGGGGCGAGCTGGACGGCACGCGGCTGCTGCAGCCCGACACCGTGGCGATGATGACGCGGAACCACGTTCCCGACGCAGTGCTCCCGATTGGCACCCGCGGCTACATGGCCGGGTCCGGCTGGGGCCTGGGATTCAACGTCGTGCTGGACCCCGGCACCTACGGCTTCCCGGTCGGCAGGAATGAATACTGGTGGGACGGCTCGTCCGGGACCCGGTTCTCGATCGACCCGGAGCATGGCATCGTCACGGTCATCATGGCCGCGGTGTCGCCGTCCGGTGGCGGCGGCTTCCGCGAGGAGTTCAAGACACTGGTCTACGACGCCGTCACCGACGGCGCCCGCTGAGCGTCGTCGGTCGCTCTGTGGCGTGAGGCCGCCGCCTGGAGATCAGCGCCTACCGCGCTCTCGGCTGTCCTGGACTCAGCAGTGACTCGAACGGCAGCTCCAGCGACAGTTGCTCGGTCCTCGGGGTGTAGCAGAGGGTATCGCTGCACGCCTGGAACAAGATCGAGACCGGCACCTCGACGACGTCCGGTCGGTCCAGGTTCGTCCGATGGTAGACCTCGACGTTCGGTGTGATGGGGATCGCGACGTCCACCACCCCTTCGTAGACGTTGAGCGTGACCCCGAGCTGCGGGAATTCCTTGGTGTGAGTCGGTGGATACTCGGCCGGGCCGACGCGTAGACCAGGCGTGTCGGGAATCGTCACCTCCGACGCGATGTACCCATCAGGCAGCGGCCGACCATACATGTGGAGCCCCTCGTTCAGCTCGAATCGCACGTAGAGCGTCGACTGGGTCTCGAACGCCATGGTGTCATCCGACAGAAACGCTGAGATCGTGACCTGGTCCGTTCCCAACTCGGCGGCCGGTGTTTCGTGACGCGCGAGAATCTCGCCGAGCGCCGAATCGCGAATGGAACCGGCCGACTCCCGCGTGCCGTAGTGCCGGTGGAAGAATTTCTCGCTGACGATGCCTTGTCCGTCCGTCACATAGACCCCCGGAAACGGCAGACCATAGTAGCTGCGGCCGGCTCCCTGCTCGGGGTCGTCCGGGGAGATCAGGGTGTTGAGGATCCCGAACTGGCGGATGACCGCTGAATCGACGTCCGAAAGAAGCTCGTAGGTGATGCCGTACTCGTCGGCGAAAGTCTTGAGTTGCTCCTCGGTGTCATAGCTGATGCCATAGACACGAATACCCTGCTCTTCGAAGAGGCCCAGGTTGTCTTGCAGCTCGACCAGCTGCGTGCGGCAGTACGGTCACCAGACCGCCGAGCGGTAAAAGACGACAATCGATTTCGAATCGTCGCGGTCGGCGTGGTAGTCGACCAGCCGGCCCTCCTGGTTAGGGAGAGAGAACACCGGAAGGCGTTCGCCGATCTCGGGACCGGTGGGAAACGCGTGAGAATCCGGGTAGCGACGCGCCGGGTGACTCGCGGGGATCGGAATCGTGATCCCGAGATCGTCGGTCTGTGTCCCCGCCTCGAGCTTCTCGTGGGCCGACCGCACCCGCTCAGGGGCCTGAGCGTGGGCCCCGGTCGAGGCCAGCGCCAGCCACGCGAGGGTCATCAAGAGGGTCCAGTTCCGCATAGGTCTCATCTCCATCGAACCCATGATAGGTCAGAACGACCAACCCCGTAGTGTCCAACTTGATCGAGCCCGCAAGAGAGGGCAGGACTATCGATGACGCCGCCAGGTGGCGCGGCTCTCGACCGCGTCGTCACCCATCAGCGACAGCACTAGCGTGTCGCCGTCGTCGGTGAGTTCGTACCAGTGGCTCAGCGTCCTGTCCCGCACATCGGGTCGCGACCCACCGTCCACCGCATGTTGGACGACTCCCCGACTGACGTTCACGTCATACCGGCCGTAGTAGGCGAGGTAGCTCTCACGGTTCGTCAAGTGGACCGACACGCGCCCACTGGCGTCGTACGACAGCATCCCTCCGGTGAACGCCGGACCGTCCCCGGCCGCCTCACCGACACGCTCGAACGACGAGAGGTCGAATGAACCGACGAACCGGGCCATTTGCTCGGTTGCCCGTGCGCCGGACAACAGCAGCGACATGCTGCGGTTGCCCTCGTGACAGGCGTACTCGTAGATCGGCTCCCGGGTGTTGGTTAGCGGGTAGGCCGCCGACCACGGTTCCGTGAACGACTCCGAATCGTAAACGGTGTACTCATGATGCATCGTGTCCTGATCGATCCGCGTCAGACGCTGCACCAGACGGAGACCGGCTCCGGATCCCTGAAAGGTCCAGCGCGGATCGAAGTTCGTCGATTCGATCACCAGGGTGTCCCCGTCCCAGGACCCTCGTGAGGTCCCCGCCCACTGGCGCATGGCGGTGGGCACCGGCGGACGGTCGTCCAGCGGGACGATGATAGTGGCGTTCACGAACTCATAGTGGATGACGAGATGCTCCGGGGTTTGGAAGATTCGGGCCGGGAACGCACTCCCCCGGAGCGGCAGCGTCCCGCCCATCATGCATCGCTCGTCCAGGGCCCGGTCCTCGGGGCCCTCGGGGATGCCTCTCATCCGCCGCGAAGGGATGCCCGCCCGGTCTTCGCCGACCGGGGTGCGTGGGATCCGTCCGGTCGAGGGTGAAACGACGAGCGACGTGCGCCCGTCCAGCAGCGGGGCGTCGAAGATCGACTCGGTGACACCGCCATCGCCCAGCTCAAAGTCCGCGCTCAGGGCCGCCGCGAGCGCCTGGCGAATGCGGCTCCGCCGCGTCGCGAGAAACTCCTCCGCTTCCGCGCCGGTGAGACGAGGCTTGTCCTCGTACCCGGCCGGACGCTCGAGCGGCGTCATCGTGGGCAGAGACCAGGTCCCCTGGAGGTCTGGTGCGCCCCAGGGCGTGCGGGGCACGCCCGCCTCATCGCCTGGTTGCGCAAGTGCCACGCACGGGAGCCCCAGGAGGGTGCCAGCCAGAACAAAGGACCGCAGGACGTGCCGAGACATTTGCGTGGTCAATGCCCCGACGTGGGTCAGTCGCGCTCCGGCAGCGCGACCCCAGGTGTTGGCGAGCTTGACGAAGGTCGGAGCGCCAGGCGACTCGAAGACGACGTCGCCGCCCAGGAGCTCGGAGTAGACGTGGCGGGTGGTCGCAGTATTGGCGGCGACAACCAGGTTCGTCACGAGGATGCCGTGGTCGGGCACCGGTGCGTCGGATTCCTTCATGGCCTTGGGTCTCCTTGGCTACGCCATGCCCGTAGGCTGGGTGTTGCACCATCCAACAGCGCGTTACCTTGCCGTGCACGTGTCCTGGTGGAGCTTTCCGGGCGAGCTCAGGGTGCGTTCCAGGTGATTCTAGGACATCGGCCCACCTCGTCAGGTCATGTCGTCTGCCGCGCCGACCTAGAACGCGAATCCGATGTTGACGATGCGAACAGTAGGTATGAGCCTCGGTTCGAAATCCGACTCGCTCGTCCCCAAGAGTCGCTTGAGACCAAAGCCAACGCCGATGTAGAAATTGTCATTCTTTCCCATCAGCCAACTCCAGTTCGTGTCGATGCCCCACCCAAAGAATGTTCCCTCGTCGGGAGCCCTGGTCATCCCCATCTTGACCCCGAACGCGAACCCGCGCAGAAGCCGCCCCGCTGGATAATATCGGTAGAAGACGTCGGCGTTGACATAGTCATCGTCATCGTCTGACAAGAACGACGAGCCGCCAACACCGATGGTCGCGGACTCTGACACCCGGCGCTCGTACTCCGCGTTGAACAGACCCAGCAGCAGGCCGAAGGGATTCGCGGAGATCACCTGCTGCGGCGGCCGAACAGTTTGCTGCGCCTCGACGGCATGCGTGGCCCCAGACGAGATCATGCCTACCGCAACCAGGACACACGTCCCCTGCCAAGTAGATGTCATCAGGCTACCTCGACGACAAACAATCGAATGGCCCATTTTAGCCCTCGCCGATCTGGGACACGACGTCCCGTGAAGGGACCGAATGACTGCACCCGGTCCATTGAGATTGTGTCAAAGCTATCACCGAGGTGCAGATTCGTGGGAGCCTCGAAGATGGCAGGTCACTCATCGCCAGGGTGATGCTGACGGTGTCGTTTACACTCGGGAGTCGCCGGCGTCACAAATCGTCAGGCAGGAGTGAGTCGTGAGAATCGCAGCGTCGTGGCCGCTTGGTGTCGGTATTCTATCTTGTGAATCGGTCAGCCCGATCTTGCTCAACTACAAAGTAACTCGACCCGCGAGCGCAACATGCAGTGCAAATGGCGCGGCCAGCCACAAACGCCGCTCGATACATCCGTCGTGGTGCCGCCAGCATGGGGAAGGTTCCTATGTCGATGGGTTTCAAGGTGGAGAGACGGGCTACATGGGAATCCTCATCGACGGTCGCGAGGGAGCGTGGATGCTCTGGCACGAGAACGGGCAGAAGCGGATGGAGGAGACGTATCTCAACGGCACGAAAACGTCGCGCACAGAATGGGATGCGAACGGCACCCAGATAACGCGCTGAATAGCATCCTCCGCGTGTCCGACTCTCCGACACGCTAACCCAGACACCCTCTCACCGCACCTGAGCGTCCTGACTCAAGGTGTCTGACGACTCCCAGCGACGATTCACTGGCGATTGACAGCGAACATCACCGCATCGATCTGGTGCGGGTTGGCGTCGATTCGACCGAGTCGCTGCGATGCCGCATACCGTCGCTTCTCCGATGAGCGGCGGAGGCGAACCAGATCCTCGGCGTGGTACCGACGGTGAATCGGATGGGGTGCGGTAGGTACCGATTTTCATCAAGAGCACGCGAACCGGGGCGGCCACTGCTATCGCTGAAGATGGCCGCCGTCGTGGCTCCCGCGCCGGGTCAGGTGTGCAAGCGAATTCGGATGGACCAGCGGACTACGCGCTGTGGGGTGGCGCGGGCGCAAGCCACTCGACCGCTGTGTCTACCCAAAGCCTCATCAGGGAGTTCAAGGCTCGGTGGAGCGGCCTTTGGTCGGCGAACAATGGTCCGCCTGAACGTCACGTGCTTGCGTCCCGCGGAGATGTTCTGCCTGCACCTCGTCACTCAGGAGGATCCTGCTTGACTACCTCGAGGCAGGACGGGCATATCCGGGTTCGTCGAAGACTTTCCGACCGTCGGTGCTTCAACCACATGGGGGCCACAAGTCCAGGACACAGGACTTTTCATATCAGCGGTGCGGGGGACGCGATTCTACGAGCCATCGACCTTGAGGCCCAGCGCTTTTCGGTCGACCTTGCCCACGGAGGTCTCTGGCAACGCGTCGACAAAGTGGATGCTCGTTGGCGCATATTGGCGCGACAGACCTTGCATGACAAAGGCCTTGAGTTCTTCCGCCTCGGCGGTCATGCCTTGGCGTCGCTGGACAAACGCAACGGGCACTTCCCCAAGGTCCGGGTGTGGTCCGCCGACGACGCAGCACGCCGCCACGGCCGGGTGTTGACCAAGCACGGTTTCAATCGCGTGAGGAGACAAGTTCTCTCCGCCTCGGATGATGACGTCCTTGAGTCGACCGGTAATTGTGAGATAGCCGGCGTCGTCGAAACGTCCGAGGTCACCGGTCCGTAGGCAGCCGTCCAGAATGGGTCGTTCCGATCCGTGTCCAAGATAGCCCTTCATCAGGCTGTCCCCGCTGATACAGATCTCGCCCTCTGCATCCACCGCAACCTCTTCGATTGTGCCCGGCGCGAAGAGCCGCACACGCTGGCCTCGCAAGACGGTGCCGATGGTGCCGATGCGGCGCGCTGCCGGAGGGTTCATCGTGGATGTGCACGTTGCTTCCGAGAGTCCGTATGACACGATGAGTGGCACCCCGAACGCGTCTTCAATCTGCTGGTGTAGCCCAACGGTTATTGGCGCCGACCCACAACGTAGGAATCTCAGAGAAGGCAGAGTGGCCGGGGCGCTGAGATGAGACAACACTCGTGAGTACATGGTCGGCACGCCGGTCATATATGTGACGTCGTACTCTCGGAGCTGTGATTCGATGGCGGCAGCCTCGAACGTTTCGATGAAGACGACAGTAGCGCCGGCAATGAACGGGGCGATAAGTTGATTGTTCACGCCGTTCGTGTGATGAAGCGGCATGACGTGAAGCAAACGGTCAGCAGATGTCAGATCAGTGCGGGCGATGATGCCTTCGGCGTTGCAGAGGAGGTTGCCGTGGGTGAGAAGCACCGCCTTTGGTTGGCTTGAACTGCCTGACGTGAATTGCATCATGGCCCCGTCTGCGGCCGTGAGTGTCTCGATGCCGTTGGCGGCGCGTTCCGGCTCTGCGGCGACCGGATGTCCAGCACTGGACACCTGCATGCCGGCGTGGCTGAGGTCGTCAGCCATCGAGTCGGCGTCCCCGTGGAGGAATATGCGGCGCATCCCGGTCGCACGCATACGAGCGAGCGTTGCCTCGCTGCCCAGGTGTGGCTCCAAAAAGCATGGACAACCACCTGCTTGCATGATGCCAAAGAAGAGGGTGATGTCGTCGGCCTGCCGCCAACCGAGCACTCCGACTGGTTCGCCGCGACCGATACCGTGAAGCGCGTTTGCCCAGCGGTCGATGTCGACGCCGAGCGTTGCATACGACATTGACCAGCGGGGACCGACTAGCGCTGTGCGACCCGCGGCCGCGTGCCGTGCGATGACGTCTCGCAGCAGATGGCTCAACGACTGCGCGTGCTGGAACATCAGTTGGTACCTGGGCGAGCAGGACAGCGGACTTTCACCATAGTCTGTAAGCCATCATGGCTACCTAGGACTTGACCAGCGTTTCCGGAGTTCGAGTCGCGGATTGGCTCCTTCTGCCCGGTATCGTCGGTGCCTCGTTGACAAATGACCGATCTGCCTGCCTCGCTGCGGCTGGACCGCGAACACCTTCACCTCGAGCCATGCAACGGAACTGCGGAACACTGCTTTAGCGAATCAAACGGGTCGCATCCTGCTCGAACTGGCCGTCGGGGTCAAGTGCGCGGAGCGCGGCGACTTCGTCGGTCTGTGGCGGTGGCGTCGGCGCGGCCCCGGTTGCGTCGAACTCGAACCCTGTCCGTTCACGAACCTCGTCAAGCGACGTCTCGGGATGCCAAGACTGGAGCGCGAGCCGATCGTCTCGTTTCACAAAGACAGCGAACGGTGTGACGACCCCGTGCAAACCACCAGACGCGGTGACAAAGTCGAGGGTGTCGACTAGCGTGCGTTTCGAGTGCTCGGTCCGCCAGGTGACGGCGCGTCGTGCGGTCGGGAGCATTACCGCTCCTCCGCCCCCGCCCGGCAATCGAATTTTTGGGTTGTGCCAGTTGCCAATGACCGAGACGTTGGTCTGGCCTCTTCCGTCGACTTGCGCCGCGCCCAGAAAACACAGGTCCATACCGCCGCGCGTGCAGAGGTCATAAAAATCTTCGTTTGAGAAGATGGCGGCGGAGCCCTCGGCCAGGACCGGATCGGAGCTAGATATGGGCACGCTCGACGGGGACGGTTGCACCCCCCCTGCCACATTGAGATAGGTGAAGTCGAACGGATAGGCGCGCTTGGCGAGGAGACAGGCCAGCATCGGCGCGGTCGAATTGACACCACTGAACGTCACCTCGTCGGGCCGGATAAAGCGCGCAAGATTCGTCACGATGTAGGAGAAACCAGACCAGTGTGCATTCACTGGCCTGGCTCCCGGTTGTCTGGCGCACTCGCCAGATGTTGGTCGAGCGAACCGTCACTCGCCATGTATCGCTCGACGGCCGGGTAGTCGACGTCATAGAGGGGCCAACACGATCCGGGCCATGCGCCGCGGGGGACGACGGCGAGCGCGTGAACCATAAAGCTCGGCACAAGCGTAAGCTCCGGACGCGCTTGAAACGACGCGACCGGTTCAAGCGACTCTGCGACGACAAATACCTGTTTGGCCGCGCGGCTCATGATCCGATCCCAGTGAGAGGTGCCATAGACACGGGCGTCGCCGTTCTCGCTGGCTTCGTTCACGTGGATGACGGCGATGTCAGGCTGTATCGCCGGGATGACCCACACGTCCTTTCCAGACCCGTAGGGGTCGGTGACCGACGCCCAGTTGTTGATGACCGGAAGGTCTGAGCCATGCACGCCACCGACGGGCTGAAACGGTATGCCAAATGCGGCCGCACGAAGACCAGCGGTCAGGGTCATACAGGCGTGCTCTTCGAGGACGATTTGTTTCTCCTCGACCGCGCGCCGGTACCACGGGGCCAGGCCGAAATTACCTTCCATGGCCACGATTCCCGCTCGGGCGCGGCTCAGGGACCCCGCACGACAGAGGACATCGATGTCGTATCCGGGTGATGGCTTGATGACCTCGAGGTTTGTTTTCCGTTGGCGAATCAGTTCGCGCACAAAGGCGAATGGCCCGCGGTGCAGGAAGCTTCCGCCGAGTGCGAGCGATGCGCCATCCGGGACGAGCGCACCCATCTCCGCGAGCGTGAGGACTTTTGAGTCGGAACTGGGCATCTAGTGCACCGCGGTCGAGATGAGGTCAAAGCCTCGGGTTTCCGAGGGCCGCCCGGCGCAAGGCACCGCGCCGAGTCATACCGGCTGTATGGCGAGAAGCGGGAACGCGGCGCCAGGTGGTGCTGCAGGCCCGAGGATTGACTTCATCTCCAAGACAGTCAACTAGATACCAGATGCAGCGCATCCGGCGATGTCGATGTCGAAGACCTACGGGGTCGAGGGCGCCGGCTCGACCGTCACGGTCACCTGAGCAGAATTTGTCAAGACGGTGTCGTCGGCGACCGCTTGTAGGACGTAGACGCCTGGAACGCTAAAGCTGACTCGAGTGACGGCTCGTCCGCCATCGCCGATATCCGGCACTTGTGGATCGAAGCTGACAGGGCCCGGTCCACGCCAATGAACCCAGGTAACGGCGAGCCCCGTGGTGGCCGCATTCCGTGGGTCGACGACAGCCTGTGACTTCGGTCCTCGGCGGGGGCTTCGCTCGGCCAGCCTTGGATTTGGGGGCGGAACGCCGTCGTCGCCCGCAACGACAGTGAGCTCGAGTGAGTCTGGGAGTGTGACCTCGAGGTCCTGAGCGTCGTCACCGCCGAGGATGCTGACAAACGGACGCTGGTTGTCAGAAAACCCTTGGGCCGTCCCGGTCCCCCGGTTCAGGCGTAGGACGCCAGCGTCCATCTCCCAAACTGGCAAGAGATGCCCGAATGCGTGGTCGATGCGGCCGTTGTGATTCACCGTCCAGACCAAGTCCTTGTCGCCCCAGTCGGCCGGCACTCGCACCTTGAAGACAAACTGTTGACGACGCGGATAAAAGTGGGTTGGTTGCCCTTGGTCGGCCGGTCCGGGTTCAAAGAAGTTGTTGGCGCCAATCGGAATGACTGGCTGCTCCTCGTAGTTTCGGTTGAGATAGCCGAACACCATGTTGAATGACCCATCGGCGTTTCGTTCCCAGCCGTCGAACACAGGCTGGATGTTTTGCCCCCGACTCCAGCGCTCCTGGGCGGATACGGGCGAGCCAAGCGTGGCAGTGACCATCACTGCCAGACAGCACAGCGCGCGACTCGATGTTGCAGTGAGCATGAGCGTCTTTCCTTATTCCGTTTCGTACCAGGAGAGGGTAGATGTGCCGGCCGTCGCGAAACGATGTGAGGCCTTCGCGATTGGGTGTCGCGAAGGCCCCGTGAAGCCAGCCCGAACTACGTTTGGTCCCTAACCCACGTGAACTCCGGGGTTGGATTATTCGTCGTTCGCGGTCCGGGCCTCGCGCGCTGCGACTTCTTTCTCAAAGGTTTCGTCGTCGAGCTCATACCAGCTCACCCAGGAGAAACTCATCTCGTCGCTTGACCGCTGGCCAAACCCTGCCCAGTTGGTCGGGTCGTCGTTCCAGCGGTTGGCATCCGAGTTGTCATGCCAGCTCGTCACGTGGAGCAAGGTTCCCTTTGGCAACAGCGGCGCCACATCGTCCTCATAGTTGTAGACGATGTGCCATCCAAAGTCCCAATCGGCACAGCTCAGGATCTGCTTCGTATTGTCCGGGAAGATCGCTCCCAAGCACTGGCGTTTGCCGAGATTGTGGAGATGGGCCTGAAACGCTGTGATGTGAGCGTTCTCCTTCAAACGATAAAACCCGTCGTGCCGCACGTTCGATTCGCCCGCCGGTATATCCAAGTCTTCGTCGTCGCCGACGTGCGCCGAGATGAGCGCGCGCTCGGGCACGACACCTCGTGGATAGAACTGGATGCCGACCCGCGTGCGGTCGGTGGTTTCTACACCGTTTGCCGCGTAGTGCAGGTTGAATTTGATCTGGGCGCCCGCCTTGATCATGCGTCCGGTGCCGTCTGGGAAGATGTCACCGTTCTTACCCAACGCATACTCGTTGAGAAAGTTGTAGTCGCCTTCGTCAGAATCCATGTCTTCCGCGCTTGTGACCGCGTGATGCACGACCGGGAACCCTTCCAGTGACGGCTTTGTCTCGACCGCCTTGACCCAACGGTCTTCTGTGAGCCCCGAATCCGAATACACGTCGCCCCACCAGTTGGGCGCTTCGGCCGCCACCACGTATGGCTCGGGAATCTCGACAATCCAATCCGGCTCGCCAATCTTCCATTCAGCGATGTCGCGGAACTCTCTGGGTGGTGGCATGTCGGCGGGGTTCCCGCGGGGCGAGCCGGCGTCGACCCAACGCGCCATCAGATCGATCTCAGCATCGGTCAGAGAGTAGTCGTATTTGAACTCCTGGACGCCAATGTTCTTGTCGATATACCAGGGGGGCATTTTTCGGGTGACCACTTTCTCCCGAATCGACCGCGCCCACGGCCGGGCCTCCTCATATGTGAGCAGCGACATGGGGGCGATCGAGCCGCTTCGGTGACACTCTTGACACGAGCGCTGGAGGATCGGCGCGATGTCCTTCGAGAATGTGACCTCGTCGGTTCCTTGGGCGGCCGCGCGAGAGGCACCAAAGGCGCTCGTCCCGACGACTAGCAGCGAGATGGCGGCTGCTCTAAATTTCATGATTGTGGTTCCTCTCGGACTGGCGGCCTTTACCGACCACGCTCGACTATTCTAACCGTCTTGGTCGTCCAGGGCCTACCGCGAAGCGCCAGAATGCGTGTGACCTGACACGGTGAGACCATCCTTTGCTTATAAATAATCGTAATGAAATTGTCATGATTATTGCTCTTGTTTCTACTGATGTACCCTGCAGACTAGATCGTCATGGCCGAGTTATCCGTCAACTTGTGGAGTTCGGATTGTCACGCCCGGGAATATCTCGCGCGGGCCGACTCAATCCCGCATCGTGCCGAGGGAGAGGGCGCGTTGCTCGAGGGGCTAGAGGCCCGTTTCGCCAGTGACGCGGCGGTCACGATCATCGGGCACGACCTGGAATGCCCACTGTCTGAGTCGCTTGGATCGTTTGACGCGGTGGTATCGAGTTTCGCGATTCACCATCTCGGTCACGCGCGGAAGCGCGCCCTGTATGAGGAAGCGTTTGATCGTCTTCGTCCGGGCGGCGCGTTCTGATTCCTGCACGAACAGTTCTTGGCGGCGCTCGGAGTCGAGCCGGATTCTGAAGACCCATCGAACAAGCTGCTGGACGTTGAGACTCAGCTGCGGGCGCTTCGCGAGATCGGTGTCGCCGATGTCGACTGCCACTGGAAATGACGAGAACTGGCCGTGATAGCCGATCGGAGGCTAATGCCCAGGTTAGAAACCTAGTGTCCCGCGTAGGCTTGATGGGACCGGATGGACGCAGGGAAACCGTTGCCATCGACGGAGTCGCGTATCCCGAACGGTCGTAGAAAACGTGTTCCACATATAGTATGGGGGACTATACTATTATTATGTCGACACACTTTCAGCGCGATCGGCGGCGACTTGTCACTCGGGTAAATCGAATCGTCGGACAGCTCGAAGCGGTTCGAGACCTCCTCGGGGAGGATGGCGAGGAAGAGGCGAGGTGCTATGAGGTGATGCGGCAGCTGTCATCCATCAAAGGTGCGACCCGCGGGTTGATGGCCGCCTACATGGACGGGTTCGTACGGGACCACGTACGGATGGCTGCGGAGAAAGAAACGCTTGACGAGTTCGCCGACGAACTCTTGGAGGTGATTCATGCGTTTCAGACCTGAGCGTGAGAGTGGGCGCAGTGGCGGCACATCTCCTCCCGATGCCGCAGTCGGGTGCGGAGCCCTCCACGCGCCGGTCGCGCCACGCGCCACGCGACGCGCACGGGCATGGGCACGGGCACTGCGCGCCCAGCCCGTCAGACGCGGCCCAGTTTCCTCCCACCGCACCCGGCCTCGCGATTCATCGACCACACCAAAGGCGGGCACTGGCGTGGTGCCTCGCTGTGACCTGCGTGATGATGGTGGCGGAGGTTGCCGCTGGCTTGGCGACAGGCCGCCTGATGCTTCTCTCGGATGCCGCGCACATGTTGGGTCATTCGGTGTCTCTCGCGGTGAGCTATGTGGCGATCCGGATCGCGGTGCGGCCACCGACGCCCGATTCGCCCTACGGATTGTTTCGGGCGGAGATCTTGGCCTCGCTCTTCAACAGCCTTGGCCTCTTCGTCCTGACGGGGTGGATCGTCTACGAATCCATCGAGCGGATGTTTGCGCCAGTGGCGGTCGTCGGGTCTTCCATGATTCTGGTCGCGACCATCGGTCTGGTCGTCAACCTCGTCACGGCGTGGATTCTGGCCCGATCCGGAGCCGGGGACCTCAATACAAAGAGCGCGCTGCTACACATGCTGGGTGATCTCTTTTCCTCGGTGGTCATCGTTGTCGGCGGAATCGTCCTGCTCCGCACCGGGTGGCAGTGGCTCGACCCCTGCTCAGCCTCTGTGTGGCGCTGGTGATCGCGCGATGGGCGGTCGGCCTGTTTCGATCGGCGTGTAGGATCTTGCTCGAACGTGCGCCCGAGGACGTCGTCACCCGGGACGTGCTCGAAGCAATCGCGAGTGAGCAGGGTGTGCGCGACGTACACGACCTCCATGTGTGGGAGATCACGACCGGCTACGTCTGTCTCACCGCACACCTGGTGGTCGATGACGTCCCCTTGTCGCGAACCGCCGGACTCTGCGCGTCGATCCGCAAGCGTCTATGGGACCGCTTCCAGGTTGCCCATGTCACGCTCCAGATCGAAGCGTCGGCCGTCTGACCGGGCGCACGCGGAGTCGTCAGTGGATGTTGGCGACGATGCGCTCGGCGATAGCCGCAATCGTGTGCGACGGATTGCGTCCGGTCGATGACGGGAGGAGCGAGCCGTCGACGACGTGCATGTTCGGGTAACCAACGACGTTTCCGAGATGGTCGACGACAGCGTCCTCGCCGGTCGCGCCCATTCTGCAACCCCCCAGTGGGTGTAGCGTCGTGAGGGAACGGAAGACACTCCAGGCGACGTCAGGCCGGAGACGACCGCCGGTGGCTTCCGTCAGCTGTTTGTGGACTGTGCGAATCGCCTCGACGACACCGGTGGAACGCTGCAGGTTCCATCCGAGCTCGAGACGCCTTTTCCACGGTGCAAAGAACGGCCGCCGTAGCGTCAATCGACCGTCCGCCGCATCCATTCCCGCGCCAAGCCACACCATCACATTGCGTGACCCCGCGTCTCCAGTCACATGCGCTTCAATGCGGCCGCGCACCGCCCGCGCCACTTTGCCGCTGCCGCCGTCACGCCCGCCGGCCCGCAGCGCGTTGAGTAGCAGATTGGGGAAGCCGTCATCCTCCACCACGAAGCGCTCGCCGCCAACACTGCCGTCCATGTAGTCGAGCATGCCGGAGATTGTCGGGCCCCACGTTTGTTGCACCCGCCCGCCGTCCGCATACTCCGCCATCGAGAGGACGTTGGCGTTGGCGCTCCAACCGTGTCCGAGCCGGCGGCTCGGATTGGGGAGGGTCTGGGGCTTGTCACGACAGCGCAGCAGCAGCTCGGTCGACCCCAGGCTGCCGGCGGCCAGAAAGACATGCGAAGCCCGCTCCTCGCCTCGAATAAAATCGCCGTCTTGTATCCGGTCAAACACAACCTTGTAGCCACTGGCGTCCGGCAGAATGGTGCGGACGATGTGTAGCGGCCGTATCTCCGCGCCGTGCTGCTCCGCCTGGGCAAGGTAGTTGAGGTCGAGCGTGTTCTTTGCCTGCACGTCGCAGCCGATGTCACAGTTGCCCAGGTGGATGCAGGTGCCTTGGCGCTGCCCCTGGGCGTTGGTGATTTGCTCGGAGTGCTTCTGGTCAAAAGGTTCGTCGAGCTCGTAGTTCCAGTCGGGGGAAAACGTTACAGCGAGCGGGGTCTTCACCAGCCGGTCGGCATGTCCGACGGCCCGAACCGCCTCCCGCGCGAGCTTGAAGCGCTGGGTGAGCTGACCATCGGGGACGGGTTGCAGATTCATCATTCGCGTGACCGCATCGTAATGAGGCTTCAGTTCGTCGCACGTGACATCTGCCGGCCATCCCTCTTGAAAGAGTGAGGGATGGGCTTCCACGGCGACGCTGCTGTAGACGAGCGATCCGCCACCGTCACCCTGGGCGACCGTCATGTTTCGAAAGAAGCGAAGGTCGAGCCACCCGTTTCGCCGTGCCGGTCGCCGACTACTGAATAGCCAGGGATCCCCGGCCTTACGCGGAAATTGCTCCGGGGTCCACCGCCGTCCGCGCTCGAGCACAAGCACTTTCATGCCTTTTTCCGCCGCCCGACACGCCGAAATGGCGCCGCCAAACCCGCTGCCGATGACGATTGCATCAAACACGTGGCTTTTCTCTCCCGCCCCGCGTCGCGCCGTGCGCAATAGTAGGTCAATGGTAAACAGGACGCCCCGCGGACGCGTATTGAATATCGGTGCGTATCGTTCCGGTCCTGAAACGTTCGCGAATCCCATGACAGCTCGGCGACGGTTATCTACAACAGCATGGCTCATTGCGCTCACGACAACAGCGGCGGTCCATACGGTCGGCATCGTCTCGGGTGAGGCGACTCAGCGCGCGAGAGGTCCGCAGGGGACGGCGCCTCCGGCGTCACAACCGGTCTCGCCCGACCAAGGCGGGCGCGTGACCGTCCGTGCGATTCCGCTGGCGACGCCGATTCGGCTCGACGGTCAGCTGGATGAGCGAGTTTATCTGGACTTCCCGCCGATCACGGGGCTTACCCAGCAGATGCCCGACGAAGGTGCGCCTGCGAGCGAGCGAACCGAAGCCTGGATCATGTTTGACTCTACGAACATCTATGTGAGCGCACGGGTCTGGGATTCGGCCCCTCCAACCGACTGGGTTGCGAACGAAATGCGGCGAGACACGAGCCAGCTTCGCGACAACGACTCGTTCTGGGTGGCCTTTGATACGTACTACGATCGACGGAACGGGATGACCTTTTATACCAATCCGTTGGGTGCGATTGGCGATTTCGCGATCACAAACGAAGGCAATCCGAACGGCGACTGGAACCCCGTGTGGGACGTGCGAACGGGACGATTTGAGGATGGATGGACGGTCGAAATGGAGATCCCATTCAAGTCCGTTCGCTATCGACCTGGTGAGGAACAGATCTGGGGTGTGCAGCTGCGTCGCAATATACGGCGCAAGAACGAAGCGGCCTATTTGTCACCGGTGCCGATTTCGGCGGGGCGAGGTGGGATCTTCCGCTCGTCCGACTTCGCGACGTTGGTGGGATTGCAGGTCCCCGGCGAGAGTAGGACGTTCGATGTCAAACCCTACGGTATTGCCGGTCTGACGACCGACCTCACGGCGAGTCCACCCACCCGGAACGTTCGCGATGGAGATGTCGGTATCGACGCGAAGTATGGGATCACGCAGAACCTGATGGCTGACTTGACCTACAACACTGACTTTGCGCAGGTCGAGGTCGATGAACAGCAGGTCAATATGACCCGCTTTAGTCTGTTCTTTCCCGAAAAACGGGAGTTCTTTCTTGAAGGCCGGGGCATTTTTGATTTCGCCCGCGGTGGCGGCAGCAGCGGCCGCAACGGTGCATTGCGTCAGATCGGTGGCGGCGGCGGTTCTCGGGGCAGTGGTAATGCGCCGACGCTGTTTCACTCGCGCCGGATTGGGCTCGAGGGCGGTACGGTGGTTCCCATCCGCGGCGGAGGACGGGTGACCGGCAAAGCGGGACCTTTTGACGTCGGCGTCTTGAACATCCAGACCGACGGCGAGACGATGTCCGGCACGGAGGCCACTAATTTCACGGTGCTCCGGGTGAAGCGAGACGTCTTACGTCGGAGCAGTGTCGGCGCGCTGTTTACAAACCGTTCAGTCTCGCCCGAGGCGGCCGGCGCGAGCCAGACGTTTGGTGCCGACGCCACCTTGTCGTTTTATGACAACGTCAGTCTCATCGCCTATCTTGCGAAGACCAAGACCCCTGGTGTGGACACAAAGGATACGAGTTATCAGGGACAGCTGACCTACGCCGGTGATCGATACGGGTTCCAAGCCGAGCATCTTGTTGTCGAAGACAATTTCATGCCGGACGTGGGATTCTTGCGCCGCGACAATTTTCGGCGGTCATATGGCACCGCTCGCTTTAGCCCGCGTCCGCATTCGGTTGAGGCCATTCGGCAGTTTCGGCTGGAGGGAAGTTTCGACTACATCGTGACCGCGGATACAGGTCATGTCGAGACGCGTCAGTCTCAAGTGGGCTTCTCCACCGAGTTCGAGAATAGCGATCGGATCGGAATGTCGGTGACCGACAATTACGAGCTGCTGACGGAGCCGTTTGAACCTGGTCCTGGCGTGACGCTCCCCATCGGCGGATACGGATTTCGTGATGTCGAGGCCACCTATGTACTCGGGGCGCAGCATAGGTTCACCGGTATCCTGACGGCCCGCGTCGGCGAGTATTTCAATGGGGATATACGGACGGTTGGATTCAGTCGAGGGCGTCTGGAGCTCACCGAACGGCTGTCGCTGGAGCCCACCGTGTCGATCAACTGGATCGACACTCCACAGGGTTCGTTCCGCACGGACCTGCTGGTGTCTCGGGTGAACTACACGTTCACGCCCCGCATGTTCTTTAGCGGGCTCACGCAATACAACTCGGCGTCCAATGCGGTGAGCAACAATCTCAGGCTCCGCTGGGAATACAGTCCCGGGAGTGAGCTCTTTGTGGTCTATACCGAGGATCGAGACACGGACCCTCTGCGACCCGATCGCCTCTCGGAGCTCCGAAATCGAGGACTGGTCGTCAAAGTGAACCGACTCTTTCGTTTCTGAGTGTGCGGGCGCAAGAGGCCGGCCACTCGAAGCTCCACTAGTCCGCGTCCGCAGGCGAACGAGGATTCCGTCTCAGTCTTCTGGCCAGGGCCGCACAGTTCTAGCCAGCATGGAATCGGCTCATGCGGTCTACTCTCTGAGGCCCTCATTCCACCCGTTGTTCCGCGACTCTGGAGCGGATGACGAGTGCGCCCTGCTACTCGTTTGCCGCGTCGTTTGTCAGCGTCGGGTCCGGCGCCGGGCTGTCACGGAGACCGAGGCCCACGGCCCGCATGAGGGCCAACGCGTTGCCGTGCGTAGACCGTCCGTCCTTGAGTCGGTAGTCAAAGGCCAATTCACCGTCGACCAGTTGGTCGTCAAAGTGCACGTTGCGGGCGCGGGTCTCAAGTCGCTCACCGATCTCTGCCAGCGCCAGGTCATGTGTCGTGATCATCCCGATGGCTCCGAGGTCGACCAGGCGTTCGAGGACGCCGTGCGCGCCTTCCACTCGGTCGTGGGAGTTGGTGCCGTTGAAGAGCTCGTCCATCAGAAAGAGCAGCCGTCCCGGCGCCCGTGCGATCTCGACCAGCTGTTTGACTCGCAAGATCTCCGCATAGAATTTTGACCGACCGGCCAATAGCGAATCTTGCACGCGGAGGGTACCGCCGATATTCATCGGTGACAGGCGCAGTCGTTGGGCACGGACGGGCGCCCCCGCTTGGGCCAATACCCCGTTGACCCCGACGGTTCGGAGTAACGTTGTCTTTCCAGACATATTTGAACCGCTTACGATGACGAGCTGAGGGGCCTCCCCGAGCCGAATGTCATTGGCGATAGCTTGGGCGGAGGGGAGCAGAGGGTGCGCGAGTTGCTCGGCGTCGTAGATCGGGGGCGAGGATGATTCGACGAGTTTGGGGAAGGGGTCCTCCGGGTGTTCGAAGCGATACGTGGCCAGCGCGGCCAGTGCCTCGAACTCGCCGACGGTCTGGAGCCAGCGCGACACGGACGGTCCGTATCTCGCTCGCCACCCTTCCACGGCTGCGGCGCATTGCGGACCCCACGCCAACCCGAGCCCGAAGGGCGCGAACACCATATTGTGTTGCCAGTCGTGCATTTGAATAAAGCGGTCCAGACGTCCCACGACGAGGACCGGCTCAGCATCCTCGCTCAAGAGGGCCGCGTGAAGCTCACGCAGCCGGTCGGAGTTGTAGGTTTCTTCGCGTAGCCGGGCAAAGACAGCAGCGAGGACCAGAAGCTCGCGGGCCGGCGCGGCAGCGGTGTGCAGAATCCGCATGACCGAGCGAGCGACCGATGTCCCGACTACGGCGTTGAACACGGCCACACCCACCGGGACCCAGCCGCTCAAGAGACCACCTAGCCACGTGCCCACGGCGGCGAGAAGCATCACCGCTAGGACGCCGCCCACCACGCGGACCCATCGCCACGTCGGCCACAGCGGGGTGGTCGCCCACTGCCTGAGGAATGCGGAATCGACGGCTCGTCGCGTCGCCACGCCTCGCGTATACAGGTCCTCTCGGAGTTGTGGGCGTTCCGCCAGGTCGATGACCGCTTGTTGACGGCTGCGGACAACCGACGGGGCAGACGGAGCGAGTAGCCAGCCCGCCAGCGTTTCTTCGCCGCTCGCGGTCTGCGCGGTGCTGGTCAGTTGAAATACGGACGCTGTCCCAAAGATGTCGAGGTCGCGGGCGTAAGGATGTTCATCGTCGAGAAAACGCTCTCCCGTCTCGCCAGACCCGGTCCATCGGTGCTGGAGCCGCTCGAATCCCCACTCATACCATCGAACGGCGCGCGATGCGGTCTCGTGGGCGCGGATCACCTTGTCGTGGCGGCTCATCAAGACCGCGAGCCCAAGAGCCGGGACCAGGAGCCACCATGGCGAGGTTGCGAACGACCCGAGGGCGCTCCACAGAAGCGCTGCCGCGAGTCCGGCCATCGCCAAACGCATCGCACTAAATCGCCGGTCGAGGGCGTCCAGGCGAGCTTCCTCGCGCTTCCGGGCTTCAAGGCAAGCGGTGTAGTGGGTGTCAGGAGCCGGAAGTGTCACGTATTCATTCTATGAGTTCAGCTATGAGCCTCGACCCGCATCGCCATGGCTCGCAGTCGCGCGCCGGGTGACCGGGGGGACGGGTTCCTGGTACCATCCCGTCCAGACGATAGACTGAATGGCGACACCCCAACCGAGCCAGAGAATCGCTCCGTCCCACCATGTGGCCTGTCTCCAAGCATTGGAGCAGAAAATCCTGTGGCTGTCCGCGTGGATGATTCACCACGCGAATCATCTGCGTCCTTCACGCGACGGGCTCAAGGTTGGCGGGCACCAGGCGTCGTGTGCATCGGTCACGACGCTGATGACGGCCCTCTACTTTGACGTGCTTCGACCCGCGGACCGGGTGGCGGTCAAACCACATGCGAGTCCGGTATTTCACGCCATCCAGTATCTCTGCGGTCGGCAAACGCGCGAACGACTGACGCAGTTTCGGGCATTGGGCGGGGCGCAGTCCTATCCGTCCCGAACCAAAGACGTAGCCGACGTCGATTTCTCGACCGGGTCGGTCGGTCTCGGCGTAGCGATGACCTCATTCGCCGCGTTGGTTCAGGACTACTTACGGCTCAAGGGCTTGTCGGGTTCCCAGGCGCGGGGACGTATGGTAGCGCTCGCTGGTGACGCCGAGTTTGACGAAGGCAACGTCTTTGAGGCGCTGTTCGAGTCATGGAAACACGACGCGCGCGATGTGTGGTGGGTGGTGGACTACAACCGCCAGAGTCTCGATTCCGTGATGGTCGACCGATTCTCCGAGCGTCTCGAGCATCTCTTCGAGGCCGTCGAGTGGCGGGTGGTGACGTTGAAATACGGCACCCTACTCGAGGCCGCCTTTTCCGAACCGGGTGGCGGCGAGCTGCGGGAGTGGATAGACGCCTGCCCGAACACCGTCTATTCAGCGCTGGCCTACAAGGGTGGCGACGCGTGGCGCGAACAAGTCTCGACAGATCTTGGTCATGTATCGGGCGTTCCCGAGCTCTTGGACCGACATGATGACGCGGCTCTGCACCGGTTGATGACCAATCTGGGGGGGCACGACATACAGACGTTGCTCGACGGGTTTCATGGCGTGCAAGACGATCGCCCAACATGCTTTATCGCGTATACGGTCAAGGGTCATCGTTTACCGTTCGAGGGCCACAAGGACAATCACGCCGGTCTCATGACCCCGGCCCAGATCGGCTCCCTCCAGGAAGAGATGGGTATCGCCGAGGGTGAGGAGTGGGAACCGTTTGCGGGACTCGACATACCCGCACCAGAGCTACGTCTGTTTCTCGACCAAGTACCGTTCAATCAACGGCCACGCGACGTGAGCAGCGCGCCGACCGTCGAGATTCCACCGCAGTTTGAAACGCCCCGCGGCCAGACGACCTCGACCCAAGAAGCCTTCGGGCGGCTTTTGGGCGACGTCGCCCGTAGCTACCCGGCGCTTGCCGACCGCATCGTTACGACGTCACCCGATGTCACCGTGTCGACCAACCTTGGGACTTGGGTGAATCGGCGAGGAATTTTTGGCAGGCAGCCACTCGACGATGTGTTTAGTGACCGGCGCATCGCCTCTGCACTGAAGTGGGAGATCTCACCCTCGGGGCAACACATCGAATTGGGGATCGCCGAAAACAATCTGTTTATCTTGCTCGCGGCGCTCGGGCTGTCGGCCGACCTCTTTGGTGAGCGACTCTTGCCGATTGGAACGGTGTATGACCCGTTTGTCAGCCGCGGGCTGGATGCGCTCAACTACGCGTGTTACCAAGGCTCCAGGTTTATCGTGGTCGGGACTCCGTCGGGTCTCACCTTGGCGCCCGAAGGCGGCGCGCATCAATCGATTTATGAGCCGCTCATCGGGTTGGGGCAGCCGGGGCTCACATCGTTCGAGCCGGTCTATGCCGACGAGCTTGCCGAGATCATGCATTGGAGTCTTGAGCATCTTCAAGCTCCAGACGGCGGGGCCGTCTATCTTCGCCTGTCCACCCGGGCGCTAGAACAACCTTCACGCGAGCGGACGGACACGGACCGGGCGAACGTGATCGATGGCGGTTATTGGCTCGAGCCTCCCTCACCTGAAGCGGAACTCGCGCTCGTCGCCTGCGGACCGGTTCTGCCTGAAGTGATCGAGGCTCATGACCAGCTTTCCGAAGATCTACCAGGGACCGGGCTGCTGGTGGTGACCTCTATCGACCGTCTCCACCGGGGGTGGGTTGAGAGTCGGCGGCACACGCCTCGTTCTGAGAGATCACACGTCGAGCAGCTCCTGGGTCAGCTGCCCGGCACTGCCGGTCTGGTGTCGGTGCTCGATGCGCATCCAAGCTCGCTTTCCTGGCTGGGATCGGTGAATCGACACCGGGTGCTTCCGTTGGGAGTCGACCAGTTCGGGCAATCTGGTGACATTCCCGACCTGTATCGCACTTATCAGCTTGACTCGGCCTCAATCGTTGATGCGGCGGCACGACTCTGTCTTGACGCGAATCAATGACGGCATCGCCAGCCGGGATCTGCCCGTCGATTCCTTTTCCGGCCGCCGATATCGCAGGTGCTGACGAGCCCGCTGCCAACAAGCCCGCAAACCCATGCTGATAGAGATCAAGCTTCCCCAACTGGCCGACGGTATGACGACCGCAGCCATCACCGCGTGGCTCAAGGACGTTGGTGACTCGGTCACCAAGGGCGAGCCCATCGTCGAGGTCGATATCGACAAGACGACCATCGAACTCGAAGCCCCGGCGTCCGGTGTGCTACAAGACATTCGGGTCATCAATGGCACCGAAGAGGTTCCAGTGGGAACAGTGCTTGCGGTCATTGCTCCAGCCGGCATCGATACGGCAGTCGGGGACACAGCCAGCGGGCACACAGTAGTTGGGACAGCTGGCGCCATCCTTCAGGCTGAAGCGGCGGATTCGGCTCGCCGGCCGACACTCAAACCGCCGCCGTCCGCTGGCGCCACGGGTTCATCACACCAATCGGCCGGTGCGTCCGCACCACGTCAGCCGACACCAGCAACAGCAGCAGCCGCAACCACCGGCGTGGCGCCGGTGTCCGACGCCGTGACACCTGTCCAGTCACCCTCCGTAGTAACCACAAAGGTCGACGCATCACCCTTGGCGCGGCGTATGGCCGAGCTTCTGGGGCTGGACCTCGCGACTGTCCGTGGAACGGGTCCCGGTGGTCGCATCAGAAAAGTGGATGTCGACCGCCGCGGGTCGTCGACGCCTTAGTCTCGTCCGTCTTGGGAACAGATGCCATGTTGAACGACAAGCAGCGCGAGATGTGCTCACAAAGCCAATGGGATTTCTCTGACCTCTCCGCGGTTTTTCTCAATTGCACGCTCAAACGAAGCCCGGAGCTGTCCCACACCGAAGGACTCATCCGGATCTCGCGAGAGATCATGGAAGCCAACAAGGTGAGCGTCGAGGTTGTTCGTCCAGTGGACCATGTTATTGCTCACGGTGTGTATCCCGATATGCGCGAGCACGGGTGGGAGGCGGATGAATGGTCAACTCTCTACTAGAGAAAGTGCTGGCGGCCGACATCCTTGTGCTGGGCACGTCAATCTGGCTGGGTGAGAAAACCTCCGTGTGTACGCAGACCATCGAAAGGTTGTACTCAGCATCGGGCAACCTCAACGCGCATGGCCAATATGCGTACTACGGTCGGGTTGGCGGATGCCTGGTCACCGGAAACGAAGATGGCGCGAAGCATTGCGCCATGAATATTCTGTACTCCTTGCAGCATCTGGGGTACGTGATCCCGCCGCAAGCCGACGCCACGTGGCTCGGGGAAGCTGGGCCCGGTCCCTCATATCTCGACAAAGGTTCGGGTGGACCAGAGAACGACTTTACAAACAGGAACACGACGTTCATGACGTGGAACCTGCTGCACATGGCGCGCATGCTCAAGGACGGGGGCGGGGTCCCGGTCCACGGCAACCAGCGGTCTGCCTGGGACGCCGGCTGTCGGTCCGACTTCCCCAATCCTGACTACCGATAGAGGTCCGCATGAGCTCTAACCACGACACGTCTCTGCGCGGATACGGGCTGCTGCGAGACCCGAGACTCAATAGATCCACCGCGTTTACCCGCGAAGAGAGAGAGCGCCTCGGTCTACGCGGGTTGCTCCCGGCGGCGTCGCTGACGCAGGAGCTCCAGGTCGAACGAGTGCTCGAGAACCTTCGAAGAAAAGAGACAGATCTCGAACGCTACATCTTCCTGCTCGCGTTACAGGCGCGCAACGAACGGTTGTTCTATCGCACGCTCCTCGACCACGTCGAAGAGACGATGCCTTTGGTCTATACGCCGACCGTCGGGCAGGCGTGCAAAGAGTTTTCGCATATTTTTCGAGACACCCGGGGCCTCTATGTCACAGCAGATGACCGCGGCGATATACGGCGGCTGCTCGACAACTGGCCAGAAAAAGACGTCCGAGTCATCGTCATCACCGATGGCGAACGAATTCTTGGTCTTGGTGATCTCGGGGCAAACGGCATGGGGATTCCAATCGGGAAACTGGCACTCTATACGGCCCTTGCCGGCGTCGACCCCCAGCACTGTCTGCCCGTGCAGCTCGATATTGGCACCGACAATGAAACGCTGCGGGCCGACCCGCTGTATCTCGGTGTGAACCAACCGCGGCTACGCGGGGACGAGTACGACACCTTGTTTGATGAGTTTGTCGCTGCCATCCAAGATGCCTACCCCCGAGCGCTCATCCAATTCGAGGACTTCCTCACGCCAAACGCCTATCGTCTACTGCAGCGTTATCGAGAACGGGTCCTCTGCTTCAACGATGACATCCAGGGGACCGCGGCGGTGGTGCTGGCTGGTTTTTACGCGGCAGCGCGCATTACGGACCGGACGCTCGCCGACACGACTTTCATGTTTCTCGGCGCCGGCTCAGCGGCGAGCGGTGTAGCCGACCTCGTCGTGACCGCGCTAGTTGCCGATGGCATGACCGAGACCGCGGCTCGCGCGCGCATCTGGGTCGTCGATAGCAAGGGTCTCGTCGTCCGTAACCGGAGGACGTTCAAGCCTCGTATCGAGCACTACGCGCAAGACAAACCCTCCATGAGCTTCATGGACGCGATCAAGGCAGCCCGTCCCGATGTGCTGGTGGGTGCCACGGCTCAGCCCGGTATGTTCTCGGAAGAGGTCGTTCGCCTTATGAGCGAGATCAACGACCGACCGGTGATCTTCGCACTCTCCAACCCAACTTCTCGATCAGAGTGCACGGCCGACGAGGCTTATCGGTGGAGCGACGGTCGGATCGTCTTCGCCAGCGGGAGCCCGTTTCCGGCTATCGAGACTGACGAGGGTCCCTGGCGTCCGGGCCAGGCGAACAACGCCTATGTTTTTCCGGGGGTCGGACTAGGCGCCATCGGTTGTCAGGCCACCACGGTCACTGACCGGATGTTCCTGGCGGCGGCTCTGGCGCTGGCCGGGACCGTCGAGTCGGCTGACCTCCAGCACGGCACACTGTTTCCGAGTCTCACCGGCATTCGAGAGGTATCGTTGACCATCGCGACCGCGGTGGCGGAATCCGCCTACGCCGAGGGTGTGGCCATGGCCCCACGGCCTGACTCCCTGTCTGATCATCTCGCGGCATTGATGTATTCACCGACGTACTAAAGGTCTGTCGCGAAGGCAGGCCGAGCACCCCCTTGCGGGGACTGTTGTGGACAACGGTCCCTGCCGGAATCCTCCTGAACGCCGCTATCTTCTTCCGCCGACCGCGCGGCCGCCGCGCGACGCCTTGTGGTAATCCGAGGATGGGCGAGGCGGTACCGACACTAGTCTCGTTCGGTCGTTTCTCGTCCGTCGTTCTGTCAGGTGTGAGCCGTGAATCATCAGTGCGTGGCGGATCTGACCGCACCGCGTTTTCACCGCGCGCACCACTTTAGAAGGAGACGCGACGATGAATATTCGAACCGCGACATCGACCGTCAGGGTCGGAGGTGAATGCGTCGGGCAACACCTTGAGCGCCACGTCCCGATCGAGCTTGGTGTCCCGTGCGCGATACACCGCCCCCATCCCGCCTTCGCCTATGAGGGCGGATACGTCGTAGTGGGCGATGCGGGAGCCGACGGCTAGGGCCATCTTGCTACTCGGTCGCATCTGCTACTTTTCAAATGTCCACTGACGCTTGCGTTCTCCGGGGGGCGTGTAGGCTTCCTCGACCACCATTCTTGGGGTGTCATCGTGTCGATAGGTGAAGACCCACTTGAGTGCGTCTCGGTTGGCCTGGGGAACGGGGTACTCGTGAGTCGCGAGCTCAGCCCCCTCGAAGACGTTGACCTCGCAAAAGAGTTCGGGTGCACAATACCCTCTCGCCTCCTCGACCCAGTCCTCGACCTCGACGCCGGGATTTACCCAGGTCCCCCAGGCGTGGGCGGTGACACCCACGAAGTGGAGTACTGGCTGAGGTCGCGACACCTCTTGCCGAGCGGTCACGTCGACTCCGGTGGAGATGAGCGCCACGACCGCGGCGAAGGCGCCCAACGCCGCCACGGACCAAACGTATTTCAAGAATCGACGCATAAGGATTCCGACACCCCTGAGGAGTTCGTCCACGCGGTGGTGAGTGTTCAGGGGGCAGGGTGGGCTGGTTAGTTTTTTAGCTCGTAGACCATCAGTCGCGGTGCGCCGCTGACTACTGCTACGGCATGCGCCGTGCCTGCCGGATAGAAACCGATGTCCTTTTCTTCGAGGGTGGTCGACAACACCTCTCCACCCTCCACGTGAAATCTGACCGCACCGCCCGTGAAAGCGATCGCGACGGTGTCGGTGGGATGGACGTGCATGGGCAGCTCTTGCCCCGGCTCGAGCTGGAGGTCCCACACCTTGACTCTCTGGGTATCTAGTATTTCTTCCGCGTGGTCGCCCGGAAACGCCGGGACATCCGTTCTCATGACCGCCGGCGGACCCGCGACGTCCTTCATATCGATCATGATGGCGTGACGGTCCGGAGCCCCGATGCTTTCCTCTTTGTGAGTCACACCTTTGTTCAGCAGAAACACCGACGGCACGTCAAATGGCTCTTCGCTGAGGGTGAACGTGTCATCGAGCCGGGTCACCTTCAGCGGGCCCCAGCTCAGAAACACTCCAGTCATGTCGTAGCGGTGCTGGTGATAGGGCTGCGGCACGCCGTCCGCCCAGATGACCTCCCAGACGATCACGCGTTCGTTCTGAAAAATTTCTACCGCGCCTTCGCGCGGATAGGCGTGCGGGTAGTCTTGGGCACGCCCGGTCGCGCTGGCCATGACCAGCATCGTACACAGCGTTGTCGCGATGATGTTTTTCATGAGCCCCCTCGCCGTCCGAGACTACACGCGGGCGGTATGTGTCACAAGTCCACTATCGACGACAGGCCCCTTGTCGGTGCCCTATCGTTCGGGAATCGCGAAACCATAGACGGCGTTCGATCGATCGCCGCCGACCGGAACGGCGACAAACTGACGGTCACCGACCGTATAGGTGACGGGAAATCCCTGAACGGACCAGGGGAGACGCACCTGGAAGAGGACCTCGCCGGTCTCGACGTCGTGAGCGTAGAACGAACGGTCGGTGTCCGCCGCAAAGACGAGATTGCCACCGGTGGTGAGCGCGGCGGCCATTGGTCTGGTCTTCATCGAATGCCGCCAGCGGATGTCGCCCGTGCGAATGTCCATGGCGATCAGATGTCCGGCATGTTCACCGCTGGCGGGATGCACGCGGCTGTCGCGTTGGAGGAACCCCCGGTCGGCGTAGTACTCGTTACCCTCGACCTGTTCGAGCTCGGTAAACATCCCGGTGACACAGGTCGGGTGGATCGGAATGTAGAGGAGACCGGTCTCCGGATGGTACGCAGTGGCCGGCCAATTTCTGACACCGCGGAGGTTTGGGCAGAACTCGAGCTCGACATCTGGCTGGGGGATCATGTCCGGTCGATAGGTGACCGCCCCGGTGGCTGGGTCCACGTCGAGTACATCCTGATAGCCGAGGTCATGAGCCGCGACAAATTCCCCTGTGACTCGGTCGATCTCCCACAGAATCCCGAGCTTCCCCATCTTGAACAGCGACCGACGGCCATCATGGTCGATGAGCACGCTTTCGAATACGTCGTCGAGGTCGTGGGTCTCGCCCGGTGTGAACTGGTAATACCACTGGAGCTGGCCGGTGCGTGGGTCGATGGCCAGGACGCTGTTTGTATACAGCGCATCCCCATCCGTGGAACGCGAGATCCGGGCCCAGGGCTTGGCCTGTGAAGTCGAGTGATACGTTAGGTTCGTCGTCGGGTCAAAGCTTCCAGGAATCCAGGAGTCACCACCTGCGCGAAACGTCAACGGGAGGTCTCCCCAGGTGTCACCGCCCGGGCTCCCGGGACGCGCAATGGTCGCCGTTCGCCATCGCTCTTCTCCGGTCTCGGCGTCGTGCCCAGAGACAAAGCAGACTTCGCTCTTGTAGTTCTGGCATCCAGTCATACCCGCCACGATCGTGCCGTTTGCCACGATCGACCCGCTGGTGTAGCGATATCCTAGGGTGTGGTCGCCCACTTCTTGGTCCCACACGACCTCACCCGAACGCGCGTCGAGCGCCACGAGGTGGGCGTCGGCCGTGTTGAGATAGATCTTGTCGCCATAGATCGCGATCGATCGGCTTAGCTCGGGGAGCCCTCCGCCTGGTCGGCCGTCCAGCGTGTCGAGGTCTCGCCGATATTCCCAGAGGAGCTCGCCCGTCTCCGCGTCGAAGGCATGGACGATGTTGTGAGGACTTGGCACATACATCACACCGTTGTAGACCAGCGGTGTCGGCTCACTCAGGCCGGGACCCAGCCGAGCGGCCCACACCAACTGCAGTTGGTGGACATTGTCGGTGTTGATCTGCGCGAGCGGACTGTAGCCCCACCCGTCGAGCGTGCGGCGCCAGTTGAGCCAGTCAGACGGGTTAGGGTCCTGCAGCATCGCGTCGGTCACCGGAACAAACGGGTCCGCTGATTGCGCGAGCACCGGGGCGGCCACCCCGGCTGCCACCGCGATGATGACCGCGCCCGCGGCCCTCCCGTTGCGGACGGACATTCGGACGTGCTGAGAGCGAGACATCAGGACTCCTCTGAAGAATGCGGCACGAGCGACCCGCCCGTGCTTGAAAGGTCGCTCGTTTGTGGACCCCAACGTGAACTGGAGTCCACAACCGAACCCAGGGCTAAGGGGCCACTCGTTGCTCGTCCACCCGTGCCCCGGCCAAGATGTTCTGGAGCCCGTAGTTGCCCTCGTGACACGCGTACTCGAACAATGGTGCCTGTCCGCGTTTCATTTGGAGCGCGGCAGTAAACGGGCGAGAGAAGGTCTCGGGGTCGTCGACCGTGTATTCGTATCGAAGCGTGTCTTCGTCGATACGCGTGAAGCGTTCGGTCAGCCGCAGCGTCGTACCGGTACCGACGGCGCTTCGCACATTCGGGCTGAAGCTCGCGGTCTTGTCGGTGAAGTTGAGCGTCTCCACGACGAGCGTGTCGCCTTCCCAAGAACCGCGCGAGTCACCCATCCATTGTTTCATCTGGCCGGGGAGATGCGGCCGACCGTCCAAGGGCACGATCCGGGTGTCGTGAACCATCTCGTTGAGGATGGCAACGTAGCCCGGACTCTGAAAGACCTGCAGGTTCTGGTTGTAGCCGCCCGGAGTAATCGGAGGCCCCGTATTGAATCCGAGGAGGCACCGTTCGGCGAGTCCTCGGTCCTCGGGGCCATCGAGTCCGATACCATCGACACGAAATCGGACCGGACGGGTCGGGGTCGTATCGTCAGCTGCCGAACCACCTTCGCGTGAGGTCCCGGTCACCAACGCCGGGAGTCGGCCGTCTGTCGGGTCGACAATGAGTGACGTGCGGCGGTCGTCCACGACACCGGCTCCGCGGTCAAACCAAAAGTTATTGTATCCACCAACATTCCCCCCGACCGGGAGCGGTTCGGTACGGATTTCGCTGGGCGCGTCGGCCTCGACCACACGTTGCGCGGCCTCCGCTTCGATGGCCGCCGCCGCTTCGTCGGTGAGGATAGTCTGGTCCGCGAGATCCTCGGGGCGCTGTAGCGGCGTGAGGGTTCGGAAGTCCCACACACCTTGAATGTCGGGTTGGCCATCGGCCGTCCGCAAGGGCTGGCCCGATCCTGGACCCTGCTGCGCCGCGAGCGGAACGATGGTCGCGGGCGACAGGACAAGCGCCGCGAGCAGTAGTCGTGAAAAAAGGGCTTTCGCCTGCATCTTTACTCTCCTTGGGTGCAATGGATCGAATCCGTGACGGAATCCTAGCATCCAACCGATTAGAGCTGGCAGTAATTAGCCTTCGGCCGTTACCGGGTCAATCATCTTTCGGACTTCTGTCACGAGTGTGGCTGGAAACCCACTGCGGTCGGCGTGTTCGCGGATGAGCCCTTCCTGGTCCGCGATATAGATGCAGAACGTCTTGTCGCCTGCGACATAGCTGTGTTCCCACTGAATATTCTTCTTCTCGGCTTTCATCTCGGCGAGCACACCATTCGATTTGTGCGCCGCCTCGCGTAGAGTCTCACGCTCAGCGCTTCCAATCTCGGGTATGTCTCGCTCGATCACAAATCTAGGCATCTTCGGTTCCTTTCCGTTATAGGTCGACGTAAGCGCGTCAGCGGCGCGGGTGGCGTCCTGATGCTCGACCAGAGCGTATGCGAGAAGGTCTACGGGAAGGTAGTGGGATGTTGCGGCGTCTTGAGGTCAACGTCTGTGATGAGACTCAACCTGCGGTATCTTTCGATCTGCGCGCACTCCACGAGGCAGAGGAATAGGTAAGAGCGTCGTCCGCGTCGGGCGACGCGTGACATCGGCCATGGAATTCTTGTTGCCCGTGGGTATCGTGATCGCCGTTGCGGCTGCACTCGAGTTCGCAAGCTGGCGCCGTCAGCGGAAGCTGCTCGCCCGTTTGCGGGCGGAGTGGGGTCGGTCACGGCCACGGGAGCGAGACCTGTCGGCCATCTCGCAATATCACCACTGCCTGACGACCCCGGGTGACGATGTCCACAGATTGGACGAGCGCACCGCACAAGACCTCAATCTCGACGAAGTATTCGTCGCGCTTGACCATACCGAGAGCTCGGTCGGTCAACAGGTGCTGTTTGACCGGCTCCGAACAACACCGACGCGAGAAAATCTTCGGGCGTTCTCGACATCAGGCGCAGCGACATCGTTTTTCCGCTTCTCCTGCCAGTCGTGCCCGGAGCGTTGGTGTTGGCCACCATCTGGTCGCCGGCCGTCGTCGCGGCCATCGCCGGCGTCATCGTCAATATCGTCATCCGGTATGTCACCGCGCCGCGTCTGAGTCCGCTCCTCAGACCGTTTCGACAGATAGGCCCGATCATCAGGACCGCGGCCGCCCTGCAGGCGATTCTTCCCGCTGAAGCGGCGGCGCTCGAGCCAATGCTGTCTGATGACGTCGTCCGTCTGAGGCGGCTGCGAAGAGTAGCCCGGTGGGTAGCTCACGATCCGGTGACCTCTGACGACCTGACCAGCGCCGTCTACGAATCGTTGAATATGTTGCTGCTCCTGGACGTGAGCGTCCTGTGCGTCGCGTCGCGGGAGATTGTGAGCAACGGCGGGGCCCTGCTACGGATGGTGGCTGTCGTCGGCACCGTCGACGCCGCAGTGGCGGTGGCGTCGTATCGCGAAGGCACGGCGGACTGGACGTGTCGATGCGCGGCCTCCGTCACCCGCTCGTGTCGGACGCGGTTCAGAATTCTGTCAAGCTCGCACCCTCGCATGGGATCCTCGTAACTTGCTCAGACGGTCAACACATGTCTGGTCGGAGGCATATGAGGCACCCGGTTTCACGGTGCAAAGCGTGATCGGTCGCAGCGACGACCTGGTTGCGGGCACGAGCTACTATCAAGACGAGGTCGAGGCCGTCCTCCGGCTCGTTCACAGCAGCCATAGCGACCGTCCTCATCTTTTTCTGTTCGACGAGCTCTTTCGAGGTACCAGCACCGTTGAGCGCGTGAGTGCCGCCGAAGGGGTGTTGGCAGAGCTGGTGGGCAATCCTGACGAGGCGTCGCCATCATCACCCCACGTTGTGATTGCGGCGACGCATGACCGGAAACTCGTCGACTTCCTCGGCGATACGTATGACGCGTATCACTTCAGCGACGTCGTGGGGTCTGATGGGCTCTCATTCGACTATCGGTTGCGGATAGGTCCGGCGCACACTCGGAACGCGATCGCGCTCCTCGAGTGGTACGGGGCGCCGACCAGCGTCGTCCGACGCGCCCGGCGACGCGCAGCTGAGCTGGAACGGTAGTCTTCCGCGACCGCCAAAACGTTCTTTGAGCGTTGTCGCCGTGAGCTGCCCTTCCCACTGCAGTGCAGCGCTGGTAGTGGTATAGGCGGCTGAAAGAGCATTCAGCGCGTCAGCAAGCACGTGCTCGACGATCTTTGGTGCCAGCGCTTACCCAGGTTGGTCCCCGGTACGTCAGTCCGAGCAGGACGGTCCAGTTATCAGGCGTGGAACCCTGAGAAACGGCGCGCGTACGCTTGCCGGAGGGTGATCCGCCGCCACCGGCGGTCAGGAGTTGGCGGACCAGAAGGCGGCCAGCGGCGCTTCCTCGCTCGGTGAGGCGTTGCACGATTCGAGGGATTACGTCGTCCCCCTCATCCGCGTTTGTCTGATCGACTGGTCCGACCTCGATGAAGCCGAGCATTCTGCGAAACTGCTCTCCATCCTGTATTGGGGCCTCGACTCACGGCTTGGTATCGTGAGTTTTGCGTGAGCGTGCAGGAGATTCTCAGACACTACGGCTCCGAAGACCTAGCTAGGCTCTGGACTTGGGTGTCGGCAGTAAGACGCTGGGACCAGGGTGTCTTCCGCCTAGGCCGCTACAACATGGAAGGCCTGAAGCAGGCGGCCGAGGAAGCGGACTTCGCTCGCGACCGGTGGGTGAAGAACCGGCCGCCACGAGATCTCCGGCCTCCTGGTCGCATCGATTGCCGTTGCGCCAGACGGAGGTAACTCGCGGTCGTTCAGCAATGGTCGGTGACGAGCCTCAAGCGTGGCACCGTTGTGGGTGAGTCTCGAGCCATGCACCAAACGCCGCGGGTCTCAGTTTCTTTTTGACATCCAGCGCCGCCTCTTCAACACCACTCGGTCGAGCCAAGCGATCGGCCAGCGAGGCAGAGGGGTGAGTCTGCGTGCGGCTTCTTTCGTGGCCGGCGCACCATCCAGGAGCAGGACGTCCGGCTGGTGATAGGTGCGGAACACCAAATCCGCGAGCGGGATGCCGAAGAATCCGGCCACGTTGAGGTTGCACCGGTAGTTCGCGTGATGGCCTTGATGGAATCCGTACGCCTTGCGCAACATCGCGCCGAATATCGGACCATCCAGTCTTGGCTTCCACCAGACGTATGGCTGGTGATGCGCCACGTGGATCGTTTCGTACAGGAACAGGGCCATGGCAATGGCGGCGTACCCGCCGATGAGAATCGGGATGCCGGGGAATGAAAATGCCAAGGGCGCAAAAAATGGAGTGAAGGCGGCAAACGCGGGGATCAGCCCCCAGGGAGGGAACGTGGCCTGATCGTCGTGCGCCACATCGCAGATCGGATACGCGCTCCGGACGGTGCGGCTCGCATCGTCAAAGCCGATCGCGGTCAGCTTGTGGTGCGCGAGGTGACTCGTGGTGAGCGCGCGGAGGAACCTCACGGTCTCGATGTGGAGCAAATAGCGGTGGAAGAAATACTCCGCAAAGCAGAGAGAAACGCTGCAGACGAGAAAGGTGGAGCCGATCGCCCAGGGACCCGATGACACCTGTTGGTCCCAGGTCGATCTGAAGAAATACCGCGCGATCCCGAAGACCGCTACCAGTTGCAGTGCGATGAAAGCCGCAAACCACAGGAACGCGGCCGGGTGCTTGGCCCGGCTTTCGAACGAGAGAAAGTTCAGGGTTGAGAGCCTCATCCGGCGAGATTCTACCCTGTGCCCTCGGTCCATCCCAAAGATGATGGGCTCAAGTCCCGTCGTGAACCCGCCATGCTGGGCATCAGGTTAGGGCTCAACCTTAACCTGACAGTGCCAGCCACGTCATCACCGAGAGACCTGCGGCTACCGCAGGCCCCGCAGCGAGGCGACCGGAGCCACGTGCCCTGCTGCTGGTCATGCGCCTTGGAACTGCCCCGATTTGATGAACTTCCTCCAGAGACTCTAGATCCCTTCCAGTGTCCATCAAATCGGGCAGTTCCACACTGGGGTTTACAAAGGTGAACTTGCACGAAAGCCTCCGTCAAGAGCCGGGTCGAAACACCTGTACGATCGACGTGCCGACGTGTTCAAATGCTGTTGCCGTGGCGAGCCCCGCGTGGGTGGCGCCGGACCCGATCGCGCGCCCCGCGGCCCAAATCCAGCCACGTCGGCCAGGGGTGTCTGCCTCGACAACGTAGACCGGGCCTAGAGGTCGGCTCCGCACAGGCAGCGGGGCACCGATTTCGTCAAGACCGGCCCGAGTCGCGGGAAGTGGGTGTGTCAGTAGGGCACTCGCTGTCTTCGTTCGGACGTCCGACCGGGCTGAAACGGACACCCGTCCGCGACCCGCCAGTGCACTCGGCTGTAACTGGCCAAGCTCGATTGGGTCGCTAGCGATACGGCTTCCGGATGAAAGGACGTCCGTGGAGCTCGCGCGGCCGAAGCGCTCCGAAGCGCCGTTGGAGTCTAACGGACGCCCTGGCTCAGGTCGATGCGCGGGAGCGGAGTTATTGCGATTGATGGGTGCGACCATCGCGAAGGTCTCTGCGGCGGAAAACGCTCGCCGAGGTCCCTCGGCGGGCCGGTCGTCTGCTGGCGCGACCGCGCGCGGGAGATTTGGCACCAACTGTGTGGCGGTCAACCGTGCGGCCGGCAACCGTGTGGTCGTCGAGGGCGCTACTACAACCAGTGGCGGGACCTGCGTCAATGCCGCGAGTGAAACCGCTCCCACGCTGACCGCGGCCAGGACGGTCAAGACTCGCGCGTGACGCGTGCGACGCCGAGACGGGGCGAGGAGCCGGTCGACCCGCGTGAGGAGCGGCGCGTGGGGCGTCGTGACGCCGGCAGCAAGTAAGGGGTTCTGCTGTCGACTGGAGAGCTGCGCCGACAAATGCGCGATACGCGATAAGCGTGATGCGTATGCATGAGGGTTTCCCGCCCGTTCGACGACCCACTCATCACATGCGACCTCCCGCTCGAGCCGAAGGTGACGCCCGATCCACCACACTGTCGGATGCCATCCCACAAGCGCGTTCACCAGGACGTGGACGACGCCAGTCCAATCGTCGCGTCGTCTCGCGTGGGCATACTCGTGGAGGACGACTCGGTCGAGATCGCGTCGGCCACGCCTACTGACGGATCGCCATCTGGTGAGGCATCGCTCGACCGTCGGATCGAGCGGTCGACACGCGCGCTTTGCCTGCGCCAGGAGAATCAGATCGCGCGCCACCTGGGTGACCGCAACCAACGTCCACAGCGCCCAGCCGATTGCGCCCCTACCGCGAGCCAATCTGGCGGCGAGGGGGCCACGAGAGGGAATACGGACGTTGCCCGGTTCCCGGTTGTGGCACTGCGGCCCGGGCCCGGATCTGCCGTTCTTGTGTCGCTCATGGCGACGTCTAGTCCCGACAGTGTGTCCCTTGGCGTGAGGCTGAGCGGCGCCAGAGCCAGCGCCACGAAGAGGGTCGCTGACCAGATCGCATGCCTGGCCGACGCATTCAACCGCGGGACGCATCGCAATACGCAGGTCACAACAAGCGTGAGGAGTGATGCCTGCCACGTCCACGTGACGAGCCATTCGAATCCACTACCACTACTCATTTCGGTACCTTGAGCTTGCGGCGAAGCTCGCTCAGCGTTGCGTCATCGACGCTTGCGTTTTCGAGGATATTGAGCAGAAGCGAGTTCGGAGAGTTATCAAAGAGTTGACTTACCAGCCGCTGAATCGCGGAGCGTCGGGCGCCATCGCGGTCAACGGTCGGAATGTATACAAACGCCCGGCCCTGCGTCTCGTGACGAAGATACCCTTTGCGTTCCAAAATCCGCAGGATGGTCAATACGCTGTTGTAAGCCGGGCGTCCTTGGGCTGGTAGGGCTGTCACGACCTCCCTGACCGTCGCTCGTTCGAGAGTCCACAGGACGTTCATCAGCCGGAGTTCGCCGTCTGTAAGTGTGGTCGACTGCTTGCGAGGCACGATGCCCAGGCTACTGGTTCGTCAGAAACGATGTCAACTAAAAAATTAAGACACTTAGGATAAGCTAACGATGGTAAGACAGAGACCACAACTTTTCTCCGTGGCTACAATTGCGTGGCTGGTGGGTTTGCTAGCGGTCGAGGGATTCGCGCAGACGCCGGAGTCAACGCAACGTGCCGAGCGCGGAGCGCTGGCTGCGCTCGAGGCCTACATGGAAACGTGGAATACCCGGAAGCCGGAGGTGTGGGCCACCTCGCTGCACTTTCCGCACGTGCGGCCGTCAGCGCGGCCGTTTCGGTTGTCGCGTTCGCCGGACGAGTTCACCTCGACGGTGAACTTCGAGCGGACAGTGGCGACCGGGTGGCACCGAAGTCAGTGGGACTCGTTCCGGGTGCTACACGTGAGCGAGTCGAAGGTTCATGTGGCCGGTCAGTACACGCGCTATGCGCGTGAGAGCACGCCGATCTTTACGGCGCTCGTGACCTACGTGGTGACAAAAAAAGACGGCCGCTGGGGCACCCAGGCTCGATTTGGCGCGGGGCGGATGGGACTGACCACCGAGGAGCGTGATGCGAACGCGGCTGCCGCGGAGGACGCGGTGGCGGCCTATGTCGACGCGATGAACGACCCCACGAATGTTGACGGTTGGGCGGACACGATGCACTACCCACAGGTGCGTATCGCTCGTGGCACCCTCCAGCAGTGGGAGACCGACGTCTCGTTCAAGGCTGGTTCAGAGCCGGGACGCCTCCGCACGTGGTTTCGGACTCGGTTGGTCAGCTTTGACGCAGTGCAGGTTGGACAGGACGCCGTCAATGCCGCGGTGCAATACAGCCTTGAGAACTTGGACGGAGAGTCCCTCGCGACTCATGACGCCGTATTTCTTGTCACCCGCCGCGACGGCATCTGGAAGATACAGGCTCGTTCTTCAATGTGAACGTCAATCCTCCCACTCAGCCCACATCCATCGACCCGCCTGCGACAGCGGTCCAACGTAGTCCCCCATGTTGTAGTGACCAGCGCCGTCGACTTGGATGAGACCCGATGGGTGGTTTCGGGTGGCAAGCTCGTTGGCGGTATCCTGCGCCGGACCAAACGGCACGACTTCGTCGCTCGGACTGTGGATGAGCTGAATCGGCATCGAGCCCAGCCCATCGAGTGAGGCGTCTCCCTGATACGCCGCCATCGCGATGGCACCCGTAAAGAGGTCGCTGTGTCGAGTGGCGAAATACCAGGTGCCGCGGCCCCCCATGCTGAAGCCGGTTACGAGAATCCGGTCGGGGTCGATGGTATGCGTGGCCATGACCTCCTCGACGAGCGCCATGACCGCCTCTTCGGATTGCTCATTGTTCCATCGTCGGGCCGGGACGTCGGGGGCGACGATGATGGCGTTCCAGTCTCTGAGACCCGGTTCGACGATTTGTTGCATGAATCGGCTGCCATAGTAGGGGGCGCTGCCGCCCGGGTGGAGCGCCAAGACCAACGGACGAGGTTCGCTCTCGCCGCCGCCGGTGTCGTCCGCGGCTGCAAGATCAGCCGGCAACGAGATCCCATAGGTCATCTTTCCGCCGTTTGGCATCTCGAAGACGGTATTGCTGATGCTCGGCGGGGCGGCCGATTGAGCGGCCAGACCGATGGCCATCGAGGCTGTCGCCAGTGTCAAGAGAATCCTCATGACGTGTATTGTCCACGAAATCGGCAATAATCTGTTTCCGACCTTTCAACTTTCATCATGTCCGTCCGCACTCGCTTTGCTCCAAGTCCTACGGGTTACCTGCACATCGGCGGTGTCCGCACGGCACTGTTCAACTGGCTGTTCGCGCGGCGTCACGGCGGCCAGTTCGTGCTTCGGATCGACGATACCGACCGGCAACGAAATGTTGATGAGGCATTGCAGCCCATCCTCGACGGATTTCGTTGGCTGGGTCTTGATTGGGACGAAGGCCCGGAGGTCGGGGGACCGCACGCGCCGTATTTTCAATCGCAGCGGCGCTCCCGGCATCAGGCGGTCGTAGACGAGCTGCTTCAGCGTGGCGCGGCGTATCGCGACTACGCCACGCAGGAAGAGATTCAGGCAGAGCGCGAGGACGCCCAGCGGGAGAAACGGCGATTTATCTATAGCCGGCGATGGATGGCGGAGACCGGGGCCGCGGCCGAGCGTTACCGAGCCGAGGGAAGACCAGGGGTCGTTCGTCTCAAAATGCCGCGCGAGGGAACCTGTGTGCTGGACGACGAGGTGCGGGGCCTGGTGTCGTTTGACTGGGCGCTGGAGCAAGACCACGTGATCCAGCGAGCAGACGGCACGTGTCTGTATCACTTGGCCAGCGCGGTAGACGACCACGACCTCGAGATCACGCACGTGATTCGTGCGGTGGAGCATCTCTCGAACACGCCGCGCCAAGTGTTTATTGCCCAGGCGCTTGGCTTTGCGCTCCCCCGATACGCGCATCTCCCGTATGTCGCGGCACCGGGAAGTAGTGAGAAGCTCAGCAAGCGAAAACTCGACGCCTATCTTCGGAACCACGAGTTCAAGAAGATCTACGACCACGGGTTGGCTATCGTCGACGCCTTGGGCGCTGACACTTCCCCGGAAACATTCAGTCCGGTTGTCGTCGACTTTTATCGTGACGTGGGCTACCGACCCGACGCGCTGGCCAACTACCTCTTGCTCCTGGGCTGGTCTCTCGATGACCGAACCGAGACGTTTTCACGTGATGAGATGGTCCGTCATTTTTCGCTCGAACGGGTGAAAGGCGCGGCAGCGAGTTTTGACCCTCAGAAATTGCAGGCGTTTCAGGGGCGCTATATGCATGCGCTCTCGACTGACGACACCGTGGCGGCCGTTCTGCCTTTTCTGGTGCGGGCAGATCTACTGCCGTCCTTGCCATCAGATTCGGCCGTGAACCGCGTTGCCTCCGTGGTGGAGGCGGCAGGTGACCGTATCGCAGTCGCTGGAGATATTCTGAGTTATCGAGACTACTTTCAGGCCGACGACGAGCTGGTCTTCGAGCCCAAAGCGTTCAAGAAAAGGTTGCAAGCCGACGGGGCGGCGACGCGACTCAAGAAGTTCCGTGATGGGCTCGAATCGGTGGAACCATTTGATGCGGTCACGACTGAACGATATGTGAAGGCATTTGTCGAATCCGAACAGCTCACGATTGGACAAATCATTCACGCTATACGTGTTGCCGTCACTGGGAAGACCGTAGGGTTCGGCCTTTTCGACGGATTGGCAATTCTCGGACGCGAGTCCTGCCTGGCGCGGATCGACAGAGCGCTCAGCCTCGTCGAGTCCGGAGCAACCACTAAGTCACCAACGACAACCTCATGAGCGACACACAGAAAGCAGCTCCCGGGCTCGATTTCATCCGTCAGATCGTGGCCGACGATGTCACCGAGGGTCGACGTGGCGGACGAGTACACACGAGATTCCCGCCCGAGCCAAACGGGTATCTGCACATTGGACACGCGAAGGCGATCTGTCTCGATTTTGGGGTTGCTGGCGAGTATCAGGGCTTGTGCAACCTGAGAATGGACGACACCAATCCGGAGACCGAGGACAAAGAGTTTGTCGGTGCGATTGCGGCCGACGTGGCCTGGCTTGGTTTTGACTGGGGCGAGCGGCTCTTTCACGCATCAGACTATTTCGAGCGTCTCTATGAGTGCGCGGTGCGGCTGATTACCACCGGCGACGCGTACGTTGATGACTTGCAGGGTGATGAAGTCTCCGCCTATCGCGGTCGCTGGAACGAGTCTGGCAGAAACAGCCCGAATCGAGACCGTTCGGTGGAGGAGAATCTTGATCTGTTCGCGCGGATGCGTCAGGGAGAGTTTGACGACGGGGTCCGGGCATTGCGGGCAAAGATCGACATGGCCGCGCCCAACATGAATCTGCGGGATCCCACGATCTACCGCATTCGGCGGGCGCCTCACTATCGGCGGGGCGACAGCTGGTGTATCTACCCGACCTACGACTTCACGCATCCACTTTCAGACGCGTTCGAAGGGGTGACTCATTCGCTCTGCACGCTCGAGTTCGAAGACCACCGGCCGCTCTACGACTGGTTTCTTCAGCGATTGGATTTTGAAGACCCACCGCGGCAAATCGAGTTCGCTCGTCTGAGCCTGACGCACACGATCGTCAGCAAGCGCAAGTTGCTCGAGCTGGTGGAAGGTGGGCACGTGAGCGGGTGGGACGACCCTCGTATGCCGACCCTGGTCGGCATGCGTCGTCGGGGATTCACGGCCGCGGCAGTTCGCGACTTTTGTGACCGGATCGGCGTGGCGAAGGCCAACAGCACCGTGCAACTCGCGCAGCTTGAGGACGCCGTGCGCCAAGACCTCAATGCGCACTCCCCGCGGGTGATGGGCGTGCTTCGACCTCTGCGGGTCGTCATCGAGAACTATCCGGACGATGGACCGCCGGACGAAGAGTTGGAGGCCATCAACAATCCGGAAGACGAATCGGCAGGGACGAGGCTCGTGCCGTTTTCGCGTGTTCTGTATATCGAACGCGACGATTTTCACGAGGACCCCCCAAAGAAATATTTTCGGTTGGCACCCGGTCGAGAAGTGCGGCTCCGATACGCCTACTTCATAAAGTGCGTTGGCGTGGTGAAAGACCCCGAGACGGGAGAGGTCATCGAGATCCGATGTAGCTACGACGCCGCGACCCGGGGCGGGCATGCACCCGACGGCCGTAAGGTGCGTGGCACCATTCATTGGGTGTCCGCCAAACATGCAGTCGACACCGAGGTGAGACTGTACGGTCACCTCTTTTCAGCCGAACATCCTGAGCTTGCGAGTGAGGGAGGAGATTTTAAGGATTCCCTCAATCCGGAGTCGTTGGAAGTTCTCCGGGGTTGCCGGGTCGAACCACATTTGCGCAATGCTCAGCCCGGTGCTCGCTATCAGCTCGAGCGGATGGGGTACTTTTGCGTCGACCCTGACACGTCAGACGAGACCCTGGTGCTCAATCGGACGGTCAGCCTTCGCGACACCTGGGCCAAACTCCAAAAGAAGGCCCAGGCGTCGTAAAGCCCCGAGCCAGACTATCCCTTGGAACCCAGCCCCAGCGCACGGCGCCAGGCTGCGAGTTGGCCGATGTGACCTGCCTCGTGCGAGGTCATGAGAAAGATGGCGTAGTCACCGACGGTCGGAAAATGGCCCCGCATTTTTTCGTTCGGATGCGGCTGGGCAAGTGTGGCCGGGTCAACGTTCTTTATGGCCTCGGTGACACGGACGTGCTGTGCCTTGAGCGCGTCGACGATCTCGTCCTTGCTCGGATACGCGGATTGGTCGGCTGAGGGCACACCCCCGGTCGCGAACGGCGCGCCCCAGCCCTCTGGCAACGTCGACTCGAGGCCAAGCGTCTTGGCCAGGCTGTTCGACACCACCGCCAGATGACCAAGCGACCACGCCGCGTGGTTGATGACGCCGTTGGGTTGCTGGACCATTTGCTCTGGGGAGAGGTCCTTGACCAAGGACTCCGCGGAATTCAGATTCATACCGTAGGCAAATATCACGTGATCAAGCATCCTGATTCTCCAATATGACGGCGCTCATTGGCGCCGCGGTAGGGTGTGGCAAGAGATGCCACGGGTTGGTAGCTTCGAATTATACTGACCAGGCGTATCCCCATGACTAATCGTCAGATTCAGCTTGCCGCACGTCCTACCGGGTTCCCTACTCGCCAGAATTTCCGTCTGGTCGAGGCCGATGTGCCGGAGCCTGGGCCAGGTGAGATGTTGTGTCGGACCATTTACCTCTCGCTCGACCCGTATATGCGCGGTCGTATGAACGCCGGCCCTTCCTATGCCCCTGCCCTGGAGCTCGGCGACGTCATGACCGGTGGCACCGTCTCTCAGGTTGTTACGTCGCATCTGCCGGACTACACGCCCGGTGACATCGTGCTGACGACAAACGGGTGGCAGGAGTACGCCGTGTCCGACGGTCAGGGCGTGCAGGTCATCGACTCGAGCCTCGCCCCTGTCTCGACGGCGCTTGGCGTATTGGGAATGCCCGGGCTCACAGCCTATGTGGGGTTGCTCGATATCGGGCGGCCTCAACCGGGTGAGACGGTCGTGGTGTCCGCCGCGTCGGGCGCCGTGGGCGCCGTCGTGGGTCAGGTGGCCCGGGCGTCCGTCAAAGACTGCCGTGTGGTCGGAGTCGCGGGGACCAAGGAAAAATGTGATTACGTTGTCGACACATTGGGTTTTGATGCGTGTGTCAGTCACCGCAGCGACAGGCTGGCCAACGATCTGAAGGCTGTCTGCCCGGACGGCATCGATGTGTATTTCGAGAACGTCGGGGGCAAAGTGTTCGATGCGGTCGTGCCGCTCCTGAACACCTTTGCGCGTGTCCCGGTGTGCGGGCGGATTGCGAACTACAACCTTTCCGCGCCCCCGGAGGGACCGGACGGAACGCCCGCGTTGATGGGACAGGTGTTGGTGAAACGGATCACGTTGCGTGGGTTCATCATCTTTGACCACGCAGATCGGGCGCCTGCATTTCGGCGGGATGTCAGCGGGTGGATCCGCAGCGGAGCCGTCAAGTATCGCGAAGATATCTTCGACGGGCTTGACAATGCCGTCAGCGCGTTTCTGGGGCTGCTCGAGGGGAAGAACTTTGGCAAGCTGCTGGTTCGAGTCTCCGACGACCCGACTCTAACGCCAGTCCACTAGAATTGGTACGCGTCACCGCTCTACGAGGCGATTCGTGACCGAGCAGCCTGCCCCGCCGAATCGTCGACTCTTCCGGCCCCCCGATACCCTTGTTCTCCTGTTCGTCTTGATCGTTGCGGCCCAGCTTGCGACCTACGTTCTGCCCGCGGGTGAGTTTGAACGGGAGGGGCGACAGGTAGTGCCCGGGAGCTATCACGCGGTCGACGCCGAGGCCCTGCCCTTCTACACCTTCCTCACCGCCATCCCTGGTGGATTGGCGGCGGCCCACGAGATCATCTTCTTTGTTTTCATTGTTGGTGGGGTCGTCGCCGTCGTGCGTGCCACCGGTGCTATTGACGCGGTGATCGGTTCGGCCATACGACATCTCGGCGACCGTCCCTCGGTGCTGGCGCTTGGCATGGTGACGCTCCTGGCGCTGGGGTCGTCGACCGTTGGGATGGCCGAGGAGTATCTACCCTTTGTGCCGCTGCTGGTCACAATGTGTCTGGCGCTGAAGATGGATGCGGTCGTGGCCGTGGGCATCATCTATATCGGCGCCGGGGTGGGCTATGGGTGCGCTGCGCTCAACCCGTTTACCGTTCTCATCGCCCAGGACATTGCCGGGGTCGAGCTGGCCTCCGGACAGGGATTTCGATGGGTGCTGCTGCTGGTCTGCGTCGTGGTCGGGGTCGATCATATCCGTCGCTACGTGCGACGGCTGCAAGCCGATCCATCTTCAAGCCTCGTGGCCGATGTGGACTACTCCCGCGGGTTTCAGATGCCGGACGACGTCACATTCACACGTCGACGCGTCCTGGTGCTGGTGGCGTTTGTGGCCGCGATCGTGACGTTTGTCTACGGCGTGGCCATGTGGGAGTGGTATCTGACCGAGCTCATGGCGATTTTTCTGGCGTTGGCTCTGGTGGCGGCAATTCTCGGGGGTCTTGGTCCCGACAGAGTGGCGGCCGAGTTCTGCCGCGGCGCGGCAGAGTTGAGCAAAACCGCGCTCCTTATCGGATTCGCGAGAACGATCGAATTGGTCCTATCCGATGGCCGAGTCATCGACACGGTGATCAACGCGCTGGCCCAACCCCTCCAGGCGTTGCCGCGGACGGTCGCCGCCGTGGGCATGCTCGGGGTCCAAAGCCTGTGTAACCTTTTCGTACCCTCTGGCTCCGGTCAGGCGTATGTGACGATGCCGATTATGGCCCCGCTCGCGGACCTGACGGATTTGAGCCGGCAGACCGCCGTGCTCGCCTATCAGTTTGGTGACGGCTTTACGAACATGATCGTCCCAACCAACGCCGTCTTGATGGGCGTCTTGGCGCTCGGGCAGATTCCGTATCAGCGGTGGCTCCGTTTTATTGCCCCGCTGCTCGTCAAGCTCTATATCGTGGCCATTCTGGCCCTGATTGTCGCGGTCCAGTCTGGATATTGAGTGCACCGCCCGTAGTGGGTCGGGAATGTCTAGAGCCCGTCCGGTGTTTTGAGTAACGACGCGGCGATGTAGAATCCTGGATAGAAGACTATGCCCATCCCACACTTGCGGACACAGCGTTCTTTCGGCTCGCTCGCGGCCATCCTCGGGCCGTTTCTCTTGGTGGCAGCTGCATGCGGGGGCGGCGGAGTGCTGGGGTCGGGTGGCGGCGGAGCAGACAGCGCGGCGACCGCGTCGGTGTTCCAGGTGCCGGCCGGTATGACGGTCCACCTGGCGCGGGACCGGACGCCGCTCGACGACCTCGTCATGCACGATCTAGATGGGCGTGCCGTTTCGCTCCCGGAGCTTCGCGGCAAGGTGGTCCTCGTGAACTTTTGGGCTACCTGGTGCGGACCCTGTCGGGCGGAGATTCCGGATCTGATGGCGCTTCGCGACCGTTATCCGGACGAGTTGGAAGTGATCGGCGTCTCGCTTGATGAGGGCGGCCCCGGTGTTGTGCGGGCGTTTGTCGACGAGCTCGAGATGAACTACCCGGTCGTCATGACCACGGCGCAGATCGCGAACCATTTTCCCGGTGTGTTCGCGTTGCCGACCACGTTCGTGCTGGATCCGGACGGAGCCGTTGCCCAACGGCACGTTGGTTTGGTCAACCCCGCCGTCATCGAACAAGAGATGAAGCATCTGGTGGGGTTACCGACGAGTGTCGTCGCAGAGCTGGTCGATGACATCGGGTCGAGACATCTCATTGACGCAGCCCAGGCGACGGAAATTCCGAGCATTGACCTATCTATGTTGACTGTGGCGCAGAAGGAAACCGCGCTGCAACGTCTGAACGCCGAGCACTGCACCTGTGGCTGTCAGCTCACACTGGCCGGGTGCCGCATCAACGACCCAGCGTGCGACGTGAGTCTTCCGCTCGCCCAGAAGGTCGTTGACGAGATCGTCGGCTAGTGCACCGCCGTCGGATGAGGTCACAGCCTCGGGGTCACATGACCGCCAGGCTCGTGTGTTTCCAGTAGCAAACTCTCGTTGGCGCTCCGGGTCCCTACCGGTCGCACGAACCTGATTCTCATTTGAATGCAGTCCGCCACGCCGTCAGACGACGCGGGACTTCTGCACGCGGTCAGTATCAATACTGACAAGCGACAAGATGTTCCATGCGACCGACACCAGAGGCGTCAGCACAGACTGACCGACACCGTGGCGGCCGACTGCAACACCCGGGTAAGGAATGGCCGCGAACGATAGACCGGATTGGACCTGAGATCGTCACACCATGACTCCCAGGCAATACCCTTTGGGATAGACACCCGTTGCCGAGAACGGCACGTTCGTCGACACAGGCGGAGGTGCCTCCAACGAATCCGACACGGAGCCACGGACTCACGAAGCGTGTGAGTCGCCGTATAGTAGCGACGACGGGTGCTTGCTCCGGTCGCTGTTGCTCGGTCGCCGGAAGTGCCCGAGACCGTGGCTGATCCGTGGGTTGTGAGGTGACTACACTCGAGCGATGAGGGCGGTCGACAACCCAGCATGCCTCAGGCCCGCGTGTGCGAACTTTGGAAAGCCGGGCATCAACATCGTGGGCCACGGCTGGATTCCGACGAAGTCGGGCCGTCGGCCGCGGCACCGTTGCAAGATCTGCGGAGGCACGGTCAGCCTGAATACGGGCACCCCTACCGTGGGCTTCGCTGCGGGCGGAGGGAATTCGACCAGGTAGCAAGCCTGCGAGTCGAGGGTGTGAGCATTTCTGCGACGGCCCGGGTCACGGGTCGTTCCCGCAACACGATTGCCCGATGGCTCGACCGGGCCTCGAGCGCGGCCGCGCGTTTCAACCGGCACATATTGCGGGACTTCGAGGTGCGTGAGCTGCAGGCGGACGAGCTGTACACGTTCATCGGCAGCAAGTGCAGACCGACGTGGCTCTTTGCGACCATCGAGGTAACCTCCCGTGGGTGGGCGAGCGGCCTCGTCGGCCGCCGGTCCTCTCGAAACACCACAGCGGTACTCGATGACGTCATCCTGCACGGCCGCCTGGTTGGAGTCCCGTTGACCGCGACCGATGGCTTCGAATCCTACGGCGCGGTGATCCAGCGCCTCCTGGGTCCCGCGTGCGTTTACAGTCAGGTGATCAAGACGCGTCGGAACGATCGGGTCGTCTGAGTCGAGCGGCGGGTGAAGATCGGGACGGCGCCGCAGCTGAAGGACGCGTTGGTGCAGTCAGAGGATTCCGACCACCTGAACACGTCGTTCGTTGAGCGCCTCAATCTCACCATTCGTCAAGGTTCGGCGTACTTGCGCCGCTGCTCGCCGTGTCACGCGCGAGGCGAAGATCAGCTCCGCGGGCACGTTGAGCTCCTGCGCTGTCACTACAACTTCGTGCGGCCACACCGCGCGTTGCAGTTCGGGCGAGAGACCAGAACGCGCGTGATGCAGGCCGGCGTGGTGAGCACGCGACTGAGCTGGAACGACATCTTCACAGCGCCCGATCGCTGTCGATATCTGCCTGTCGCGGTCGTACGTTTTCCTGTGACTGTCCAGTTCCGAGAATCTGCCACAACCGCGCTGTCGACCTTCTCGTGGCCGCACAAACAGAGACTGGCGGCCTGGTCAACAGCGAACGACGCAAGCACCGACGCGGTGATGTCACGAGGTGGTGATAGGCAAGACCGAGACGCGCACACCAGTGAGCGTTCACGTGCCTGCCTGCAGGCCATGCCCGTCAGGGCACGGGCACCCTCGCCTTCAGCTCCTTCGAACCCGTTGAGGGTGGTCGCGCTCAGTCGAAGTCGATGACCCAAGAGCGCCCGCGCGAAGGTCATCTTTCGAGATGATGTTCGATGTCTCTGTCTCGGGATCGAACACGATCACGATCTCGCCGCAGTCGAGCTGGCGCCGGACGGCGTCTTTCTTGTCGTTCAAGGAGCGCTCTTCAGTGCCGTAGTCGGTCCCGTCTCGGGTCACAAACTCTTCGATCAACCCGTCGAGAGCCTGACGGCTCAAGGCTTCAACCGGGATCTGCACAAACCTCACTCCGGCCGCTCCTGCTCGTTCCTGTATTCAGGCGAATCTCCCGAGGGCGCTGGTCCCGACCGTGCCGCGTCTTCATCTCCGAAACCACCCGAGAATAGAAGCGAGCGACCGGCACCGCAGCGGCCACAGCCAACCGCACGTCGAACCTTGAGTGCGACGTCTTGGCGCCCGATGTCATGGAGCGTGCAGATGTGCGGGTGGTCCAGGACTGCCACGGTGCGGGCTTCGCGCATCGTGAGCCAGATTACTTGAGAGAAGAGTAATCGGTCGCCTCCGTGAAGACCGACTCGATGTTCATAACCTTGAGGCCCAGGCGCGCGTAGTCCTCACGGAAGCTCTAGCTAGTCCTTCACAAACGACGCCCAGTTCTCGGTTGCAGCGGCACTACTGGGATGGGAGAGGATGTAGATGAGGATGTCTTTCGACGACTCATCAAACGAAGGGGCGCGTATCGTTGACGCCGCGCTCGCAGTCGTACACCGCGGGACGTCCTGGGGTGTGAAGTACGCGACGTTGGTGATCTGTGCGCGGCGAACATCTCGGTGACGTTGTCTCGGAATACTTGGCTGAGGAGATTGACTTTGCCGTCCTCAACCCTAGTGCGATGAGTCCTAAGTTCGCGAATGAAGAGGTGTTACGATGGTCTCTCTTTTGGAGGGGCTATGGCACGAACAGGACGACCATCGGTAGCTGTTGTACTCGACTCGGAAGAGCGTGAGGTA
>CAUZIB010000009.1:0-86853 GCA_963579735.1 Vicinamibacteria bacterium | reverse complement strand
GGTCATCACTACCCGTCTCAACTTTCGGGAGGGGAGCAGCAGCGGGTGGCCATCGCCCGAGCCCTCGCCAATGACCCCCCGATCTTGCTGGCCGACGAGCCCACGGGGAATCTCGACTCACAGACTGGTCGGCTGGTCATTGACTTGCTCCAATCGGTCCACGCCACACGGGAGACCACGGTCGTGATGGTGACGCACGACGTGGAAGTAGCCAACCGGAGCGAGGTGGTGGTCTCGATGCGCGATGGTCGCGCGGAATATTCAGCTCGGTCGGGCCAGTCATGATGTTTGTCGCACGGATGGCGTGGAGGGAATTGCGAGCGTCGTGGCGCCGTCTGATCTTTTTCTTTCTGTGTGTGGCGGTCGGCGTGGGTGGGATCGTCGCGCTTCGCTCGGTGATCCAGAATGTCCGCGTCGCGTTGGCGGCGGAGGCGAAGACCCTCACTGCCGCTGATGTTTCGCTGCGCACCGACCAAGAGTGGACACCGGATGTGCGCGGCGCTGTCGACGATCACCTGGCTCAGATACCCGGTGCGGCTCTGACAGAGACCGTAGACGTGACCACCATGGTGCGCGTGCCCGACGAAGACAGCGTGCGCACAAAGGTGGTCGAGCTGCGAGGCGTGCGGAGAGAATTTCCATTTTATGGCCGGTTCGAACTTGCCGACGGACAGACCTATTCCTACGCGCTGCTCGAAGACCGCGGAAGTTTGGTCGGACGAGAGCTATTGGCCCAACTCGACATCGAGGTGGGGGACTCGATCGCCGTTGGGGACGTCAACTTCACGGTGCGCGGCGTGATCCACACGGAGCCGGGTCGCCAGCTTGGTGGGTTCAGTTTTGGTCCACGGGTGCTGGTGGCGTACGACGCCGTCGAGGAGACCGGCCTTTTGACCTTTGCTAGCCGGGCGACTCGTCAATTCCTCGTGCGAGTCCCGGACGAGGCTGTCGTCGATCCGCTCGTTGATTCCTTACGCGAGGACCTGCGAGACGCGTTCGTGCGTGTCAGCTCGTATCGGCGGACCGAGAACCGAATAGAACGTAATCTGGGCCGAACCGAGAATTATCTGAGCCTGATCGGATTTGTCATCGTGATTCTGGGCGGGATTGGGGTCTGGAGTGTAACCCGGGTCTTTGTGCAGCAGCGTCTTCGGAGTGTGGCAATTCTGCGATGTATCGGCGCTACCATGCCTCGCGTGCTGGCCGTTTATGTCTTGCAGGTTGTGGCGCTCGGGCTGGCCGGGAGCACATTGGGGATTGGTCTCGCGTGGGCGGCCTTGGCCGCCGTTCCCGACATGTTGACGGCGCAGGCGGCGACCGCCGTCGGCATCAGGGGAGTATCGACGGCGTTGACCCCGTCGGCCATGCTGCAAGGACTGGCAGTCGGTGTGCTCGTGTCTTTCCTTTTCGCGCTGGTGCCGCTGCTGGAGGTGCGCGGGGCCAAGCCAATTCTGTTGCTCCGGCAAGGGACGCTGCCGGGCGCGGTCGGCGTGGACTGGCTGAGGATTGGTGCCATCGCCGCCGTTGGGAGCGCGCTTGTTGCTGTGGCAAGCTGGCAAGCGGCGTCGCTGGAGATCGGCCTGTATGTGGTTGGTGGGTTTACTGGCGTTGCATTGGCCCTGCACTTTCTCGGGCAGCTCTTGATCGCCGTTATTTACCCGTTGCAGTCGACGCGCTGGTTTCCGCTCCGTCATGCTGCCGTCAATCTCAGTCGCCCCGGAAACCAGACGCGGGTGATTCTGTTGGCCGTGGGGCTCGGGAGCTTTTTTGTCATCGGCATGCAGACGTTGCAGACAAATTTGCTCATGAATTTTGCGCTCGAGCTGCGGGAGGATTCGCCCGACATGTTTCTAATCGACATACAAGAGGACCAGGCCGCCGGTGTCACGGCCACCATAGCCGGGAGTGTGGAGAATGTCCCTGAGCTGGTGCCTGTGTTGCGGGCCCGGGTGACCGGCGTGGACGGTCGCCGGTTGCAGGTCACTGGTCACGGAGAGGCCCGACGCGCGGGTCTTGGGCGTGAATACACCGTGACCTATCGGTCGCATCTCGAGGAGAACGAGCGGGTGGTGGCGGGAGAGTTTTGGTCGCCAGAGCCAGCCACCGAGCCCGAAGTGTCCATTGAGCAGAACCTCGACCGTGAACGACATCTTTCGGTGGGTGACCTCGTGACCTTTGACGTGCTGGGACGGACGGTGGATGCGCGGGTGACGAGCGTGCGGGCGGTCGATTGGGACGACTCGCGCAGCGGTGGATTTATGTTTCTCTTTCGACCGGGTTCGCTCGACGGGGCACCACATTCGTATGTGGCGTTTCTCAAAGGGCCGGCGGATCGAGACACGCGCGCGCGTCTCCAGCGAGACATCGTGGCTCAGTATGCGAATGTGTCGGTGATTGACGGTCTCGAGGTGATTCGTACGATCAGACGCGTGTTGGACTACGTCACGACGGCGATCACAGCGGTGGGGGGGGTCGCCGTGCTGAGCGGTGTCTTGATTCTGATTGGGTCGGTCGCGATGACCAAGTTTCAGCGGGGATACGAGGTCGCCATTTTCAAGACGCTCGGCGCCAACACACGCCTACTGACCACAATGCTCGTCCTCGAGTACGGGGTGCTCGGGCTCCTCGCCGGCACGGTCGGTTCTCTTGGTGCGTTGATTCTGACCTGGGTCCTGACGCGCCAGGTTTTCGAGGTCGCGTGGTTTGCGTCGCCGCTCACGAACGCCACGGGCGTGCTCTTGACGACACTGGCAGTCGGAGTGGTCGGAGTGGTGTCGAGTATTGATGTTTTGCGTCGCAAACCACTACTGACGCTGCGCGCGGAGTGAAACGAGGTCCGGACAGCACGGGCCACGGGGTGAGCGTGATGGTTCGCTCAGGCCGCGTGCTATCATCAGATTTTGGCCATGAACCGCTTTGTCCACGTAGAAAGCAGGGGCGATTCGGATGCACCAAACGGCGTACAAGAAGGCACTCGTCAGCAAGCGTGACGAGATTCTCTCTGAGGGTGGGGGCAAGCATCTCGAGACATCCCAAGAGAACAACACCCGTCAAGGCGACGTCGCCGACCAGGCGACCGGGACCAATGAAGTCCATATTCAACTAAAGGTCAAGCAAACCGATGCGAAGATCCTCAAGGCTATTGAGGAGGCGCTCCGAAGAATCGATGAGAAGACCTACGGTATCTGTCGGGACTGCGGTGAGCCGATCGCGCCCGCGCGTTTGGACGCGATTCCCTGGACCCATGCCTGCATTACCTGCAAGGAGCAGCAGGGATCCTGACTGCCCCATCATCGGGCTCCGATCACTCGGCACCGTCGACACGCTTTGTCGTTGTCGCGCTCGGCAGCAATCTCGAACCGCGCGAAACTCATTTCAGCTATGCGCTGCAACGGTTGGGGGACGCGCTCGGTGACCTGCGAGCTTCACGCTTTCATGACACCGCGCCCGTGGATGTTCGTCCGCAGCCGCGGTTTCTGAACGCCGTCGCGGTGGGTCGGCTGGCGCCAGAGGTGAGTCCGATGCATCTCCTGCAGACACTGCTCGCCATCGAGCAAGAGCGAGGGCGGACGCGTCCGTTTGCCGGTGCTCCGCGGACACTGGATCTCGATCTCATCCTGATCGACGATCTGGTGCTGGACACCCCATCACTCTGTTTGCCGCATCCTCACTTCAGAGCCCGCCGATTCGTACTCGAACCGCTGGTCGAGGTGGCTCCTGATGTCGTCGACCCGGTCACGGGGTTGACCGCGCGCCAACTCCTTGACGCGTTGACGTAGTGTCTCGGGTCAGTGATTCGTTACATGTCGCCACTCGTACCTGAGCGGCGTGCGACCCGCTTCTACTACTCGAAGCGGAGCGATTCGATTGGATCGAGGCGGGCCGCTTTTCGGGCAGGATAGAAACCAAAGAAAATCCCCGTCGCGGCCGCAAAGCCGACAGCTACTGCCACCGCGTTCGGTGGCACCGATGTGGGCCATTGAAGCATCTGGGTCAATCCCTCTGACAGCCCGAATCCCAGACCGACCCCGACGAGACCGCCGACGACACTGAGCACGACCGCTTCCACCAAGAACTGCATGAGTACGTCGCGCCCTTTGGCGCCCACGGCCATCCTCAGGCCGATCTCACGCGTCCGTTCGGTCACCGACACGAGCATGATATTCATGATTCCGATGCCACCCACGACCAGAGAGACCCCCGCGATACTCGCCAGGAGACCCGTCATCGTCTCGGTCATACCGGCGCGCATGCTCGCGATGTCCTCCTGAGTGCGAATCATAAAATCATTGTCGTCGCCAGGAATGAGACGATGCTCGGCGCGGAGCACGTCCGTTATCTGGGCGGTGATCTCCTCGAGCTGGTCCGGAGACGCCGCTGAGATCGAGATCCCAGAGATGTTTGTCCCGTCGCGGCCCCGTAGCTTCTTCTGAACCGTGGTGTACGGGACCATGATGGTGTCGTCCTGATCTTGTCCAAACTGCCCGGAGCCCTTGGGTTCCAAGACCCCGATGACCTGAAAAGACTGGTTCCGAATGCGCACCCGCTGTCCGACGGGGTTCGCACCTTCGCCAAACAGGTTGTCTCGAACGATCGAACCCAGGACCGCCACCTTGGCGGCGCTTCGGACGTGCGTCTCGGTAAAAAAGCTACCGTATTGGAGTCCCCAGAATCGGATAAAGGGATACTCCACGTCGGTTCCCTCGATCTGAGCCGACCAATTCTGACCGCCCGCAACAACTTGGTCGCGTGTATTCACACTCGCCGCGAGGTAGACCGCACCAGGTACTTGCTGCCGAATCTTCTCGACGTCCTGTGCCTTGAGGGTCGGGGCGCCTCCCATGCCGAGGCTGATGCCCCCCCGACGGTAGTTGCCAGCGCGCACCGAGATGAGGTTTGTTCCGGCTGACCGTACTTGCTCTTCGATTTGCTGTTGGGCGCCCTGTCCGAGAGCAACCATGGTAATCACAGCGGCGACACCAATGACCATGCCCAGCATGGTGAGCGCGGTGCGCATCTTGTTGCGGGCCAGAGCTTTGAGCGCTACCCGGAAGATGATCAGGACGTTCATACGGTCCCCATTTCTTGACGAGCCTGGGTCATAGTCTGAGCGGCATCCGAGATGACGACGCCGTCTCGGAAACGGATGACTCGCTCGCTAAACTCAGAGATCTCCGGTTCATGTGTTATCAGGATAACCGTGATCCCGTTTTCTCGATTCAGACGCTGGAAAATTTCCATGACCTCGATACTCGTTCGCGTATCGAGGTTGCCGGTCGGCTCGTCAGCGAGCAAAATGGCCGGATCATTGACTAGCGAACGAGCGATGGCGACTCGTTGCTGCTGTCCGCCTGACAGCTGGTTTGGATGATGGTCCATTCGGTCGCCAAGTCCGACGTCGGCGAGCATCTGAGTGGAACGGTTCCGTCGTTCAGACGCCCGGACATGGGCGCTGTAGAGCAGCGGAAGCTCCACGTTGTCGAGCGCGGACGTCCGAGCCAGAAGATTGAAGCCCTGAAAGACAAATCCGATCTTCTTGTTTCGGACTGTCGCGAGTTCATCTCGTGACAAACGAGAAACATCTCGACCGTCGAGCCGATAGCTTCCGTTCGTCGGTCGGTCGAGACACCCCAGGATGTGCATGAAGGTCGACTTGCCTGACCCGGACGGCCCGATCACCGAGACAAACTCGCCGGGCTCGATCGAAAGCGTGACGCCGTTGAGCGCGTTCACCTCGACGTCGCCCATGCGGTAGACCTTGGTCAGGTCCTGGACGTCAATGACCGACACGCGTGGAATCCTTGGGACGGTACACTAGCGCCGCCGCCGCCCGAATTGCGGAATAAGTGGCGACCCACCGGCGGCACCGGCCTGCGGACCGGCGCTGCCTTGCGGGGTGGTGATGTTGGTGACGAGTTGGGTGCCGCTCGCCAGACCGTCGGGCCGGTCGTCCCCCGACACGCGTCCGACCCCAAGGAGCTCTGTCGCCGTTCCGTCCGTGACTCCGAGTCGGACCCGCACCTCTTGCAGTTGGTCCCCGTCGAGAACCCAGACCTGCCCCCTCGACTCACTGACGGGCAGCGGGCCAAAAAGCGCGTCGATTGTCGTCGCCCCGCGCTCCACGGCCGGGATACTTGGCGTATCGGAAACGTTTGATGGACGTCGACGGCCTTCTCCACGTGGGGCGCGCCCACCGCCTCGAGCCGCCCGTCGTTGCGTAAAAAATGCCTCGCGTTCTTCCGGAGACATCTGCGCCATTCGCTCGCGCATCTGCTGCCTTCGCTCGGGGTCGGGCGCGCCGCCGCCGCCATCGCCGAAGCCGCCGCCACCCCCACCGAATCCCTCACCCGACCCTGGACTCCGGCCATCGGACCCGGCGCCCGCCTCGCCGCCGGGTCCCGTCACCTGGCGCGAGGAGGGGACTGGTTGATCGATAGCCGCGAACATCTGCGCGGTTGGTTGAAACCGCAACGCCTGATTCGGGATACGCAGGACGTTTTCACGCCGTGCAATTTCGAGTGTCACTGTCGCGGTCATTCCTGGCTTGAGCCGCAGATTAGGGTTCGGGGCATCGATGACGGTGGCATACGTGACCACGTTTTGCGTCACGACCGGCTCCAGCCGTATCTGCGAGACGTGTCCTTCAAACTCATCTTCGGGAAACGCGTCTACCGTAAACGTTACCCGTTGCTTCGGACGGATTCGCCCGACATCCGACTCGTCGATGTTGGCTATGACACGCATCTTTGTCAGGTCGGCCGCGATCACAAATAGCTCCGGCGCTTGCAAGCTAGCGGCGACGGTTTGGCCGACATCGACGAGTCGAGAGATCACGATCCCGTCGATCGGAGCCCGGATCACAGTGTGCTCGAGGTTTACCTCGGTTTGATTGAGCGACGCTTGCGCTTGAATGACGGCGGCCTCCGACGACTTGAGTTGGGCCGCCGCGAAACGAACCGCGACCTGCGCCGCTTCGAACTCGGTCTGTGATACCAGTTCTCGGTCGGCCAAGTCCGCGATCCGGCTGAGCTGCATCTGGGCATCTTCCAGCCCTACCTGCAACCCCTCGACGTCGGCCTCGGCTCTCACGAGATTCGCCCGGGCCTGCTCGATTTGAGTTTCGAAGAGTGACGGGTCAAGACGCATGATGACCTCGCTCCGTCGGACGATCGAGTTGTAGTCGACCAGGAGGTCTTGAATGATGCCAGAGACTTGGCTGCCAACATTGACGGTCGTGACCGCCTCGAGCGTCCCCGTAGCGCCTACGGTGTCGACGATGTCCCCTTCCACCACATCGACCGTGCGTATCTCCGGAACAAATTCTGTCGTGTTGAATCGGTAGTATCCGTAGACGGTCGCAGACAGCGCCACCAGGACAACAATAACTAAGCCTCGCTTCATCAGGTTTGCCTCACTTCGGGTGTGCCGGCATCGTCTCGCGACCTCTTACTATCAACGGAACTACGGCTGGTAATGGCGTAGCGTTTACTTCTAGCGGCTGGGCGGCAACCTCACAGGTCACTGAGTGGAAAACGTTATGGCGCCCATCGCGACCGAGCCGCCTAGGCAAGGGAACGAGCGTCCCGCGCGGGGCATCCCGTCTGGCGGCGTTGCTCCTCAGTCGAATATTTCCAAATTCTCCCTCGACGCGCCTCGCCCGCCGGGCGCCGTGCTGGGACTTATGCAAGAGATGACGGTTACAGGGGACTAGCCGCCCACGATCGAAATACCCGCCGTGGTCAGCGATGTTCGCTGCACGCGCTCGAATTCGATGATCGCTTTCTGATAGTCGAGAATCGCCCGAAGTTCGGTGTCGCGGGCCGCCGCCAGGTCGCGTTGGGCCTGGACGACAAAGAAATTCGTCGACATACCAACTTCGAACTTGCTTTCTTCGGCCGCAAGCTGCTGTTCGCCCAGTTGCCGGGCGGCGACGGCGGCGTCGATCCGCTCTTGGATACTAGTGATCTGCAGGGCCGCGTTGGTGACCTCGGTCGCGATATTGAGCTCGATTTGGCGCAGCTGCGCCTCGGTTTGTCTCACTTGGAGCCGGGCCCGTTCCAGGGCCGCCTCGTCAGCACTTCGACCGATCGGGTAGCTCAGCTGGACGCCAACGCTCCAGATCGGAAAATTTGCCGTGAAGATCTGCTCGAGCACGTCACTGTAGCCGCCGGGTATGACTTGCGTGACGTCGCCACCCAGAAACCCCTCCCTGATCAGCTGGTTACCGCTCTGACCTTGCGTTTGGTACGCGCCGACCAGGTCGAGGGCCGGCAGCGTGCTGTCTCGCAAGTTGGAGACCGTCAGCTCGTTGATCTGCTGCTGATGCTCGACTCGCTCGAGATCGGTGCGTTGAGCCAGGGCCATGCGGACCGACGCTTCGATGTCGATCGCCAGTCGATTCAGGTCGGGTTGGTCCGAGGGATTAATGACCGCGGTCCATAGCTCGTCGTGAGTGCCCTCGACAATCAGACGTTTGAGTGTCAGCTCGGCGGTCCGCAAGATTTGCTGGGCCTGGGCGAGGGTTTGCCGCCGGCTTGCAGCTTCGGATTGCGCCTGGACAACATCAATCGGGGCAAGGGTTCCGATCTCAACGCGGGCGCGATTGTCCCGGACCAGCTGCTCAGCGAGCTCTAGCGCTTGTTGCTGGACGGCGACGGCGGCGACCGAATAGAGCAGCTCCCAATACGCGTTACGGACATCAGCGACGGTATTCGTAACCCGCTGACGGAGGTCGACGTCCGAGATGTCCCGGTTGATACGGGCCACGCGAATCTGCTGGCGGACCGGGTCGATTTTGAACCCTCGGAGTAGCGGCTGGGTATATTGGGCGCGGAAGAGACTTCGGACACTCGGGTTGAAACTCGAGAAAAAATTGTTTGTTTCGCGGCGATTGTTGTCAAACCCGACGTTGAGGTTGCCGCCACCCCATTTGACTGGTTGGTCGAAGACTAAGTCGAAGTTTCTGGTGTCGGTCTCCGTGATCGTGCCGCCGTCTAGCTGGGTCGCGGACGGATTTGTCGTGGACGCAGTATCGAAGTTGAAAGAGACTGTCGGTCGAAAGAACGCCTCGCGCTCGGCCAAGCTGAGGGCGAATACCTGCGGGTTGATCCGTTCGACAGCGATGTCGAGGTTGCGCTCGAGCGCGCGCTGGATCGCGTCGTCGAGGGTCAAGTCGAAGCGGCGTTGCGCGTCCGGCGGTCCGACCTCAGACGCACGAGGCAAGACGAGGCGCCCGGTCGGTAGCGCCCGTTCAAGGACCTGGGCTGTTGCACTGCCGGCGAACGCCCACACCATCACACACCCGGTTACGATCCGTCGTCCAGCCACAGCTATCCCCTTCGTATCGATCCCGGAAAATCGCGCGCCCGCATCATGATACTGAAGACCCCGACGGTGTTTCATATATTCCTCACCCACACTCGTGGACTGTCGCAGACAAGAGTCACCGAGGCTTTGGCTCGCACGTCCGCGTCGGCGGCGTTGGTCTTATAGGCATATGCCAAAATTCGCTCGCTCATCGCGTCTAGGTCGGCCCGTCGCCTCGTCCGGAGCATGCCGGACCATTGGATGACCCTTCTCCGCGGCGCTCCCGCAGGTAAAGCATGTCGGCGACTCACCAATAGCAGACGACGGAACGGTTCAAACAGTTCGGAGGTCATCGAGATCGCGACCGTCAAACCGGTCCGGGGGCCGCGGAACGCTCCGGCTCGCGGCTCGGAAGCCGGGGCAGCGGCTACTCCGGCTCGCGCCTCGGAAGCCCGTGGCACCGGCTACTCCGGCTCGCGCCTCGGAGGACTGATGGCGGTGTCCTGACGGAGGACAGCCGGCGTCGCTGCGTAAACGGAAGTTCAAGTTTCGCCATCTGTGGCGCAGAGCAGGGCCGCTGAGCCATGGGCCGCGGTCACAGGCTGGTCAGCATTGCTCTGCGACCGCCGACTAGCGGCAAGGGGACGCGCCGTTGTTCTTTTGATCGCGCTCTTGTTGGTCCCGTTCTTCCCGCCGACGTTTTTCGATAACTCTTAGCTCAGACAGTTGCTGTGGGGTCAGCTCTTTCCGCATGTGATAGAGCATCAGAATGCGTTTCTTGCTCAACGCGCTTCGGGCTGCTTCGACCTTGTCGATCTGGAGCGTCAACTCCCATTCGGCGACGTTCATGTCGGCGATATGCTGGGACAATTCGTGCTCCTCGAGTTCCAGCGTGTTCGCAAGGCCTCGCAATGCCGGAATGGTCGAGGCAAAGATGTCTTCGATCGCAGTCGACTGCTTGTCTGTGATCTGAAGCGCGGCCTTGATCTCGCCAGATTGCCACCAGCGGTGTGGATGTCGCTGGCCACCCTCCGCTTGTGGCGGCGCGACCCAGAATACGGCCAGCGTCAGACTGATCACGAGCACCCGCGTGATTAACGTTGCTGGGCTGCACAGTCTCACCAAAGATTTGCTCCTCTCATCCGACATACGGCGCCTAGCCTGGCATCGTTTACATCCGACCATACGGCACCTCGCCTGGCATCGTTTACATCCGACCATACGGCACCTCGCCTGGCACCGTTTACATCCGACGTTCGACGCTCGATCGAGGCGTCATCCTGTCTCATGGACAGCCGCTTGGCAAGGGGAGCAGACCGGAGCGGCCGATCAGCCCTGCGCGATGACGCCGAGGCGGTCGATGACATCGCCCACGATGCTGTCAGGCGTTGATGCGCCGGCGGTCACCGCGACGGTGACCTTATCGCGAACCGGAAACCAGTCGTGGGCAATTTCTTGACCTTGGGCGGGCGCGCTCGGCGAGGCCGTGGTGGGACGATACAGAATCTCTGCTGACGATCTCAGGCAGTTGGCGTCGGCGATGTGAAACGACGGCACAGCATCGGCGCAGATACGCGCAAGGTTGCGAGTGTTGCTGCTGTTGTAACCGCCGATGACGACGGCGAGATCGAATATACGCTTTGCGAGGAGCGCGTGTACGGCATCCTGCCGGTCCTGCGTCGCGCTACAGATGGTTTCGAACGCTCGATAGTTGCCAGCCAGAGCGTCGCTACCATATCGATCGGACAGGGCGCCGCGGATCATATCTCCGATTTCCAGGGATTCCGACATGAGCATGGTGGTCTGGTTCGCCAGGCCGATTCGTTGGAGGTCGCGGTCAGGTTCAAATCCAGGCGAGTGGGCGTTTTTGAACCGATTGAGAAGCTCCTTCGCGCTTACCAGACCGCGAATGAAGCCACACAGAACGTTGGCTTCATCCCGGTCGAGAATTACCAGATACTGTCCCGAGAGCGCCTGCGACGCTGTCGCCTGCGTCTCCTCATGACGGACCTTGCCGTGGATGACCGCCGTGAGTCCGGCCTTCGTATATTGGCGAACGTTTTTCCACACGTTGAGTACCGACCCACAGGTCGTGTCGACAAGCGTGCATCCTTGGCGTTCCAGCTGCGACAGCTGGTCGATCGTGACACCAAATGCGGGCAGGATGACCACGTCGTGTTGTCGGACCTGCCCGATCGACTCTCCGGGATCACTCAGGAAACGAATTCCGGATTCGCGTAGGCGTGTATTCACCTGGGGGTTGTGGATGATCTCGCCTGTCAAATACACGTTTTGATCAGGGAATCTTTTCCGCGCTTGATAGGCATAATCGACGGCTCGGTCGACGCCGTAGCAGAAACCAAATTCTTTTGCGAGATGAACGTGCAGTCGACCGCGCCGCCAGCCCTCACCCGTCCGTCGAATTTCTGCAACGAGCTGGCTGTGATAGTCCCGCGCGAGCGAACCGGCTACCGCATCTTTGAGGTCGAGCCCCTTCCGAAAGATCGTGACCGGCGCGGCTGTCACTCCGGCGTCGACGTCAACGCGTGGCACGGCTTCGTCCAGGGTCTTACCAGGGGTTGATCGCGATTTCACGAATACGGGGTGTGAACTCGTCGAGCGAGGTCAACGCGGGGATCTGGGGTGTGGTCAGGACCAGGTCGAGCCGATCCAGTAACGATGCGGTCGGGGTGCGGGCGGGCGCCACCGTCACCGTGGTCCCTTGACGTCCCTCCTCCTCCACACTCTCGACCGACGCGTCACGCGCGGAACCGAGGGTTGGCCACTCTGGGTGGAGGTGAACAAACTGCCCGATCGTGATCCCCACCAGAAGACCGGCCGCGGCAGCCGCGCTCATCCATCGCGTCACCAGGCGCACCTTGCTGAGGGCTGGACGCGTCGCCGCGGGGAATCTCAGCACGTGCGCGGATTCGGGTGGCGCATACAGCCGTTCGATTCGACCCATCACCCGTCGACGTTGCGTGTCGAGATGGTGGGGCGACACGAGCTCGTCAAACGAAGACGGTCCGGCGTCAGCCAAGCCATCAAGCATCTGGCGCCATCGAGCAGCACGTGCTTGACACGTCTCGCAGGCACGGATATGCGCTGAGGTCGATGTTTCCCGAGTGGTCGCGTTGGAGTTTGGTACCACCATTTCGAGGAGCGCTGCATCGTCTGCGTGACGTCGCCACATCATCACTAGCTCGCCTCCTGGGGACGGGGTGCCGCGGACTCGTGCGGCAGGAGCCACGGGGCGTCGCTCAACTTCTTGCGAAGCGAGCGAATCGCCCGAAACAGGTGTACGCGGACTGTCGTTTCGTTCAGACCAAGAAGCGAACCGATATCACGGGCCGAGTGTCCTTCAAACTGGCTGAGCACGACCACTGTTCGCTGTCGGTCCGGAAGCGTGTCGATCGCGGCGCGTAGTCGGGTGCGGCGCTCCGCGGCCAGAAGAGACGTTTCTGGGGAGGGAGCGCTGGATGGACAACGTTCGATGAGGTCGAATTCGTCGCTGGGCGACGGGAGTAACCACCGGGCCCGACGATTTCGAGACTTGATACGGTCCAGACACGCGTTGACAAGAATCTTTGTGAACCAGAGTCCGAAGAGAAGCTCTTCGCGAAACGATGAAAGATGGGTGAACGCCTTGAGGAAGGCGTCTTGAACTACCTCATCGACCTCGGCGGCCTCACGAAGATAGTAAAACGCGATCCGGGTAGCTCGATGCTGATGACGAACGACGAGCTCCTCGAAGCGCTTGCCGGCGCATTGGTGCTTTCCTTGCGCGAGCAGGCTCTTGATCGCACCCGCGAGTTCTGAGTCCGCGAGTGACCGGGGCGAGGCACCGTGCTGAAGTTGGGCTGTCACTTTTGTCTCTAGCAAATACGCCCGGGCAGCCAATCCGTTTACCGGTCGCTCTTCACCGGGTGTCCAACGTCTCCAGGGTGTCCAGGCTTTTCAAGCTCTCTAATGATACTGCGTCGGCGTGGCTCCCGGGTAATAGTGACTGAGTATCTCGGCGGGCTCGTCACCACGTCTGGCGCGAGCGACGGCACCGCGTTGGCAGAGTCCGACGCCGTGTCCAAATCCGCGTCCTGAGAACGAAAAGACGTCGCTGGGTTTGCCGGAACCGTTCTCGTTGGGTGGGGCGTTAATCGTAAAGCGCGTGCTCTTGATCGAGCGAATCCCAAACGTCGCGACAAGTACGGCGCGGAACACCTCGCCGCGGATTTCGACGGGAGCGTCGCCGTCGGCCAGGATGCTGAGCGCCCGTCCAGCCTCGTCACGTTGCGCGATGGCGAGACCGGCCAGCGAATGACCCACCGCGGTGCGCGCGTCGAGGTTCAGCGCGCGCGATAGCTCGGCTCGGGTGGTCTCGAACTGCCAACCCGTCGGAGCGTCGAGCTGGCACAGCGTATCGTCGCCGCCGCGCAAGTACGCCGGGGTCACGCCGCCCCACGGGACCGACGCATCGCTCGTCCTGCCCCCGCAGTCAGCGTGGTAGACGGCGTTGATAGGTTGTCCCCCGTAGGTCATGATCTGCCCGGCCGTGTTCCACGTCGCCCGGATCCCAAGGTCGGCCACGGGCGGTGGATACGTCGACAGCGATCGATAGACTTGGCAGTGAGTCGTCGAGCAGAGCGAAAAGCCCTCATGGTCGTGCCGGTTCCGGTTGGCGAGGGCATAGGTCCGACTGATGATGGCTTGTGTCTCTGCGACCCGGAGGGCAGAGTCGTCGTCGAGACCGCGGAGGTCTGCTTCTGCTAGAACAGACCCAGCGACGTAGCGCTCGAGCGAAAGGTCCACGACCATCCCGGTCTGGAGCTCCACGCGGACCGTTGTCTCCGCCGCCGCGCCCGGATCGATGTTTGGCGTCAGGCCAGCACACGATCCCGTGCCGAACATCGTGGCTGTGAGCCAGAGAATATGCCGGCCGATCCGGCCCTGTGAATTGTGTCTGCAGATGGTGCTCACGGTCTGCATGATACCGCCTTTGCGATCACGATTCTGTTCTGTTGACTGAGCGGAGCCTCGCCTCTACGATCAGCCACAATGTCTGCGTCCCACCTTGAGACTCATGGAATCATTGACCCCGGGCCAGTGCATTGGAACTGGGGCACGGCTGCGCTCTATGAGGCGGCTGTCCGCCGGAACGAAGGCACCGTAGCCGAGAGCGGCCCCCTGGTGTGTCTGACCGGCGTGCATACCGGCCGCTCGCCAAATGACAAGTTTTTGGTTCGAGAGCCATCCAGCGAAGGCAACGTATGGTGGGGCTCGGTCAATCGTCCGATGGAGGCGGAGCAGATCGGTCTGCTGCGTGGAGCGATGTTGCAGTCGCTTGCGGGAAAAGAGCTCTTTGTCCAGGATTGCTTTGCCGGCACCGACCCCGCCTATCGTCTTCCGGTGCGGATCATTACCGAGCAGGCGTGGCATAGCCTATTTGCACGCACGATGTTCTTACCGAGCGCCCCCGGTACGCCGGCGGGTGGCCACCAGCCCGAGTTCACGGTCATCGATATGCCGTCGATGACAGCTGACCCTGCCCAGCACGGTACGAACTCGCCCGTCTTTATCGTCGTGGACTTCGCCAAGCGATTGGTCCTCATCGGCGGCACGAGCTATGCCGGCGAGATCAAGAAGTCGATCTTTAGCGTGATGAACTACCTGCTACCGCTCCGCGACGTTCTGCCGATGCACTGCTCCGCGAATATCGGGGACAGTGGTGATTCTGCGCTGTTTTTCGGTCTGTCTGGAACGGGAAAGACGACGCTGTCCAGCGATCCGGCACGTCAGCTGGTGGGGGACGACGAGCATGGCTGGAGCGAGCGGGGCATTTTTAACTTCGAGGGTGGATGTTACGCGAAGATGATCCGGCTGTCCCCTGAGGCCGAGCCGCAAATTTATGGGACGACGCAACGTTTTGGCACGGTGCTGGAGAACGTGGTGCTCGACCCTGATACGCGAGCGATGGATTTCGATGACGACCGGCTGACGGAAAACTCGCGTGGCGCCTATCCCATCTCGTTTATCGACAACTGGGTGCCGTCAGGCCAGGGGGCACATCCAAAAAACATCGTGATGCTGACGGCTGACGCGTTTGGGGTACTTCCTCCGATTTCGCGTTTGAGTCCGGCGGGAGCGATGTATCACTTTCTGTCTGGATACACCGCAAAGGTGGCGGGTACCGAAAAGGGCGTGACCGACCCGACGGCCACCTTTAGCACCTGCTTTGGCGCGCCATTCATGGTGTGGCACCCGACGGTCTATGCGCGTTTGCTCGGTCAACGAATCGCCGAGCACAAAAGTCGGGTATGGCTTGTCAACACGGGATGGACCGGGGGGGCGCACGGGGTCGGGCAACGGATGTCGATCGCGCATACGCGGGCGATGGTCACGGCGGCGCTCTCGGGTGCATTGGATGACGACAAGACCGCGTTTCGTCTCGACCCGATCTTCAACGTCGACGTGCCAGTCACCTGTGCCGGGGTCCCGGCGAACGTGCTGACACCGCGCGAGACCTGGGCGAACGGCGAGGACTACGACGGGCAGGCGCGCAAGCTGGCGTCGATGTTCGTAGAGAACTTTCGAGCGTTTGAGGCGGATGCCGACCCCGAGGTTACAGCGGCTGGGCCCCGGGACTTCTCGTAGTGGCCCTTCCCGTAGTGGCCCTTCACCAAACAACCTCTGAGTCGTCGGCGCGCATCTGGCTCCCGATCAGTCGAGAGGAGCGGCGGGCCATACACAATGCCGCACGGGGCGACGAGGATCAGCGACGACCCACAGGCTCGCGTGTGAAGGGCTAGCCTGCGATGGAGTTCGAGTCGGTCGTGGGTCTGGAGATTCACGCCCAATTACTCACTCAGACAAAGATTTTCTGCGGGTGTCCCACTGCGTTTGGCGGGGCTCCCAATACCCACGTCTGTCCGGTCTGCCTGGGGCTTCCCGGCGCGCTACCTGTTCTCAATCGGCGCGCCGTCGAGCTGGGTGTGCGCGCCGCGCTCGCGTTGAATTGCGACGTGCAGCCACTGTCGGTGTTCGCGCGAAAGAACTATTTCTATCCCGACCTCCCCAAGGGATATCAGATCTCACAGTACGACCAACCACTTGCCATTGATGGACGGGTGGAATACGACTCGGATGGACACCGGGCGGCAGTAGGCATCATCCGCGTCCATCTCGAGGAGGATGCGGGGAAGTCGCTGCACGCAGGTGGCTCCGACACCGAGCGAGTGACCCATGTCGACCTCAATCGCAGTGGCATACCGCTGGTCGAGATCGTGACCCATCCGGACCTCCGTTACGGGGCTGAGGCGGCTGATTTCTTTGCCAGGCTGCGGGCGATCCTACGGGCCGTCGAGGTCAACGACGGGAACATGGAAGAGGGCAGCCTGCGCTGCGATGCCAATGTGTCGGTGAGACCGGTCGGTGAGGTCGAGTTGGGCGTCAAGGTCGAAGTAAAGAACATCAACTCGTTCCGGTTCCTCCGTGACGCGATTGACTACGAGTTTGCCCGCCAGGTGGACATCGTTCGATGCGGTGGCCAGGTCATCCAGGAGACACGGTTGTGGGATTCGTCGTCGGGGCGGACCGAGTCGATGCGCAGCAAAGAAGATGCGCACGACTACAGGTATTTCCCGGAGCCCGACCTGCCCCCGGTCGAAGTGTCGGAGGCTTGGGTGGACGAGGTCCGGCAAGCCCTTCCAGAGCTTCCCGACGATCGCCGCCGGCGTTTTGTCGAGGAGTTCCGATTGCCTGAATATGACGCGGGCGTGTTGACGCAATCCGTCGCCATATCGGACTACTTCGAGGAAGTGGCACGGGCGTCTGCCAATCCGAAGGCGGCGAGCAACTGGGTGATGGGAGAGGTCGCGCGGGCGACAAAGAGCGCCGGTGTTCATATCGCTGCGTTTGCGATTCGTCCCCCCGCCTTGGCAGACCTGATTGCGAAAATTGACGGCGGCGCGGTGAGCGGGTCGGCCGCGAAGCAGGTGTTTGAACGTATGGTCGCGACCGGCGAGACCGCGACCCAGGCAATCGACGCGGAGGGTCTGGCGCAGATGGACGACCCCGACGCGCTTGGTCGCGTGGTGGCGTCGGTGCTCGAGGCCCATCCCCAGGTCGTAGCCAACTACCGGGCGGGAAAGACGGGAGTGATCGGATTCCTGGTAGGGCAGGTCATGCGGGAGAGCCATGGAAGGGCGAATCCGAAAGTTGTCAATGACCTGCTTCGTCTTTCGTTGGGGTCGTCGTAGGAACGTGCGTGTTCGCCGTCCGCACGATTGACACCCCCGGATGTCCCCCGTTACACTTAGAAGTCGCTCGGAGGTTGATGCCCCTTAGGAACACTCTCGGCTCACTCACCGCTCCCACGAGTCAGCCTTCCGCGTCACCCCTTACTGCTTTCTATCGCGAAGAGCTACAAAAGCACTGGCATTGCCTCGAGCAGCAGCGCGAGTATTACTCCGAGAAAGCGATCGGCGACGTCGAGATGGCCTTGATGCGTCTCATGGCCGAGGTCGAGACGTTGTGTGCCCGGAAGAATGGGGAACAGCTCGTCAGCCGCGTCCTCCATCAGATTGACGGCGTCACGCGCCTCTCCGCGTGGTCCGACCCAAAGAAGCATCACTAGCGCAGGGACATCGGAACATCCTTACCCAGCAACTCCGTCAGCATCTGACCCAGATCGTTGGGCGCGGAATCGAGGGCGTTTCGGGAGCGCGGCTCGTATCGAACGCCTATCCAGCTATCGAATCACGTGTTGTTCCGGCATTGAACGATGCTCGCCTCACGCTGATCTCCGTCGGGAAGGCTGCGGTGCCGATGACCCAGGCATTTCTCGAGGCGTCGCAATGGACGTCGCCGCACGGTGTCGTCGCCGCGACGGCGGGAGAGTCTCCCGACGCGCAACTCGATTTCTTTCGTGTAGGTCATCCTGTGCCGACCGACGCCAGTGTGATCGCGGGTCGGCGCGCGCTTGACTTCGCAACCTCCGTCACCCGCGACAGGTTGCTCTTGGTGCTACTGTCGGGCGGGGCATCGGCCGCGCTCGCCGTGCCGGCTGACGGGCTGACTTTGGACGATAAGATTGCGGCGACCCAAGCCCTCCTGCGTGCCGGTGTGCCGATTGATGTCATGAACTGTGTGCGGAAACACCTGTCTGCGATCAAGGGGGGACGGCTTGCGGCGGCGACGCCGGGCACAGTCCTGACGCTGGCGATATCGGATGTTGTCGGTCCAGTCGCCGACGACCCGACGGTGATCGGGTCAGGCCCAACAGTGGCGGATCCCACGACGTTCGGGGACGCGTTGCGGATCGTCCAACAACCAGGCGTGGCGGAGTCGTTTCCCGTGTCTGCCCGGCAGGTGCTCGTCGAGGGAGTCGCTGGGGCACGGCGCGACACCCCCCCGCCGGGTGATCGATCGCTCGCGCGTTCGACGACAACGGTGATCGGGAGCCGGCTCCATGCAATGAAAGCAGCGGCCGCGACCGCACAGGATTTGGGCTATCAGGTGGAGATCGTTCACGAGCCCGTGGTTGGTGAAGCCAGTCTGGTCGGCGCGTCCTTTCTCGAGCGAGTTCGTCGGCTCGCGAGCGGACGCCGTGGATCGGTCTGTGTCGTCTCGTCCGGCGAAACCACCGTGAAAGTCCGCGGCCCCGGACGTGGCGGTCGTAACCAGGAGCTGGCCCTGGCGTGCGTCGAAGGACTGGCCGGGATGATAGGCGAGGTGGGCGACGAGCTGGTCTTGGCCAGCATCGGCACCGATGGCGTCGATGGGCCAACTGACGCCGCCGGCGCCATTGTCGACGGGACAACATTGGCGCGAAGTCGAGAGCGCGGCATGGCGCCGCCGGCCTTGTATTTGGAGCACAACGACTCATATGCTTTTTTTGACACGCTTGGTGACCTGGTCCGGACGGGTCCCACGGACACCAATGTTGGCGATCTCCAGGTGGTGCTAGTCGGGCATGCTCAGCGCTGAACAAGTTCTGTCGGCGATCCGGGCCAAGGTCGACCACCCGTCGACGGTGCGCGAGCTCCTGCAGCGGTTGCGATTGCCTCGAGAACAACGCGCCACGCTGCGTCGTCGCCTCGCCGCGCTCGTCGAGTCCGGAGCCCTCATCAAAGTTCGCGGCAACCGGTATGGCGTCCCGGAACGGATGCGGCTGGTCACCGGGGCGGTCCACGTCCATCCCCGAGGCTTTGGCTTTGTCACCCCGGACCAATCGGTGGACGGGTTGGACGGCGACCTCTTCATCGCTGGGGCAAATCTCAACCAAGCGATGCACGGCGATCGCGTCGTCGCCCGCGTTGAACATCGCAAGGACCCCGGGCGGGCGGAGGGTCGCATCATTCGGATCCTCGAACGAGCGTCTGACACCCTCGTAGGGCGGTTTGAAATCGACGAGTCAGGACTTGGCTATGTCGTGCCGTTCGATCGGCGGATGGTGATGGATGTGCACGTTCCACGCGGTGAGACGGGCGGGGCCGAAGCGGGCGAGATGGTGATGGTTCAGATCACGCGCTGGCCCAGCGCGACCCGGAGCCCCGTCGGTCGCGTCGTCGAGGTCCTCGGGGATATCGAAAGCCCTGGGGTCGACACACAACTCATCATCCGCAAACACGGGATCCCCGACGCCCATTCACCCGAGGCCGTTCGGGAGGCCGAGACCGTGGGTGTGACCGTCGACCCGCGGGACTTCGAAGAGCGCCAAGATTTTCGTGCGTGGCGCACCGTCACGATCGACGGCGAGACCGCCAGAGATTTTGACGACGCAATCACTGTCGAACGCCTCGCCAACGGCAATGTGTGGTTGGGTGTGCACATTGCGGACGTGAGTCACTATGTGGCGGAAGGGGGAGCACTTGATACCGCCGCGTTGGAGCGAGGGACATCGGTCTACTTTCCGGAGCGGGCCGTGCACATGTTTCCCGAGGCGCTGGCGACCGGGTTGTGCAGTCTCAACCCCCACGTGGACCGTCTCGTGCAGTCGTGCTTGATGGAGATCGACCGCCATGGGGCGGTGCTTCGCTACGAGCTGCACGACGGAGTTGTCCACAGCGATGCGCGGTTGACCTACACGGAGGTCAACGCGATTCTCGACCCCGAAACAGAGCGGACCGTCGACAACGACGTGTCGGCGGAGGAGCGCGCGTCGTCCCGCCATACCGGGTTTCTCCCGATGCTCGAACTCATGGCGGAGGTGTTTCAGGCGCTGAACCGGCGCCGACGACGGCGCGGGTCGATCGATTTTGACTTGCCAGCCGCGAAGTTTCTGCTCGATGACGCCGGTCGTGTGGAGGCTATTGTGGCCGCCGAACGAAATGTCGCGCACCGACTGATCGAGGAATTTATGCTGGTCGCCAATGAGACGGTCGCCACGCATCTGGAGGAGCACGGCGTGGCCACGCTGTTTCGGGTCCACGAGTCCCCCGACCCCAAAAAGGTGGAAGAGTTTGAAGATTTCATCACGTCACTCGGCTACAGCTTGGGTGCCGTCGCCGAGGTCACTCCGGCGCTCTTTCAAAAACTTCTGCACCGTCTCCGGGACCGTACCGAAGCGCGCGCCGTCGCGTTTCTGATGCTTCGCACGATGCAGCAAGCTCGCTACGACCCCTCCAATCTCGGCCACTTTGGGCTGGCCACTCCGTCCTACGCGCATTTCACTTCTCCGATTCGAAGGTATCCCGACCTTGTCGTGCATCGGGCGGTCCGGCAGACGCGCCACGCTGCCCTTCCGCCGGGGAAGCTGCGCCCCAGCCCCGAACAGCTCCTGGCCATCGACAAAATGGCCCATCACACGTCGCAGATGGAACGTCGCGCCGAAGCCGCGGAGCGCGAGTGCGTCCAGTGGAAGAAGGTGCGGTTCATGGCCGACAAGGTCGGTGATGAATTCACGGGTTGGGTGACGGGCGTGACCGCGTTTGGGCTGTTTGTCGAGTTGATCGAACAGTTTGTCGAGGGGCTTGTCCACATCTCGAGCATGGCTGACGATTACTACCGGTTTGTCGAGCGACAGCACGAGCTGCGTGGCGAGAATTTTGGCACGGTCTACAAGCTTGGCGCCCGCGTCCGCGTCCAGCTGGTACGGGTCGACCGAGAGCACCGGCAACTCGAGCTGGCGTTGACGGAGGTACTCGAGCGAGTGCGTGAGACCGCCCCCCGGCTCCCCTTTTCGCCCCGGAGTCGGGTAAAGGGTCGGCCCCGCTCCGCAAAGGGGCCTAGCGCGCGATGAAGAGCCTGGTGGTGGGCACGGCCGGGCATATTGACCACGGGAAGAGCGCGCTCGTACAAGCACTTACGGGGTCAGACCCCGACCGTCTCCAAGAAGAGAAGTCCCGCGGGATCACGATTGATCTTGGGTTCGCGCACTATGAAGATGGGCAAGTCCAGGTTGCGTTCGTGGACGTGCCCGGTCACGAACGTTTTGTCCGAAATATGTTGGCCGGGGCAAGCGGAATCGACTGTGTCGTGCTCGTGATTGCGGCCGACGAGTCGGTCATGCCCCAGACTCGCGAACACTTCGACATTTGTCGGCTCCTTGGCGTGACCACCGGTGTCGTTGTCTTGACAAAGTGCGATCTCGTTGACGACGAGACTGTAGAGATCGTTCGTCTCGAGGCCGCGGAGCTTGTCGAGTCGTCATTTCTCGAACACGCCCCGGTCGTGTCGGTGTCTGCTCGAACGGGAGTGGGGCTCGACGAGCTCAAGGCGGCGTTGGCGCGGGTTGTGGGCGCCATCGAGCGCCGTAGTAGCGATGGCGCCACCAGGATTCCTGTGGACCGGGCGTTCACCGTGAAGGGGTTTGGTACGGTCGTGACCGGCACCCAGGTGTCGGGCGAGGTCACCACGGGGAAAGAGCTCGATGTGCTGCCGACCGGTCGGCGAGCGAAAGTTCGGGGACTACAGGTGCATGGGGCCTCGTGCGACACGGCGCGGGCGGGTCAGCGAGTCGCGGTCAACCTCGCCGGTCTCGAGGTCGGCGATTTGACGCGAGGCGATGTCCTGGTTGAGCCCGGTGGGTTCATTGTTACCCGTCGTCTCGATGCGACCGTGACGGCGCTGGCCAGCGCTCGACCCCTGAAGCATGCGGCCCGGGTCCGCTTTCACACAGGCACGAGCGAGGTGATGGCACGGCTATCGCTCGGCGGAGAGCTCGGGGGATCGCAGGTGGGGCTGGCCGCCCTGGAGCCTGGCGGGACGGCGTATGTTCGCCTTCGACTCGAACAGCCGGTAGTGGTCACCCGGGGCGATCGATTCGTGCTCCGCGCCTATTCGCCGCCGATAACGATCGCTGGGGGTCGTGTGCTCGATCCGTCGCCCGGGAAAGGACGCTTTCGCTCCGCCGCCGGTCTGGCACGTCTCCGTCGTCTCGACCGGTGGCAGACTCCGGACGAAGCCGTGCTCGCCATGATCGATGACGGCGCGGGTCGGGGGCTCGCCCGCGATGCGCTAGCACCCCGAGTTGGGTTGAGTCTTGCCGATGCATCTGCCCTCGTGGGAAGGCTGGTGGCGGCGGGACGAGTCGCGGCGGTTGGCACGGTCCTGGTCAGTACGGAACGACTCGCTGAGCTCCAACAGACGCTGAGACGCTGGGTCACGGCCTACCACACCGCCCAACCGCTGGAACCGGGTCTTCCCCGAGAAGAAGCCAGAGAGCGCGTTGGTCGTCTGGCGGATGCGAGCCTCTTTGACCCGCTCGTGGAGCGACTGGTCAGCGATGGCGTGCTGACTGCACAGGAGCATCTGTCGCTGGCGTCGCATCGCATCGCACTGTCGGACGAGGAAGAGCGGGTACGCGACCACCTCGCCGCCTCTCTGGAGGTCGGCGGTTTGGCCCCCCCCGAGCTCGCGGCGGTCGCCGCAGAGGCCGGATTCCCAGCCACCACAGCCGATCGGATGTTGAAGTTGCTGGTCCGACAAGGAGCGGTCGTCCGGGTCGAGTCTCTCGTGTTTCATGGAACGGCCCTCCAGACGCTCAAAGACCAGGTTCGTGGGTTGAAAACGGAAGCCCGCGACGTGCCGGTCGAGATCGATGTTGCGGGATTCAAGCAGCGATACGGTGTCACGCGAAAATTTGCGATTCCACTTTTGGGCTATCTCGACCGGGAGCGCGTCACGAGACGGGTGGGCAATATCCGGATCGTGCTCTAGTACTGCTTTGTCACAACGTCCAAGACCTTCGAAAAATCCGTATATCGAGAAGAGCACCATAACGCTGATGACACCCCATGCGCTTGGCCGAGGCACCGCGTATTGCCCGGCTGGTGTGGCGTTTGCCGCTCGAATCATGGGTAACTTTTCTCCGCGACCGTCCGCTAGCAGACTCGCCCCAGAATGGCGTCGCCAAGTCAACTTTTTGCCAAGCGACGCAAGCAGCCGGTAGACTGCCTACATACTGCGAAACCCGGTTGCGGCGCATGCGCGGGCTACGCAAGACCACAACTGTCCCGTGCTGTGGACAGTGAACAATTTTCAGATGACCGGACGAGAGGACACGTGATGGACGTTGCTGATGCCGAACCTCGCTGCTTTACGATCTGCGTGTTTCAGGATGTCGATTGGGCGACACGTGGTCTAGAAGCGCTTCAGGGACAGCGGTTCGATAGCGGCCAGGTCTCCGTCCTGGCGAAGAAGGCCGATGATGTCGAGTCCCTGATCACGAGCACATTCGACACAGACCCGTCGGTGTTTGAGAGTCGTGGACTTGGTACGGTGATTGCTTTAGGGCCATTGGTGAGCGCCCTGCAAGGGATTGATGATGGTCTCGGCAAAACTGGCGTCGCCGCGACGATCAATCGCGTAGGGTTCCAGAAACATGACGGCTTCATTTTTCAAACCTTGACGGAGCGAGGCGGTGTGCTCGTTGCGGTCGACAGCGAATCGAGAGCCGCTGACGCGCTTGCGCTCTTTCATTCGTATGGCGGCGGAAACGCTGCGATTGGGGCATGGGCTGGACGCGTCTAAAGGGACAGGAGCTGGCGTTGAATCGCCGTTACCGTAACCGGCTATGAGTCTCGACCTGGGTCACGTTCGATTCGACGGAAAGCGCGGCACGTACGCCTCGGCCGAACAGCGCCGGCGGCAACGCCGGGCGCCGCCGACGCAACGGGTCAAGCCCTCTCCCTCATCCCGCCCTCCCGGCCGAACCGAAACCGTCGCGCGCCTCGCTCCCGGTGACACTCCCTCCCAGATTGCTGAGCTCTCGATTTTGCCTGACACCTTGGCGCCTCGAGACATCGCGTTCTCGCTCGGCGCGACGCGAGAGCGGATGGGGCGCTCCGCGGCGGCGGCTTTGGCAAGCCACGTCTTGTTTGTTCTCATCGTCGCCGTGCTGATTAGTCTGGCCCCCGAACGCGTGATCGAGCTCGTGCAGCCGAACCGCGAGAACTATGGCATCGTCTGGATTCCGGAAGAAGGACCGGGTGGTGGTGGAGGGGGCGGCGGGAACGAGTCCTTGGAAGTGCCCAGACCCGTCGAAATTGAAGGTTCTGACGAATCGGAACTCAGCGTGCCAGTCGAGGTGGAGCCCGATTTTGTTGAGCCGGAACCGGAGCAGGAACCGGAAGAGATACAGGCCATGAACATTCCGGCCGTGACGATGGCGTCCGCTCTCGAGTCCCTCCCGGGAGTCATGGATCACATCGACGCAGCGCGGGAAATGCTGTCGCAGGGTAGCGGGTCGGGCGGTGGCGGCGGGACGGGGACCGGCACCGGGATAGGGCCAGGTGATGGGGCCGGTCTTGGACCAGGCGAGGGCGGCGGCGTCGGGGGCGGTGTGTATCGTCCCGGCGCCGGCATCGAGAATCCGCAGCCCCTGCGTATGGTTGACCCGCAGTACACCGCCGAAGCGATGCGAGCGCAGGTGCAGGGCGAAGTCTGGCTTTCTGTTGTCGTGCTTCCCGATGGGTCGATCGGCGATATCACCGTGACGAGGTCTCTCGACCCGGTGTTCGGCCTCGATGAAGAGGCGGTCAAGTCGGCTAGATTGTGGCGATGGGTGCCAGGCACGCGGTTCGGGGAGCCGGTCGCCGTCGTCGTACAGATCGCGGTGTCTTTTAACCTGCGGTAGCTCTCACACAAAAAATGCCCGGCGGGCCGAGACCCACCGGGCATGAGAGCACACCTATTTGTGAAGGGTGCGTTCCTTTTCTAGTACATCCCGCCCATGCCGCCGCCTCCTCCTCCGGGAGGTCCTGCCGGCGCTTCGGGCTTGTCTTCGGGGAGCTCCGCGATGAGTGCCTCGGTCGTCAGGAGCAAAGAGGCGATCGAACTCGCATTTTGGAGGGCCGTTCTGACGACCTTGGTCGGGTCGATGACGCCGGCTGCGATCAGATCCTCGTAGACCTCCGTCTGGGCGTTGAACCCGTGGTTGCCCTTGGCTTCCTTGACTCGCTGGACGATGATCGAGCCTTCGTGACCGGCGTTGTGCGCGATCCAGCGCATCGGCTCCTCGAGCGCCCGTCTGATGATATTGACGCCGATCTGCTGGTCACCGTCGAGCTTGAGCTTTGCGAGCACCTGGGCGCCACGGAGCAACGCGACGCCGCCACCGGGCACGATGCCCTCTTCGACCGCGGCCTTTGTCGCGTGCATCGCGTCCTCGACCCGAGCTTTCTTTTCCTTCATCTCGGTCTCGGTCGCGGCGCCGACCTTGATCACCGCCACGCCCCCGACCAACTTCGCCAATCGCTCTTGGAGCTTTTCGCGGTCGTAGTCTGACGACGTCTCTTCAATCTGCGCGCGAATCTGCTTCACGCGACCCTCGATGGCCTTTTGCGTGCCCTCGCCCTCGACGATGGTGGTGTTGTCCTTGTCGATTGTGACCTTCTTGGCTCCGCCGAGGTCCTCGACGCGGATGTTCTCGAGCTTGAGCCCGAGGTCCTCCGTGATCGCCTTTCCGTTGGTCAGGGTCGCGATATCCTCGAGCATCGCTTTGCGGCGATCCCCAAAGCCCGGCGCCTTGACCGCGGCACCCTGGAGGGTTCCCCGCAGCTTGTTCACGACCAGGGTCGCCAGCGCTTCGCCCTCGATGTCTTCGGCCACGATCAGGAGCGGGCGGCTCAGACGCGCGACCTGCTCGAGCAAGGGCAGCAGATCCTTCATCGAGCTGATCTTCTTTTCGTGAATGAGAATGATTGGATTCTCGAGCACCACCTCCATACGCTCCGGGTCGGAGACGAAGTACGGCGACAGATACCCGCGGTCGAACTGCATACCCTCGACGACGTCGAGGGTCGTCTCCAGCGTCTTGGCCTCTTCGACGGTGATGACGCCATCCTTGCCGACCTTGTCCATCGCTTGCGCGATGATCGTGCCGATGGTCAAATCGTTGTTCGCCGAGATGGTCCCGACCTGACCGATCATGTCGCCGGTGACTTCGCTTGACATCTTGCGGAGCTCACCGACGACCGTTTCCACCGCGGACTCGATCCCGCGCTTGATCTCCATCGGATTGGCGCCGGCCACCACGTTCTTTGCGCCTTCACGATAGATCGCCTGCGCGAGCACGGTTGCGGTCGTCGTGCCGTCGCCGGCGATATCCGACGTCTTGCTCGCCACTTCGCGCACCATCTGCGCGCCCATGTTCTCGAGGGGGTCTTTGAGTTCGATCTCCTTGGCGACGGTCACACCGTCTTTGGTGATCTGCGGAGATCCAAATTTCTTGTCCAGAACAACATTGCGGCCCTTTGGACCGAGCGTGACCTTGACGCAGTTCGCTAACTGGTTGACGCCCTCGATGATGGTCTGCCGTGCCTTCTCGCTATACACAATCTGCTTAGCCATGTTCTCCTACTCCAGTGCGCGATGCGCGCCCGCGCCTTACGACGCTATGTCCGTGATGAGGGTTGTTGACGGTTAGTCTTGGACGACGCCTAGGATCTCGTCCTCGCGCATGATGAGGAACTCGGTACCGTCGAGTTTGATCTCTTGACCGGAATATTTCCCGAACAGGACGGTGTCGCCGGCTTGGACGTCTAGCGGCGTGACCGAGCCGTCTTCCTTGACCTTCCCTTTGCCAACCGCGATAACCTTTCCCTGCTGTGGTTTTTCTTTGGCGGTGTCCGGAATGATGATGCCGCCGACGACCTGTTCCGATGAGTCCTCGAGACGCTCGACGATGATGCGGTCGTGGAGTGGGCGAACCTTAACAGCCATGAAGCTCAAACTCCCTTCGAAGTAGATACAACCAAGAAACGGGACGCGAAAAGGGTCCCGCGGCCACTCTGATAGGTACTGCGGGGCACTAGCAGTCTGGCCGAATGACTGCTAAGTATACTAATAAGGTCACGGCGCGTCAAAAAAAGTCACGTTGATGAAAGACTAATTTGGCGAACAGGCCAAGAAAACAGGTAAGAAGCCATCCAGTTGAGTGGCGGGTCGTGGCTGACGGCCGGATGAGAGAGCCCTACTGTAGTGACTTCATCGGTCGCCGTATTTGGGCCACCGCGGCGGACGCTCAGTTGTTTGCTAGAGCAAGCCTGGTATCGAGCAGTTTTTTCTCTATTCAACCGGTCGCGAGCTCCCGGCCGGAGAGCAGTCGAAATGCCTCGAGATACTTTTCTCGCGTTTTTTCGATCACGGCCGGAGGGAGTTCTGGCACGGGTGGGCGCCGGTTCCACGTCACATCGTCGAGGTAGTCACGAACAAACTGCTTGTCAAAGCTCGCCTGGCCACGACCCGGCGTATAGGTGTCCTCCGGCCAGAATCGCGATGAATCCGGTGTCAGGACTTCGTCGATCAACAGGATACCGTCGGCGCTCGTCTCCGCGTCGGAACACACACCAAACTCAAATTTCGTGTCGGCGACGATGATGCCGCACGATTCGGCGTGCTCCGCGCCATGCCGATACAGCGCGAGCGTCAGTGTCCGCAACGTCTTGACGAGGTCGGCGCCTATCAGGTCGGCCGCCTGCGCCTCGCTAATATTTATGTCGTGACCGTCTTCTGCCTTGGTGGCGGGTGTGAAGATGGGCTCGGGAAGGCGGTCTGACTCTCGGAGACCGGCCGGTAGCGCGATTCCGCAGACCTCACCGGTTTCCCGATACTCTTTCCAACCCGACCCGGCGAGATATCCGCGGGCGACACACTCGATTAAGATCGGATCGGTGCGGCGGACGAGCATGGACCGGCCGGCGAGCAGCGACGCGTGAGGCTGCAACGACGCTGGATAGGTCGCCGAATCGATCGACACCATATGGTTGGGCACGATGTCGCGTGTCCGGTCGAACCAGAAGGCCGACAACTGATTCAGGACGCGACCTTTGTCCGGGATTGCCGAGCCCAGCACACAGTCATAGGCCGAAATCCGATCCGTCGCGATCATGAGTAGGTGTTCGTCGACCTCGTACAAATCGCGAACTTTTCCCCGTCGATGGGCAGACACTCCGTCTAGAAATGTCTCGAGAACTGGCTTGGCTGTTGTCATGGCGGATGGTCGTCGCGGAACGTCGTTGCAGGTCGTCGTAGTTGGTGGCGAGTGGTCTTCCGAGAAAGTCAGACCACCAGAACCGAGACAGCTTACCGGGTGACCCGGCTCGTCGCAAGCGCGCGCCGTAGCCGCTGGGTCGGGGTCCAGCGGGTTCATTGTAGTACATTGTCCTTCGTGACTCGACTGGCACCCGGTCGGTCTGCCCGCACGAGTGGACTGTCTTGGAGAGCGGTTTGGCCGGCGCGGCGTTGCGGCTCGAACCATGCGTAACTTTTCTTCGCGACAGTCCACGAGCGGACGAGCGCGCGTCGCACGGTGCTCGCGTAACCGATGAAGCGCTACATTCAAACCGTCCTCATCCTGGGTGTAACTGTCGGCTTGATGGCTTTCTTCCTCCGAAACGCGGAGCTCGACCTGATTGGAGACGCCTTTAGACAGGCGCGTCTTGGTCTGTTGGGAGCGTCGGTCTCAATCTCGATCCTCACGTATGGCATCCGAGTCGAGCGGTGGCGGTGGCTGTTGCGCCCGTTGGTAGGTGTGGGTTTTACCACGGCGGGGCGTGCCACCGTGATGGGGTTCGCGGCCAACACGCTGCTCCCGGGTCGGGTAGGAGAAGTGCTACGTCCTATGGTCCTGGCGAGACATGCCCCGATCAGCACCTCGGCGGGACTGGCGACCATCGTCGTGGAGCGCGTGTTGGATTTGCTGGCTATTGTGATCATGCTGGCCATTGCGGTCCTACTGTTTCATCCCCCGATGTCTGACGTCGACATGTTCAGCACCCTCCGGCTGGCCGCCGTGCTGAGCGGCACTGTCGGCGTCATCGGCTCCGCGGCGCTGGTCTTCGTTGCTCAGAATCCGGCTCAGGCCATGCGCGGGGTGGCCTGGGCCGTTCGCATCCTGCCGTTTCGCGCTCGGCGCGTCGTCTTGGAACTCTCGGAACGGTTCTTTTCCGGACTGGCGGTCGTGCGACAACCGCGCACGTTGGTTGTGGCGATGGGGCTGTCGATCGTGCTGTGGCTGGGGATTGCGAGCGGGATTTGGGCGGCAACGGTGGCTTTCGGGATCGAAGTATCTGTTGCCGGCGCCGTCGTGTTGACCGGGTTGATCGCGTTGGGCGTGTCGGTTCCGACGCCCGGCGGCGCAGGAGGCTACCACGCGGCGTTTCAGCTGGGGGCCACCGCGCTGTACGGGGCCAGCGCGGGCCAGGCAGTAGCCGCCGGGCTCATCAATCATGCCATCGCGTTCGTTCCGGTGACGCTGGTGGGTGTGGTGTTGATGGCGCAAGAAGGGATCCGCATGAACACCGTGTTCGCTTTGTCTGATACACCGGCCCCTTCTCCCGAGATCTCTCGGAGTTCCTCGTGAAGTGTCCGTTTTGTGGGCACCTGAAGGACAAGGTGGTCGACTCCCGAGAGAGCAAGGAGGGAGAGGTCATTCGCCGGCGCCGTCAGTGCCTCGCGTGCGAACGTCGATTCACCAGCTACGAACGGATGGATGAAATCCCGTACATGGTGGTCAAGAAGGACGGAACGCGCGAGCGGTTCGAGCGCCAAAAAGTTATCGCGGGCATGCTCAAAGCGTGTGAGAAGCGTCCCGTCAGCGTGGCGACCCTGGAGCAGATCGGTGACCGCATCGAAGTGACACTCCAGGACCGCGCAGAGAAAGAAATTTCCACGGATGAGGTCGGAGAATTTCTGATGTCGGAGCTCAAGGCGCTGGACAAAGTCGCCTATGTGCGGTTTGCATCCGTGTATCGCCACTTTCGAGATATCGGCGAGTTCATGACCGAGCTGCGGGGGTTGCTCGACGTCACAGAGAAGTGAACGCGAGTCGTCGTCGACGGGTCAGAAACAGACGGTGGGAAACACGCCCGGCTGGGCTGAGTCGCGCAGTGGGCTTGTCCTGACCCCGACGGCCAGCCACGATAGCGGCGACGAGGGCACAGTGGACATTTTCGAGCAACGAGTACCGCCGTCGACCGAGACGCCGGGCCCACCGGAGGCCGTGGGCGGCGACCCAGGAGCGGTCCCGTCGTCGATGGCGCCGCGGTCCCGTCGTCCATTTCGGGACAACCCCATTCTGATTCTCCTGGGGATAATGCTCTTTCTCGCGGCTCTGTTTGGACTGCTCAGGGTCGCCGAACGCTCCACGGAGCTGTCCCCTGACTATCTTGGCGAGGTCGTCCTATACGCGTTGTCCGCCGGCTGCCTGACGATGCTGGTCGTTCTCGGGTTCATCCTGGCCCGCAACATCATCAAGCTCTGGGTCGAACGACGTCGGGCGGCGCCGTTTGCGGGTTTTCGCGCAAAACTGGTGGCCGCATTACTGGGCATGACGGTCATTCCGGCCGTGCTCGTACTCATCGTAGGGAGCGAGTTGATTCGGAATAGTGCTGAGCGATGGTTTTCGTCGCCGATCGACGACGTGTTGACGTCGGCGAACGAGATTGCGCGCAACTACTACCAGAGCCGTGAGCGTGTGGTCGGTGACCACGCGCAACGGATCGCCGATGCGTTGCAGGGGCCGCGTTTGGACGACCGCGACCTCGCGCGGGTGCGTGAGGTGATCACGCCAGAGGTGACCGCGGGGTTGGTCGGAAGCGTCGATGTGTATATCGTGACGCTCCCAGTCCCAGGCGACGCAGGCGGTTCCGGTCTGGTCCAGGTCGCGCCATTGGTCGAAGTGGCGATGGCCAGCGGACCGGGGGGCTATTCGCAGGCGGCGGCGGAACGTTTGGCGGCTCGGGTTGCCGCCGGGAGCGAGGACGCGCGGCAAGTCGAGATACTGGCGGGTGGGGCGGAGGTCGTCCGCGTGGCCGCCAGTGTTCGTCATTCCTCCAGTCGCGAGACTATCGGCGTCGTCGTGGTCAGCGATGCGATGACCGGAAGCGTGGCTTTTCATTCTCGCCGGGTCAGCGGCGCTTACGAGGCCTACAACCAGCTGCAGGTGCTCCGGCAGCCTCTGGCTGGCGTCTACCTGTCCTTCTTTGTGATGCTGACCCTCATGATTCTCATCAGCGCGACCTGGCTTGGGGTCTACGTCGCCAAACGGATCACCCATCCGGTACAACTGTTGGCAGCCGGCGCGCGGGAGATCGGTGCGGGTCATTTGGACTACCGGATTCAGCCTCAGAGCGCCGACGAGTTTGGTACCTTGGTGGATGCGTTCAACACGATGGCCAGTGAGCTGTCGACGAGCCGACGACGACTCGAGCGGTCGCGTCACGACCTCGAGCGCAAGAGCCGGGAGATCGACCAGCGTCGCCAGTACATGGAAACGATTCTCGAGCGGATCGCCACGGGGGTCGTTTCGACCGATAGCGATGGACGGGTGAATACGGTAAACCGAGCGGCACGCCGATTGTTGTCGCTCGACGATTCCGCCGTCGGGCAGGCGGCCGCGACCGTTTTTTCCAAAGGCGACCTTCACTCACTGTCGGAGATCCTGGTGGGGGCCCATGCGGAGTCCGGTCACCAGACCGCGCAAGAGGTCGCGCTCGACCAAAATGGACGTAAGGTGCACCTCGCGGTGGCGGCGACGACGCTGCCCAGCGATCACGGCGAGGTGGATGGCACCGTGATGGTGTTTGATGATGTGACCCCGCTGATTCGAGCCCAACGGGTGGCCACCTGGCGGGACGTCGCTCGGCGCCTTGCTCACGAGATCAAGAATCCGTTGACGCCAATCCAGCTCTGTGCCGAACGGGTGCGACGACACTTCGCGACGGCGCCGCCACAATCCCGTGCGCTCGTCGACGAGTGCACAAAGACTATTGTGGCAGAGGTCGAATCGCTCAAGACGCTTGTTGATGAGTTTTCGCAATTCGCGCGGATGCCGACGCCGCGCATGGTGGCGGCTGATTTGAACACGTTGCTCGGTGAAACGTTGGGGCGCTACGACGGGCGGTTTGACCGGATCGCCTTTGAGTGCATGTTGTCCCCGAGCCTGCCGCGTGTTCTCATCGACCCCGAGCAACTCCGGCGGGTTGTCGTGAATTTGGTAGACAACGCGGTGGATGCGTTGCAGCAGTATCTTCAGTTCAGCACAAACGGACACCGCGGTGTGATCGGCGTCTCAACGATTCACGATGCGCCGGCCGGTGTTGTTCGCGTCACGGTCCGAGACAACGGCCCGGGGATTGCGGAAACTGACCACGAGAAGTTGTTCATGCCGTATTTTTCGACAAAAGCCCGGGGCAGCGGGTTGGGCTTGGCGATCGTGCGGAGGATCGTCGCCGAACACGGAGGTCGTATCGATGTCGGCGACAATGCGCCGCGCGGTACGGCCTTCACGATAGAGCTGCCCGTGCTGTCTGAGGGCTCCCACGTGAGAGTACAAGATGAAAGCGTCGTTTCTGATCGTTGATGACGAGGCCGGCGTCCGGTCGGCCCTTTCGGGCGTTCTGCAGGACGAGGGCTATCAGGTCGATGCCGTGGCCAGTGGCGAGGCCTGCCTGGAACGCGTCATTCGCCGTGACTACGACGTCATCGTGCTCGACATTTGGTTGCCCTGTCTCGACGGACTCGCGACGCTCCAAAAACTGCGAGATCGTCGTGTGGAGGCGCAAGTCGTGATGATTTCCGGCCACGGCAATGTCGAATCAGCCGTTCGCGCGATCAAGATGGGCGCGTTCGACTTTGTTGAGAAGCCGTTGTCGCTCGAAAAGACGCTCCTTGTCGCGCGAAACGCTCTTCGGCAGCACCGTCTCGAAGCGGAGAATCGCGCGCTCCGTGCTCACATGGACCGTCGTCTTGTGATGGTGGGCGAGAGTCCGACAATGGAATATCTGCGCGGACAGATTGCGAAAGCGGCGCCCTCCAATGGAAGAGTGCTCGTGCATGGCGAAAGTGGCACTGGAAAAGAGCTGGTCGCGCGGAGCGTACACGCCATGAGTCGGCGCGCGTCGGGACCGTTTGTCGAAGTGAACTGTGCCGCCATTCCGGAAGAGCTGATCGAGAGCGAGCTGTTTGGCTACACCAGGGGAGCCTTTACCGGCGCGTTTGCGGACCGAGAGGGGAAGTTCGAGGCCGCCGACGGTGGCACGCTGTTTCTTGACGAGGTCGCCGACATGAGTCTGAGGACCCAGGCCAAGGTGCTGCGAGTGCTTCAAGAGCAGGTCGTGGAGCGGCTGGGCGGACGGCAAGGAATAAGAGTCGACGTGCGGGTACTGGCGGCAACCAACAAAGATCTCCGGGGATCGATTGGCGCCGGGACGTTTCGCGAAGATTTGTATTTTCGGCTCAACGTCATCCCGATTTTCGTCCCGCCGCTGCGGGACCGTCGCAAGGACATTCCGCTGCTGGCGAGTCATTTTTTCGCGGAGTTCGCGCACGAATACGGACACCGCGCCAAGCGGCTCGACGATGCGGCGTTGACCGTCCTCAAGGCCCACCCCTGGCCCGGGAATGTGCGCGAGTTGCGCAACGTCCTGGAACGATTGGCGATCATGGTGCCGGGGGATACCATTGCCGCTTCTGATCTTGAGTTTTTGGCTGGGGCGCGGGCAGTGGTGCCGCCGCAGACCGACGATGCGCTGCCTCTCTATCAAGCGCGAGAGCGCTTCGAGCGAGACTACATCGTCGCGGCGCTGGTTGCCCAGCGTGGCAACATCTCCCGTGCTGCCAAGGCGCTGGGGGTCGAGCGAAGCAATCTCTACAAGAAAATGCGGGCGTTTGGGATCATGTCTCCTCGGCGGGTCGAGGTCCCCGACCGGACGCTCGATCAAGGTGAGCCTCGATCACCTGGCTCGGCGCAACGCGTGCTAGATTGAGTGCGTGGCCTGCGGCGGCAAGGAGTGCGTCGGCGGGCGCCAGACCAATCAGCTCGCTCTCCGCCACGCGGACGCCGCGCAACGCGGCTTCGGCGCGGACCCGTTCGTACACGGTGTGGAGTGGTGTCGTGCGGTAGTCGACAAGGTTCATGGACACCTGGACCAGGCCTCGCGTCTCTAGCCGGAGTCCCAACGCTTTTACCGCGCGTAGCCCGCCGTCTCGCTCGCGTATGGCTCGGGCCACTTGACGGGCGATGTCGATATCCGTCGTATCCAAGCTGACGTTGAACGCGATGAGCACCGGTCGAGCCCCGACCGCTGAGGCACCGGCAGTGGGGTGAGGTGCCGGCGGCCCAAAGTCCGGATGCCACTCGTCACCTGCCATACGCTCCGCGAGGTCTTCGAGCCCCTTGCCTCGGACGGCTTCGAGCGCGCGACATTCCGCCCGGCGGGCCGCTTCGCCGTATAAATAGATGGGTATCGAAAAGCGCACGGCGAGCTCTTCGGCGACATCTGTTGCCAACTCGACGCATGTTTCCATCGTCGTGTTCGCAAGCGGGACAAAAGGCACGACGTCAACCGCGCCCATACGCGGATGGACCCCCTGATGTTGTCGCAGGTCGATACGGTCGATGGCTACGCGATAGAGGGCCACGACCGCGGTCCGCAGCGCCGGGGCGTTGCCGATCACGGTGAACACCGACCGGTTGTGCGAGGCGTCAGTAGACCGATCCACAAGCGACAGGCCACTCACCGCCTGGATGGCTTCGGCCAACTCGTCGATGACATCTGCGCGCCGCCCCTCCGAGATGTTGACAACACACTCGATCACGTCGCACATCGCGGCAAATTGTACGGCAGAAAGGGGGTTACGCGCGGGCGGCATTGACTCGTTTACCGCGTTTGCCCGATAATCGCACGGCGTCATGCGTGATACGTCTCATGCGATGCGATCTCTCTCTGTCCGGGCTCCCGGCGTTGCGACGGCCCAGCATCGCGCTCACGGACCCGCGGGACTCTTGCCACGGGCCACTCAGGTCGTCGACGGGTATACGTCGTCGCGGCGTGCTCACCGAGTTCGCGCCGGCCGCTGATGAGGTGTCAGCAGTGCCGATATCTTGTGCGCGCGCGGCTCACGGCGTGTCCTCGTTGCGGTTGGGCTCTGACGGGTCTTTTTCCTGAAGGCCCGTCGCCGGATCAACCGGCTCCACGGTATCAACGTTGTGCCCGTGTGACACCGCCGACCCGGCCCCCGGGTGATTTTGCAGGTCGCGGGGACACGGCTGCTCGGGCGGATGGTGGAGCTGGAACCATGCCTGCCTTCACGGATTCCCTTCGTTTCGACACGCCCCACGCGTGGTCAAGCGGCGCCGGCGACCATGCGGCCGGCCGCGCGCGCGCCGGACACACCGCCTCCCGCCGTCAAGAAGCCCCCCGGGGATCTGCATCACCTCGGACCGGAGAGGACCGGCCCCCGCCGTCAACGGCGGTCGCGGGTATGTCGCTCCTGGTGCGGCGTCTAGTCGCAGCTGGCTTGGATGCGTGTATTCTCGCCGGAATCAATGTGGCGGTCGTGTATCTGACCCTACGGGTGCTCGATCTCCTGGTTGAGGAAGTCTGGCGGCTTCCGGTGATACCCACTGTGTCGTTCTTGGGAATATTCAACCTTGGTTACCTCGTGCTGCTTACCGCCTTTGGCGGGCAGACCGTCGGGAAGATGGCAACCCGCCTTCGGGTCGAGGGCCGGGACGGGGAACAGATGTCTGTCAGTCGCTCGCTTGCGCGCGCCGCGGCCTGCGTGGTGTGCGTGGTCCCGGCCGGCGTGGGGTTTCTCGGCGTGTTGACCGTATCGCGGCGGGCGCTGCAGGACCGGCTCGCCGGCACACGCGTGGTCGTTGACTAGTCCGCTATTGGACTGTCACAGTCATGTGCGGACTGGCCGCGGAGCCGCGATACGCCGCCGGGCAAGGCACGCCGGGGGAATCAATTTGGTTTTTGTCACCGATGAGGAACGCCGCCCGGGCCCGTCCCGGCTCCGGGACCAGTCTGCACATGACTGAGACAGGCCCCCGGTGGCCGGGCGTCAACCACGAATGAGAGGGCTCGCGAGGTTTGTCGCCACGGCGGCATATACCGGCTATGCGCCGGTCGCGCCCGGCACCGTAGGGTCGTTGGTGGGGTTGATCCTTCTGGCCGCCGTGCGACAGATCGACACCCTATGGCTGGAGCCGGCGGTACTGGTGGTCGTGATCATGGTCGGCACTTGGGCCGCCGATCACGTCGAGGCGGACGAGGGGCGCGAAGATCCAGGGATCGTTGTCGTGGACGAGGTCGCCGGCATGCTTCTCACCATGCTCTTTCTCCCGCTGACGTGGTGGGCGGGGATCGTCGGATTTCTCGCGTTTCGCGGGTTCGACATCGTGAAGCCGTTTCCGGCCGGCCGGGCCGAGCGGCTACCGGGCGGCATCGGGGTCATGACGGATGATCTCGTCGCCGGCGTGTATGCGGCCATCGTTGTGCGGCTCAGTCTGTGGGGGCTGGCTCTGTGGTTCTGAACGCCTCGGTGCGGCCGGTTCGCCGGGCCGTCATCGTGGCGGTTGGGTCTGAGCTCCTCACGCCACACAAGGTCGATACGAATTCTCTGTTTCTCACCGAGCGTCTCAACACCGAAGGCGTGGTCGTCCAATATAAGGCAGTTGTCGGGGATGACCCGGCGCAGCTGGCCGACCTGGTCCGGGAGGCTATCCCGCGGGCCGATCTCATTGTGCTGACCGGTGGTCTCGGGGCGACTGACGACGATGTAACCCGCGACACCGTGGCGGCCTTGTTCAAGCTCGATCTGGAAGAAGATGCTAGCGTTGTGGCTCACATCCGCAAGCGGTTCGAGACACGAGGCATGGAGATGCCCGAGATCAACCGGCGCCAGGCACTTGTCCCGCGGGGCGCCGTCGTCTTGCGCAATCCTCGGGGGACAGCGCCTGGCCTCTTGCTTGATAGGGATGATGTGACGTGCGTGCTGCTCCCAGGTCCTCCTCGGGAGCTGCGGCCTATGTTTGAGGAGGTCTGTGCGGTTCACTTGGGCGCCAGATGGACCGGAACCCGAATCTATCGACAAGTTCTGACGATCGCTGGACGCACCGAGACATATGTCGAGGAGCTCACTCAACCGTTGTACTCCCAATGGCTCGCTCGTGAGCCCGTCGTCACGACGACGGTACTGTCGACGCTCGGCCAGATCGAGCTGCACTTGGCGACACAAGGTGTCGAGCCATCGGTCGCCGAGAGCGTGCTCGCGCAAGCGACCGGCGAGCTCTCACTGGTGCTAGGCCGGAGCCTGGTCAGCGTGGACGGCGCGTCCCTGGAGGAGACCGTGGGACGGCTGCTCAGGCGCGCGGGCCAACGCGTTGCCGTCGCTGAATCGTGTACCGGAGGGCTTATCGCGTCACGACTCACCGATGTCCCGGGGAGCTCATCGTATCTGGAGGCGGCCTGGGTCACCTATGGAAACGATGCGAAAGTCAGCAACCTCGGTGTGGATCCGGCGTTGTTGGCATCCCATGGAGCCGTGAGCGAGGAGGTTGCCGAGTCGATGGCAGTACACGCCAAACGGCTGGCGGTCGCCGACTACGGTATCGGGGTAACCGGGATCGCCGGGCCCGGCGGCGGAACCGAAGAGAAGCCGGTCGGGACCGTGTGCGTCGCGCTCGCCGGACCCGAGGGGGCGGTCCGAGTGCGAACGTTTCGCTTCCCCGGAGAGCGGGACAGGGTCAAATTCCAAGCCTCGCAGGTCGCACTCGACATGTTGCGGCGCGCCCTCCTTCCGCGCGCATAGTGGACGGTCGCCATCAGCGGGCGGGCCATCGGACCACCCGGTATCGGTGTCTTTTCCGGCGCTCCATACGAGGGTCCGGCGCCAGTAGGTCATACTTAGCACCGGGTCCTTGGTACTCACGACCCACGCCCCGCGCGGCTGTATCGCCGACCCGGTAGGGCCTACGTTGGGTCGAGTTCGCTGCGTGGGCGACATCATGCGGTGTCTTTTGTAGCGGAACACGAATGCAATGATTGTCGGACTTCTTCTCATGGCGTATCTGGTCGGGACGATTCCGTTTGCGCTATGGGTCGGGCGGATGGCTAGTGGCGCGGATTTACGACGTGTTGGAAGCGGCAATATGGGCACCGCCAATGTGCTGCGGGCCGCCGGGCCCTCGATGGCCGCATTGGCGCTTGCCCTCGACGTGAGCAAAGGCACCACGGCCGTGTTCTTCGCCGAACGGCTGGGCGCATCGACAGGTCTCGCGGCGGCGGTGGCCGTGGCGGTGGTGTGTGGGCATGTGTTCCCCGCGTGGCTAGAGTTCCGGGGCGGAAAAGGCGTGGCCACCGCGTGCGGAGCTTTCCTGTCGTTGGCGCCCTGGGCCACGCTCCTCGCGCTGGTCGTGTTCACGGCAGTTGTCTGGATGACTCGCTACATATCGCTCGGTTCGCTCGCCGGGGCGTTGACGCTCATAGTATGCAGCTACGCTGGCGGCGAGCCCGCAGTGACGGTGTGGGCGGCGGTGGGCGTTTCTGGTCTCATCGGCTACCGACACCGGTCAAACATCGTGCGTCTCTACGCCGGTCAGGAGCGGCGTCTCGGGGAACGCCAGGTCTTGTAGTCGTCGTCCTCACGATTGGGTCGCAAAGATTGGTATGGGCACACTTACGTTGACACAGCGTGTCGCCGTTTTGGGGAGCGGGGGATGGGGGACGGCGTTGGCCGTCCACTTGGGGCGCGAGACACGTCAGGTTCGTCTTTGGGGACGCAATGTCGAGATGGTTGAGGCAATGCGTGCCACTCGCGAGAATTCAAAGTATCTCAAAGGTATCGAGCTTCCGGACGCGGTACAGCCAACAGCCTCAATCGCCGAGGCGCTGGCTGATGCACAGTGTGTGGTAGCCGCTGTGCCGTCGCACGGCACCAGAGAGGTAATGCATCGCGCGGCCGGGATCATGCGGCCCGATGCCGTCGTCGTGAGTGCGACGAAAGGTCTCGAGGTTGGCACACTGTTACGTATCTCCGAGGTGATTGCAGAAGAGCTTGGACCGTCGCATCCGATCACGGTGCTGTCTGGTCCCAGCTTTTCGCCGGAGGTCGCGCTCGGATTGCCCACCGCGGTCGCCGTGGCTGGATATGACGCCAAGGTCGTAGAAACGGTCCAGCAGGAGTTTCGCTCTCAGAACTTTCGGCTCTACGGAACGGGCGATGTCGTCGGGGTCGAGATAGGCGGCGCGATGAAGAACGTGATCGCAATCGCGGCGGGCGCGGTCGAGTCGCTCGAGCTTGGTCACAACGCGCTGTCGGCGTTGATCACCCGGGGGCTGGCCGAAATCTCGCGGCTCGCGTCAGCCCTCGGCGGACGCCGCGATACATTGGCGGGACTGAGTGGTCTCGGCGACTTGGTGCTCACGTGCACTGGCAATCTCAGTCGGAACCGTCACGTCGGGGTCGAGCTTGGCCGCGGCCGGTCGCTTGACGCGGTGCTGGGTGATATGTCTTCCGTGGCCGAAGGCGTCCGCACGACGGCGGCGGCGTTGGAGCTCGGCACGCGTCATGCGGTTGATCTGCCTATTACTTCTCAGATGGCTGAGGTGTTGGACGGAAGGCAGACACCGTTAGCAGCGGTCGAAGGGCTGATGCTGCGCCGCCAACGCGCCGAGATCGAGTCCGGTCGCTAGGGGACGAGGCGGCTAGACGAGGATTTCATCACACCCGGGACATAGAGACGATGCCGAGCGTGTTTGACCGTTTGCGCACAGGTCTGCGCCGGACCGCCCAGCGAATGGGCGACCGATTTGATGAGATCCTTGGCCGGGAGGACAAGCAAGACACGCCCGGGCCAGTCAAAGCGGACACGCTTGATGCCCTCGAAGAGTTATTGCTGGAGGCAGACGTTGGGGTGACGGCGACCGACCGGATTATCGAAACGCTGCGGAGAGATCACTCGACGTCCGTCACCCCCGACACGCCGACCTTACGTGACGCTCTACGGCAGGAAATATTGGCCGTTCTCGCGTCGGTTCACAAAGTCCCGACCGAACGTACTCGCCCCCGGGTCGTGTTGGTCGTCGGTGTCAATGGCACCGGCAAGACCACGACCGTAGGGAAACTCGCCCACCTCCTGCGCACTGATGGGCAGCGGCCACTGGTGTGCGCCGCCGATACATTTCGGGCGGCCGCCGTCCAGCAGCTCGAGGTGTGGGCGTCAAGAGCAGATGTCGATATCGTCAAGGCTGGTCCTCAAGCTGATCCAGCGTCCGTCGTGTTCGACGCCGTCGAGGCCGGACGCGCGCGTGATTGCGACGTGGTGCTCGTCGATACTGCTGGGCGACTCCACACGCGCGTCAACCTCATGACAGAACTCGAAAAAATGCGTCGCGTCGCCGCGCGGGCCATTAACGGCGCACCGCATGAGGTATTGCTGATTATCGATGCGACTGTCGGGCAAAATGGATTGGCGCAGGCAAAGGTATTTCTTGAAAGCGCGGGTGTGACGGGCATCGTCCTCACAAAGCTCGACGGCACGGCCAAGGGCGGGATCGCGCTCGCGATCGCGGCCGAGCTCGGACTTCCCATTCAGTATGTTGGGGTTGGAGAGGGTATCGGCGATCTTCTCCCGTTCGATGCGGAGGCCTACGCCGACGGGTTGTTTGCGAGCCAGTGGTGAGACAGGCGCACCCAGCCGACGTTCAGCGTGATTCGACGAATAGCCCGCCGCCTCGGCCTTTCTCTGACGACGATGGTCGATGGATGGACGACGCGCTCAGGTTGGCGGAACGTGGGCGCGGTTGGACCAGTCCCAACCCCATGGTGGGCGCCGTCGTCGTGTCGGCAAGCGGTCAGTTGGTTGGACGCGGTTTTCACGAGCGGGACGGGACGCCACACGCCGAATCTCACGCCCTGGACGCCGCCGGAGCGCTCGCCGCCGGAAGCACGCTCTACTGCAATCTCGAGCCATGCAATCACACCGGCCGCACCGGTCCTTGCACCACTCGCATCATCGACGCGGGCGTCGCGCGGGTCGTGGTCGGCGGTGTTGACCCGGACCCCCGTGTCAGCGGCGCGGGCATTGAGCGGTTGCGTGGGCAAGGGATCACGGTCGACGTCGGGGTTCGTGGCCAAGCCGCAGCCCGACTGAACGAGGCGTTTATTACGAGGGTGACCCACGGGCGACCGTTTGTCACAATCAAGGTCGCGCTCAGCCGCGACGGGAAGATCGCCGCCAGCGCCGGCGCTCGGACGGCGCTGACGTCTGACCCGATGAATCGCGCCGGGCACGGATGGCGTTCGGAAGTCGACGCGATCGGGGTGGGGTCGAGCACGATGATTGTCGATGACCCATTACTTACCGTGCGGGAGGTGCCTCGGTTGTCGCCTCTGACGCGCGTCATTTTCGACCGGCGGCTCCGTACTCCTTCGACGGCTCGGATGTTCACGACGACTGCGGCCGGGCCGATCGTGATCCTGACGACGACAGACGCGTCGACAGATAAGAGCGCAAGAGCCGATGCGCTGCAGGGTAAGGGCGCTCGGGTGGAGTTCGTCAGCGGCGAGACGATCGAAGCCGCCCTGACACGACTGGCGGAGCTGGGCATCAACTCGTTGTTGCTAGAGGGAGGCGCCGTTATACATCGGGCTGCGTGGCGCGCCGGCGTTGTCGACAAGGTGCTTCGGATCGGGACACCAAATGTGCTCGGGCCCGAAGGTGTCACATGGATTGACGATGAGCTGAGCGTCGAAGACCTGCAAGACCGCCGTGACGTGATCTACGGTCCAGACGTTCTGACGGAGGGGTATGTTCAGCGGGTTGATTGAGTCTATCGGTCGGGTCAGTGCCATACGCGCCATACCTGAGGGAGCGCGTCTGACGGTGAATACCTCGCTCGCCCCGGAGCTGACGCTTGGCGACAGCGTGGCGGTCAGCGGCGTCTGCCTGACCGTTGTGGACAAGACCGCAGCTGCCTTCACCGCCGAGATCTCGCCTCAGACCTCTCAGGTGACGACGCTCGGTCGGATCGATGTCGGCTCGCTCGTTAATCTGGAGCGGCCACTTCGTACTGACGGTCGGTTGGGCGGGCACTTCGTGTTGGGTCATGTGGATGGAGTCGGTCATATTACTGCCATCACGGGTCAGGCTGATTTTTCCTTGGTAACAGTGAGTTTTTCACCGGACCTTACAGCGTGGATCGTCGCGAAAGGCTCTATCGCCGTCGACGGAACAAGCCTAACGGTGGCGACCTTGCGCGATGACTCATTTGACCTGCAGATCGTGCCCTACACGTTGGAACATACGGCCTTGCACGCATCCACACCGGGAGATGGCGTCAACCTGGAATGCGATATCATCGGGAAATACGTCGTGAACGCCCTGCACGCGCGCGGGTAAGGGCGTTCACACACCCGCACGTCAGGAGACGCGATGCCTCAAACGAAAGCCCCCGGAAAGAGCGCCGGTCTTCGACCTGTGAGTGCCTCGAGTCCGTTCACGCCGATCGCGGAGGCGGTCGACGCGTTTCGAGAGGGGCGAATGCTCATCGTCGTCGACGACGAGGATCGTGAGAATGAGGGCGACCTCACGATAGCGGCCGAGAAGATCACCCCGGATGCCATCAATTTCATGGCGCGCGAGGGGCGCGGGCTCATCTGCTTGCCAATGACCAGCGAACGGTTGGACGAGCTCGACATTCCCATGATGGTCGAGAAGAACACCGCTCGCTTTGAGACCGCCTTTACGGTGCCGATTGAAGCCAAGCAGGGAACCAGCACCGGTATCTCCGCTGCCGATCGGTCGGCCACCGTGCGTGCCGCGATTGACAAGAATACAAAGGCGGCGGACCTCGCCCGACCCGGTCACATGTTTCCTCTTCGGGCCCGCGAGGGCGGGGTCCTGGTGCGCGCGGGTCAGACCGAAGCCGCAGTTGATCTGGCTCGGCTCGCCGGGTTGTATCCCGCGGGCGTCATCTGCGAAATCATGAACGATGACGGCACGATGGCGCGTGTCAAGGAGCTGAGTCTTTTCGCGGCGCGACACGATCTCGTGATGATCACCATCGCAGATCTGATCAAGTATCGGATGCGCAACGAGCGATTGGTGAGGCAGGTTGCGAAAGCAAAGCTACCCACCGAGCACGGACCGTTCGAGGTGTATGTGTATGAGAGTATTCTCGACGGTGAGGCTCACACCGCGCTCGTGTGTGGCGAGGTCGGGGACGGTGAGGACATTCTGGTCCGAGTCCATTCTCGATGTCTGACCGGGGATGTGTTTCACTCGCAGCGCTGCGATTGCGGATTGCAGCTCTCGGCGGCCATGAAGCGGATTGCGGACGAAGGCCGTGGTGTGCTGCTGTATCTCAATCAAGAAGGCCGTGGGATCGGGATCGCGAACAAGATTCGCGCGTATGAGCTGCAGGACCAGGGACTCGACACGGTGGAGGCGAACGAGCGCCTCGGGTTCAAGCCAGACCAGCGGGATTACGGCATCGGGGCTCAGATTCTGGGCGACCTGGGGGTCGGGACCATGCGGCTCCTGACAAACAACCCGCGGAAATTCGTCGGGTTGGAAGGCTACGGTCTGTCGGTCGCCGAATCGGTGTCACTCGAAGTGCCCGTGTCGGAGTTTTCGCGGGCGTATCTGCGGGCTAAGAAAGACAAACTCGGTCACACCATCTCCACCGTCTGAGAGCCTCCCCTAGCGGCCGCGGAGGGCGGCTTTTCGTTGACAGCCGGCGCTAGCCGAATATACGATAAGCGATTGTGCTTCAAGCGCTTACGCCTATAGCTTTGCCTGTCTAGTGGACTGTGTGACTAATTCGTTCACGGAATTCCCGGCGCGACATCTCTGCCCGTCGGTCACAAACATCCAACGTGCTCGCTCCTCGCGCATTGTCGGCCGAGCGCCGCGCCACGAGTTCGCCCAACGAATCAGTCGCACGGCTTACTAGCCTTCCTGCCCCGTACACGAAGACGCGATAACGATGTTCGACGCACTTTCGGGCCGATTTCAAGACGTGTTCGAGTCGCTTCGGCGTGAAGTGCGGCTCACCCCGGAAGTGGTCGAGGTGGCGCTCCGTCAGATTCGGATGGCGCTGCTAGAAGCCGACGTCAACTTCAAAGTCGTCAAGGCGTTTGTCGACCGAGTCAGGGACCGGGCGATTGACCGGGTGGTGCTGGAAAGCCTCACGCCATCCCAACAGATCGTGGGGATCGTCCGCGACGAGATGCTGGGGTTGTTGGGCGCGGGCGGCCACGGGCTGCAACAGGCATCCACGACACCTCAGGTCGTGCTCGTCCTTGGGCTCCAAGGTTCGGGGAAGACCACCACCTCGGCCAAATTGGGGCGCTGGCTGGTCGGACAGGGCCGCCATCCGATTTTGGTCTCGACCGACGTCCGACGCCCGGCTGCCATCGCTCAGCTGACGGTGCTCGCCGAGCAGGCTGGTCTGCGGGTCCACGATCCCGAGCGCGAGATGGACCCGGTACGGCGAGCCAAAACGGCGGTGAGCGCTGCGAAAGAGCTTGGATTTGACACCGTCATCGTGGATACCGCGGGACGACTCCATATCGATGCTGAACTCATGTCCGAGCTGGCCGCGATCAAGTCGGCGGTGTCGCCCTCTGATCTGCTCTACGTCGCAGACGCCATGACGGGGCAGGACGCAATCAAGAGCGCCGGAGAGTTTCATCGCCAAACCGCGGTGACCGGGTTGGTTCTGACAAAGATGGATGGCGACGCCCGCGGCGGCGCCGCCCTGTCGGTGGCTTCAGTCGTGGGCGTGCCCATCGCGTTTTCTGGCGTGGGAGAGAAGCTCGAGGACTTCGAGCTGTTCCAGCCGGACCGCCTCGTGTCTCGGATGCTGGGCATGGGCGATATCCTGACCTTGGTCGAGCGCGCCGAGCAGGCGGTTGACAAGGAGGACGCCGAACGACTGACGGACAAGTTGCGGCGTCAGGAGTTCACGCTCGAGGATCTGCGGGGACAGATGGACGCCATACGTAAAATGGGCCCGTTGGACCAGTTGATGGGTATGATTCCCGGGCTTGGCAGGGCACGCGCTATGGCCCAGGCCGGGGATGTCGATCCGAAGCACATTACCCGCACCGCGGCCCTCATCGATTCGATGACGCCTGCCGAACGTCGAAACGCAGGAGTGATCAACGGCAGTCGGCGAAAACGGATCGCACAGGGCAGCGGGTCTTCGGTGTCGGACGTGAACCAGTTGCTCAAACAATTCGCACAGATGCGGAAGATGATGAAGGCGGTCACCGGTCTGACCAAGAAAAAAGTGAAAGGCCGGCGCCGGGCGGGTCGACTCGGTCTCGCGCGCCCTCGCCGCTTGCCGTCCTAAAGCGGCATGCGCGCACAGATGGCCGTGAGGTGCGGGTCACTCGTTTTGTCCGAGGAACACTGTAGAGCAGGCGAATATAGGGAGCAGGGAGCATTAGATGCTAGCAATCAGAATGCGGCGACTTGGCGCGAAGAAGCGTCCGTTCTTTCGAGTCGTGGTGGTCGACTCGCATACCGCCCGGGATGGCAGGTCGGTTGAGGTGCTTGGTCACTACAATCCGACCTCGCAACCCGAGGCGTTCGAGGTGAACCGCGAACGGTTGGATCATTGGGTGGCGCGGGGTGCTCAGCCGACCGACACGGTGCGCACGTTGCTTGGTCGACACCCCAACGTGGTGGTCGGCGCCGACGTCGCGGCCAGCCCCGAAGTCAGCGAGTCGTGAGCCGGGTCGCGGAGGTCGTCGACGCCGTCGCCCGGCAACTCGTCGACCACCCGGAGGAGGTCGAAGTTACAACGACCGAGCGACGGAGTGGCGTGTGTGTCGAAGTCCGAACCGCCGATGGCGACCTCGGGAAAATGATTGGTCGTCAGGGCCGGACCGCGGCCGCGGTGCGCACGCTGGTGAGCATCACGGCAGAGCTGGAAGGTTCCGAGGCCTCGGTCGAATTTGTCAGTGACGACTGAAGAGCAACGACTGGCGACTGAAGAACAATGAGCGCCCCACTGACCATTGACGACGTGCCGGGTGACGCCTCGAGCGAATGCCATGATTGGCGAGCCATGATCGCCATCGGGAGGATTGCCCGCACCCACGGACGGCGCGGTGAGGTTGTCATCGACTCGGATACGGACTTTCCCGAACGGCGCTTTCGACCGGGCGGCGATGTCTACGTTGCCGTCGCGAACGGGGTGACCGCGCTCCGTATTACTTCGGCGCGCATCCAGCGAGGCCGGCCGATCGTCGGTATCGCGGGGTTCGAGAGCATCACCGACGCGCAGTCGCTCGCGGGCAAAGAGCTCCGGATTCCACGTGCGGAACAGCAGTCGCTGCCAGGCGGGTCGTACTACACTCACGCGCTCTTGGGATGTGAGGTGCGCACCCGCGATGACGACGTGGTGGTGGGTATCGTGACTGATGTTGAGCACGCCGGCGGAATCAGTCGCTTGCTGGTGCGCCAAGCTGGAGGAGACGACGAGATTGACATTCCTCTCGTCGACCCGATTTGCGTGCAAGTGGATACGGCGGCGAAGGTCGTGGTGGTCGACCCGCCCGAGGGACTGTTGGAATTGAATCGGCGCTAGCAGCCGGTCAGACGCCGTGTCTTGAAGTACGTCCGCACGGCGACCTGGCGATTGGAAGTGTGGCGGCCTCGGTGACCGAGGGGTGTATTCATCCACCGCGAGCGTCAAGGTGGGGCGAAGGGGGGGCGTGAAGTTTGACGTCATCACGATTTTTCCCGCGATGATCGAGGCGGGTTTGACCGGAGGCGTTGTGGGCCGCGCCGCCGAGCGAGGGCTGCTGGACGTCGCGGTGCATGACCTTCGCGATTTCGCGACGGATACGCATCGTACGGTGGACGATGGTCCGTATGGCGGCGGTCCCGGGATGGTGATGAAGCCGGAGCCGTTTCTGCGCGCCGTGGAACATGTCCGGCGTAGTCGTGGCGAGGGGGGCACGGTGGTGCTGACATCACCGCAGGGGACACCGTTGACTCATGCGCATGCACATCGCCTCAGTCAACTTTCCCATCTCGTATTGCTGTGTGGCCGGTATGAAGCGGTCGACGAGCGCGTCCGAGAGGACGTGGTCTCGGAGGAGATTTCGATCGGGGATTACGTGCTGAGTGGTGGTGAATTGCCCGCTTTGGTGATTCTGGACGCGGTGGGCCGATTGATACCAGGAGTGGTGGGGGACGCGGCGTCGGTGGAAACCGACTCGTTTGCCAGGGGGTTGCTCGATTATCCCCACTATACGCGTCCCCCGGAGGTAAATGGACGGGTGGTCCCCGAGGTGTTGCGGTCGGGGAACCACGGGAACATTCGGAGCTGGCGTATGCGGCGCGCGCTTGAACGAACGCTCGAACGACGACCCGAGCTGCTCGAGCAGCCGGATTTGGTTTTGGACGACGAGGAACGTCAGGTGCTGCGTGATCTCCGAGATCGGCGGCACTCGTGAGGACAAGGACAGGAACATGAAGGCAATCGAAGCAATCGAAGCCACGCATCTGCGTGAGCGTCCGGACATGCGGCCAGGGGATACCGTTCGCGTCCACGTGAAGGTACGAGAGGGCGAGAAAGAGCGTATCCAGATCTTTGAAGGCATCATCATCGGGCAGCATCGGGGCGGGTGTCGTGCTACGTTTACGGTGCGAAAGGTGTCGTTCGGACAGGGCGTCGAACGCATCTTTCCGCTGCACTCGCCAATCATCGACAAGATCGAAGTGGTCCGTTCGGCCCGGGTTCGACGCGCCAAGCTGTATTACCTGCGAAATCTGCGCGGCAAGGCCGCCCGGATGAAAGAGCTGCGCCGTCGGTAGCTTCGCCGTTGCAGTCACACGGGCGACGAGTGTCCCCCGTCAGTGATTCCTTGCCCAAGTCCCGGGCGGGGCGTCCCGTCTGGCGGCGTTGCTCCTCGGTCGAATATGCCAAATATTCTCCCTCGTCGTGCCTGGCCCGCCGGGCGCCGCGTGCCGCGACGTATGCAACGAATCACTGAGGCGGGACACTAGTTTCCGCTGTGGCATCGTCCCGTCGATCAGCGTCCCGCGCGGTCGAGAATGCGGTCCGGCGACGAGGATTCGGCTCTGTCGCCGGGGTCGATGAGGTCGGACGGGGCTGCTTGGCGGGACCGGTGGTCGCTGCGGCCGTGGTGCTGTGTCCTACCCGCGCCATTGTCGGGCTCCGCGATTCGAAGCTCCTCACCCCACGCGCTCGAGAGCGGCTCGCGGAGGAGATCAAGCACCGCGCCGAAGCCTGGAGTGTGGCGTCGGCCGACCCGTTCGAGATCGATCGAATCAACATTTACCACGCCTCGCTCCATGCCATGCGTCGCGCGATCGAGGCGCTGGATCCACTGCCCGACTTTGCCCTTGTCGACGGTTTCGAGATTCCCGAGTTGAGCATCGCCCAGCAGGCTATTGTGAGGGGTGATCGTCGGTGCTCGGCGATCGCCGCTGCTTCGATCATCGCGAAGGTGACCCGCGACGCCGCGATGTGCGCGCTCCACGAGACTGACCCTCGATACGGGTTTGACCGGCACAAGGGATACGGGACCGCGCGGCATCTTGACGCGCTCGCCCGGTTCGGATACTCCCCGTCTCATCGTCGTTCGTTTCGACCGTCCGCGCTGTTTGATAGGATTGAGGGCCCGTTGGGAAAGTGACTCGCGCGACAAATCTGAGGCAACTGCCATCTCGCGTTTTAGCCTCACCCTGCTCATCGTCTATCTGCTCGAAGCGGGACTTGTGCTGTCGGTTGCCCCGTGGACAAAGTTCTGGGACCGCAACTACTTTGTGGAAGCGTGGCCATGGCTCGAAGTCGTACTGACCAGCGGAGCGACTCGTGGTGCGATCAGTGCGTTGGGCGTGGTGAGCTTTGTGGCGGGCGGATGTGAGGCATGGAGCCTGGTTGTCGCGTGGCACCGCGCCCGAAGTGGCGGGGCTCGGCGCTATCCGGCGCTGCGAACCCCCGACGTGGGTGAGGAGGTGTGACCGCGGCTGTCGCACGGTCCCGCCCGCTGGTATGCATGGTTTCCGATCGTCGCCGCCTGGCACCGGCGGCTCGTCCTGATGACATCGAGCCGCTTTCCGCGTTCATTCTGTCGGCCGTGCAGGCCGGTGTCGATCTCGTGCATATTCGTGAACCCGACCTGCCTGCCCGTCCACTCATCGCGCTCGTCCAGCGCGCGGTGGCGGCAGCCATGTCGACCCACACCAAGATCATTGTCAACGACCGAGTTGATGTGGCGGTGGTCGCGGGAGCCCACGGTATTCATCTCAAAGGGACGTCGATATCCGCCGCTCGCGTGAGGTCGATGGCACCGCCGCGCTGGTGGGTTGGTCAGTCCGTCCACGGTATCCACGACGTGGAACGGCTTGTCGGCAGTCGTGTCATCGAGCACGTCGACACGCTGACGGTGGGTGCTGTGTTCGAGACCGACTCCAAGCCCGGCGGCCAGCCGGTCGGATTGGCCGTATTGGAAGACGTTGCGCGGCGGGTGTCACTGCCCATCTTGGCCATTGGCGGCATCACAATCGAGCGCGCGGCATTGGTCGCTCGCGCGGGCGCGGCCGGTGTGGCCGTGGTGGGAACACTGGCGACGGCCGCGGGGGCAAAGCCGGGCGCATTTGCGCAGCTCGTGGAAGGATTGCGTAGGTCGTTTGACAGCGCGCCCCCCAGGCGCCTATAGGTAACCTAGCCGTGTCTGACTTCAATCCTCCTGATGTTGGCGCCCTGTTGCGTGGAGCACGAGAGCGCGACGGGGTGACGCTCCGTCGGCTCGCATTGACGACGAAGATTCCGTTCACCGTGTTGGAGGCATTGGAGCGGAACGATGTCTCACACGTGCCCGGCGGTATTTTCGGCCGTTCGTTTGTACGGACTTACGCTCGCGAGGTAGGTCTTGACCCAGAGAAGACGGTTGAAGCGTTTTTTGACGCGTTGCCAGCAACCCAGAGCGCGACTTTCCGTCGAACACGAGACGACATCGATACGGCCGTGTCCGATGGTCGCCGACGGTTGATCGCTCTGGGAGTAGGATTGATGCTTCTCAGCGTTGCACTCGGTGTCGGCTGGGTTGTCCTCACGTTGCGAAATGGTTTCCCGTTGAGTGGCAACGCCCCCTCGGGTCGAGGGGCAGAGGTGGCGGTTGGTCTGCCGAACTGGGCCGACACTGATCCCATCGCGCGGCCTCTCATGGTCGAAATCCATCCAACGGCGGACTGTCATGTGTCGCTTACCGTCGACGGAATGAGAGTACTCTCCCGACTCGTGCGCGCGGGGGAACGCGAGGTCCACGAGGTGCACCAACGCATGGTCATTGAGGCCGGTGACGCCGCGGCGTTCGCCTTTTCGATCAATCGACAACGCGGGCAGCCATTGGGCGCACCGGGTGACGATGTCACGTTGGTGATTGACCGAGATAACTACCGCCGTTTTCTTGTCCACTAACCGGTCCCGCGAAGCGGGAGAACACTTTCCAAAAAATCACTCGCGCCCTAGAACGACCCGAGAGTTGTGCGACGCCGAATCCCCTGTTACCGTGGTCATGCCCAGGGCGCCCGGCCGCTCGTGAGCACCGTCAGATACGGTCCACGGTCGTTTCGAGTGCCCCGGGGCTCCAAACCGCGAGCACAGTCACCGCTGCCGACATTTGAGGACGAGTCATGGCCAAGACATCCGACACAACGCGGAATGATCACGAACCCAAAAAAGTAAACGGTCTGAGTCGCCGAGATTTTGTCAGAACCGGAGCCGCGGCCGGTCTCGGTGCGGGCGCCTTGCTGAGGCCGGATGGGGCTCACGCGCAGGGCCGCGAAGCGACGACCGACGACATTGTCTGGGACTACGAAGTGGATGTCGTCATTGCGGGGGGCGGGTGTGCGGGTCTGACGGCGGCGATACGGGCGCGGGACCTTGGCGCCAGCGTGTTGGTGGTCGACCAGAATTTTGACCCAGGCGGACGGATGTTGCACAGCGGTGCGTTCTTGTCGCTGGGCGGAGGGGACCCCGTCCAGCGGCGGGACATGAAAGGCGAGAGTGACGACGAGGGCTTTATCACGGTCGACCCGGCCGAAGCGCCGGAAGAGCTGGACGACAGTGTCGACCTTCTGTTCACGGATCTGACGGACTGGTCGGTCCTGGATACGAAGGCCCAGAGCCCCTATCGGTACAACGAACGGGAGCTCGTTCGGGCGTGGGCGGAGAACTGCCCGGCCACCCGACAGTTTCTGATGGACAACTATGTCCGATTTACCCGGGTCAATGGTACGCATGGCGGTGGAGGCCTTTCGCGCGCCAGGGGGGCGCGATGCTTCCTCATGCTTGGCGACAAGACTGATATCAAAGCAGGCACGATCACCGCAGAGGATGCGGGTGTCGCCGATCCCGAGCGCACGAGCGCGTTTGCGCCAGTGCAGATGAACGACGCGAGCCGCTTTGTGGCACCCAACGCCGTCAGTAACGGCGTGGCCCTCTCCCGGCCACTGGAGTTCTCGGCGCGAGAGAAGGGGGTCGAGTTCATGTTCCATCGCCATTTTGACGAGTTGGTGCGTGAACAGCCGTTTTCGGGTCGGGTGCTGGGGATTCGGGCTCACTACTCACCACGGCACCATCCTGAGACGGGGGAGCGTCTCGAGAGCTACTGGCAGAACGGCAATGTCGAGGAACAGCGGGAGACGGTAAGCATCGGAGCTCGTCGTGCGGTCATCCTGGCCAGTGGTGGCCATGCCGGTAACCCGCAGGTTCGGAGCATGTTCTACCCGGCGCTACGCGAGCCCGCGTTTCCGACCAGCGGTCATGCGCTGCAGGGACCGCATGGTCAAGACGCCAGCGCACTCACCGCCGGATTGCGGGTTGGCGCGAACCTGGCTGGCATGCAACAGAATGTCTCCTATCCCACGACGTTTCACATCTCGACTCGTCTCGGTACGCGAGACGCCTATACCACCATGATGCCCGGTCATCCGACGTTTGGATTCCGCGGGTCCGCTGGGGTCAATGTCGGGAGCGCCGGTTTTGAAGAGTTCATCGCGGTAAACCAAGTAGGGAAGCGCTTTTTCAACGAGGTCCGTTTGCCTTCCCGTCCCCGCGGGAACCGGTATCCCGGTGATGGCGGCGCTCCGGGCCAAGGGCTCGCGCATACACCGCTCGACTGGCGTAACTGCCGGAAGGAGTGGGTCAGGGAGATGTATAGCTACGATCACGGCCTCGATGCCGCGCTGGCGATCAACGAGGGGTCGAAGCCTCCGGACTATTACTCAGGGCCGTTGTGGGCGATCTTTGACCAGGACGCGGTCGAGCGGACGGGGTGGGAGCTCTGGTATCCGTATGTCGCGGACAACGGCTACTTTTTTAAAGCCGATACCATTGAGGAGCTGGCCAAAAAGATCGTGGCGGGTCACGAATTTCAGCGAGTCCCATTGAAGCATTTGGCCCGTACGGTGGCCACGTGGAACGGCTATGCCGATGCCGGCGTCGACCCTGAATTTGAACGGGAGGCTGACGCGCCAATGAGTCCCATCGCCACACCTCCCTTTTATGCCCTCTCGATTATGGTGATTTGGCACGATTCCTACGGTGGGCTGCGTGTCAACGGACGGCAGCAAGTCGTGGATATGCAAGGCGAGGTTATTCCTGGTCTCTTTGCCGGCGGTGAGGCAGTCGGTGGGTTCAACAAGCATGGCCTGGGCAAGGGACATGTGCATGGCTACATCGCTGGCACGCATGCGGCGGAGGACCCTGCGATCTAACACGGGGATGGCGATGGCACACATCGGCGAGCGAGGAGCGCACGGGTGGCCGCGGCAGAGGAACTGACACAGACCGTCTCGTGTCGGGTGGATGTCGTGTCGCGAGAGGTCGACGCGGGTCATGACCTCACGATCAGGGTGACGGTCGTAGTGTCTCCGGTCGGTGATCTACGGGGCACTGGCCTTCAGATCGAGGACCGAAACGGCAGCGTGGTGGAGAACATCGAACTCTCCGAATTCGACGGTGAGGCGAACCACACCGGTGACGTCGTGGTGAAAGCGCCGCGTATGCCGGGGAAGCACATGTGGCGCGCGGTATATCCGGCGCCGACCGATACCGACGCCGAGTCCAGCGGGGCCGAGGCACCGTTTTCGTTTGTCGTGAAACCACACGCCACGCGCGTCCTTGTGTGGGATGTGCCGCCAGCCGTCGAAGGCGGGGAGCGCTTTCACGCTCAGCTTGGCGTCACGTGCGCCTCCGAGTGCCAAACCCAGGGGTGGTCGGTGGCGGTGCACGACCACGACGGACGGCCGCAGGCGACCGCCACGCTCGGTGACGCTCCCTGGCCGGGTACGACGGCGCTCTACAGCACCCAGGTGGAGCTGACAGCTCCCGCCACGTCTGGCCTCTATGCGTGGGAAGCCAGGGTTCTAGCCCATCGCCGAGAGGTCCCACACGCGGATGGGGCCGTCGGATTTGGCGTCCGCGTGGTCCCGGCTCCGGCTTGCCGCTTGACGGTTGTTGCGTTGGATGCGGTCCGCCACACTCCGGTCCGCGGTGCCAAGGTCACTGTCCACCCGTATCGCGCCCTGACTGACGAGCAGGGCGTGGCGGAGATACGCCTACCGCGGGGTGCCTACCGACTCTTTGTCTCGGGGCAGAACTACGCTCCGTTTCGCCACGACGGCGACATGCAAGCAGACGTAACGATTGCGGCAGAGCTTGCGTTGGACCGCGGACTCTCGGATGCGGACATCTGGTCTTGACTCTTTACGCCCCGACGAGAATGGGAGAGAAGCGCTGATGTGGAAGATCATGGTGGCTGGGCTCGGTCCCGTCTGTCTTTTTGCCCCCATGGCGATCGCTCAGCCAGTGACCACGACCGTCGGGTATGAGCAAGGGCAGCAGATCTATCAGGACCGCTGCGCGTTGTGTCACCAAGAATCCGGCGAAGGAACCCCGCCTACGTTTCCCGCGCTGAATGGCAACGAACAGCTCGGGAACACGGAGGGGATTGTCAGGACCATCCGTCAGGGCACAGGACGTATGCCACCGTTTTCTGAATTGACCGCGGAGGACATTTCCGCGGTGGCGACCTACGTGCGCAACGCGTGGGCGAACGATCGTGGTGTGGTGACGACCAGCGAGACGACAGCCGTACTGGCTGAGCTCGAGGCCGTTGTCCCGACGGTGTCGGTCTGGGACGGCGTGTTTTCGGACGACCAGGTCAGCAGGGGCCGAGCGATATACCCGGGACCTTGTGGCACCTGTCATGGCCGTAGATTGAACGGCGCCGCGGATGATCCCGATATGCGCTCGACGCCACCACTGGCGCGCGCGAGATTTCTCCGGAATTGGGCCGGACGGTCCTTGGCCACGCTATTCGAATACACGCGGGCGACGATGCCAGAAAGCAACCCGGGATCGCTAACCGACGAAGAGTATGTCGATGTTATCGCCTACATGCTCAGCGTCGGCGGAATGCCGGCGGGTGACGCTGAACTGCGACCCGATCCGGCGAGTCTCGCCCAGGTCATCATCGAACAGATACCATAGTTGGACCGGGGCCCTTTGCGCGCGGACCCTTCGCCCGCAGCGTCCCAGATCCCGGGTGTCCCTCCAGTGCTCAGAAGGGAAGAGTGTCAAACTCTATCGTCCTGGTCCGTGCGGCCGCTGTGTTTGTCCTGTGGGTTGTGTCCAGTGCAGCGACGACGCAGCTCGGCGCTGCGCCCCGACAATCCGCCAGCCGCGAACCGCAGCCCTGGCTCGCCGGCGAGACCGTCGCGTCAACCGCGCCCGGGCGGCAGTCTCAGCCTTCGCCTCTTGACCTGGCTGACGCGCCGGCGATCGATGGGCCACCCGCACCAGTAGCCCCTGCGACGATTGCTCGCGATGCCAATGGCGGCGCGACAGTCCGGGCGGTCAGACTCGAAGGCCCGTGGCAGTTGGACGGCATTCTGGACGAGGCGTTTTATGCGGAAGTGGAGCCTATCGGCGACTTTATCCAGCAGGCGCCCGATGAAGGGGCTCCGGCATCAGAGCCGACTGAGGCCTGGATCTTCTATGACGACCGATCCATCTATGTGGCCGCGCGCTTGTGGGAATCCGCGCCTGAGTCACAGTGGATTGCCAATGAGATGCAGCGCGATTCGTTTCAGCTCATCAATAACGACGGGTTCATTGTCGTGTTTGATACGTTCCATGACCGGCGAAATGGGTTTGCGTTCAGAGTCAATCCGATCGGGGGATTCAGCGACCAACAGATTACCGACGAGGGAAACCCCAATGCCGATTGGAACCCCGTGTGGGATGTCCGCACCGGTCGGTTTGCGGAAGGCTGGACCGTTGAGATGGCTATTCCCTTCAAGTCTCTCCGTTTTAGCCCCGGGCCGGCACAGCTGTGGGGCGTTCAGCTTGGACGTGATATTCGGTCGAGCTTCGAAGAGGCGTATCTGACCGCGGTGCCGATTTCCGCAGGGCCAGGGCAATTCCGCGTATCTGCTGCGGCCACGCTGACTGGTCTGGAAGTGCCGCAAGGGAACCGGACATTCGAAATCAAACCCTATGTGATTGGGTCACTGGCGACGGATCGGAATGCCGTGCCGCCCGTCGTGAACGACGTGGATGGCGACGTTGGCGTTGATGTGAAATACGGGCTGACCGAGAATCTGACGGCTGACTTTACCTACAACACCGACTTCGCCCAAGTGGAGGTTGACGAGCAACAGATCAATCTGACGCGATTCAATTTGTTTTTCCCGGAAAAGCGCGAGTTCTTCCTCGAAGGACAAGGGATTTTCGACTTTGGGACCGTGCCAGGTTTTGGCGGGTTGCCGACCGGTCGGGGCAATGCAACCGCCGCGCCCGGAGTCTTCGGTGGGGGCGACGCGCCGACGATTTTCTTTAGCCGGCGTATCGGTTTGGACCAGGGCCAGGCGGTCTCAATCCTCGGTGGCGGACGGTTGACCGGTAAGGTGGGGGATTTCAGTGTTGGAGCCATCAATATTCAAACTGATGACGTGTCCGATGCGAATACGCGTTCGACAAATTTTACGGTGCTCCGAGTCAAGCGCGACATTCTGAGACGAAGTCGGATCGGAGCGATTTTCACGAATCGATCCGTATCCCTGTCCGGTGAGGGTTCGAACCAAGCCTATGGTCTCGATGGGGCGTTTTCCTTTCATGACGACGTGAATGTCTATGGCTACTACGCTCGCACCGAGACCCCCGGTCTCAAGGATAAGAACGAGAGCTACCAAGCGGCATTCTCCTACGAGGGCGATCTATACGGACTCCAGGTTGACCACTTGCTCGTCGGCGAAAATTTCAATCCGGAAGTGGGGTTCGTGCGTCGCGATGACTTCCGGCGAACATTCGCCTACGCCCAGTTCAGTCCACGCCCGCGTGGCCTCGAGGCGGTCCGGCAGTTTACCTGGGGTGGGAGCTTCGACTACATCCTGAACGGCGCCGGTCAGCTTGAGACGCGAGTGTCGCGGGCAAGTTTCCGCACGGACTTCGAGAACAGCGACAGCCTGACGGCAGACATCCAGAAGAGCTACGAGCTTCTAGCCGAACCCTTCGAGATTTCCACCGACGTCACGATCCCGGTCGGCGGATACGAGTTTCAAGACTACATGCTGTCATACCGAATGGGGCCGCAACGTCGAGTTGCAGGGTCCTTCTCGTTTCAGCGCGGTGCGTTTTTTGATGGAGACATTACGGCGGTTGGCTATTCACGCGGCCGAGTCGAAATCACCCGACAGTTCTCGCTGGAACCGGGCGTGTCGCTCAATCGCATCACGTTGCCGCAAGGACAGTTCACGGCAAAGGTCGCCATCATGCGGATCACCTACACCTTCACTCCCCGCATGTTTGTCGGCGGGCTCCTTCAATACAACTCCACCGGGGAGCTGCTCAGCACCAACGTTCGCATGCGTTGGGAGTATCAACCGGGCAGTGAACTGTTCATCGTGTACAACGATCAGCGAGACACCCAGATGGGACGCGGCTTTCCACTACTCGAGAACCGGGCCTTCGTCGTCAAATTGACCCGGCAGTTCCGATTTTGAGGGATTCGCTAAGCACAAGGAGAAGCAACGATGTGGCCGGATCGCAGACTGCTCGATCTGTTCAGGATTGCGCTCCCGGTTGTGCAGGCTCCGATGGCTGGTGCCAACGGGGCCGCGATGGCCATTGCAGTCAGCGAGGCTGGCGGACTCGGGTCGCTCCCCTGTGGCATGCTCGCCCCAGCCCAAGCGGGTGAGGAAATCGCGGCCATCCGAAAACAGACAAGCAAGCCCGGCAATATCAATTTTTTCTGCCATACCCCGTCGCGTCTGGACGCCGACAGGGATGCGCGCTGGAAAGAGCGGCTTGCTCCGTATTATCACGAGCTTGGCGTTGACGCCGTTTCAACACCTGCCGTGAACCGCACGCCATTTGATGAGCCAATGTGCGAAATTGTCGAAGCGTTCGGCCCAGAGGTGGTGAGCTTTCATTTCGGACTCCCGACGAACGCGCTCCTGAGCCGCGTCAAAGCCGCAGGCTATCTGGTCATTAGCTCCGCGACCACGGTCGCGGAAGCCAGGTGGCTCGAAGAACGCGGATGCGATGCAATCGTTGCACAGGGGGCGGAGGCGGGCGGCCACCGCGGAATGTTTCTCACGGACGATATCGCGACCCAGCCGGGGACCCTGGCTCTGGTCCCGCAAATTGTCGATGCCGTGCACGTGCCGGTGATCGCTGCCGGCGCGATTGCGGATGGACGAGGAATGGCCGCGGCGTTTGCGCTTGGTGCCACGGGTGCGCAAATCGGCACGGCGTATCTATTTACGCCAGAATCACTGATATCCGACCAGCACCGTCTGGCGGTACGTGGCGCACGGGGCGACCACACAGCGTTGACGAATGTTTTTTCTGGACGGCCTGCGCGTGGGCTGATGAATCGGGTTATGAAGGAGATCGGTCCGATGTCAGACCAAGTGCCCGCGTTTCCAACCGCGGGGAGGAGCCTCGCCCCACTGAAAGCGAAGGCGGAAACGACCGGGGCGACCGATTTCTCTTCGCTCTGGTCTGGGCAAGCCGCACCACTTTGCCGCGAGGTCGGCCCTGGGACGTTGACGCGGCAACTCGCGGCAGATCGACTCAAAGCGCTATCGGCCACACATTAGGCGAAGACAATACCGGATTCTGGACAAACAGGGCGGGCTCAGAACGCACCGATTGGGCGCACTCTCAGGTCTGAGATGCGCGTCGGAGACGCGCGCGAAATTCGTCGACGGGCAGGGTGTTGAGCACGTGTGATGGTTCCAGCCAGGCTCGGCGCGCGACCATTGTGCCCCATTCGATCAAGGCGAGATCCTCTGGCGCGTGGGCATCGGTCGACACGACGAGGCTGACACCGCGCTCCCGGGCGAGCTTGGCGTGGGCGTCATTCAGATCCAGTCTGTGCACCTGCGAGTTGATTTCGAGGGCCACGCCGCAGTTCGCGGCGGCATCAATCAGTTGTTCGACGTCAAGCCGATACGGCTCGCGTCGTAGCAGCAAACGACCGGTGGGATGACCGATGATGTCGACGAGCGGTGACTCCATCGCTCGCAGCACGCGCTCGGTCATTTGGGCTTCTTCTTGTCCGAATGCGGAGTGGACCGACGCGATGACGAGGTCGAGTTGGGCCAGGCAGTCCTCGGCCAAGTCCAACGTGCCATCCGGCAGGATGTCGCACTCAATACCCGCCAAGAGCGTGATGCCGGGCAACGTCGCGTCGATTTCTCTGATACGGCGGGCGTGGGCTAGCGCGCCGGTCTCATCGAGGCCATTGGCCATGGCGAGGGCTTGACTGTGGTCGGTGATCGCCAAGTACTCGAGTCCTCGATCAATGGCCGCCCGTGCCATGGTTTCGATGTCGGCTCGTCCGTCGGTCGCGGTGGTGTGGCTGTGTAGATCCCCGCGGATCTGAGTGTGGTCGACAAGTTGGGGAAGTGCGTCGCTCGCGGCTGCAGCAAGCTCGCCCCGGTTTTCCCTGAGCTCGGGCGGCACATAGGCGAGGTCGAGCGCTTCGTAAATCTCTTGTTCTGTCCGACCCGCGACTCGGCGGTCGTCGCTGATGTGGAACAGACCATATTCATTCAGTCTCAAGTCGCGCTGCAAGGCTCGGTCCCGCAACGCGATGTTGTGGGCTTTTGAGCCGGTGAAATATTGCAGTGCGGCGCCTTCACTTTCGGGAGGAACCACCCGGAGATCTACCTGAATTCCGTCCCGAAGCAGGATGCTCGACTTGGTCTGACCGTGACCAAGAATCCGTGTCGTCCCCGGAAACGCAGTGAATTGGTCGTGAACCTCGAGCGCGACCCCGACCGCCAGAATGTCGACGTCGCCACACGTCTCGCATCCCCGGCGGAGACTCCCGACTGGTTGGAACCGACCTTCGGGATGCGTCGACTGAAGATGAGCGATGACGGATTCGGCGGCGGTGCGCGCGGCGCGGATGAGGTGCCGGCCGTGTCGCCGTCGTCGTTCTTCAATCGCCCGCAGCATCAGTTGCTGCTTCTTCTGCCCAAGACCTCGGAGGCCGTCGAGCCGACCCTCGCTCGCGGCGTGCTCGAGATCATCGATCGTGGCGATGTGCAGTTTCTCATACAGCAACGCGACCGTCTTTGGGCCCAGGCCCTGCAGACTCAATAACTCGAGGAGGGAAGCCGGGTACTCTGTCGTGAGCTGACGATGGAACGCCAGCCCGCCCGTTGTGGTGAGCTCCTGGATTTTTGCGGCCAGGTCTTTCCCTATGCCGGGGATCGCCCGGAGGTCCACGGCGCCGAGCCCGCTCACGCGCTCGGCCATGGTGGAGATGACTTCGGATGCGTTCCGATATGCCCGGATTTTGAAGGGATTGGCTCCGGAGATCTCGAGCAACGCCGCGATTTCTTCGAAGACGCGCGCGATCTCCTGGTTCTCTATCTGGGCAGACGTCATGGGGCAGTGCCTCGCCGCGTCACTGCGTTACGGTGACCCGCAGCCCTTCGCGGTCGATATCGGTCTCCAGCGGGCGCCCCCCGGCGGCGGTGAGCGCCATCCGTAGTGCTGGAACATCCGGAGGATCGGCCAAGAAAAGAAGGCAGCCGCCGCCCCCGGCGCCGCAGATTTTCGCGGCCCTGGCACCAGCTTCATCACCGCACGCGACGAGCGCGTCGATCTGCGGTGTCGTGACCCCGGGTGCCAGCTGCTTGCGTAGTTCCCATTCTCGGGACAACAGTTGTTCCACGTCGCGCCATGCCGCGGTTTCGACCGCCTGGGCCATGGCTTGAGCCACCGCCGTGATTTCCCCAAATATTGACGTGACCCGTGCATCGCCGTCGAGCCTGAGCTTGGTGACCTCCCAATTGTTCAGTCCAGAATTTCGTGACTCTCCGGTATATATCACCAGCGCTCGGCGGGACAGCTCTTCGACGTCGACCGCAAGCTGCCGTCGGACGACGCCACCGGGACCCATATCGATCGCGGACACGCCGCCGTAGACCGCGGGCCGGTAGTCCTGCGTGCCGGTCGGCACCCCCAGCACTTGCGCCTCCAGATTCATCACGATGTCCATGAATCGCTCGGGCTCGTACTGGATATCCACCCAAGAAGCCAACGCGGCAGAAACGGCAACCGCCAACGCCGACGACCCGGCGAGTCCGGCGCCGAGCGGCGATTCGGATTGGGTCACGAGCACCAGAGGTGACGGGGCAAAGAACCGGAGCAGCTGCACCGCCAAGCGGTGCTCGCGCGGGGCGGCGGTGGAGAGGTCCGTGATCGTGAGTGCCGTTCCGGTGTCGATGGAGCGCAGGTGCCACGCGTCGTCTTCGCTCTCAGACAGCGTGCAGTTGGCTCGCAACGTGGTGGCGGCATTCACTGTGACCGCGCCCTCGTGAAACAGATAGAGTGGCCAGATGTCGAGCGTGCCACCGGCCAGATCGAGTCGTGTGGGCGCAGAAGAATCGACTCGCACTTGCGCATTATAATGGGCGGCTCCATGGTGCTGTTCACCGGACACCAGGCGTGAGGGCTGAGGCCGTACGTGTCGTCTCCAGGACGTGTGGTGCTCCCGGGCGGGCCGCGCTTCCGCCGTTGACCCTGCGCCGGGGGGGCGGCGTCCGAGACAGGTGAACCACGCGCTCCAGAGACCACAGCGATGTCCACGTATATTAGACGCCACGTTGGTCAGCTTGTTGTTGCTGGCTTTGACGGCCCCACGATTCCAGATGACTTGCGCCGGGTCGCCCGTGACTTCGATCTCGGGGGAGTCATCCTGTTTGCTCGCAATGTCGAGGAGCCGGCCCAAGTGGCAGAGCTGTCCCATGACGCGCAAGGTCTTGCGTCGGAGTTGCCACTGTGGGTCAGTATTGACCAAGAAGGGGGGCGTGTCGCCCGGCTACGCGAGGGATTTACCAAGTGGCCGCCGATGCGCGCGCTCGGTAACAACGGCACGGTCGAACTGACGCGCCGCTTTGCCGTCGCGTTGGCCCGCGAGATGCGTGCGGTCGGGATCTCGCTAGACTACGTCCCGGTGCTTGACGTTGGCACCAATCCGGGTAACCCGGCCATTGGCGATCGCGCGCTCTCTGCTGACCCCGAGCTGGTTGCCACTCTCGGCGCTGAAATTGTCACCTTGGTTCAGACCGCCGGCGTGGCCGCCTGCGGGAAGCACTTCCCGGGGCACGGGGATACCAGCACTGACTCGCATCACGAGCTGCCCATCGTCGAGCATCCTCTCGACCGCCTGCGGGCCGTCGAGCTCGCGCCGTTTCGAGCGGCGATCAGGGCCGGCGTTGCCATGCTGATGACCGCGCACGTCTTGTATCCCGCCGTCGATGAGGAGTCACCGGGCACCCTGTCACGCCGTATCGTTCAGGAGCTGCTCCGGGAAGATCTGGGCTTTACGGGCGTCATTGTGACCGACGACATGAGCATGGAAGCGATCGCGAATGAGCGGTCGGTGGAGACCGCTACCGTGCAAGCGTTGACTGCCGGATGCGACCTGGCGCTACTGTGCACCCCAGATGCAGACAGTCAGGTCGCGACCCTCGAAGCGATCATTCGAGCCGTCGAAGACGGAACGCTCTTGGTCGCCCGGGTCGAGGATGCACTGAAGCGAGGTCGACGAGCGAAGGAACGCTTTCTTGCTGCCCCGGCGGAGTGGCGGCCGCCGTCGGCTCGCGAGCTCCGTCGCGATCTTGGGAGTTCTGAGCACGAGGCCATTGCGGACGAGATACGCCGGTTTGCGTAACCGGCCACTCGCGAAGTTGTGACGATGAGAAAGCCGAGGGCGTTACGGTCGGGAGACCGCGTGGCCATCGTCGCCCCGGCGAGTCCCTTTGACCCATTGATACTAGAGCGTGGCGCGGCTGAACTCTCGGTGCTCGGGTTCCAACCGTCGTGGGACCAACGGGTGTTTGACAAGACGGGATACGTGGCCGGGTCAGCCGCGGTGCGCGCGGAAATACTCACGGCGGCGTGGTCCGATCCGAGTATCGCCGCAATTTTCGCCGTGCGCGGCGGATACGGAAGCGCCCAGCTTCTTCCGTGGCTCGATGCCTCGGTGTTTCGAGCGACAACAAAGCCGCTGATCGGCTGTTCAGACCTCACGACGCTCCTGGTGTTTCTCACGACGTGCTGTGAGACCGTCGGTTTCCACGGACCGATGATGGTCAATCTGGCGGACGGAGAAGCCGGATACGACCGGGCGTCGCTGCTCGGCGCGCTGACGAGCGGCGCGCCGTTTGGCCCCTTGGAACCCGACGGTCTGGAGACGGTTCGAGACGGCCAGGCGAGCGGTCCGCTGCTCGGGGGCACGCTGACCCAGCTCACCGCGTCGCTCTCGACGCCCTATGCGTTTTCTCCTCCGTCGGGCTATGTGCTGCTACTCGAGGATGTCGCCGAGCGCCCCTACCGCATAGACCGGATGCTTACCCAGTTGATACACGCCGGGTTGGTGGCTCGGGCGTCGGCGGTTGTCTGCGGAGAGTTTCCCCAGTGTCGGGACACCGAAGGTCGTGATGCACGCTCGGTGGTGACGGACCTGCTTCGTGACTTCGACGGCCCGATCGTCCACGGGTTTCCGACTGGTCATACGGCGGGGCCGTTGTGGACCGTCCCGGTGGGCGTCACGGTTGCCGTGACCACTCAGCCGGTGCCTCGCGTGATTGTTCAGGAAGGGGCGGTGTGGTGAAACGCGTGCACTTCATTGGCATTTGCGGTACCGGGATGGCAACGCTCGCCATACTCCTCCGCCAGCGTGGTTTCAACGTCGGAGGTTCTGACCAGCATGTGTACCCGCCGATGAGTGATCTGCTGGAGCGACACGGCATTTCGTTGCAGTCGGGATATCAGGAGGACCACATCAGCCCCGACCTCGATCTGGTCGTCATCGGGAACGCCGTGTCACGCGGTAACCCGGAGGTCGAGGCCGTCCTGGACCGCAAACTTCGCTACGCGTCTTTGCCAGAGGTCGTGCGCAACGAGCTCCTGTGGGGCGCGAGGACCGCGGTGGTCAGCGGGACCCACGGCAAGACCACCGCCGCGTTCATGCTTGCGTGGATGCTGCGTGGTGCCGGCGGCGATCCGTCGTTCTTGATAGGCGGGATGTCGCGTGACTTCGATACGAGTGGCCACCTGGGTTCCGACGATATGTTCGTCATCGAGGGGGATGAGTACGACAGCGCGTTCTTTGACAAGACTGCAAAGTTTCTCAAGTACCTGCCCGAAGTCGTCATTGTCAACAACTTGGAGTTTGACCACGCCGACATCTATCGCGGTCTTGATGAACTTCGTCTGGCCTTCCGCCGGTTGGTGCGGACGATTCCGCGGAGCGGTCGACTCCTCGTCAATGCCGACGATGTGGAGACCCGTGCCTTGGCCGATGAGGCACTCTGTCCCGTGGAGACATTCGGGTTTGCCGATACGGCGGATTGGCGGGCGCAGGATCTGGTCGAGACCATAGATGGCACGGCCTTCGAGGTCTCCGGGCCTGACGGGACAGCGGCGATGACGATGCCGCTCATTGGGCGCTTCAACGTGCGAAACGCCGTCGGGGCGATTGCCGCCGCGTCTGCGCTGGGGGCGCCACCGGTCCGCACCGCTCCTGCGCTGGCAGTGTTTACCGGCGTGAAGCGCCGCCTGGAAACACGCGGTGTCGTCCGCGGGATCACCGTCTACGACGATTTCGCGCATCATCCCACGGCGGTGCGCGAGACCCTGGAAGCGCTCCGAGCGCGCGCGAGTGGCGGGAGATTGTGGGCGATCTTTGAGCCGCGGTCCGCGACGGCGTGTCGTCGGGTGTTTCAGTCTGACTTTGCACGGTCTCTTCGGATCGCGGATGAGGTGGTGGTCGCCGCCGTCCCGCGGCAAGAGATACCCAAGGCTGACCGGTTGTCGGAGACCACGCTCGTGGAAGATCTCACCGCCGTCGGTGTCTCCGCTCAGTTCCTGCCGACCGTCGACGACATCGTTTCCGCGGTCGCGCGACGGGCGACTCCTCTCGACCAGATCGTCGTGATGTCAAACGGCGGTTTCGGGGGTATCCACGAGAAACTGCTATCCAGTCTGGAGCGCCCGGTCTGAATGAAGGGAGTGAACACATGGGTGCTGTCGCGCGTCGGGGACGCGACGCTTGTCGCATCGTTCGAGCAACGGATCGACCCTCTGGTCAATGATGCCGTGCTGCAGGTCGCGGCGTCGATGCGCGACGAGCGGTATATTGGGGTGCGTGACGTCGTGGAAAGTTATTGTGCGGTGACGGCGCACTTCGATCCGCTTCGCACGAATGTGCAGGCGGTGGCGGAGAGTTTCGAGCGCTCGATCGCGCGGGTCTGCACCGCGCGGGAGACACCCGCCGTGGACGAGTCTCCGCGGGGGCCAGCTGTGGCGAGTCATCGGCTCGGGGATCGCCCTCCACGTCTGCATACTGTCCCCGTTTGCTACGGTGACGGATATGGCGCCGATTTGGATGAGGTCGCCGTTCTGGTCGGGCTGACTCCGGACGAGGTTGTTCGCCGTCATGTCGCCGTAACGTATCGCGTGTACATGTTGGGATTCCTCCCCGGATTCGCCTACATGGGGTCGCTGAGCGCTGAGCTCGCGGTAGACCGACGTCGCACCCCCCGGCTGCACGTGCCGGCTGGGTCGGTTGGTGTCGCGGGGAGACAAACCGGAATCTACCCGATGGCGGCACCGGGCGGATGGCAGCTGATCGGACGAACTCCGCTCCGACCGTTCTCGCCGGCCCGGGCGGAGGCGTTTTTGTTTCAGGCCGGAGACCGGGTCCGCTTTGAGCCGATCGATGCCGCCCGGTTCGACGCCTTGGAGACGGCTGAGCGGGGCGGCGAACATCACGGGTGATGCGCAGCGTCGTCGTTCTCAGTCCGGGTTTGCTCACGACAGTCCAGGATACGGGCAGATGGGGATATCAGCGGTTCGGCGTGGCGGTGGCGGGCGCGATGGACCTCCCGTCTCATCGCCTAGCAAATCTTCTGGTCGGTAACCATTCCAATGCCGCGACGCTCGAAGTGACGGTGACGGGGCCAACGATACGCTTCGACGGGGCCGGCGTGGTGGCGGTCGCCGGCGCGCGGTTCGATGTGTGGCTTGACGGAATACGCGTCAATACACGCCAGAGCGTGCCAGTCGGTGCCGACCAGACGTTGTCGTTTGGTCGATGTCGCCAGGGCCGACGCGCCTACCTGGCGGTGGCCGGAGGATTTGAAACGCCTGTCGTACTCGGGAGTCGGTCCACCCATATCGCGAGCGGCACCGGAGGCCTGCGCGGCCGTGCTTTGGAGGCCGGCGACAGATTGCCGGTCGGGCGAACTGGTAAAGACCTTTCGATCGTGCCCAGCCGCCGCCGACCTATTTTTCGCCTTCCGCGCGGCGGGGCGACCCTGCGTGCGATTCCGGGACCCGATCGCGACGCCTTTGACGCCCGTCAGCTGGAGAGGTTTTTCACCAGCCGGTTTGTCATCTCACCCCGTTCGAATCGAATGGGGTATCGTTTGGAAGGACCACCGTTGGAGATCTCTCCGTCTCTGGCGCGCATCTCTACCGCGGTTCCGGTAGGTTCAGTGCAGATACCCGGCGATGGGCAGCCGATTCTCTTGATGGCCGACCATCAAACCTCTGGCGGGTATCCCCGGGTGGCCACGGTCATCACGGCTGATGTTCCGCTTGCCGCGCAATTGACCCCGTCCGACTGGGTTGAGTTCGAGGCCTGCACCGAGGCGGACGCTTTGACGGCGCATATCGCGCAGGAGCGACGTCTGCTGCCGTGATGACACGGGCGGTCGAGGCCGCGTTTTGTGAAGCCCTGGGGCCAGGTCGCCTCGGAGCCCAGGTGAGTTTGTCGTCTCTCACGACGTTTCGGACGGGCGGTCCCGCGGAGTGGTATCTGGAAACGTCCGATCGTGAGGAGGTGCTCCTGGCCCTTACAACCGCCGACGACCTGCAGCTCCCGGTTACGATTCTGGGCGGTGGCTCGAATGTGCTCGTCGCTGAGAATGGCGTTCGCGGCCTGGTCATCCGCTTCCGACACGGTACCATCTCTCGTTCCCGACCAGGCTGTGTCCTAGCCGGGGGAGGCGTGTCCTTGAACGGGCTGGTCCGGTGGACCGTCGGTCGCGGTCTGGCTGGCCTGGAACGGTGGGCCGGAACGCCGGGCACCGTCGGGGGGGCCATCCATGGCAACGCACATTTTGACGGCCACCTCATCGGAACCCAGGTTGTCGCGGTGGGGCTCGTGGACCGACGCGGTCGAGAGGCGGTCGTGACCGCTTCCGAGATGCGGTTTGGGTATGACCGGAGCCGACTACAGGTCACCCACGAGGTAGTGCTCTGGGCTGAATTCGTGGTGACCGAAGGCGACCCCGAGACGCTACGAGCGACGGCTCGGGGTTCGCTGGTGTATCGAAAACAGACCCAACCTCTGACCCATGCGAGCGCCGGGTGTGTCTTTCAGAATCCGCCGGCTGACCACGAGGGGCTACGAGATGGTCTCCCTGCGTCGGCCGGGGCCCTCATCGAGCGGGCGGGTCTGAAAGGCGTGGCTATCGGTGGTGCGTCCGTCTCGCCGATACATGGAAACTTCATCGTGAGTGATGGCGCGGCGAGTGCGCACGACATACGCGAGCTTATCGAGCATTGCCGCGTCACGGTACGACAGCGTTTCGACATCACGCTTTGCGACGAAGTTATTTATTTGGGGGAGTTTTGACACAGCAATCAGGCTCGCCAGCGTCGAGCGGCGGTGACGTCGAGTCGCGAACGTTGCTCGTCGAGGGCGGTCACGTACTGCGCGGCCGGATTGACGTCGAAGGCAACAAGAATGCCGCGCTGCCTATGCTGGCGGCCTGCCTCTTGACGGATGAAGTGTGTGAGTTGACCAACGTGCCCCGCATTCGAGACGTCGGGGTCATGATCGAACTGCTCGAAAGCCTCGGGGCGGAGGTCACGGGTGCGGGCAGCACCACCGTGACCGTTCGATGTGCCGAGGTGAGTGGCACGGAGCCAGATGCTCGACTCGTGGGGCGTCTACGCGGTTCCGTGCTGCTGGTGGGCCCATTGTTGGCGCGGACGGGGTCAGTGCGTCTTCCGCCCCCGGGGGGTGACTTTCCGGGACGTCGCACGCTGACCTCTCACCTTGATGCCTTGCGACAGATGGGGGCGTTCGAGAACGCCGGCGACCCCGGTGAAGACGCTCATGAGATCACCGCGCCGGACGGACTCAAATCGGCCTCGTTCTATCTGGAAGAAGCGTCCGTGACCGGGACCGAGACCGCCTTGCTCGCTGCTGCTGCCGCTGAAGGGCCGACCGAATTGCGACACGCGGCATGCGAGCCACACGTCGTCGAGCTGTGCCGTTTTCTCGAGGCTATGGGCGCCGCGGTCTCAGGAGCTGGCACGTCGACAATTCGAATTCACGGGAACTCGCGGCTCAGTGGGGCGACCCATCGCCTCCGCGGCGACTATATCGAAGCCGGTAGCTGGGCGGTGATGACCGCGGTCACGAGTGGCGATATCACGATTGGTGGGGTCGAAGAGGAAGACCTCGAGCCGATACTGGCGATCTTGACGCGGATGCGCGTCGATTGCGGTTTTGAACATGGACGCCTGCTGGTGCGTCCGTCACGTCTCACGGGTATCCGACAAATTACGACCGCACCCTGGCCCGGCTTTCCCAGCGACATGGTCAGTCTCGTGAGTGTGCTGGCCACCCAGGCGACCGGACGCACGCTCATTCACGACTGGATGTATGAGTTGCGTTTGTTTGCCCTCGAGCAGCTCAGCGGGATGGGCGCCGATTTGTTCTTGTGCGACCCGCACCGGATGATCGTGAACGGGCCACAGTCACTTCGGGGACGTCATCTCGACACCCGCGACTTACGTTCCGGGATGGCCCTAATTGCCGCTGCGCTCGCGGCCCACGGCACAAGCCGCGTCGGACCCCTGGAAACCGTCGAGCGCGGATATGCCCATGTTGTCGCCCGGCTCCGTCGGCTGGGTGCTCAGGTCTCGATCGAGGGTAGCTGAAAAAGAACGCGAGACCGGCTCAGCGGCTACCGGATCGCGCCATCGTCGGCCATGACGTCGACGCCGTCTGGAATCTCGAACACGAATACGCTATCCGGTGGATTCTGGTTCTCGACGAGGTCGGTAAACCGATACGTCGACCGCCCGCCTTGGCCGTCGATCGTCGAGAGACCCGCCAACGTAAGCGTGGTCTGGTCAACCCGTAGGACTAGCCACTCGTAGTCGGCTTCGGGTCGGGTGGGAGTCAAACGGATGGCCCACGTGCCTGGGTCCGTTGGTCCCTCGTCGTATGCCGCCGAAAAGTCCTCGAGCAGATTTCCGCTGCCCGCCAAAAAAAGTACCGGCATCGACGCCTGGTCGCCAGAAGGGACCGGGGTCGCGATGACCTGTCGATCAAAGGGAAAATACGCGTAGAAGGTCGAGCCATCCGAGACGTAGAGCTTGTCTTCGGCTGAGGTGTAACGCCAGAGCATTTTGCCCGGCTTCTTGATCACAACGGTTCCGTGCTCGACGATGGATGTTCGAATCAGCCCGCCCTGGTACTCGTGCTCAAAGCTCGCAGTGAAGTCTGTGACCGCGTCATAATTGGCTTGCAGATCCCGCACGAGCGCCTCGATAGCGGGGCGCGTCGGCGATTGGGCGGTAGACGGCGGAGGGTGGGAGCCGGCGTGCGTGGGGAAGACCAGCAGAACCAGACAGGCTGCGAGGAGTCTCACCCCTTCAGGGCACCAGCCACCGGCGGCTTTTGCTTGGGGGCCTCTTTGGCTTCGGTCGGAAGCTTGGCGGTCACCCAATCGGCTATGCCTCCGGCCAACGCCGAAGCCTGACATCCCGCGCGTATCAGCTGCGCCGTCACCCGACTGCTGATGATTTCCTCGGGGTCTGAGTCATAGACGACGACTTCTCGGTCGTGAGGCACGGATGAGACATCGAAGTCGGGTGGTTCGAGACGAACGGACCCGGGGAGCGAGACGGTGCTGTGTTCGTAGGGATACTTGAGCCGCACGTCAATGAGCACGGGTGGCGTGTCGCCTTCGAGTTTTGCGCTGAGATCCTCTTTACTTATCCTCGGAACTGCCATCGCTCGAATGATAGCACGTGGCTCCCCAGTGGCTGCCGACCCATCCCGCCGCCAGAGGGCAAAGACTCGCGACCGTCCACTAGCTCTCGACGACCTCGGATACCGCCGCTCGTACCGAGTCGTAATCATTTGGTAGCTCGACGGGACGGTTCGGCCGTCGGGCCGTCACCCCGGGCAGACGATTCTCGTGATATCCGAGCTTGAAGTCCGTGAATTTCAGCCCGCTCGCGGTCGAGATGACAACGACGCGTTCGGAGGGGTCGACCAAACCGCGCGCTCGAATCTTGACGAGGACGGCGAGAGCGACCCCCGTGTGGGGGCAATTGAACATGCCAGTTCGGTCGGCCCGATCGGTGGCGTCTGCGAGTTCGGCTTCGCTCGCCTGTTCGACGATACCGCGGTAGCGCTTCAAGGTGCGGATCGCTTTTCGGATCGACACCGGGTTTCCAATCTGGATCGCGGAGGCTTGCGTGGGCTGCGCGGTGACGGGGTGAAAATCCCAGTCGTTCTGATAGGCCAGATACAGCGGGTTGGCTGACGCCGCCTGTGCCACGACGATGCGGGGCCGGCGCGCAATCAGTCCAAGATCGTGCATGATGTCGAAACCGGCGCCGAGCGCGCTGACATTGCCGAGGTTGCCACCGGGAATCACCACGACATCCGGGACATCCCAGTCGAACTGCTGGACGATCTCGATAGCGACGGTCTTTTGACCCTCCAATCGGAGGCTGTTCATGGAGTTGGCGAGATATACGCCATCCTCTGTGGCCAATCGTTTGACAATGGTCATACAGCCGTCAAAGTCGGTATCAAGCGCCAGGACGCGCGCGCCGTTTGCCAACGGCTGCACGAGCTGGGCGGTGGAGACCTTGCCTCGGGGAAGAATCACGATGGCCGGGATTCCTCCCGCCGCGGCATAGGCCGCGAGCGACGCCGAGGTATCGCCGGTGGAGGCACAGGCCACCGCTCGGATCGTCCGGCCTTCCGCCATTATCTGTTTTACCACCGAGACCAACACCGTCATGCCGAGGTCCTTGAAAGACCCGGTGTGCGAGTTTCCGCACAATTTGACCCAGAGCTCTGGGAGTCCGAGTTCCCGGCCAAATCGATCCGCCCAAAACAGATTGGTGCCACCCTCATCCATCGAGACGATGTTCTCGTCGCTGACGGTGGGGCAGACCCATTCCTTTTTGCCCCAGACAGAAGAGCCATACGGCCAGGTCGTGCGTTTGTACCGTTCGTCAAACAGGCGCATCCAGGCGCCAGGCGCTTTGCTGTGGAGTGCGTCGAGGTCGTGCGCGACCTCGAGGAGGTTGTCGCAAGTTGGGCACCGATACAACGGGTCGAGCAGCGAGTGCTCGCCCGGGCACCCTGCGATACAACGGAAATAGGCGCGATAGCTCATCGAGGTCACAGTGTACGGGGCGAGCCGACTACTGGGCGATTCGTGTCGGACGGATACCCTCGCCATAGACAAACTGGGACCCCACGGCGCCGACGACCGCTGTGCGACGCGTCAGGTTGAGACCGGCTCGCAACCGGATGAGCGGCTCGATCCCGGTGCAGTGTCCCGCCATGAGGTGTTCGACCCCTATTCGCCGGAGCTGGTCACCGGTCCAACCGAGGGTTTCGTCGTTTGCGGCAAACAGGTGCAGACCGCCCATCAGGGCATGGACCGGTCGGTCCTCAATAGTGGCGCGAATATGTTCCAACACATTCACCACGCCGGCGTGTCCGCAGCCGAGCAGCACAATGTGCCCACGCGACGTCACGACCGTGAGGGCTTGACTCTCCGGAACATAGTCTTCGACCCACGCGTCGTCGATGAGCACCTCGACCGTGTTCGAGTAGTTCTTTTCGGCGTGGGCACGTTCGACCGGGCCACTGACCCAGACGGCTGGCGCGATCTCCGCAGGTTCGGCGTGCTCGATGATTTCTACCCCGGCGGCTTCCAATGTCTCTTTCACCGCAATCATCTGGTTTCGCTCGGCGGGCGACGTCGCCCCGAGCACGCGGCGGGGCAGAAAGAACCCGCGAGCGACATGGACACGCCGGATCGCGTCCGGATTCTCGGTGCGGAGCGTCCTTAGCAAAGGGAGCAGGCCTGTCGTGTGGTCAAAGTGATAGTGGCTGAGCACCACATCCGTGACGCACGACAAGTCGACATCCAGGGCATCCGCGTTGCGGATCACGGTGTCTGGATGTCGGCCCGCGTCAAAGAGGACACACTGTCCGTCCACCTCAACGAAGGCAGAAAGACCCCACTCCCCAACTGTCGACCCGTTCGCGAGGTTTGAAGACAGGATTGTGACGCGGGCCGTATCGGTGGTGTTCTGTGCCGTGGCGCCCGGGGCGGGGGACGTGGCACCGGCGCCGCCCGGCAAGAGCAGGGCGACGAACATACTTACCAGGGCGACTGCTGGAGACGCGACACGCATCGGGTTTCTCCCTCCTCGGCGACGGGGCACTCGTTCGATAACGGGAATTCCCGTCGCGTGAGTCTTTTTGCCGTCGTGAGGAAGGTGACGTAAGGTCCTATGGTCTCCTGACGACGACGGCGATGTTTGCAAACTCGCCCGATCATGACACACCCATCAGCCCACCGTCGTGTCGACGCGAACCCGCGCGGTGGGCCAGGACGGCGGCGGCTGTGAGTCGGACGGTATTGCGGTGGAAAGGGTTCTGACGCGACCATGTCAACAAAGTCGGCTGGAAACCTCACGCTATTCATCCTCGTCGCCATCGTGGCCGCTGTCGGGTTGGCCTTCGTGCGGCCAGAGCTCGCGATCGCCTTTGAGGTCGGCGGCGAGATTTTTCTGCGGTTGCTGACGATGATGGTCCTGAGACAGACGGGCGCCTACTTTTCCACGGTGCTGGCGGGGCTTGCCATCCATGCCCTCGTGACGTTGCCGCTGGTCCTCTGGGTCTTTACCCGACGGAATCCTCTTCGTTTCATGGTTCCCTGCCTGCGTGACGCCGAACGATGCGCCTACGGAAGAGGCATCTCCGGGCTGTCCTCGTCGCGGGCCCTCTCAAACGCCGGACGGGGTGTCGTCGAGCGCACTTGTTCGAGCCAGTACACGCCGTCGTAGGGCGCGCTATTGCCACGGGTGCCAAAGAAGTCGATATCGCCATCGTTATCGATGTCTTTGGCCACGAACGCGTCATACATGCCGCGTTTGCGTCGGGAGATGTCGTGCCGAGTCCAGGTGCCGGTGGCGTCCCCAGGATGTTCGAACCAGCCTAGACGTCCCAGCGGATCGTCCTTGTCGACGTCTCCGTCGCCCTCTCGTGGGCCGCGGCTATAGCTGCCCGCCATGATGTCCAGATGACCATCGCCGTTGATATCCGCCAGCTCCAGTCCGGTCATGCTGTCGGGCTTGAATGTGCCGATGGGATGGGCATTCCACGCATCGTCAATACGCTCGGGTTGCTCCAGCCACGCCAACGCCGCGCCACTCGTCGCGCCGATGATGTCAAGTCGGCCGTCCCCGTTGAGATCGGCATACTCGAGATTGAATCCGGCCGCCCGGGCACCGTAGATCCCGATGGCATGCTCTTTAAACTCCAGATTTCCGTCCCCCAGGTTCTCGAAGAACAGCAGTCGGTTTTCGCCGCGTGAACCGACGACGATGTCTTGATCGCCGTCGCTGTCTAGATCGACTGGTTGCGCGTTCTGAGGCACGCTGTAGTAGCCGAGGTGCGTTTCCGTCCAGTTGTCCCCGTTCAGCGGATCCCCGGTCACCCGATAGAGAGAGACCGGTGTTGACCGCGCGAAGTCCTCAGGGGCCGGGCGCTGAGCGCCTTTGTTTGGGGCGGAGACTTCCGGAACACCATCGCCGTCGAAGTCCGCAAAGAACACGCGAATATATGAGCCTCGACCTTCCGTCATCGGCAGAATCACGCGAGGCCAGGTAGCGGTGCGAATTTGCGTGCCAGGGTTTTGCAGATAGATGAGATGCGCCAGCTCGGCGGCGACCATGATATCGAGGAAGCCGTCGCCGTTTACGTCAGCGACGGCGGCATCCTCTGGGGCCGGCGCATCGGTTCCTTCCGCGACAGTGATATTGACCCACTCGTCCGGGTCCCCGGTACCAAATGCGATACGCACATGTCCCTCGGCGGCCGGCACGTAGTCAGGGTCGGGCACGCTCGAGTCATACTCACTATCGGATTCATGCACGGAAATGATGTCTTGGTAGCCATCGTGGTCGATGTCAGCCATGACCAGGCCGTCGCTGCCGCTCAAGGGGAAACCGGCTGACGCCGGGTCGTCAATGATGTGTTCGCGCCAACTGATGAAGTGACCGTCTTGCGCTCGCGCTGTCATCAGGGTGTCCCCAACGGTCGTCTGCGCAGGAGCTGTTTGCGTACAGAGCGCGGTCAAACATAGTGCGGCCAGCAGTCTGTTTTTCATGACATCCCCAAGAAACGTCGCGTGTCTGTTTACCCAGAGCGATTTCCCAACGATATTGATACCGAGGACCGGTGCGGTCAACACCAGACGCGATCTTTCTTTCGGATCTGACGCTTCCGTTCGCCGCTGGTGGCATAATCGGCCCACCATCGTCAAACGACTATTGGGGGGAGGGCCGATGAACAACACCGTGGCAGAGTCGAGCGTGAATCTCGTGGGCTTCTCATCCCATTACGCCAGGCGGCTCGTCATGGGCGTAGCCGTCCTCACCGCATTGTGTATTTCCTTGGACACGTTGTGCGCTCAGGAATCCGAGGTCGTAGACTCCCCGACGCAGCGAGCGCGGTCTGTTCTGGCGTTCGAACGGCGCGTCGAGGCGGCCGTGCTGTCGGCGAATGTGGAGTTTCTCGCGAAAGCCTGCGGCAGCGATTTCACGTATACGCACGGGGATGGATGGACGACCGGCGGGGCCGTGCGCGGCGTGGATACGAAGTCAGCGTGGCTGGCTTCGCTGCCCGGCCGCTACACGCGGCGCGATGTTGACGGCCAAAGCGCCGAAGTGCACGGGGAAGTGGCCATCACCATGGGTCGCGTGCGCGCTCGTATTGTCGGTGCCGACGGGGCCGAACGCGCGTTCAGTTTTCGATACATCCGGGTCTACGCGTATCGAGACGGGCAGTGGGAGTATCTGTCGCATCGTACGGTGCACGGTCCCACGTACGAAGGCTAGAGGATTGTCTTGGAGACAGGGCTCACCGTCCTCGGGCCGGGACGGTAAGCCCGCCTGTAGGGCTCGTCGCTCGCGCATACCCACAACGCTCGCTCATCGCGCCTGGCCGCCGCGGCGTGGCGCACCGGAGTCACTGTCATGGCCAGACGGAGACACTAGACTAGAGCGACTTCATATAATGCCGTGTCGCAGTGGACGTCGGACACGCGCGACCGCGCGACGAACATCCAGGCAGAACCCGCACTTTATCCAGAAAGGGATACGCATGAGAAAAGTTATTTTTGTCGCAGTGATGGGCTTTGGTCTCAGTAGCATGGCCTACGCGCAGGACGCGCCCGCGCCGTGCGGCCCGGCCGGCGATCTGTCCGCCGACTTGTCGACCAACGTGGCGGCTGACTCTCGGTGCTTTGAGCTTCGGATGTATACCGCCGATGTTGATCGGGATGGCGTTGACGACTACAAAGGTGGCATTAACGAGCTACATCAGCGCTTCCGTGAGAAAGAGGTCGAGATCTTTGAAAACCATGGCGCGGAGGTGATCGCCGTCTGGCAGAACCTCGATGCGCCGAACACGCTGATTTGGATGCTGGCGTATCGTGATCGCGCGCACCGGCAAGAGGTCTGGGCCGCGTTTGCCGCCGACCCGGAATGGTCCGCCCTTCTGGAGAAGTACAACGTGCCAATCACGCGCCCTGACGTCTTCATGATGAGCGCCACGGACTATTCGGCGCTCAAATAGTCGTCGGGCAAAAGCTCGGTGTCGTGGACCGCTCGCCCGCTGAGGTGACGGCTCGTGGCACTGTGACGCTTTGCCAAGCGATGAGTACAGAGCCCCTCGTTTCGGCACCGCAAGATGGCAACCACGTTGGGCCCGGAACGAGCGGAGGAAAGGGGGCGTAGACCCCCTTCCCCTCGATCTCGAATATGTGACGCCTGTCCTAGGCCAGGGCAGTTTCGAACAGCGCCAGCATGCGGCTCCATGCTCGCTCGGCCTGGGCTTCGTGGTAGACCGCGGAATCTGGCGGGCACCAGCCGTGCAGGGTTCCCTCATACACCTCGATCTCCGCCTGGAGATTCGCCGCGGTATATGCGTCTCGAAGCGTATTCTTGGCCTCGGGGTTTCCCTCGTCGTCATTTGCGGCCACGCAGTGCAGCATGTGCGCGGTCGTATCCGGGATCAAGAGATGTGGACTGTCGTCCGCATCGGTTGCCAGTCCCCCGCCGTGGAACGTCGCACCGGCTCCCAGACGGTCTGGTACGGCCGCCACGGTACGCATAACCATCGGGCCTCCCATGCAGTAGCCGGTCGTGCCAATCTTGCGACCGGTATCCACGGCCGATTGCGGGTCCAAGAACGCCACAAATGCGCGGGCATCGGTGAAATGGGTGTCCGCGTTGAGATTGCGTGCCATCGGCAGGACAATCTCGCGGATTTCTGGCTGGCCGAAGGTGGCGCCCTCACCGACGACTGGGGAAGGCGCATCGCGATAGAACGGGTTGACCACCAATACCGAATAGCCGGATTGAGCCAGGCGTTTGCCCATGGCTCGGAAGGCCGGCCGTAGACCGAGGATATCTGGCCAGATGAGGACGGCCGGATGCTGGCCGCTCGACGGGTGCACAAAGTAGCAATCTGCAGTCCCGTCCGTCGTCGTAATCTCCACGTCCGATTCGGTGACGTCCTGCGCGTTGGCCACAGGGGGCAACATGATCGCCAGGCCTGCGGCGGCGGAAAGCTTGCCAAACTCCCGTCGAGTGACGTTTGACCGCGCAAGAAAATCGTCGGCGTCTTCTTGGGTATGCTCGTCGCACATGTGTAGTTCTCCTCTGCTCGGGTTGCCGTTCCACTCTCAAGAACCTGACGGTAACAAGACACTCCTCCCGCGCTGCCTCGGTCTTCGCGAGGAAGTGCCTGATCTTGTCACAAAGCCGTGGCCATTCCTCCCTTGTCCGACCATCGATGGCAATACGTCACTTGGAGGGTCGGGGTCGCGATGCCGGTGAGCTCCGCGGTGACGAGTCGAGACTCGTGTTTTCTACCAAGCCTGCGACGGAGCGGGCTGGTCAGCTATTCACCGCGTGACAGCGAAGGATAGAATGAGCGGGCTCGTTTGCCGATGGAGTACCGATGACGCTGCTGCAGAACCTGAATCTGGACACTCTGACCCCCGCGCGACTCTGGCTTGCACTCGACAAACAGACCCGATTGCTCGCGGCGCGCGCATTGTACGAGGACAGTTCGATGCGTGACCAGGCACACCAGGCGATTGCCACCGCCATCAAGTTTAGGGTTGCCGGTGTACGCAAGCTATCGGTCGACAAACGGATCGACTATCTTGCGCGCGTCGCACAACCCGATGAAGGGCTCGCCTCCTCGCTGCTCATCGCATTGCACCTGGGAGATCGCCGAGAGATATTGGGCAGTTTTCTCGACGAACTTGGCATTCCGCACGAGGACGGGTTGAATACATCCGAAGAAGAATTGGGGGCCGTGCCCGGTGCCAAGCTGGAACCCGCGGTGACCGCGCTTCGACAACGTTTTGACAGCGACGACGTCGATCTTTACCTCGTCAGCCTCCTTGTCCTCGACCCCGACGTCTGGAGTGGGTTGACCGAGGTTCTCAAGACCGCGGCGACTCGTGCCCTTTCCTAACGGAGGAAAGAGCGCCTCCTCTCCCGCTCGCAGACGATAACAGGGCGGCGTGTGAGGTGCATACCCGCCACTCTACCGGGGACCGCGAACAAGCGGTCCTCGATAGGCGGCGAGCGTTTCCCGACTGGAGATTGGCGGTCCTGGATTCGCCATTGGCGATCAGGCAGGTCTTCTAATGAGCTGTTGCGTGCAAATGCTCCCGGAGCAAGTCACGTCCGAAGTCGCCAGCGAAGTCTCGCCACACAGAGTGCACATGGTTCCCGTCGCCCTGGGTATTGTCGTATTCGATCAAGAACGTTGGTCCCTGAACGCGGTAGTAGTGTTGCTCGCCCCGTTCTGTCGGTCCGGCCCAGGCGAAGAGGATGTCATCGATTCCGGCCTCGTGGACTCCAGCGTTCCGCTCCGCCGCGATGTCGTCAGCCATGACCGACGTGTAGGCATGGATGACGCCCATCAGTAGCTTGCGCTGATCGGAGGTCAACGTGGTCGCCTTTACGCCGATGGCCAACAGGGGATCGACGGTGAGCTCTGCGGCAGTGAAAATGTCATTCGGCGCGACCGCGTCAATTATGGCCTCCGCGCGTTGGGACGGGTCCAGCGACGCAACCAATGCCCTGGCCGCGTCTTCACGCTCGCGCAAGACTCTCAGGCCGGCTTTTGGCCCGCTCCGCACCTGAGCAGGATTGGATCCGAAGAAGTACGGCGAGCTCGCCACGGCCGTCCCATCGACGATCGTGAAATGGAGCGAGAGATGATGTCCCTCGACGCGCCACCCCCACGCCCCTTCAGCCGACGGCGTGCCAAAAACGGAGAAGAAGTAGGTCTCGGGGTCGCGGCTGAGCCGACCGCCGTTCTCGAGCGATGCCAGAATGGTCTCGAGGTCCATGATGGACGTGGCCGTCAGGTATCCTCGCTGACTCAGGCCGGCACTCAGCATGTCGTGCGCCCGGGCGCGCTGCTCATCGCTCATCGCCTTTATCGTCAATCCCTGACGCGGAAACATCTCGGTCGGGATGAAATGCCACTGCTCTCGAACCTCTGTCTCAAAATCGAACACTCCCTGAGCGCGCTGCTCTGGGGTCAAGCTGTCCAGAAATCCATTCGCGGCCGTGGCCATGGCGGACGCGGACCGTTCCGCCGCCACTATGGCACCGCCGATACAGATCGCGACCAGACCCAGAGAGACGACGAAACGCGGCGATCGGAGAAGATTCATGGCGTATCTCACTTTCAATAGTCTCAGGGCGGCCCGAATCGACTCGCCACGATTGCTCCACACGAGCCCAAGAATAGCCCCGCGCGGGGATGCCAGCAAGTGTGTCGGACGCTTCGTGACCCGCCCGGACGAGGCGCTACGCGTCTGCCGAGAGGGCCTTCTCCGTCGAGTTTGCCCGCGGGGTCCGCAAGTCGATCCGAGACTCAGTGGGGCAGACCGCGTTGGGGTACTCGTCTGGGAGGTTGCGTTTGGCTACGCCGACCGGGTGGAAGCCGGTGGACACTCCTCCATCGTCACAAGTGCCGGCGTGAGCACCCACCTACTATTTTTCTGATGGTCCACCCATCACGGTCAATGTGACAGACATCTCTCAGAATGATGGGATGGCGAGTACGCGCCACGACGACAGATGACGATTTCGACTCGAGAACGTCAGTTGTGCTGGTCAGCGTGGGTTCATCGCGGATTTGACGTCTGGCAGGGGAACGGCTCGTCGTCACAACGAGCGACCGGACCCACCCTGCCAGCGGGAATGCGGTCGCACCGTCGCGGCCTGCTACCATCACCGCAGCTCACCGGTCGAGGCGTGGCCGATGCGCTCGGAGAAATCATGGGCGTTCGGAAGGCATCCGCAAAGCAATCGGTGTGTTCACAAAGTTAAGGAAGGGCTCATGAAGAACCTGCGCCTCGGAGTAGTAGTGGTGAGTGCCGCGTTGTTCCTGCCGTGGGCGCCCGTCGTCTGGGCGATCGACGAACCTGTGCAGCTGACGCACGGACTGGTGTCAGGCGTCGAACTGGACGACGGAATGACTGTGTTCAGGGGCATCCCGTTTGCCGCGCCACCCGTCGCCGAGCTTCGCTGGAAGGCCCCCCAGCCGCCCATTCGTTGGGAGGGGGTGAGACCCGCCGACACCTTTGGCCCGGCCTGCTTGCAAGGTCGAGACGTGTTCAAGAGTGAAGACTGCCTCTACCTGAATGTCTGGACAAAGGCAGAATCTCTGGACGAGGGTCTGCCGGTCATGGTGTGGATTCATGGCGGGGGGTGGAGCTCTGGCGCCAGTAGCCGCGCCGTCTATGACGGCGTTGGTTTCGCCGACAAGGGCATCGTGCTGGTCTCGGTCAACTATCGCATGAATGCCTTTGGCTTTATGGCGCATCCCGCGCTCTCTGCCGAGTCGGAACGCGGCGTTTCAGGGAACTACGGCATCCTCGATCACATCGCCGCGCTCGAATGGGTACGAGACAACGTGCGCGGTTTTGGCGGCGACCCTAACAATGTCACCATCTTTGGCGAGTCAGCCGGTGGCGCCAGCATCTACGCGCTCTTGGCGACCCCCCTCGCAAAGGGCCTGTTCCATCGGGCGATTTCCGAGAGTACCTGGATTACCTCGACAAACGTCACGCACTTGATCCGTAACAATGGTTTTTCGGACAGCGCCGAGGTCAGAGGCGAGCGCGCGGTCGCCGAAAAGCTCGCCGAGTTGGGACGGTCTGCGGACGGCGATCTGTTGACGGCCATGCGAGAGTTGACGGCGGCCGAGATCATGAGCATGCGTTTCAACGTCTCACTTGCCGAAGATGGGTGGGTGCTCCCCAAATCACCTCGCGAGATTTTTGCCGAAGGTTCCCAGAACGTCGTGCCCCTGCTCGCGGGGGTGAATGATGGCGAGGGACTGCTCTTCGTCCGAGCAGACCGCACCTTTACGACGCTGGAGGAGCAGAGAGACACGCGAGTAGAGCAGTGGGGCACCCACGGTGAGGGACTCGCAGCCTACTATCTGGCGGACAAGGCGGATGACATCCTCGCCATCGAGGTCGATTACAACACCGATTCCTGGTTTGCACGCCCGAATCGAGAAATCCTCACCTCCATGGCGCGGACACCGGCGGAGACCTTCATGTATCTGTTCACCAGGAATCTGCGTGATCCTAGCGAACCATCTCCGCATGCGATGGAGCTTCGGTATGTGTTTCAAACGCTTCCTGACGACGCGTCCGAGGTGGACAGGCGCATTTCAGATTTGATGAGCGACTACTGGGTGCAATTCGCCAAGAGCGGGAACCCGAATCGCGAAGGGTTGCCGCCTTGGCCCACCTACGACGCGGAAGTGCAGGAGCATCAGATCATCGGTGCAGAGGTAGGGCAAGGCTTGGGTTTTCGACGCGAGGCGCTAAACGAGCTGGACCGCTATTTCGCGGCGACCTACGACAGCGCAGAGCGGTCCGACCCGGCGGCCGCGACGACCCGTACAAAGTGGCCCCCGTTGTTTCCGCGCGCGGGAGCGACCAAGGTGTTGGAGACCGATCGCGTCATTGTGTGGGATCAGGAGTACACGGCGCACGAGGTCATGCACAAGCACATTCGCGACATCCTTGTCTTTGCCGTAGACGAGGGACCCATACGTGTGACCACGCCGGAAAACGTCCCAACGGTAGGCGCTCAACAAGTGGGAGCCGTATCGCCGGACCATACCGGACTTCCTCGAGTCATTGGATATTTTGAAGCGGGCCTTGGGCCACATTCGGAAGTGATTGTTGATCCGAGCCGTCCGCGTCGGTTTTTCTTTGTGGAGTTCAAAGGGACAGAGCCTGCGGACTGCGGGGACTGGAGCACCGCCTGCGATTAGTGGGCCGTCGACTTTGGATTGCGACCTGTCCCGCTGCGACTCAAACTCGGGCGGCTTGAAAACGTGAACACGCAACGCGTGTGAGACTGGAGGACACCACTATGCCGACACTACTCTCGACACCATCGCAACGCCCTCTCAATCGGTCTGTCGTATTCCTTGAGGTGATGCTTGCGGCACTGGTTCTGGCCGGGGCAGGACGCACGGCGTTTGCTCAAGAAAACGAAGTCGTACGGATCGATGTGACCTTGAACGAATACTCCTTCTCTCCGAACCCGCTGAGGATTCCCTCCGGGCGTGAAGTGACACTGGTCATCCGTAACACGGGACGCGTCGGCCACGAATTCATGGCCGGACGTGACCCTGAGGGCACCGACTTTGGCCGGGACCTCTTTGCTGATCTTCATGTCAATATCGAACAGGCCGATTCGGTCGAATCCGGTCACGCCGGGCACAGCGAGCACGCGGAGCACTCGGACCACGCCGCCCACTCCGAACACCACGCCGAAGACAATGATGAGGTGTCCCCCGCGCACGCCGCTGATACCGACGCGGCCATCCGTGACACACCCGAAGAAGACCACGGTCATGCGGAGCATGCCCACGCACCAGAGGCGGGACACGACGAGCCGGGCGCCGAGGATCACCATGCGGCCAACGAAGGACACGCTCACGGGACGATGGTCGAAGCCCAGGCAGGCGAGACGTTCTTAATGACATTCACCTTGCCTGAAGACCGACGGGGCGAGTGGACCACCGGCTGCTTTCTGCCAGGGCACTACGAGGCAGGGATGCACGGCACACTCATCGTGGAGTAAGCACTCCGCGCTCGTGTCGCTGGTCCGGCTGTTGGCACGCGCCCGCGGTCGGTCGCCGTCGATGATCTGTGCTGCGACGCACAAACGTGAGAAGAGCCAGCGTTTCCCAGGCAGGTGTGTCAGGCAAGAGATTGGGAGCAAGAGAGGAAGGATGACGGATGCGGGCGTTCACCGATGTCATCACGACCAAAGCGCAGCTCCGGGATGCCGTCGGCTTCCCCGCGGCCCGCGTAGCGCGAAAGGTCATCACGACCCTCGACGCGCATTGCCGTCTGTTCATTTCGCTGTCTCCGTATGTGTTGCTCTCGACCGTCGACGACACCGGAAACATGGATGTGTCGCCAAAGGGCGATCCGCCCGGCTTTGTACAGGTGCTGGATGACACCACTTTGGCCATACCGGACCGACCGGGGAACAAACGGGCTGACGGGCTTCTCAACATCGTCGAGAATCCGCGAGTCGGCTTGCTCTTTCTCGTACCGGGCTATGGAGAGACTCTTCGCGTCGGCGGGTCTGCCCGGATTGTCCGGGATCAGGATGTGCTTGCGACGATGGCCATCGGCGGACGCCAACCGACGCTGGCTCTGATTGTCAACGTGGAGGAGGCGTTCTTCCACTGCGCGAAGTGCGCGATCAGATCCGCACTGTGGCAGCCCCAGGCGTGGCCCGACGTCAGCGCAATCCCGACGTATGCGCAGATTACGGTTGACCAAACTGACTGGCACGAGAGCGCCGAGACCGTGGCGCGCCAGCTCCGTGAGTCATACAAAAACAAGCTCTACTGACGACCCAATGCGTAGCCCGGCATGCCTGCCGTGCTGACGACTGGGAAGGAGTCCCCATGAAGAGTCATAGAAGTTGGCGGGTTGCGGGGGTTGGTCTCGTTGTTGTGGCGGGTTACACGACCGCGGCGGCGCAGGACGACCAGATGGCACCTGTTACCGATGTCATGCTGCAGGACCCGGCGCCAGAGGATTGGCTGATGTGGCGTCGAACCCTTGACGGGTGGGGATACAGCCCATTGGACCAGATCAACGGCGACAACGTGGGTGACCTGCAGCTGGTGTGGTCGCGCGGCCTGACCAGCGGACGCCAGCAGGGCACTCCGTTGGTATATGACGGGATGATGTATATGCCGAATCCTGCTGACGTCATTCAATCGATAGACGCGGTGACGGGGGATTTGGTCTGGGAGTATCGGCGCGAGGTGCCGGAAGACATAGAGGACTATCTTTTCAACAACCTGTGGCAGAACAACAGAAATATTGCGATCTACGGGAATCTCATCATCGATACGAGTGTGGACGACCATGTGTTTGCGCTAGATGCAAACACCGGCCGACTGGCCTGGGAGACCAAGGTCGTGGACTACCAAGAGCACCCTGCCATGCAGAGCTCTGGTCCGATTATCGCGAACGGAAAGGTGATCTCAGGGCGTAGCTGCATGCCTGTGGGAGGGCCAGAGGCGTGCGTCATCATGGCGCATGACGCGACGACCGGGGCAGAGCTCTGGCGGCGTCATACCATTCCCAAGCCCGGTGAGCCGGGCGACGAGTCGTGGGGCGGCGTCCCATTCGAGGACCGGAAGCATGTAGGGGCCTGGATGGTGCCGAGCTACGACCCCGAGCTCAACCTCATTTATATCGGGACGTCGGTGACGTCTCCGGCGCCAAAGTTTCTCATCGGCGGGGTAGAGAACGACCACCTGTATCACAACTCGACGCTGGCGCTGAACGCCGATACCGGAGAGATCGTGTGGTACTACCAGCATCTGAACGATCACTGGGACCTCGACCACCCCTTTGAACGCCTGCTGGTCGACACCGCGGTCAGACCGGACGCGGCCGCGGTGAGCTGGATCAACCCACGACTCCAGCCGGGAGAGGTGCGGAAGGTGATTACAGGGATCCCAGGGAAGACCGGAGTCGTCTACACCCTCGACCGCGAGACCGGAGAGTTTCTTTGGGCCACCCCCACTATTACTCAGAATGTGATCAGCCACATCGACGGCGCCACGGGAGCGGTGACGGAGAATTCCGAGCTCGTGTTTACCAGCGCCGGGCAGGAGGTGTTGACATGCCCCCACGCCAGTGGCGGCAAGGACTGGGAGGCAGGCGCTTACAGCCCACTGACCAACACCATGTATTACCCGCTTCGGAATGTGTGCGCGCGCATGATGGCCGAAGATGGGAGCGGTAGCTCGGTGTATGCCATCGCGTGGAGGCCCCAAATCGCCCCGGGGACTGACAACGTTGGCACCGTGCAGGCCATTTCGGCGGAGACAGGCGTGACGACGTGGACCTACGAGCAGCGTGCCGCAACCATGTCGCTGGTCGCGACCGGAGGAGGCTTGGTGTTTGGGGGAGACATCAACGGTCGGTTCCGAGCCCACGACCATGAAACCGGAGAGGTGCTCTGGGAGATCAATCTCGGGTCGTCCGTCAGTGGATACCCGATCAGCTACGCGGTCGATGGCCGGCAGTATGTCGCGGTGAGTACCGGCACCGCGCGTTTCAACGACCTCACGCCAGAGCTGCGTCCAAGCCAGGTGAACAACCTGTTCGTGTTCGCTCTGCCCGAGACACAGTGAGCTGGGGCCGCAGAGCGGTCAGTCGCAGTGTGCCGGGGCTTCGCCCGACCCCGTCCGAATACACGTAATGTACGACGCTGAGTGGATCGGGTCGGTGGGTGAGTAGCGCGGCCAGTCTACCAGCTGCGGCGCACTCTCCGACTGGCCGTCGGCGCCGTGCAGCGAGGGGTCCGAACTCCGGGAGCCACTGGCTCCTCGCGAGCCGATGTTGTTCACGTTTGTCCCGGTGAACGAGCTGGCCGCGCTCTACGTCCTGGACTCGTTCCTCGTCGGGTCAACAGGTCCAGACGGAACAGTGTCTCCTCGTCTCCGCCGGCGACGGCTAACGGCGCGTGGCCGTCCAAAGACGCGTAGCTTGGCGCGGCATGGAGGAACGTGTCGAACTGGCCCTGTGTCCCTGCGAAGTCGATATCGGGGTCCATGAGAATCCAGTCGTACTCTCCCCATTGGGACCGGCGATGTAGCCGTCAAGGCTCATCGCGACGCATTATCGCACCAGGCGCATTGGTATTCCCGTCGTTTCGGCAGTCTATTAGAATGCGAGGACCATCTTGCGAACGTTGGTATGGAAATTCTGTGTCACCGCCGCGCAGCCCGTGTCCGACTGACGGTCACCGGTTCAGATGATTCCGACCAGGAGGTTCTCGTGAGACAACGATCCTTTCGACGTGTAGGCGCGTTGGCGCTCGGGTGCGCCGTCGTCGTGTTCACTCCCCCGGCCGCTGCCGGTCAGAGTCCGGTGCCGCGTACGCCGGACGGTCACCCGGACCTCCAGGGAGTGTGGAATTTCTCGACCGCGACGCCGATGGAACGGCCGGAGGAGCTGGCCGGGAAGGAGACGCTGACCGCAGAAGAGGCGGCCGAGTATGAACAGCAGATTGCCGCGCGGCGGGCGGCGAACGAGTCTGAGAACGAAGGCGCCCCGCTCGAAGCGCGGGTCGGCTATAGCGTCCGTGTTTGGTTCGAGACCGGTCACGAGCTCGCCGAACGGCGAACCTCCCTGGTGGTCGATCCGCCTGAAGGGCGGATTCCGGCCGTGACCGCGGCCGTGGAAGCTCGGCGCGAGGAGCGTCGAGCCATGCGGCAGCGCCATGCGCACGGCCCCGAGGATCGCGGCATCTCAGAGCGGTGTCTGTTGGGATTCAACTCGGGACCGCCCATGACCCCAAGCGCCTACAACAACAATATGCAGCTGTTTCAGACGGAAGACCACGTGGTCATACTCAACGAGATGGTCCACAACACGCGAATCATTCCGCTGGACCAACGCCCACCCCTGCCAGGCGCGGTGCGTCAATGGGTCGGGGATTCACGGGCGAGCTGGGAGGGAGACACACTGGTCGTCGAGACCACGAATTTCTTGCGTGAGACCTCGCTCGGAGGGTCGAGCGCTCATCTCCACCTCGTGGAGCGTTTCCGGCGGGTTGACGACGAGACGCTGGAGTATGAGTTTACGGTCACGGATCCGACGAGCTGGGCGGCGCCCTGGACGGCGCAGATACAGATGACCGAGACCGATCAACCGCTCTATGAGTATGCGTGTCACGAGGGTAACTATTCGATGGCCAGTTCGCTGTTTGGGGCGCGCGCCATGGAAGTCGCCGAAACCGCTGAGGCCGAGGGGTCGCGCTAGAGGCCCGGCCA
>CAUZIB010000008.1:0-87922 GCA_963579735.1 Vicinamibacteria bacterium | reverse complement strand
GACGTCGCCTCGGGCGCGCAGCCCGCGCTCCTACGTCTGCCAGTTCCCGACCCGATACCTCTTCTTGTCCTTGGGGTTCACGCCGCTGGATTGCGGCGACGCCATGGCTGCGCTCCCTCGACGGCATGGTATGCCGGAGCCCGCACCCAAGCGCATTCATGCGCCAACCCCCCGTCGTGCCTACTCAGTCAGGCAGCGCGAAGACGAAGAGCCCATTGCCCGCGTTGGGACGACGCTTCTCCGGGGTCAGCTCGACAGGGATGGAGGTCCAGCTTCCGCCGCCGATGCCGGTGCCGATCGCCACATACTGCTTGCCGTCGACAGAATAGCTGACCGGAAAGCCTTGCACGGCCGTCGGCAGACGGGTTTCCCAGAGCGTCTCACCCGTCTCGACATCGTAGGCGTAGGCCTGCCGGTCAAAGGTGCCGACAAACACGAGGCCACCGGCTGTGGTGAGGGCCGCCGAAATATAAGGCGTGCGTTGTCGATGCGACCACAGGATCTCTCCGCTGACATGCATCGCGACGAACTCACCAAGGTTGCCGTCGCTCTCCGGGTGCAAGAAGTTCTCACGGGCCACCATCCCGGTCCCACCGCCGCCTTCGCGCCATTCGACATCACTATAGATAGAACGCTGACAGTTGAGGGTCAGGGGGATGTAGAACGCCTCGGTCTCGGGGTGATACGCCATGGCGCGCCAGCTCTTGAAGCCCGAATGGCTCGGGCAGAACTCGAGCTCGGTGTTGAGCTCCGGTGTCATCCCGGGGCGGAATGACATCTGCCCGGTTGTCGGGTCGATGTCGACAAGATTTTGATACCCGAGGTCGGTCGCTTTGATGAACTCACCGGTCTCGCGGTCGAGCTGCCACATGATGCCGAGCTTGCCCATCGTAAAAACGGACGGGCGGCCATCGACGTCGACAAGGACACGTTCGAACACTTCGTCCATATCGTGGGATTCGCCGGGGAGGTGCTGGTAATACCAGCGCATCTCGCCCGTGTCGGGGTCAAGAGCAAGCGTCGAGCTGGTATAGAGCGCGTCGCCGTCGGTCCGGCGGCTGGCCTGCGCCCACGGCTTCGCCTGGGCCACGCCCCAAAACGTCAGGCCGAGGTCGGCATCGTAGGTGCCGGTGATCCAGGCGTCGCCGCCGCCGCGAAACATCATGGGCAAGTCGCCCCAGGTATCACCGCCGGGCTCGCCGGGACGTGCCACGGTGGACGTGCGCCATAGCTCTTGTCCGGTCCGGGCGTCGTGGCCGGTGATAAAACAGCCGTCGTCCCAAAACCGCATGCATCCGGCCATGCCCGAGATCACTTTGCCATCGGCAATCAACGAGCCAGCCGTGTAGGAGTACGCCTTGTCCGCATCGGCGACGTCGGCCTCCCACACGACATCACCGGTTTGCGTGTCGAGCGCGACGATACTCGCATCGGCGGTATTGAGAATGATGGTGTTTCCGTAGATGGCGATGTTGCGGTTTGGTCGGCCGCGTCCGCGCGCGGTCGGAAAGTTGCGGCGATACTCCCAGAGGAGGTCGCCGGTGGCGGCGTCGAGCGCTTGCACGATGTTGCCCGGGCTCGCAACAAACATCACCCCCTCATGGATGATCGGCGTGGTCTGCTGAGACCCGGCCTCCATGGCCCACGACCACACCATTCGGAGCTCCCCCACGTTCTCGCGCGTGATCTGATCGAGCGGGCTGTGCCCCCAACCATCCTGGGTCCGGCGCCAGTTGAGCCAACTTTCTACCGGTGGGTTGGCCAGGACCGCGTCGGTTACGGGACTGACGGCCGGGGCCTGCGCACCAACCGGTGTGGCAGCGACAACCGCGGCGAAAACACAATAAGCGAGACGGTTCATGGAACAGGCCTCCTTCGGGTGAAGTCCTTCGGTCGCACCGCAGGACCCGGTCAACGTAAGTATGCCATCTGAGCCAACGACACGGCGGCCGGTCACCGGCGAGGTGAGGCAGACCGCGAGTTTGCGAGCAACAGGCAACAGCCGTGGCCGGGATAACTCCGCGACCACGGTCCTTCGCCCAAACAGGACGAAGAGTGGCCTCTCGACGCGGTCCGAGACGATAATGAGGCGCAATTCCGGTCTCGACTGACCGGACAGTGGCCAAACGCTGCGCTGCACACTTTCTGACACCAGCCGATGACCGCCAAGAAACGACGACAACGGCAGGACTCCGCCAGGCCTACGCCCGCCCGACCCGGTCGGGACCACGGCCAGGGTCAGGTGCCGTTTTGGATCCCGGCGCTGCTTGTTTCCGGGTTTCTCCTTGTGTCGCTTTTGCCACGCGTCCAAGGCAGTCCGAACCTTACGTGGTCATTTTGGGGCGCCGGCGCCGTGTTGCTGGGATGGCTGGGGGTTGTCGCCGTGCGGTCGAGTACGCCCCTGACCCGGCCGCCGATCGTGACGGTACTCCGGCCTCAGCACTACATCCAGGCCCTGGTCCAGTTGGCGGTGTTTGGGTACTGGGGGTGGTACTGGCGACCGGTCTACGACTATGCCTGGCTTCTGGTGGCTCAGCTGCTCTTTGCTTACGCGTTCAGTATGGTCCTGGCCTGGTCCCGCCGTCAGACCTACGTCTTGGGGTGTGGACCCTTTCCGATCATCTTTAGCACAAACCTTTTCCTCTGGTTTCGCGATGACTGGTTCTATCTTCAATTCCTGATGATTGCCGTGGGTTTTATGGGCAAGGAGTTTGTGACCTGGACTCGGGATGGACGAAGGACCCACATCTTCAACCCGTCCGCATTCTCGCTCGGAATCTTTTCGCTGGTGTTGATCGCAACCAATACGACCGACCTAACACGAGGCGTGGATATCGCGACGACGCTTACGCTCGCGCCGAATATCTATCTGTTTCTCTTTCTGGCCGGTCTGGTCGTCATGTATTTCTTTTCGATCACACTCTTGGCCGGGTCGGCGGCGATGGTGCTGTTTGGCGCGAGCGCCCTCTACGCGCTGACGACGGGCGTTCCATATTTTGTCGACTCCGAGATACCAAGCGCGGTGTTTCTGGGGTTACATCTGCTCGTCACGGACCCATCGACCTCTCCCCGCACACCGCTTGGTCGCACGGTGTTTGGAGTGCTCTACGGACTGGGCGTGTTCGTCTTGTATTGGACGCTTGGCGCCATTGGAACGCCCACGTTTTACGACAAGCTCCTCTGTGTCCCGCTCTTGAACCTCAGCGTGCAGCAGATCGACCGTATTGTTGCTCGCATCTCCGCGAGTGTTAAGCGACCGCCCGTGGGCCTCTGGCACATCGCGCGCGGCAATGCTGCGCATATGGCGGCGTGGGTCTTGTTCTTTGGCGCAATGACCGCCCTCGGTTCGACGGATGGGCGTCATCGGGGCGACACGCTGCCATTCTGGATGGAGTTGTGCGAGGACGGAAATGCCCGCGCGTGCGAGCGATTGGTCCAGATCGAGTCAAATTATTGCCGCGACAATTCAGGATGGGCGTGCAACGAGCTCGGAGGTCACTACCGGGACGGGCGGTCTGTCGAACACGACCCCGTCCGAGCCTATTCACTTTTTGCGCAGGGCTGCGAGCTTCGGTTTCAGCCGGCCTGTCTCAACTTGCTCGGCCCGGAGGAGGTCATTCGGAGCCATCCACGGGTCTTTGATCTGCGGTTGTTGCTACGCGAAGGCGGACCCAATCTATTGAGCATGTCGGACCAGACGCTCTCCTCGCGCGCATGCGACCACGGCTGGACATTTGCCTGTCGTGAGGGCGGCGGCGAATGACCGGTCGCACGCTCTTGGTCGTAATGATTCTCGGATTCGCGGGATGGATGTTTCTCCAAACACCGAGTCCCGGGCCGGTCCCAGGGAACGGAGCCAGGGAGCCGACGGCGGCCGCGCCGGCTGATGATGCGACGTTGGGGTTTCGGTCTGATGCCTGGTTTCTCCCGGACGATGCACTGCTCGGGTTTGTGGAGATCCCGGCCGGACCGTTTCTCATGGGAAGCGACCGCGGTGGTGACCCGTTGGCATTTGACAATGAGCACTGGCCTGGAGGCGACGGTCAAGAGCTCGTCGATATCCGGACATTCTTTATTGGTCGGTTCGAGGTTACGGTCGCGCAATATGGGCGGTTCGTCGCCGCCACCGGGCATCCGGCACCGGACGAGGTCTTACGGCCCTCGCCCAACCATCCGGTTGTGAACATCTCATGGCCCGATGCGTTGGCGTATTGTCGTTGGCTAGAAACGACACTCAAAGACTCGCCCATCACGCCGTCACCTCTTGCGGGCGCCCTGGACGACGGTTGGCACGTGAGTCTCCCCAACGAGGCCGAGTGGGAGAAAGCGGCACGGGGTGCGGACGGACGTGTCTATCCGTGGGGTGCGCAGCCGCGTCTGGACCGGGCACACTTCGGCGTGGGAGGGACGGCGCCCGTCGGCAGCCTCCCATGTCCCGAGTGCTCATATGGGCTATCCGACCTCAGCGGCAACGTCTGGGAGCTGACCCGGAGCCCCTATCGCCCCTATCCCTTCCAGGCGGACCCGCGGCAAGCTCCCGGTGATGACGACAACCTCTCCGCGGACGCGCTCTGGGTCATGCGCGGAGGGCATTTCAGGGACGGGCCCCAGAACATTCGGACGGCTATTCGGGGTGGTGCAGATCCTGGAGCCAGACGCCCGTTTATTGGATTTCGAGTGGTGATCACTCCGTCGTGAACGGTCGTCGTGCTCAAGTCGTGCCGTCGGAGCACGGTGTCAGTGGATGGTGTCAGTGAATGGTGTCGCTGACAGCTTCGGGGGTTCCCTCAGGGTTGGCCAAGGCCCGCCCCAAGGACTTTGTCAGGGACTCTACCTGGGCGTCGAATGGACCGGCGACCACCGCGCCACTTGGGATTTCGATGGCGATGATGACACCGGTCTCGACCGGCATCACGATCCAACTCAGACCGCGAAGCGACACCGTCCGGTTCTCGGCCTCGGGGTTGAGCACTCGGTCAAAGCTCAAAAGGATCAGTCGCAGCACGTCACGAACGTCATCGTCGGTCCACATCGAAGGGCCCGTCCCTTCCCGATGCACGACCTCCTCCACCACATCATCGCGCCCTTTGAGCAGCACCTCGACCCCAAACGTCATGTCACCTCATTCCCTAGCGGCAACCACCGGTCTCCGGTCGCCTCGTTATTGTCTATCCCACCGGGTGTTTCTGCGGTCCTAGCTCGCGAACTGACGCAGCGAAAAGTCGACCATGCTCCGCCGCGACGCCGCGCAGGCCAGGCGCGATGAGGGCGCATGTTGAGCATATGCAAGCGATGAGCAACGCGCACAAGCGGGAGACCGGGCTGCTCATTCTTCGGCTACTCATCGCACGCGACGCTAGACCGGACGAGCGTCGTGTGTGAAAAGACGATTGCCTTCACGCATAAACAATTTCCTCAACTGAGAGCATCCAGCATATGTGATCATTCCGCACGATTCAGTGTCCGTAGCTGGATGTCTAACGCTTCAGGCTCTGTCACCGGTTCGCGACAGCTGAAGTTCGAGCACACATATGCAGTGGCGCGCCCCCCGTCTGTTCGCATGGGACCCACAAACGGCAAGTCCGTGGCCAGAGCCTCCTGACGCGGTCCAGGCTCCACGAGAAGCCGCACTGCAAACGGAAGATAGTGGGACGCGACGCATCGCCGCAGGCGCTCGGTATCCTCGCGTCCTGACGGACCCACCACGACCACTTGTGACAGCCCTTCGTGAAACTGGGCCAACGCCATTGTCATGAGCGGAACCACCCGAGCGGCCTGACCCAGCCGCGACCCAAAGCGGGCCAGCGTCGCCTCGATTTTTTTGCGGCCATCCGGATGGTCAAAGAGATGAACCAGCGTGAGAAGGTTGAGAACCGAGATCGAGCCGGCCGACGGCTCCGCACCGTCGTACTCGTCTTTCACACGCATCAGCACTGAGGGATCTTCCCCGGTGGTACTGAACCAACCGCCCGTCTCGTCGTCCCAAAAAAGCTCGTCTTGCCGACGCTGCAGCACACGAGCCCAGGTCAACCACCCGGGTTCGCCGGTTGTCTGAAACAGCTCGAGAAGACCCCAGACCATGAACGCGTAGTCCTCGCAGTAGCCGTCGACGGACGCGTGGCCTTGTCGATAGCGCCGTCGCAGCACCCGACGGGCCGGGTCCCACAACGACTCTTGCACAAACGTGGCGGCGCGGGTCGCCAACCGTAATGCGAACTCAGTATCGGTCTCGTTCACATGAGCCGCCCGAGCGGCGGCCCCGATCATGAGACCGTTCCAGGCCGCTAGCACCTTATCGTCACGGTGCGGCCGCGGTCGCCTGTTCCGCGTCTCCAGCAATGTCGCCGAGGCGCGTCGGAGTCGGTCGGTGACCTCATCGACCGTGAGACGGTAGTCCCGGGCGACATCGTTGGCAGTTGCGGCCAGATAGAACTGGTTGAGCCCCGCGAGCTCACCAGTGGGGTCCTGCGGGGCATTGCCACCGGCCTCGACACCAAAGCGCGCGGCCACCAGGGCCGCATCATCACCCAGGATCCTGTCGAGCTCGTCGCGGCGCCATAGATAGAACGCGCCTTCAACCGGTCGCGCCACAGCGGTATCGCGACCGGCATGGTGCCCGGTGCCGGTGGCGGAAGAAGTTCCCGTCCCTCGATCGACCAAGGTGTCGGCGGACGTCTTGGTCTTGGGAACGACCGAAGTGTGGGCAGAAGCGGCAGGGCTGGTAGCGGTCGACGCATCGTCAGAGGCGGCGCCAAACGTGTCGACAGCCGGGGGCAGGCTATCGGCATCCTCTGCGGAGAGAAATCCGCCTTCCGGCCCCGTCAGATCCTCAGAGACATAGCGCAAGGTGTCGCTGGCGACGGCGAGCAACCTGGCGTCACCGAGGCACTGCCCCGCTTCGAGATAGGCAACTGTCAGCTGAGCCTGGTCGTAGAGCATTTTCTCGAAGTGAGGAATCCGCCACTCGGCATCCACCGAGTAGCGATGAAACCCACCGCCGAGATGGTCCCGCATACCCCCATCGGCCATCGCTGCCAACGTCCGAGTGGCGACATCGAGCAAAGCGGTATCCCCGGTCCGGACGTATTCGCGCATCAAGAAAATCAGCTCGGACGGTCTCGGGAACTTGGGGGCCGTCCCAAAGCCTGCATGCACCCCATCGAACGACTGGACAAATTGGCTCGTCCCGTCCCGAAGCGTATCGACGGTCGCGACTCGTCGGTCGTCGGCCCCAGTGTTCACGTGTGCCTGGACGTGGGCTCGCCGAAGCTTTTCCATCAACTCGTTCGCCGAGCGAACGAGGCGTTGGCGTTCCGTTGTCCAAAGCTCGGACACACGTTGGAGGATGTCGACAAAACCGGGACGGCCATAGCGAGAGGAAGGCGGAAAATAGGTGCCGCCAAAAAACGGCTTCAAGTCGGGGGTCAGCCAGACGCTCATCGGCCACCCGCCGGAACCTGTACTGGCCTGGACAAACGCCATATAGACCCGATCAATATCCGGGCGCTCTTCGCGGTCGACTTTGATGCAGACGAAGCCCCGATTGAGCGCTCCCGCCACGTCGTCGTTCTCGAACGACTCGTGCTCCATGACGTGACACCAGTGACACGTCGAGTAACCAATCGACAAGAAGATCGGCTTGTCGTCGGTACGCGCGGCTTCAAAGGCGTCGTCACCCCACGCCCACCAATCCACCGGGTTCTCCGCGTGTTGCAACAGATACGGGCTCAGCTCATGTACAAGTCGATTGGTCATGTGTGGACGGGGTGGGAAGGTCTGTCCCGAAGTCGAGAGCGTAACGCAGTAGCGAAGGCCAAGAAAGCCGGCGCCCGCCCGTGACTACCACGCCGTGAACGCCCGCCGGGGGCGAAGACCCCTGTTATACAACTACGCGATCCTTCAAACACGCTACATTATCCCATCGACCCATGCAGACTCAGCAGGTACCGATTCGTGGTGCTCGGATCGCGTTGTTGATCGAGCAAGAGTTCGAAGGGCGCGAAGTATTCTCCACGCACGACGCTCTGCGGGCCGCGGGAGCCAGCGTGACGATCGTTGGACCAACTGCGCCAACGGAGTTTACCGGGAAGAATGGCGCCACGGTTACCTCGCGGCTGAGTGCGCGTCGGGCCCGCGCCGACGATTTTGACGCGCTCGTCATTCCTGGCGGCTGGGCACCCGACCGGATGCGAATGCGACACGCAATGGTCGACCTGGTGCGGGACGTCGCGGCAGCGGGCAAGCCCGTGGCCGCCATCAGTCACGGACCGATGATGCTGATTTCCGCCAAGCTGGTCGACGAGCGAATGGTTACGTGCTGGCCGTCCATTGCCATTGACATCAGAAACGCGGGCGGACTCTATATGGACAAGCCGGTCGTCGAGGATGGCAACGTCATCACGTCGAGGAAAGCCGACGACGTCACAGACTTTTGCGCCGCCATCGTTCAGGCGCTCAGTCGTCACCGAGGCCCCTCCGACACGTTCGCGGAAAGCTAGTGCACCGCCGTCGAGATGAAGTCAATCCTCGGGCCCGCGGCACCACCTGGGTCCCACGCGGGATGCCCGCGTGCAAACTGGGCGGGGACTACTGCTGAGAGGGACTAGAGTCTGGCTCTCGCCAGGCAGGGTACGACCCGAGCGTTCTCAAGAGTGGAGCAAACTCGGCGAGATGCATCAGGGCGCGAGCGCACCGCAGATCTTCGCGATTCGCGATGAGATCGGCATAGAACAGATACTCGAACGGGCGGCTCGGGATAGGCCGAGATTCGAGCTTTGTGAGATCGATGTCACGCAACGAAAAGACGCTCAAGGCCTTGAACAGCGCTCCCGCTTCGTTGGGCACCGTGAAGACAATCGTCGTCTTATCGGGGGGGCCCAGTGACACCCCCTGTTTGCTGACCACCAGAAATCGGGTCCGGTTGTCGGCATAGTCCTGTATCGCCGATTGGATGATCTCGAGACCAAAATTGTCGGCGGCCTGCTCGGACGCAATCGCAGCGCTGTCGGCGAGGGCCTTCTCCTTGATCATCTTCGCGCTACCTGCGGTGTCGTAGGTAGCAACGATCTCCGCGTCAGTCAGCGTGCGCAAAAAGCCCTCGCACTGCGCCAGTCCCTGGGGATGCGAGTAGACCCGGCGTATTTGGTCAAGACGGGTTCCCGGGGTCACGATGAGATGATGGACGACGGCGAGCTTCACCTCCGCCACAATGGTCAACTCGTGCTCGAGCAAGAGGTCGTAGTTTCGGTGGATCGTGCCCCCGATCGTGTTCTCGATCGGGAGAATTCCGTGGGTCGCCTCTTGACGCTCGACCGCGGCGAACACATCATCGAACGCGGGACACGCCAGGACGTCGGCCGAGGCGTTAAGCCGCAACGCGGCGGCCTCGCTGTAGGCACCGGCCTCTCCCTGGAAAGCAATCCTCATCGGGCGTAACTCGTTAGGCGGGGGACGGATGTGGAGGAGGTCGTCGCCCACGCTCAGTGAGACAAACACGTCCAAGGACGCCACCCGCCACGGTTCCGAGTGCGGTCGTCGCAAGGATCTGTGCGGGATCCTCCATAGGCGCTCCATGATACACGTGAGGTTCCACCAGCGCTGGTCGTGAACACTCGGACGTCGGCCGGCGCGGGGCGGCGGTTGCGCCGCGTCCGCGCGAATCGCCGTCCCATTGACGGATGTCCGCGGCGTCACCGACCGGCCGAGGTGGCCACAGCTGCGTCGCGGCGTTCCGCGACAAGACGGCAGAACCCGCCGCCCGACCGGACTATAATCGGCGGCATCTTGCCTCCGCCGCGCCCCGGCACCCTTGCCCCGCCGCCACCTCAATCAAACGCGGCGACTCGCGACGACGCCGTACTCTGCGAACGGTGTGGCGTCGAGATGTTTCGAATGCACGCCGTCTGGCGCTGCCCGGCGTGCGGCTACAAAACGGACTGCTGCGGCTGGTAGAGCGCACATGAACGTCATTCGCTCCCGCCTCCGCACCGACGACGCCAACTTTCGCGCGAATCGCGATGCGATGCAACGACTCGTTGACACGCTGAGAGAACACGAGGGCACGGCGCGAGATGGTGGCGGGACACGCGCTCATGCCCGGCACCGGGACCAAGGCAAACTTCCGGTTCGCGAGCGTGTCAACCAACTCATCGACCCCGGATCGCCGTTTCTCGAGCTGTCGCCGCTCGCCGCGCATCACATGTATGACGGAGCCGCGCCCGCCGCTGGTCTCGTCACCGGCATCGGACGCGTCGCACATCGAGAGACGATGGTGGTGGCGAACGATGCCACCGTCAAGGGCGGGGCGTATTTTCCGATAACGGTCAAGAAGCACCTGCGAGCACAGCAAATTGCCCTTGAGAACCGGCTGCCGTGCATCTATCTCGTCGACTCGGGCGGCGCCTATCTTCCGCTTCAAGCAGAGGTGTTCCCGGACCGCGACGATTTTGGACGAATCTTCTTTAACCAGGCGCGGATGTCGGCGCTGGGTATCCCACAGGTCGCGGTCGTCATGGGCTCCTGTACGGCCGGCGGGGCCTATGTCCCGGCGATGTCCGACGAAACCATCATCGTCAAAGGCACGGGGACGATTTTTCTGGCGGGTCCGCCGCTGGTCAAGGCGGCCACTGGTGAAGATGTCACCGCCGAGGAGCTCGGCGGCGCCGACGTTCACACCCGTCTGTCGGGAGTGGCTGACCATCTCGCCGACGATGATCGACATGCGCTCGAATTGGCGAGGACGGTCCTGTCGAATGTGCACACGGCGGCTCGAGACATCCCCGAGGTGACTCGCCCCGAGGAACCCGCGTATGACCCCGACGAGCTCTTGGGCATTGTGCCGCGAGATCTACGAACCGCCTACGACGTCCGGGAAGTCATCGCGCGACTTGTGGATGGCTCTCGGTTTGATGAGTTCAAGGCCCGGTATGGGTCTACCCTCGTCACAGGTTTCGCACGAGTCCACGGTCTGCTGGTTGGAATCCTCGCCAACAATGGAGTCCTGTTCTCGGAGTCAGCACTCAAAGCCACGCACTTTATTCAGCTGTGTGGGCTTCGCCGCATTCCTCTGGTCTTTCTACAGAACATCACCGGCTTTATGGTGGGTCGTCAATATGAGGAGCGCGGGATTGCCAAAGACGGAGCGAAGATGGTGCACGCGGTCGCCAATGCGACCGTGCCAAAGTTCACCATAATCATTGGCGGTTCGTATGGAGCCGGCAACTATGGCATGTGCGGACGAGCTTACGAGCCCCGACTCTTGTGGATGTGGCCAAATGCCCGTATCTCCGTGATGGGAGGCGAACAGGCGGCCGGCGTTCTCGCAACAATCAAAGACGACCAGGCCGCAAGAAATGGCGCGAGGTTAGGGACGGACGAGCTTGACGCCATCCGCGATCCGATCCGTGAGAAATACGACCACGAAGGGTCTCCGTATTACTCCACGGCGCGACTCTGGGACGACGGCGTCTTGGACCCACGGCGGACACGCGGCGCGCTCGCCCTCGCCCTGGCGACGTCGTACAACGCACCCATCCCGACCCCCTCGTATGGCGTTTTTCGGATGTAGCCGGATGGCATACCTATGGTGACCAGCGTCCTTAGACGCGTCCTGATCGCCAATCGCGGGGAAGTAGCGCTGCGGGTCATCCACTCCTGTCACGCGCTGGGTATCGAGACCGTCGCCGTGTATTCGGACGTCGACGCCCACGCCCCACACACGCTGGCGGCCGACCGCGCGGTCAGAATCGGGCCGGCGCCACCGGCGGAGAGCTACCTCTCCATCGCCCGTGTGCTTGACGCCGCTCGCGCGACTGGGGCCGACGCCATCCACCCGGGCTACGGCTTTCTCTCCGAGAATGCCGCGTTCGCGCGAGCCTGCGCCGATGCCCACATTACGTTTGTGGGTCCGTCGGCCGCCGTCATCGAACAGACCGGGTCAAAAATTGCTTGTCGGGAGCTGGCCGAAGCGGCAGGCATTCCTGTCGTCCCGGGTGAACGACCCCACGACCAGAGCCTGGCGGGCGTGCGAGCGGCCGTCCTACGTATTGGGTACCCGGCGCTGCTCAAGCCGTCGGCGGGTGGCGGGGGCAAAGGCATGAAAATCGTGTCAGATGCGGTCGCACTCGACGAAGCCATCTCGGCCGCTCGCCGAGAAGCGGAAACCGCGTTCGGGGACGGCACGCTCTATGTCGAACGCCACCTCGCTCGTCCTCGTCATATTGAGGTCCAAGTTGTTGGTGACAAGCATGGCCACCTCGTCCATCTGGGTGAAAGAGAGTGCTCAGTCCAACGCCGCTACCAAAAGGTGATCGAGGAAGCGCCCGCCCCGACGCTGGCCGCGGACATACGGGAGCAGATCGTCGCGGCCGCGGTCGAGGTCGCACGAGCGGCCGGCTACGACAATGTCGGCACCGTGGAATTTCTGGTCGCTGACGATCCAGACGGACCAGACGGCGCCTCGCGATACTACTTCCTCGAGATGAATACGCGTCTTCAGGTCGAGCATCCCGTCACCGAGCTGTGTACCGGCATCGACCTGGTGCAAACCCAGCTCGAGGTCGCAGCTGGCGTCCCGCTTCCCTGGCGTCAATCCGACATCTCCCCACGCGGGCACGCGATCGAGTGTCGCCTCTACGCCGAAGACCCCGACCGCGACTACGTCCCGCAGGCCGGACCACTCCTGCTGTATCGGGAACCATCCGGGCCAGGTGTGAGAATTGACGCCGGTGTCCAGGAGGGCGACCAGGTGACGGTGTTCTACGACCCGCTCCTGGCAAAACTCGTCACCCACGCCGCAACGAGGGAAACGGCGCGGACGCGTGCCATTGAGGCGTTGCGTCGCTATGCCGTCCTAGGCGTTCGAACGAATCTTGCGCTACTCCAGCGAGTGCTCACGCATCCGCGGTTCATAGCGGCCGACATCGACACCACGTGGCTCTCCGCCGATTCCGAGACGCTCCTCGCCACGCCCTGGAGCATCGAGATGGCGAGCACCGGGCCAGACGTCGCCGCCACCACCGGCGACGATCGCGACCTCGTCGCTGCGCTTGCAGCAGCCGGGGCCGACCGCGAGACCAGAGCCGGCCCTCGCCAAGCGAGTCATGCCTCGTCGAGCGACCCGTGGGTGACCCTCAAGGGCTGGCGATGAATCGTCGTCTCTCCGTCGATGGGGTTGACTACGACGTCTCGTCGGCGCCCGCGCGCGCCCACCATGGAGATGGGTCCCCGGCTACCGTGGTCACGGTCACTGCCCCCTCCACGGGCGTGTCGACGGTCGAGGTTCGTGTGCTGGACGCAACGACACGAGAAATCACTGCCACGGACCGCTCGTGGCGACGTATCGTGCATACCGTCCATGACGGCGACCAGCAATGGGTGTTTTGCAACGGCCGCGTCTTCGAGATACCGGCCGGGAGCACGGTAAACCGCACCGCTTCGCCGCCAACGGGCGGCGCACTCGAGGCGCCGATGCCAGCGACGGTCGCGAGCGTCCTCGTGCAGCCCGGCCAGACGGTCCGACAGGGCGATACACTACTCGTCCTCGAAGCGATGAAGATGGAGCTTCCGCTCCGCGCCCCGAACGACGGGGTCGTCGGCACCGTCCGGTGTCAGCCGGGCGACCTCGTCCAACCCGGCGTTGTCCTTGTCGACCTCGCGGACCCCGCTCTGTCGGGTCCAGAGGGCGAGGCCGGACTCCCTGTATAATAGGTGGCTGTATGTGGACCAAACTGATGAGCAATCCTCGCAAGAGGGCGCCCAAGCGGATTGCAGTCATTGACCCGGACAGCTGTTTTGGCGCGTTTGCCTGTTCGATCTGTCAGGCCGCGTGTCCGGTCGAAGACTGCATCATCGAAGAACAAGACCCCAACGGCCGCTGGGTGTGCGCGGTCCGCATCGACAAATGTATCGGGTGCGGCCTGTGCGTCACCCTGGGCAACGAGACCGCGCCGCAGCCACGCGAGTTCGGGTGCCCGGCGGACTATGACGCGATCGACATGCACGACTGGGACGATGTCGTGACCGTCGTGGAGGGCGAGTTGACCACGACTGACGCCCCCGACGCCACGGCGTAGCGACGGTGTGTGATCGCTCGTTTGGGCGCTAACTCGACAGCCCGCGCGCAGCAATCTTCCACACGGTCTCGACGCGGTCGTTTCGCACCGCATACATCCGATCGTAGAGGTTTACGACCGGGTCACAGTGCGACACGATCAACTCCAACCGATCACCCACGGCATAGGTCCGGCTCGGGTTGTCGTATCGAATCGACCCAAACTCATCAGATCCGGACGTGTAAGACATCCCGGTCTCCCCTTTGACGATCGGCCACGGTCGATTGATGGTGCAGGATTTTGCGCCTGCGTCAGTCGTGGCCCGACCTTCATATTGCGCGTTGAGGACGGTCGTCAGGATCGTGAGCGACGGTTCAAAATCTGAGTAGACCGCGTCGTCGGACTCGCCGCCAATGGCGAGATACTGCGCATCCATAAAAACGTAGCTCCCCACCTGGACATCGGTCAGACCGCTGGTCTCGTGATCGATGTTGTAGGTCCCGGTGCCGCCGCCGCTAAAAATCTCGGTGTTCAGCCCCGACCGGCGCATCGCCGCACACGTATCCGCGGCCGCGCTGAGTCGTTCGAGCGTCTGAGCGCGTCTCGCCCTGAACCCTTGGACATGCTGCGACCCCCCGTCATAGCACAACATCCCGCGCAGCTCTAGCCCAGGGAGTTGGTCGACGAGCTGAGCCAGCTCTACTGCCGGGCGACCGGCGGGAATGCCCGTTCGGTGGCCACCCGGGTCGATGTCGACGACGATATCTGCGACGATGCCGGCCGCGGTGGCGGCCTCTGACAACAGTCGGGCGTTCTCGGCGGTATCGGTCGCCTGGATAAATCCTTTGCACCACTTCCTGACATTCATCGCGCGGGTGATCTTGAACGGGGTCGCGCTGATGGTGGTCAACAAGATCTGATCGATGCCGTGCTCAAACATCGACTCGGCTTCGCTGACCTTGGCGGTGCAAATACCCACCGCTCCGGCCTCGAGTTGGAGACGGGCGATGGCCGGGCACTTATGGGTCTTCGCGTGGGGACGACTCGCGATCCCGTTGCGCGTCAGCGTCTCCTGCATGGTCTTGAGGTTGCGCTCCAACCCGTCAAGGTCGACACACAGTGCAGGTGTGTCGACCTCCCACTTCGAGATGCCGATCTCTCTGACGGCGGCCGGGCTCTGTTCGCGCATCTCGCCTCCTGAAAAGCCTGCGACGGAAGAGGGGACCCAAACGGCAGCGGCGCCGGCCGACTGGATAAAACGGCGACGGGACGGATCGAGATTTGCCATGCCCCGTAGTCTACTGGTGGACTGTCGCCGAGAAAAGTTCACGACGCTTGCCACCGACGCGGCGCGGGCCGTCCACTACCGAAGGACCTCACTCAGGGGTTGGCCAGCGTATCCGGTCAGCTCGAGATAGCCCCGCCCGGTCACGGCCTGGCCCCTATGGGTACCGGTCACGCGAACAGATCCCTCCCAGTACGTCACACCCGTCGAATCTTCGGTATGTAATTCCTGCGCATCGACGACGGCGTGCACCGAAAGATCGAGGGACGCTGATGGCACCTCGACGCGCCACTCGACGGGATAGGCGGCTGCGCTCGTGGGAGATGTCCAGACGCGCCCCGGCGTCAGACGATAGTCCTTTACCCCAAGCGTCCGCGTGGTCCCATCGGCCGCGACCACCGTCCCGGCGGAGCGGGCATGCGCGGTCCCATCCAGCTGGCGGAGCTGATACACCATCAGGTCGGTCCCGTCGTCGAGCTGCAGCGAAAACCAATCCCACCCTTGTTGGGACGGTTCGAGAAAGCTCGTCCCGAACTCGTGGTCCATCCAGCTCGACCCGCTCACCGCGAACGTCTCGTCGCCAATGCGCACCTCGCCGGTCGTCGGCATCCGAGTCAGTGAGTAGTAGTGGGACGCATTGCCGACGGCCATCCCCTTCTGACTAAAGCCGTTCCCCCCGTGCAACACCGGTGGCCGGTTTTCAACAAGCGACAGCGTCAGACCAAATCCGGCGTCCTCGCTTGCCAATTCCAGAGCGTGCGTCGACCCGTCACCCGAAAGCCGCCAGTCCTCGTTCCACACCTCGAGGCGGTCTGCTCGCGCCCCCGCCCAGCCGCCGCCTGCCCGGTTGAGCCGTTCGTCGAACAGATGACGACCATTCTCCAGGTCGGTCAGCGCGAGATGCGCCATATACAGGTCGCGCACCGCCCAGCGAGAGGGGTTCGCCGGGGCGGGGTCGACCCCAACCCGAAAGAACGTGACCTGATACCCAAAGCGTCGACCCGCGGCCGCATCGAGGTTCCCGGTGTAATACCACCACTCGATCCGAAAGGCGGGATGGCTCGCATGGTCACGAGGAAACTCGAGCACACGGTCGGGCGAGGCGTGTTGCCAGTCGGAAAACGGCACGTCCTGCGCCCAGACCTGCGACCCTGACATGCCCACGAAGGACACGCAGACAACTTTGAGTGTCATCACCCAACGAGACCACGCCATCGTCACATCACCTCTGCCGCCGATCTTATCGTCCACGACCACGAACCATGACAGGATCGCCGCGTGCACACCATCGACGCGATGATCGTCATCGCCTTTATCGCGTATGCGGTCAGCGCTGGCTTCAGAAACCGTCATCGCGCCTCGGAAAGCCTCGAAGAGTTTTTCCTTGCCGGTCGCAGCCTGCCCGGATGGAAAGCCGGTCTCAGCATGGCGGCTACCCAGTTCGCGGCCGATACGCCACTGCTGGTCACAGGGTTGGTCGCGACCGCGGGTATTTTCGGATTGTGGCAGCTCTGGATCTTCGCCCTGACGTTCTTGTTCATGGGATTTGTGCTGGCCGGGGCCTGGCGGCGCGCCGGGGTCGTGACCGACGCGGAGTTCACCGAAGTTCGGTATGGCGGCGCGCCCGCCGCGGTATTGCGGGCCGTGAAAGCTATCTATCTGGGCACGATCGTCAACTGCACGGTCCTGGCATGGGTGCTCTTTGCGTCCGCAAAGGTGGCCGAGCCGTTCCTCCTCTGGAACGAGTGGCTCCCCGTCGCGGTTTTTACCCCAATGGTAGGTCTTGTCGAATGGGTCGGTGTGCCGCTGGCGACGGCCGGCGGCAACGCCGCGGATGTCTGGGTGACAACGGCCAACAACAGTGTCTCGATCCTGATGATCGTCGCCGTGGCCGCCGCGTATTCGGCGACCGGCGGGCTGAGAAGCGTCGCCAACACCGACGTCGTCCAGATCACCATCATGTTCGTGGGGACTATCGCTTTCGCCACCATCGTCGTCATGGAGCTAGGTGGGCTCAGCGCCATGTCGACGCGCGTCTATGACACGTTCGCGACGGGCGGTCCGGGCGGCATTCGTCCCGATGAGATCCTCGCCTTTACCCCAGACCGCGGGAAAGACGTTACCTGGACCGTGCTCTCGTTGCTCGGCCTTCTGTGGATTATCAATTCCATCTCGGACGGAAGTGGGTATCTCGCGCAGCGGGCGATGGCTTGCCGAACCGACCGTGATGCAAAGACAGCGGCCGTGGTCTTTACGTTCGCTCAGGTGCTCGTGCGCAGTCTGCTGTGGCTGCCGCTCGGAATAGGCTTGCTCGTGTTGTTTCCGCCCGACCCGGCCCTTCCGACCGCGTTACTGCAGGCTGACCGCGAGGCCAGCTACGTCCGAGGGATGGCCGAGCTGCTACCACCTGGTGTGCGGGGACTCATGCTCACCGCGATGCTGGCCGCGCTGGCATCTACCGTCGATACCCATCTCAACTGGGGCGCGTCGTATTGGACCAACGACATCTACAAAAGATTTGTCTGTCAGCTCTGGCGACGCACCGAGCCAAGCGGTCGTCATTTGGTGTGGGTCGCCCGTGGGTCGAGCGTACTCATCCTGATCGTGGCGTTGTTCATCATGACCCAGCTGCAGTCGATCAATCAGGCATGGCAGATCAACTTGCTCTTTGGCGCTGGCCTGGGGGTGGTCTTAGTGCTGCGCTGGGTCTGGTGGCGTATGAATGCCTGGGGCGAGATCGCCGCCATGCTCGTGTCGTCGGTCGCCGCCCCCGTGCTCATTCTTTTTCTTGACGACAGTCAGCAAGCCCTTCGTCTGCTGATCGCAGCGTCGGTCTCAACCGCCGCCGCCCTCGTCGCCGTCTGGCACAGAGGCCCGGAAGACATGAACCGGCTTGCCGCATTCTATACACTGGTCCGGCCCGTCGGATTCTGGGGTCCTGTCGCGCGCCGGGCGGGTGCGGACGAGACCACAGCCCCAGCCGGGCTGTGGCGCGGTCTCGCCGCCGCCTTGGTCTGTGGTCTCTCGGTGTTCTGTCTTCTGGTCGGCACGGGCACCTGGCTCGTCTCTAGTCCACCTCCAGTGTGGCTGCCGTCCAGACCGGGGTGGATAGCGGCGCTGCTGGTGACGGGCATTTGCCTGTGTCCGGTGTGGTTTCGGCTCGGGTATCGGCGCACGACCGAAGACTAGTCGAGAGACACGATGCTAGCTGTCGGTCTCGACGACACGGGTATCGGCAAGTTTGTCACCCATCCGACGACCATCGGTATCCGTGAACACGAGTACGACTTCGATGACCCCGACCAAAAGCGCCGCGAGGCCCAGTGGAACCGCGATGACCACGCCGATGATCGTCATCGAAAAAAATTGCACGACGCCACCCAGAGCAAACATCCAGTTCCGCTTGACCGACGTCGCAATGTCCATCGGACGCCCATCCAGTGTCACCGGACGGAGTTTCATAATCTTCTTGCCGATCGAGCGACGATCCATGAAGTCGAATTCCATGCCATCGCGAACAAGCCAATATGCGGTAGCGGCGATCCCACCGGCGATGGGGACCAGTCCGACCACCAGCGCGATGAGGGCGTCGATAATCATTGCGACGGCCCGCTTCCCAATGTCCGCCTTCGCGCTCGCTTCGTTCCCGACGGATGCGGTCGGCTGGGGGCCCGCCCCCCCGGAGGTGTCTTCCGCGGCGTCAACCGTCGGGACGTTCGGACTCTCTGATGTGTCGGTCATGGCACGGTTTCCCCACCTGACGTCCTGCACAGGTTCTCTGAACAGGCCACGACAGGTCGGAGAATCTTACCTTGCTGCCGCCCCGAAAATTTGACCCCTCCCAACCTATCGAAAGATGATCTGACGATATGCCAACACACGCCGAGACTCAGGCGGCCAAAGAATCGGACTGGAGCACGCTCAGCACGCGGCTTGTCGCCGCGGTCAAGCCATCTGCTCGGCCAGTGGCGATAACATTTCTCGACGAGGAGCCAACGATACCCCGACGCGACGCGCCCGCCGCCCCTCCCAACGAACACGGGAGGACCGGTCAAGTGCCAGCAGGCTGCGTTTTTTGGATGCTCGGCTCCGACGACACGTTTGCCACCACGGCCGCCGACCATGCCAACTGCAGCGTCGGGAGTCTCACCCACGGGTTCCTCAGCCTCGAGGAGGCAGCCACCAAGGATGATGTCGGTGCCGTGCTCGAATCCGGTTGGGTCGATGAAGCCTCGGTGAGAGACCTCCCGCGCGTTCAGGCCAAGCCGGCGGCAGTGGTCTATGGTCCGCTCGCCGATTGCACGAATCCCCCCGATGTTGTCCTCCTCCGAATCAACGGTTTGGGACTGATGACCATTGCGGACGCCGTGCCGTCGCTTCGCATCGAGGGCAAACCGCAGTGTCACATCGTTGCCATTGCCAAGGAACAGGGATCGGTGGCGGCCAGTGTCGGCTGCGCCTTGAGCCGGTCGAGGACGGGGATGAACGCTGAAGAGATGACGTGTGCGATTCCCGGTCCTAGACTGGCGGAGGTCGTCGATGCAGTGGAAGCTGCCGTGGCACTCGATCGCGCAGTGGCGACCTACGCTTCACACGACGCGCGGCGCTTTGGTTAGTGCCAGCGGACCGGACACGCCCAACGGCGCTACTTCGTGGCTCCCGTGTTCTCGGCAAAGCGAGCGTTTGACAAGATATTCCGGAGCCCGCGGTTCCCCTCGTGGCAGGCGTATTCGAACAGGGCCTGGTCCGACTTTGCGAACGGCACCATGACGGTCCAGGGCACTTCCCAGGTTCCTGGATCGTCGACGGTCAACACGTAGTTGATCGTCGACGCGTCGAGTCGGGTAAACCGTTCCACCAGCCGTAGGCTCTCGGTGGACCCCCTGAAGTTCCCGTGACCGCTAAAGTTGGTGGTCTCAACCACCAACGTATCTCCATCCCAGTGCCCTCTCGCGTCACCATGCCATTGACGCAGTTCGTCACGTACATGAGCGCGCCCATCGAGCGGCACGACCCGCGCATCATGAATCATCTCTGAGACAAGCGCGACGGTCGTCGGAGTTTGCAGTATCTGGAGATTGCTGTTGTAGGCCCGGGGCAAACTTGGGATGCCAAACGTGAGACAGCGCTCGGTCAGGCTCCGGTCCTCGACCCCGAGGGTCAGCGCTCGGGCGGTGGCTCTCTTCTCCGCCCTGAGCCGTGAGTCGGCGGTCGATGCGGGCAGACGTCCGTCGGCAGGAGACGTAATCAACGACGTCCGCTTGTCCGCCGTCATTTCACGTCCATTGTCGAGCCACCATTTGGCGTGAACGCTTGGCGAACTGTCGTAGTCGTCAAGACGCGCGCCCTCACGGCGTTCATACGCTGCTGCTTCCTCCTCGGTCAGCACTTGCTTGTCGCCAAACTCCAAAGGACGCTGTAAAGGAGTCATGGTGCGGTAATCCCACACGCCGCGGAGGTCGGGCGCGCCCCACGGCGTCCGTGGTTGCGTATCGTCGACGGTGGCGACGGCACCTCCGCCAGCCTCCTCGAATTGCTCTTGCGCCATGACAAACAACGGACCGAGCACCGGGTTGACCGGCCCGGCCAACACTAGTCCGACAACCACTGGCAGGACAGTCGCCAACGGAGCCGAGACGACGGGGGCGAGGGTGAAGCGGCGGACCATGTAAACCTCCCTGTGGGTCTCGTACGACTGACCGTGAGCCTGACGAGATCGTGATGATGGCATCCCGGCCTCCAAGTATGCAACTCGACCACCACCGGGGACGGCCAGCGCATCGACGGAGCGGTGCTCCGCTACCGAGGGGATTAGTCGAGGACGTCGAAGAGGTAGCTGAATTTGAGAATGAGACTTCGCCCGGCACCAGAGGGAATGAGGTCACGGAGCCCTTCGGTTTCGTTGTAGACGAGAAATAGACCCGTATTGGCGTCCTGAAGCCATCCCACACGGAAGTTTGTCGACCAGAGATTGGCGGCGTCGTTGTGTTGCAGCAGACTCTGCACATACAAACGAGTCGTGAAGTTGTACGCCACTCGGAGACCGGTCAGGTTGGTGATCGTGCTTCCGAGCGGGAGGTCGATGTCGTTTCGGCTGTAGCTCAGTTGCAGGTTGAAGGTCTCGCCCAATCGTGCGTTCAGCGCCGGCCTGATAGTGACGATGTTGCCCCCAAAGAAGCCCCCGAACGTCGTCCGGATGCTGGCATTGACCGGCGCCGACCGATTGTATGAGAACGAGTACTGGGTCTCTTGCCAGTCATACCGACCCGGCAAAATGGGCACCGTTCCAACCGTAAACTCCTCGAAGACATTCTCGCTGCGGATGTCATACGCCACGCCAGCAGACGAGCTGTCTTCGAATTCGCCTTGAAAGTGAAGATGGGTATGAGAGGTTTGCAATGTCCCGTCAAAGTTCCAGAAGCGTCCAAAACTCATATGCGGTGTCAGTTCCTGCAGCTTGAGGAACCCCTCTGGCCGCGACCTGTTGTTGACCCCAAAGTCGTATTTGCGAAACCCCGCACGACGGACAAAACCAGCTTCCGGATTGAAGTCCTCGCCGTTCTCCTGATAGCCGGTAATCACTCGCCACGACTCAGAGTCGTAGGTGCCCGAGATACTCATCGCGTGGTCACGCCCGTTATACCCCGGCGTCTTGGTCTGTCCGACGAATCCTTGGACCATTCCGGTTTGTCCGATTCCCCACCGACCGTCGACGGCGTAGGTGCGGTTGTAGTCGTTCGCCGGCGCATCCATACCCGTCGACTGACGGTTGACAAAGATCCCACCGATACTCGAGCGGTTTGGCAGGTCTTGGCGGACCCGGGCGACCGTGAAGTTGTTCGCGGCCGCCACGCCGCCGACGCGCTCGGTCTGCATGTTGATAAAACCGACGGTCACCGTGTCGCTCACCTTGCCCGAGAGCCGGGCACCCCCCAGAATCGGCACTTGGGCCCCGGTGTCGCTGATTCCGATCCGACGACTAAAGAACAGCTCGGTCTGACCAAAATTCCGACCGCTGGCGGGACCCGCGTTGTTGACCGAAAAGACGCCGGCGTTCTCGAGAAAAAACGGGCGCTTTTCAGGAAAAAACAAGTTAAACCGGTCGAGGTTGACCTGTTGGTCGTCGACCTCGACCTGGGCAAAGTCGGTGTTGTAGGTCGCGTCCAGCGTCAGCCCCGAGGTCACGCTGTATTTGAGGTCTGCGCCAAAATCACCGAGCTGAGTCACCCCTCGGTCGGGATCCGCGTCTCTGGTCACCAATTCTCCGATGACATACGGCGTCACCTGTAGATTCTTTGTAAACCCGACAGGCGGCCGGATTCCCGAGAGCTGACCAGCCATCGAGACGCGATACAAGTTGAATTGGCGTGGCAGCGGCGCCCAATACGCGGTTTCGTTCCGACGGCGGATGATCCGCTCGAAGTTCATCCCCCACGACTGCTCCGCGCGGGCGGGATACCGAATCGTGCGAAACGGAATGGCAAACTCGGCGCTCCATCCGACGTCCGAAACCGCTGCCCGCACTTGCCACGCCCCGTCCCAGTTCAGGTTGAAGCCGCCGGCACCGCCTCGAGTAAAGCCGCCAGCGCCGCCGCCGCCAAACCCGCCACGGCCCCCGCCTTCGTTTATCACCTGGCCGTCATACTCTTGACCGGCCGGGCTGGTGCCAAACACAAACCCGTTCTGTTGGTCGCCGAAGGTGTCCAGTACCACCTGAAAGCTGTCGCTGTCCCGCAGCGCGGAGTCCCGACGACTATCAGACACGATGATCGCGGCCGGGTCGCTGTCATAGCAGACGACCCCAAAATAGACTGTGTCGTCGGTAAACAGCACCCGAACTTCGGTGCGCTCGCTCGCGGGCTGACCCTCGTTTGGCGCTGACTGACGGAAACCGCTCACCGGCGCGACATCGATCCAGATCGGATCATTGAGAACATCGCCATCGATTATCGGCCCATCTTCGACCGAGACAGCGCGAGCGGTCTTCAAAGACACTTGGGCCACAGGGAGCGAATCTGAGGCTGGTACGCTCTGACCATGGGTCGTGGCCGCGCATGCAATGCTCAGCGCCACGCCAACCGACGCGCAGCGCCACCATCCACGTGAAGACCGGTGACGGGTGGCTATGAGCGTTCGGACGTGAGCGGAAGTGGTCGAATGGGGGAGGGAAATTTTACAGAGCACCAACCCTTGATATTAGCAAAATCACATTAAACGGATGTCGGTCGTGCCCGTGGAACGTCAAAACAGTGATCGAAGCAATGATCGCTGACCGCGGGGGACGACCCGAGTGGGCGCATGCCGCATAGTGAAGGCGCTTCGTCCCACGCCTGTCGAAAACGTAAGACGAAAGTGCCCAAGACCCAGTCGGGCGTGAGCGCAGCGGAACAGTCCAGCGCTTGCGCTTGTATCCCGTGGCAGTGATTCGTCACATAACTCGCGGGCGGGGCATCCCCCGTCTGGCGGCGTTGCTTCTCAGTCCAATATGCCCAACATTCGCTCTCGTCGCGCCTTGCCAGCCGGGTACCGCGCCCCGCGACGTATGCAAAAATCACCGTCGCGGTGCGCTAGTCGACGATCGCCTGGCGCACGGCGTTCTGGAAGTCGGCTCGCAGCGGACCGCCGGGAGTTTGGACCATAAGGATCGCGGTCATTTCTTCCTCCCAGTCCACCCAAAACGTCGTTCCAAACGCCCCGCTCCAGCCAAAACTTCCGGTCGACCGATTATCTTGCGCTGCGACTGCGTCCAATACGACGTCAACGGTCAGCCCGAACCCCTTCCCCGGACGACCCCCGGTGCGTGCCGCGGTCGCATAGAGATCCCCGACATGGTTTGATGCCATCAACTCGACCGTTTTGGAACCGAGCAACCTGACCCCGTCGAGCTCGCCCCGATTGACCAGCATCTGCGCGAACTTCACATAGTCTCCCGCAGTGGACCAGAGACCACCACCGCCCGAGAACAAGGTCGCGGTATCGACCCACCCGGGCACATCTCGTCGTTCAAGCCCCGCGGGCGTTCTCCCATAGAGAGTGACGACCCGAGAGGCTTTGTGGTCCGGAACGACAAAGCCGGTGTCCTCCATGCTCAGCGGTTCAAAGATACGCACCCGGAGAAACTCATCAAAGGTCAGACCAGAGACCACTTCGACGATGCGTCCCACAGTGTCAATCCCCGCCAGGCCGCTATAGGCCCACTCCGTACCAGGCTGGAAATCAAGAGGGGCCGCACCGAGATCGGTGGTGTAGGTTTCCAGCGTGTCGGTCGAGCGCCGCGGCGCAATCCGCGACACCTCTCGTGAACCGACACCGCCACTGCCCAAGCCGGACGTGTGAGTGAGCAAGTCTCGAACGGTGATCTCTCGGTCCGCGGGAACGGTGTAGATCTCCGCGTCGTCGTCCCCAGAGGTCGGCTTGGCGATCGCCACGTGGGTATCGTGAAACTCGGGGATGAACCGCGACACCGGGTCAGACAGCCGCACCGTGCCCTCTTCCACCAACATGAGGATCGCCACCCCGCTCACCGGCTTTGTCATCGAGGCGATAGGAAAGATGGTGTCCGTTTCCATCGCATACCCGGCCTCGATATTCCTCAGACCGTGGGCTTCGAAATGGGCGATCTGCCCATGACGCGCCACCAGCGTGACCGCGCCCGAGATCTGCTTGGTATCGATAGCGCGGGTCATCACATCGGCAATGCGCTGCAGACGCTCAGCGGACATCCCGACATCGGTGGCCTTTCCGATGGGGAGGTCTTCGGCGGGCATTTCTCCAGAGCCGGCCGCGCGCGCGTTCGTCCCCGGCAGAATTCCCGTGAACGGCACGGCCAGGAGACCGATCGCGACAAAGACGGCCAGCGTGTTGAGTGCGGGCAGTCGCCGGGCCGCAACGCGGCTGAGCAAGAGGCGAATCGGAGTAAAAATCATCTAAATGCTCCTTTGTTCGTTGCGTGTGTCAGGTGTTCTCGCCGGACAGATCGGCCATCGTCCACCGGGCCGCCAGGCGGGCGGGATAGAGACCGGCCACGGCGGACGCCAGCAAGACAAAACCCGAGGCTTGAACCAAGAATGCGAACGGCAGGTGAAATTGAATGGTCCAGCCAAAGCTCTGGACATTGATGACGAAGATCAGGATGAGCGATAGCATCAACCCGACGACAAGACCCACCACGAGACTCACGGCGCCAATCATACCGGCTTCGATCATGATGACGCGTCGTAGATGTCTCCCTTCGGCACCAACGAGCCTCAACACGGTCATTTCCCGACGACGCTCGAGCGCGAGGGTGAGCAGGGTCGCCGCAACCCCGAACATCGAGACGACAATTGCGATCCCCTCCAGCGCATACGTGATGGCAAACGTGCTATCGAATATTGTGAGCACTTGCTGGCGAAGTGTCGCGTTGGTGGTGACAAAGAGTGGACGGTCCCCAAGCCGCCGTCTGACCTCGTCGTGTGCGACGTTGGGGTCGACACCGTCGTCCAGATAGACGGTGAGGCCAGCAGGGCGCCGATTGTCGTATCGCCGGTCAAAGACCGGTTCGTCCATGACGACCTGCCCCCTGTCGCTAGAGTAGTCGTAGTAGACCGCCCCGATGCGAAACCGGCGCTCGCCATGAGGCGTGGGGAGCTCGATTCGGTCGCCGACATTCTTGTCAAAGCGGAGCGAAAAGCTCTCGGACACGAGCACGGTGTCAACGTCGCTGTCATCACGGCTCCCGCCCGTGACCCCGACCAGACGCCCACCGAGACCCGCGGGTGGACGGCGATCAATCGCGGCTGCCAGAGCGGCCCGTCCGTCGGACGGCGCTTTGAACAGCAGGTTGCCATGCTCGAGTAGCACTGGAAAGCGCCCGGACCCGACGATGATGAGCGAGTCACCATACGGGACGTCAATACTCCGGAACCCATCAACGGCCACGACGCCGGGCTGATCCCTGACCAAGCGTTCAACCTCTGGCGAAACCGCTCCCCGGTTGCCGACGGGGCCACTCCTCGCGGACGAGACAAAAAGATCGGCTTGCAGGGTTTGACCAACCCAATAGACGACGGTCTCACGAAAACTTCCGATCATGATCGCGATCGCCACCATCATGGCCAAACTGACGGACAGGGCGGCCACGGATATCGCAAGACGCCGGATAGACGCGCCCACGTTTGAGCGCGCGATTACCCCTTCGATCCCGAGCCATCGATCGACCCAGGGTCGCGCACGCTGGGCCTGATGCAGTGCCACGGGCACCAACAATGCCGCCCCCAGCACCACAACCACGGCGGCCGCAAGACCAAACACCGGAAGACCGCCGACGGGTCGGAGGCCGGCGAATCCGGCGCCGAGCACAAACAGGCTGACCGCGCCCGCCAGATACCGTCGAGGCAACACGGCTCGGACAGCCAGATCCTGCTCGCTCCGCACGGCGCTCACTGGCGCCAACCGAGCTGCTTCAAGAGCCGGGGCGATCGCCGCGACGATCGCCAGCGGCACTCCAATCGCGAACGCGAGACCAACATCCCCCGCTCCGAGATCGGGCACGGTCGCCGCAGATGCTACCCAGAACGTGCTGACGGTCGACGACGTGAAGCCCACCGCGCCTCTGGCGAGGAGCCATCCGAGCGGCGCCCCGCAGGCGGACGCAACGAGCGCCAACGAGACCGCCTCCCCCAGAAAGAGACCGAGCACATTGCCGCGAGAGGCACCGATCGTTCTGAGCATCCCTATCTCGGGTCGTCGAGTGATCACCGAAACAGAAATGGTGTTGTACACAAGAAACAACCCAACGATGAGGGAGATATAGGACAGCGCTTCCAGGTTGAACTGAAACGCGGCGAGCATCTTTTCGACTTGAGCTCCGCGGCGCTCCGGTCGCTGCACCATGAGACCAGCCGGAAGACGCTCAGCGATTGTGGCGGCGGCGGCGTCGACGGCAATGTCTTCGCGTAGACGGATGTCCAGCCGGTCAATCTCGCCAAGACGACCAAGCGTGAGCTGCGCGGCCGCGATATCCATGAGGGCAAAGTTGCCCTCGCGGATCTGCGCCGGACCGCCGGCTTCCAGCAAACCGCGCACGACGAGCGGCACCACCCGGTCACCTGTCACCAGCTCGACAAGACCACCGATCTCAAGATCGTGACGCCGCGCGAACGCCCGAGTCAGGACGACCGCCCGCTCGTCGGTGAGGATCGACAGGAACTCCTGCGTCGTGATACCTCGGCGATCAATGTCGCGATCATCCGTCGCGACATTTGGATCTCCGGCGGCAGCGTCCTCGCCCCCGTCGTCCTGGCCAGGGTCCCGGACCTGATAATCACGGAACGGTCGCTCGCGCAGGATATCGACCCCCAGCACCCGGACGACCTCCCCCCGGGCGCCCGTCCGGGGCCGGATCACCGCATCGCCGTCAATGATCGGGCTGACCCGTCCGAGCTGTCGCAGCCAGCCGAGTTCGGCCACCAGCTCGTCCGCGACACCGACTCCTGGGGCCACGACCTCGAGCGAGGTGCGACCGGAGATCGCATCCAGCGCTGTTTCAAAACCATGGATGGAGGACGTGTTGGCCAGTCGGATCGCTAGTACCACCGCGACCCCCACCGCGACTCCCGCCACGGTGAGCACGGTGCGCACAGGGTCTCGACTGAGGGCGCGGAGAATAAACCAACGGAAAAGCCGCATGAGCCGCTCTATGACCTCTCGCGGATGTTAGCCGGTTCTGCGTGTCCCGGGTCAGCGATTCGTGAACTGTCGCGAAGAACAATCAAGCCTGCTTCGGGCGGATACGCGCCCGCTCGGCACGATGAGGGAACACATTGGCCAAATGCGCGCGGAGAGCAACGCCACGGTGTCCCCGTTGGGCCAAGGAATGCGGCGTTGGCGACACCGTCGTCTATGTAGTCGCTGCCATGAGTCAACGACTTGAATCACGCGCGGGATCGTTGCGATACACGCGTCCCGCACGCATGACAAAGACGACACGGCGGAGCGCGGCCGGATCGCTGAGAGGATCGCCGTCGACCGCGATGATGTCTGCCTCGAATCCGGTCGCGATCGAACCAATCCGGTCGCCCATCCCCAGAGAAGCCGCGGCGAGCGAGGTCGCCGACACCACTGCATCCGACGGGGACTGACCGCCTTGCTGCACGTAGGCCACCAGCTCGTCAGTGTTCGCTCCGTGACTACCCGCGTTCGCATCGGTGCTGTAAACGATCTGCACGCCCGGTGTCGCCACGGCCTGCTGGAATACGTCGAGAGCGCCGGGCTGGGCCGCCTGGAGATTTGCGAACCCCTCCATCGTATAGCCACCTACTCCGGCATAGCGGTTGCCGCGTTCGGCGTAGTTGCGGAAGAGCAGGTCAATCTGGTTCCCGAGATACATACCGCTCTCGGCAAACACCTGGAGATCGGCAGGTTCGAGTAGCCAGCCGTGCTCGACTTGTGTGCAGCCGGCCTCGGCCGCGAGGCGAAGGGCGTCGGACCGATGCAGGTGGACAATCGAGCGTAACCCATGTACTTGGGCTTCACCGCACGCGGCCTCGACCTGGGCGGCCGACAGTGTGGTGATTCCGCCGAACCGGATGCTCGTCGACGCGAAGATCTTCACGACATCGGCGCCCGCCGCCGCCCGGTCGCGCACGAATGCGCGAATCTGGGCCGGCGTGCCAGTATCCTCCCTCACCGCCCCGAGGGACGACAGCAGCCGCGGCCCCGGAATCTCCCCGCGTGCAATCCACGCCTTGAGCTGGGCATCCTGCGGCGAGCCAAGGCTTTGCATGGTGGTGACCCCATTCATCAGCGTTTGATACGCGTTTTCGGCGCCGTATAGCGTGAGATGGGCGATGTCGATCTCGTCGGGCGAATGGAGCTTCCCGTCGTCGTCGAAGTGTGCCCCGATGTGAACGTGCGTGTCGACGTAGCCGGGGAGGACCGTCAAGGCCGTCAGATCGTAGATGCGGTCTGCGCGGCCAGTGCCGCGCGGGACGATCTCCGCGATCTGTCCATCACGAATGACGAGGTCCCGGTCTTCGAGCACAGCCCCACGACCGTCGAGGATTCGCGCCGCGCGCAGCAGGGTGGTCTCGTTCGGCGACTGGGCGAGCGCCGGAGCGGCCGACAGCAAGGCACTGACGACGGCCAGCAGCACGGCGGCGATCTGTGCATGATGAATGAGGCGAGTGATTCGGTCAGACATGCTTGACTCCAACTCACGTGTGAGAGGCGAACGAACATTCTACGCCTACCATCTATGTCCACCGTCTTAGTTGACCGTCCACGTTCCGCGGCCGACGACCTCTACCGCGGGCTCCCTGTCGTCCGCACCCCTCCGCGTTCAAGCGAAGCCTCCACGCCCAGGTAGACTGATGAGCGTCCCCATGGCCACGTGCCGCCAACTCCGCAGTCAACTATCCGCACGTCCGCTCGCGATGGCGGCGACGGTCGCTCTCGTCTGGACCGCGACTGGACCGATCGCAGCTCACGAGCTCGAGCTGACGGAAGTCCACGTCACGTTTTCAAATGACAACCGGTTCCAGATCGAGGTAATGAATGACCCAGGCTGGCTGCTGATGCGGGTGGAGCCGTTCTCCGGGCAAGCGCTATCTGGCCGGCTAGAACCCGAGCAACGAGACCGCCGACTTGTCGACATGGAGGCCACGTTCTCGGAATGGGTCTATCTCTATTTCGACGGCGAGCGCGCCGACACCGGCGCCACCTACCTGCCCCCGTCTCCGGGCGGTCCCACCGCTCCCGACGGCACGCCACTGGGTGTGATGCGCCTCCGCGGACAGGTCCCGCCGGACGCCACGACGTTCAGTTTCGCCTACGGGCTGATCATGGACGCCTACCCGGTGCTCATCCGAGACGAACATGATGAAGTGATTACCTACTGGAATGTGGGGGAATACGAGACCGAGGCACTGCCTCTCGAAGGCCTTCTCCCACCAACCCGATGGGAGGTCGTGGGTACCTACACGCGGCTGGGATTTACCCACATCGTTCCCAGAGGACTGGACCACATCTTCTTTGTTGTCGGCATCTTCCTGCTGAGCAGTCGTCTAGCGCCGATGCTCGCGCAAGTGACCGCGTTCACGGTCGCCCACACCGTCACGCTCGGCCTGGCAATCCTCGGCCTGTTCTCGTTACCCGCGAGATTGGTCGAACCGATGATTGCCCTCTCAATCGCCTACGTGGCGGTGGAGAACATCTTTACGAGCGATCTTCGGCCGTGGCGCGTGGCGCTGGTGTTCGTATTCGGACTCCTGCACGGAATGGGATTCGCCGGGGTGCTGAACGAGCTCGGTCTCCCCCGAGCCGAGTTCGTTCCGGCACTACTCAGTTTCAACCTTGGCGTGGAGGCGGGACAGCTCACAGTAATCGCCGGTCTTCTGCTCGCTTTAGGCTGGGCTCGCCACAAAGTCTGGTATCGCCGCATCGCGGTGATTCCTCTGTCGGTGACCATCGCGGCGGTCAGCCTCTATTGGACCGTGGACCGAATCGGCATTGAGTAAATGGCGTAACGACGTAAACGGTGCAAACCGATTCCGGAGCATAGGCGGACTACGCGGAACAGATAGCTTCCGCAAGCCGTCGGTGGCGCGTGCCCGCCGCCCACCGGCTCCTCTGCGAGCTCCTTTTACTGGGAGGGCACCGGGATAAATTTTTGAACTCGTTGGCCGTAGGTGTCGGCCGCGTAGACAGCACCTTGCGTGTCGACAGCCATCCCGTGAACCCAGTCGAACTGACCCGGCCCTCGCCCGGGGCCGCCCCACGTCGCCAGAATGCGACCATCGTCAAGCGAGATCTTGTGAACCCGCTCGCCGGCGTGGTCGGCAATATAGCCAAAGCCATCGTCCCCTTGCCGGGAGATAGCGATATCCCAAGGGTTCCACCCTTCGTGCGCGAACTCACGGAGGTAGTTGAGCTGGTTGTCGAACACCTGGATCCGTCTGTTCTCACGGTCGATGAGATAGAGCGTGTCATTCGCGTCGACCGCACCCTGATGCGGCAGGTCCCATTCCGCAGGCCCGGTGCCCTTCTCGGTCGGGCCACCGTCACCGCGGCCGATCTGCTTGATAAACGTTCCGTCCGGCGAGTACAGGATCACTCGGTTGTTGCCATAGCCATCAGTGACGACCGCGTTACCCTCTCGTGTAAATAAGATTCCCGACGGGCTGTTGAGGTGAGTCTCGTCTGTGCCGGGTTCTCCGGTGGTGCCGAGCTGCATGAGTGCTCGCTCGAGCGTCGGATCAAACTTCAGAATCCGGTGATTCAAACGTTCCACGACCCACACGTTGCCGTCCCAGTCGACCTCCCCAGAGTGCAGCCAGCCGCCCGCCACCTGTACTCCGTCCTTGTCCCGTTCGGCACCGGCTCTGACCAGGTGACCTTCTCGGTCGAACACCATCACAGTTTGCTGGCCCCGGTTAAAGACGTAGAGGTGATCATCGCCGTCGATGGCAATCCCAGAGACCCCCTGCCCATAGATCGGCGGCGTCGACGCATCGCCACCGCGCCGACGCCTGGCTGCGGCCGCTTGACGAGCAGCTGCGGCTGCATCGCGTGCCGACTGATCCGGCCACCCGGTCTGTTGGCCAAAAAACGTCCCCGGGGGCATTCTGGGCCAATCGGCCACAAGCTGATAGTCGGGTGATTGCGCCCTACCGAGATCGGATGTGAGCGTGAGGCCGGCCGCGACCACGACGAGCCCGGCGATGATGATCCGCATGGTCTCTCCTCTTTTTGGCTAGTGTGCGTCGAATACCGGCCTCATGGGCGGGCACGCGGTCACCGGCCTGCAGGTCCAGACTGCCGCGTACCCGACTCGCTGATTCTAGTGAACTGTCGCAGGAAAACGTTGCGCATGCTCCGACCGGGACACCGCGTCGGAGGCGTTGCTCTCCGCTCGCTCATCCCCAATATGCTCACGTACCGCGTGGCCCGTGCGGCGGCGCGACCCCGACCGACACATAACGTTTCCTCCGCGACAGTCCACTGGGACGTATCAGATGTCGCCTGAGCGTACACCGGCCTGGTATGAACGGGATGCGGTCGATCGACGCTACGGCGGCGGCCCAGATTGGCGTGACCGCCTCCACACGCGCCGTCGATATAATGGTCACGCCATTTTTTGGCAAACACTTTGGCGCCGCCATCAGGTTCCGGTGGCTCGGAATCAGGGCGTTGAAGCGACGTACACGGAGAATGGCAGCGTCGTCATATGGACGCGTCGCCAGCTCTTGCAAGCGACGCGATGGAGGCCACCGATGAGATCGAGACAAGCGCAACTAGCGGGTCTGGCAATAGTGGCCAGTGTTCTGGCGACCACAATGGGAGTTCCGCCGGCTGCCGCCCAGGAACCGGGGTCAGTGGTCTCCCGGGATGAACGCGTCATAGGACGGACCTACACGTTTCCGACCACTGGCCAAGAAGTGCCCTACGCACTCTTCGTCCCATCCAATTACGATCCGTCGCGCGAGTGGCCGCTCATGGTTGCCCTGCATGGTCTGGGTCGACCATATGACTGGATGTTGGGCTACGAAGGCATCATCGATTTCGCGGAACGAGACGGCTACATTGTGGCGTCGCCACTCGGCTATCACCCACGCGGCTGGTATGGCAGCCGCGGACCCGGCATTCCTCAGATGCGGAGGCGCGACGGCGATACCGAACCGCTGCCGGACAACCTCGGCGAGCTGAGCGAGCAAGACGTGATGAACGTCTTCGAACGCGTCCGTGACGAGTTCAATATCGACAACAACCGCATCTATCTATGGGGTCATTCCATGGGCGGCGCCGGCACCTATCATCTGGCCGCGCAGCATCCCGAGCTGTGGGCGGCCGTTGGCGTAGCGGCTCCGGCCCCCTCCGTCGAGCCGGAACAGCTCCGTCAATTTAAACACCTGCCTATCATCGTGTTGCAAGGCGACCAGGATCCGCTCGTGACTCGCACCCGGGAGTGGGTCGCGACGATGAAACAGATCGGCATGGAGCATGTGTATGTCGAAATCAAAGGCGGGGACCATTCCCGGTTCATCAACGCGAACGCGGACACGCTTGGTAAGATCTTCGCGTTCTTCAACATTGTTCGGAAGGACCAGCGGGCGGAGACGACCAACTGACCCGCATACGAGAAAACGTGGCCACGAACCACGCGGGGCCGCGATGTCCCGGTGCATTTTCGGCTCGCTTTCCCACTCTAGGAGGATGAGGCTGAGGATGAGGATGCGATCTCGAGGGTCCAGGGTCTGTGGCGGTGTAACCGTCGCCATCGTCATCGCCGTGACCGCGGGGCTGGTCGATGCGCAGGAACGGCGTCTGCGCGACGCGCCGATCCCCCATGACGTCGGTCAGAGCGTGTCGGCGTCGTTCGAGGGCTGGTTCGAAAATCCGGATGGCACCTTCAGCCTATCCTGGGGCTACTTCAACCGGAACTACGAGGAGCGTCTCGATATTCTCGTCGGTCCCGAGAACCGCTTTGACCCGGGTGCGATCGACCGCGGTCAGCCCACGCATTTTCTCACTCGTCGCCAAACAGGACTCTTCACCACGGTGGTTCCCGCCGACTTTGGGAACCAGGTGCTGACGTGGACCCTTGTCAGCGGTGGCGAGACGATCTCGATCCCCGGCCATTTGCGACCCGAGTGGGCGATCGACGCCTTGATGGAGGCCCCGAGCGGAAACCAACCGCCTGTCGTCAGGTTCGACCCGTCCGGTGCAACGGGACAAGGACCGGGCGGCGTGCGGGGATCGATAACTTCCGCTTTCCCCGACGCTACCCTGACCGTGTGGGCAATAGACGACATGGTGCAGAAGATGCGTGAGCAGCAACGTCGCCCCGACGAGACCGAGAAAACTCGCGCAGCTCGGTTTGGCATCGTATGGAGCAAGTTTCGGGGTCCAGGCACCGTGACCTTCAGTGAGGTTGAGCCGACGATCGACGAGGCGGGTCGGGTGACGACCACGGCCACCTTCAGCGAACCGGGTGAATACGAATTGCGAGTGCTGGCCTGGGACGATACCGGACCCCAGGCCTTCGTGATGGCGGTCGGGTTCCAATGTTGCTGGACGAACGGGTATCTTACTGTCGATGTGCGATAGCCTTGCTTGCGCGGGTGATCGAGGAACTCACACCCGATGTCAGAGCCGACGGGTGACATCACCGCCTGGCTCTCGCCACACCGAAAAGGAGTCAGGACATGCGGCAAACAACGTTTGGTGACCGATGGTGGCGCGCCGCTTGGGTGAGCCTGTTGGCCATGATCGCGTTACATGGACTGAAGGCCCAAGCTTCGGCCCAGGAGCCCGTGGTCACCTTCGCCGGGGAAGTCGCCGCCATCCTGCAAGACAAATGTGAAGCCTGCCATCGAACGGGTCAGATGGCGCCGATGTCACTGACGACTTATGAGGAGGTTCGCCCATGGGCCCGCGCCATCCGTACCAAAGTCGTCGCGCGGGACATGCCACCCTGGCACATCGACAAGACGACTGGCGTACAGGGGTTTGCCAACGACATCTCCTTGACCGATGACCAGATCTCGACCATCGTGCAATGGGTGGACGCCGGTGCGCCTTTTGGCGACCGTGCCGACCTGCCGCCCGCCAGGCAGTGGCCGGACGCAGAGCGGTGGAGAGTAGGAGACCTCCTGGGACGAGACCCCGACCTCGTCGTGCAGTCAACCCCATGGACGCAGCCGGCCGAGGGACAAGATCAGTGGTGGCAGCCAGTGGTCGACTCCGGACTCACCGAAGACCGCTGGATCAAGGCGGTCGAGGTGCGACCGACGCTCGAAGGCCGACGCATCGTGCATCATGGCAACTCGGCGCTGGCAGAATTCGCCGTCGGCAAAGCTGGAGAGATTTATCCAGACGACACCGGCCGGTTGCTCGAAGCCGGCGCACCGGTGAGCTTCGACATCCACTATCACTCCGTTGGTGAGGAGATCACCGACTACCTCTCGGTTGGCGTCTGGTTCTATCCCCAGGAGATCGTGCCGAAATACGAGGTCAAACACAGCGCCATGGGCGTCGTCCAGGCGATGGACACGTTCGACCTTCCGCCGCACACACTGGCAAAGCATCACGCGTTCATTCCCCTCGACCAGCCGACAAAAATATTGAGCTACCAACCGCACATGCATGTGCGCGGCAAAGCCATGTCGATGGAGGCGATTCTGCCCAGCGGCCGGGTGAAGATGCTCAGCCACGTCGGCAATTTCAATTTCAACTGGCACGTCAACTATGTGTACGACGACGGGACAGCGCCGCTACTGCCGTCTGGGACCATGATCAAGGTCACGGCCTGGCACGACAACACCGACGGCAACCGCGCCAATCCAGACCCGACCCAATGGGTTGGCTGGGGGCAACGGAGCTACGACGATATGTATCACGCGCACGTGCGTTACATCGAGCTCACCGAGGACGACTATGCAAAAATGGTCAAGGTGAGGGACTCCGCTCGCGCCAATAACGAATAGGTGACATTCGTGCGCGAAAGGCTTGTGCCCGCGCGGCCCACAAGCGATGGGGCGGAGCGCGCGGCGCTGCGGTCAGTGGTGAAAGAGCCGTAACCCCGTATGTACCATCGCGATGCCATACTCGCGGCACGCGGCGCTGACGTCATCGTCGCGTGCGGAGCCGCCGGGCTGGCCGACGTATTTGACGCCGTGTTTGACCGCGTGATCGATGTTGTCGCGGAAAGGAATGAAGGCGTCGGAGGTGAGGCTCACGCCATCCAGCGTGCCTAGCCACTCGGCCTTCTCTTCAGCGGTGAGCGGCTCGTAGGACTGGTCGAGCGCATCCTTAAAGGCCGCTAGCTCAGAGCGAACGAGGTCGCCTTCGATATACCGCACTCGGTGGTTGATCCGATCTTGCCGGCCCACACCGTCCTTGAACTGCAATCCGAGCACCTTGGGGTGGCGGTTGAGATGCCAGACGTCGGCCTTGCCGCCGGCCAGCTTGGTGCAATCGACGCGCGACTGCTGACCGGCGCCGATGCCGATCATCTGTCCGTCGACCGAGAACCCGACGGAATTGCTCTGCGTGTACTTGAGCGTGATCAGTCCCAGCAGGAGGTCACGCCTCGCGCCATCGTCAAGCGAGCCGCAGACCACGCGCTCGAGATGCTGCGCGGTCACGGGAGTGTTGTTGCGATCCTGCGTGAGCCGCATACCCCACATCTCGCGCGCCTCACTCTTTGGCGGCTCGAAGCCGGCGTCGGCCTTGAGTACGATGAACGAGCCCTTCTTCTTCTGGCTGAGGATCTCCATTGCCTCGGGCTCGTAGGCGGGGGCGACGATGCCGTCGGAGACGAGGGTCTTGATGAACTTCGCGGTGGGCACGTCGACCGTGTCCGAGAGCGCGATGAAGTCGCCAAACGAGGACTTCGGATCAGCGCCACGGGCACGCACATAGGCCGTGGCGGCCGGAGATAGCTCTCGGCCCTCCACCTCGTAAGACTTGACGAGCTCCTTAGGCAGCTCCCCTGCGACCGCCGCACCGGCGGGAGAGACGTGCTTGAAGCTGGCGGCGGCGGGGAGCCCCAGGGCTTGTCGCACCTCATGCACGAGCTGCCAAGCGTTGATCGCATCGAGAAAATTAATAAAACCGGGCCTGCCATTGAGAACGTCAATCGGCAAACGCTCACCGTCGAGGGGCACGACCTCGGCGAAGAGCTGATGAGGGTTGCAGCCATATTTGAAACGCATCCGAGTCTCCTAAACGGGTTGGCAACGACCGAAGCCATCGAGAAAGTGCGTGAGCCTTGACCCGCAACACAGCCCGTTGGTCGCGCGACAATCATAGGGTGGATGAAAGCCGCACCACTTAGAAACAGGGCAAGCCCATCTTCCGACCCGGCCAACCCCTACTCCGCCGTCCGAAACACACGGAGGCCGTGGTTTCCGTGCATGTCTTCGTGACACGAGTCGCCTCGGCCTCGCGGCCGCCCCAAGAAAAAGTCCGCGACCGGGTCGGTTGGGAAAGGAGTCGCTGACGCGGGACTCTAGCCCCGGTGAGCGTCTGGCGTGGGGAGCACGACAATAAAACGGCCGCCGCCACTCGACGCTGCTCCGGCGGTGACGGATCCACCGTGAGCCTCGGCAACCCACCGGGCCATCGGCAGGCCCAATCCTCCGCCTGCGCGAAATCCCACGCCATCAATCCGAACAAACCGCTCGAAGACGCGTTCTCGGTCGGACGCCGCAATGCCTGGGCCGGTGTCGTCGATGACGATGCGGACGTTGTCTCCAATGGTCTCCGCGACGAGCTCGACGCGGCTCGTCGAGTCGGTCGACGTGGAGTGACATATCGCGTTGCTGAGCAGATTCAGCAGCATCTGCCGCAGGAGCTCTTCGTCTCCGCTGAACGGTATCTCGTCGGGCCACGTCGCGTTCACCGCGACCTGGTCAGGCGGCCCCAAGGTCCGCGCTGAGCGAGCGCACTCGTCAAGGAGCTCGTCCAAATAGAACTCACCGTTCTGGAGTGGTCTGCCTCCTGCGTCGGCAACGGCCAACGTCAGCATGTCATCGACCATACGACTCAAGCGCTGTGCCTGGTCGGCAAGGGTCGTCAGCGCCTCTCGGTATTCTGCCTTCGGGCGATCGTCGCGACCAAGCGTGACTTGCGCGGTCGTTCTGACGACCGAGACAGGTGTGCGCAGCTCGTGGGAGGCGTCCGTCATAAACCGACGCGCTGGAGCGTCAACGCACCACCAAGTCGGTTGAGCAAGGCATTGAAGGCACCCGCGAGCACACCCAGCTCGTCTTCTGAATTCGGCGTGTGCAGGTGAACGTCGGGGCGACGATCTGAGATGGCTTGGGTTTGATGCGCCATGTCGCCCAACGGTCGGAGCGCGCGCCGGCTAATCACCCAGCCTCTTGTCAGAGCCACAAACAACGCCAGTGGCACGCCCAGGAGCAGCGCCCGGTTCAGCACGTGACGCTCGCGCTCGAAATCATCTAGCGACGTCCATACGACAACGCGCAGTCCCTGACCAAACGATTCCAGATTCGCAGGGTATACGCGAATCCGGCAATCTGAGTTCGCCAGCGTCACTGCGGTGGAATGCGAAACGAGGTCGGCCACGCTCAGGGCCGCACCGCTCAGGGCCCGCACCGCCAAGATACCGCCTTCGGCGTCGGCCACCGCGACTCCCGCTTCCCGTAGCTCGAGCTCGTTGATCTCCTCGACGGTCTCGGCGAGCGTCTCACCATCTTCGAGCTCTTGCCTGAGTTCCGCGACTACCGTCGCAGACAAATTTGCAAGCTCTCGGTCGACGTCCGCGAGGCCGAGGCGATTGTGGAGAACGAGAATGGAGCCGCCGGTCGCGAGCAGCACGAGCCCGTACCAGCAGGGTCAGACGCCCGCGAATTGACCGGGACATAGAATCCGTTCGGAGCTCGTCAGCTACTCGCCCACGGGCTCTCGCGAGCTGTCGACAGGGCAGACGAGCGCGTAGCCCTCACCCCGCCGAGTTGTGATAACTGACTCCGCGCTCCCAGAGTCCAGCTTTCGGCGCAGTCGCTGGATGTAGACATCGATGACGTTCGACATGGGATCGTAGGCATCGTCCCAGGTGCGGTTCGACAGCGGCGTTCCGCTCGTGCAGATTCCGACCAGGAACGTCGCGGAACACCTGCGGACGACGGTTCCTGAGTTGGACCGACACCTGCGCGGCCGCTCGTCGATCGCGAACTATCTGTATGGTCAGTTTCTGCAGTACTTCGCCGAAGGAACGAACCGCCAAGACCGGAACCCAAGGTTCCCATGGTCCAAAGTCATCTGGGATATCTCGGCCGTGGCTTGGCTGCACAACCCGGAATGGGTGCCATCTGAGATCGTCGCCACAAGCCCTGTCTTGACTGACGATATGCGTTTGAGCGGCGGCGAGGGCCGCCACAACGTGCGCGTGGCGAACAACGTCGACCGCGACTCGGTCTTCGACGATCTGTTCCCTCGCCTCGCAGGCCTTTTATGACTCCGGGGTCTCTCGCCCGTCTCGCATACGGAGAATCCGGTCGCTCCGGGACGCGAGCCCGGCGTCATGCGTTGCCATCAGCAATGCGGTGCCAAACCGACGGTTGAGGTCGAGAAGAACCTCGAGCACTCGTGCCCCGTTCTCGGAATCGAGGTTGCCTGTCGGCTCGTCGGCGATAAGCACGGCTGGCTCATGAATCACTGCCCGAGCGATCGCCGCTCGCTGGGCTTCGCCTCCTGAGAGCTCGGCCGGATAGTGCTCGAGCCTGTCGGTGAGCCGCACGCTCTCCGCCACTATTGCGGTACGAGCCGCAACGTCGGCGTCCGGACATCCATCGAGCACGAGGGGCAGACCGATATTCTGTCGAACGGTCAACGTGGGCAACAAGTTGAAGAACTGAAAGACGAACCCGATACGCCGCCGCCGCAGTCTCGTGAGCTGGTCATCGTCAAGAGGCGCCAGCGACTGTCCTTCGACGGACACCTGCCCTCGACTCGGTCTGTCCATCGCCCCACACAAATGAAGCAACGTGGACTTGCCACAGCCGGATGGACCGACGAGCGCCACATGCTCGCCCGCCTCGAGCGACAGAGTGACGCCCCGCACCGCTGCCACTTCGCGGTCACCCCTCGTATAGGTCTTGTGGACGTCGCACGCTTCGAGCACAGGCATGAGGGAGAGATAGCTGCCCGGCCCTACCCTGAATGGCGGGGCGGCCACGCGAAGGAAGACATCGCTAGCGAGCGCCGCCGCTTCTCCACCGATCCCTTGTCGCGACATACCCGCGGCGCGCCCGAACGGAATAGACGCCAGGCCGCGTCACGCGCACCCTGATCGTGTGATAGCGGTTGTCCGCGGGGTGACCCGCCGAGTATCCCAAGGTGTATTGGTGGTTGAGCTCCTCGGCAATCCGCTCGGTCGCGCCGACGAGGTCGGGGCTATCTCTGATGACCTCGGTGTATCCCCCACTCTCATCGGTCAGCTCTTTGAGGGCGCGGGTGTTGACGCGGTCATTGATGGGGCGCGACTCCGGCGCGTCGATCGCCACGGCGTAGACAAACGCGTCCGACCGTCGAATCTGGTCCCGCACATGACCCACACCTATGTCACTCGCCGTGTCTTCCCCATCCGAAATCAGGACGATGGCGGCCCGCTGATGGGACCGGCTCCGGAAAAGTGGGAGTCCCATGGCCATGGCCTCGTAGAGGGCCGTCGCGCCGTAGGGCCGCACGCTCGTCAACCGTCCGCCGAGCGAAGCCGGACCAAGCGTCCAGTCATCGTGGAGCGTGGGGTTGTGGTTGAAGACGAGAAGAAATGCTTGGTCGGTAGGCGCGAGGAGGTCGACGAGAAACCGGTCGAGCGCCAGACCCGCGTCGCTCATACGCTGGCCATACATGCTCTCGCTGACATCAACGAGGATACCCAGACTGACCGGGACCCGCCCCCGCTGAAACTGGCTGACGACTTGAAGCTGGCCATCCTCGAGTACGTCAAACTCGTGCTGCTCGAGATCACCGACGAGCCGACCATCTCCGTCCCGCACCGTGACTGTCACTTGCACGAGATCGACGCTGGCGCGAAACACTTGCGTCGCCAGGAGCGGTGCGGCCACGCAGGCCACGACCAGACTTAGCGTGAGACAACCGACTCGGAACCTCAAGGTCATGACCGTGGCATCTTTATCGCGCGCACCGCGCAGTCCAGTCGATACAGGATACCCTGGTGACAGACCAGTTCGTCGCCATGACCTCGAACGCTTCATACCTCCACGGTGCGTCCGACACTCCCCTGCTTGGCGAAACTATCGGAGACAACCTCCGCCGCACCGTCGACCGGGTACCCGAACGGGATGCGCTCGTGGTGCGGTCGCAGGGGTATCGTGCGTCATATCGCGCGCTGTGGGACGCGACCACCGACCTCGCCAAGGCACTACTGGCCCGGGGGCTACAAAAAGGCGACCGCGTCGCGCTCTGGTCACCAAACCGTCACGAGTGGGTTGTCGCCCAGTATGCAACCGCGCGGGTTGGCGTGATTCTGGTGAATGTCAACCCGGCCTACAAAGCCCGCGAGCTGGCGCACGTCCTCAACCAGTCAGGCACCCGGCTGCTGCTTCTCGCGCGAGGGTTTCGACGGACGCGCTACACCGAGCTCCTCGAAAGCGTCCGTTCATCGTGTGCCTCGCTCGAAGAGGCCATCGTCATCGATGACGGATGGGACGAGCTACTGGCCAGCGGGGCGAGCGTGACGGACGAAGCCCTCGACACGCGAGAATCCGCGTTGAGCTTTGACGACCCAATCAATATTCAGTATACGTCTGGCACGACCGGGGCTCCCAAAGGGGCCACGCTCTCGCATCACAACGTGCTCAACAACGGCTTCTTCTGTGGCGAGACGCTCGGATACACCGAGGTTGACCGCGTCTGTATCCCCGTTCCGTTCTATCACTGCTTTGGAATGGTCATTGGCAACCTCGCGTGCACGACGCACGGCGCGTGCATGGTCGTAGCCGGTGAGAGTTTTGACGCGGGGGCCACATTGGCAGCGGTCGAGGCCGAGCGGTGCACATCGCTTTACGGTGTGCCGACGATGTTTATCGCCCAACTGAATCATCCGTCCTTTGCCCAAAGCAAGCTCTCCACCTTGCGGACCGGGGTCATGGCCGGCTCCCCTTGCCCGGTGGATGTCATGCGCAATGTGCAAGACCGTATGCACATGAAAGAAGTAACGATCTGCTACGGCATGACCGAAACCTCGCCCGTCTCCACACAGACTCGTGTCGACGATCCGCTGGAGGCACGCGTATCGACCGTGGGTCGTATCCATCCGCATGTCGAGGTCAAAGTCGTCGACCCGAACACTGGCCGTCTCGTGCCGCGGGGCGTGCCGGGCGAGCTGTGCACGCGCGGCTATGTCGTCATGATCGGCTATTGGAATGAACCCGCAGCGACGGCCGACGCGATCGACGCAGCCGGCTGGATGCACACCGGCGACCTCGCCACAATCGACGACAGCGACTACGTCGCGATTGTCGGCCGCATAAAGGACATCATCATCAGAGGGGGCGAAAATATCTATCCGCGAGAGGTCGAGGAGTTCCTGCATACCCACCCCGACATCGAGGACGCCCAGGTCATCGGGGTCCCCTCGGAGGAGTATGGCGAGGAGGTCATGGCGTGGGTGAAGGTAAACGCAGAACTTACCCCCGCCGCCCTCAAGGCTTTCTGTCGCGGACAGATCGCCACCTATAAAATCCCACGGTTCTGGAAGCTTGTGGACGAATTTCCACTGACCGTGACCGGGAAAGTCCAGAAGTTCCGGATGCGGGAGATCGCGGCCGAAGAGCTTTCAAACGAGGGCGACGGCCCGAGCTCAGGCTTCGAGTCCTGAGTTCGAATCTCTAGGTCTGCGGGCGTGAGCCCAGGCCGTCGCGGGTGCTCAGAACCGGCTGCCTAGTTCGATGGCCACGCCAGGCCTTGCTCGCGAGGGACCGCACCGATCCCCTTGTAGACAAACTTCTGTAGACGTTTCCCTTCATACGTCTCCGTCGTGTAGATATTCCCGGCCGAGTCAGTGGCGATACTGTGCACGCCGTAGAAGGCGCCGGTCTGGCGGCCGCCATCCCCAAAGCTGGTGAGCAAATTCAGCGACTCGCGCTCGATCACGTATACCTTTTCGTTCACACCATCGACCGCATAGATATAGCGTTGCTCCTCGTCGTGCGAGAAGGTGAGATCCCACATGGACCCGGAACCCAGCGTCGTCCGTGCGATGAACACCTCGTTGACGAACGTTCCGTCTTTCTGAAAGACCTGGATGCGGTCCTGCGCCCGGTCGCAGACGTAGACCAAGCCGTCGTGGGAGACCTCGGCACAATGAACCGGGCTGGCAAACTGCTGAGGCGGCGGCGCGGTTGGGTCATACCGACCAAAGTCGCTGTCGTCGGGCGTATTGCCATAGGCTCCCCAGAATCGTCTCAAAGCGCCAGTGGTCATATCGACGACCGCGACCCGCCGGTTGCCATAGCCGTCGGCCAGGTAGGCTTCGTTCTCGGCCGCGTCGATCGATATCTTCGCCACGCGCGAGTAGTGGGTCGTGCTGTTGCTGTCCACGTCATGACCGGGTTCGCCGACTTCGAGCAGGAACTGCCCGTCACGGGTGAACTTCAACACGTGGGAGTCGCCTTGTCCGTTGCCGCCGATCCACACATTGTCCATATGGTCGATGGTGATGCCATGATTTGAGGTCGGCCAGGTATAGCCCTCACCGGGGCCACCCCAACTGCCCACGACATTGCCGTCCGTATCGAACTCCAAAACCGGTGGCGCGGGTACACAGCACATCTCCGCGATCGGCGGGTCCAGCGATGCCGGAATCTCGTTGGCACCGAGCGTCTCGACCGAGCCTCGATGCACAATCCAGACGTGGTCCTGGGCGTCGATGCCGACACCGATGGCCGACCCGAGCAACCAGTGGTTTGGCAACGGGCGGGGCCAGAACGGATCGACCTCAAACATCGGCGCTTCGACCGATTGCGCCCGCACGATGCCACTACCGACACCGACACTGTTCTCCAGCCATGCCTGCCCGAGCCCGAGGGCGACGATAGCCAGAGCACCGCCGACGGCCACAAGAAAGCCGCGACGACGTTGGATCCTACGAGTTAGCCCAATTCTCATGATGCCTACTCCTCTCAGATGAAGAGACGCCCAGCACTCGCGGCGGTGATCACACCCTTCGCGGCGCGCTGAGTCGGCCACAGCATAGCACCGCCCTTGACGATTGCCAGCAGCCCAAGGTGAAAGTCCCGCTTGGCACCGAGACCGTCGCCGTGCCGGCTGAGCAAGGCGACAAAATAAGGAGGATCCGCGCAGTGTTCGACCGATGAACAACGCGGGTCAGCCGGATTCAGCGACGGTCGAATGCAGCGCGACGTGCACCACGGGCTGCCACGCAAGCAGGACGGGTAAAGAGGCGGTCCTTGGGGAAACACCCGAGACCCCGCGCCATTGACCTCGAGAGGGCTTTGAGCCAAACTAGTCCACCCGTTCCAGAACCTACAGTTCTGGACCACATTGGACCAGTGTTGGACCAGCAAAAGGTATGAAAATCGGATCCCTCCGCGCCCATGTGTTGCTTTTCGCGTGCGCGGTTTTGGTGTCTGTCGGCTCTACCTCGTGGGCGGCCCCCGGCCAGCAGGACGACGAGGTCGCGGCATCCGTGGCCGCGCACCGACAGCTTCTAGACCGCTATTGCGTCACTTGTCATAACCAGCAGCTCCGCACGGCGGACTTTGCTCTCGATTCGCCAGAGGCCGACCTCACCCGGGTCGGCGAACACGCCGAAGTGTGGGAAAAGGTTGTACGCAAGCTCCGAGCGGGATCGATGCCACCGTCACGTCGACCTCGCCCGGACCAGGCCGCCTACGACGGTTTTCGGCATTGGCTGGAGATGTCGTTGGACCAAGCCGCGGCAACGCGACCCGATCCAGGGCGAACCGAGACGCTGCATCGCCTGAGTCGCACGGAGTATCACCATGCCGTACGAGACCTGCTTGACCTCGAGGTTGATGTTACGGAGCTGCTGCCAGCCGACGATACGAGCTACGGCTTTGACAATATCGCGGGTGTGCTTGGAGTGTCGCCGACGCTCATGGAGCGTTACCTCTCGGCTGCACGGAAGATTAGTCGTCTCGCTGTCGCGTCACCCGTCCCTTCGGCCGTGGCCCAAACGTTTCGCATACCCTCGGACCTCGGTCAGGATGATCGCGTCGATGGTCTTCCCTTTGGCACACGCGGGGGAACCGCAGTGTCGTTCAATTTTCCCGAGGACGCAGACTACGTCATCGAGGTGCTACCAGACGGCGCATTGCGTCGCGACTCGCACGACCTCGAGATCGCCATTGACGGCGCACGCGTCGAGCTCTTCTCTGTCGGCGCAACCCCTGCCCCCGACGCGCCACGAGGTCTCTATCTTCAGGAAACCCAACCGCTTCGAGTGCGTCTACCCGTGCGAGCGGGGCCGCGCACCGTTTCCGTCGCGTTTCTCAAGAAAACGTCCGCCGAACCAGAGGGCTTGCGAAAGCTCTATCTACGCCCGTTCACCGGCGAAGGCTCCGGGGGCGACTCCCGCTACCAGCCGTATGTTGACAGTGTGACGATTTCGGGTCCGTTTGAAGCGAGCGGGGCCCCGCCGATCGACGATACCCCAAGTCGGCAGCGCATCTTTGAATGCCATCCCGATGTCGACGCCGCTGACGATGAGCGGACCGACTGCGCCCGGGCGGTCCTGTCGCGACTGGCGCGCCGAGCGTTCCGACGACCCGTCACTGACGATGACGTCGATCGGTTGATGACGTTCTACGAGACCGGCCGGCCTGACGGGTTTGATACGGGTATCGAGCTTGCTCTCCGTCGTTTGCTCGTCAGTCCCGAATTCCTGTTTCGGGTCGAACCAGACCCGGGCGACCTTCCGCCCGGAACGCCCTACCGCGTAAGCGATCTCGAACTGGCCTCGCGTCTGTCCTTCTTCCTCTGGAGCAGCATACCGGATGACACGCTGCTGGACCTGGCGGCGCGAGGCGAACTGAGCGACCCGTCGGTCCTCGAGAGCGAGACTCGCCGTATGCTCGCCGACCGACGCGCCGAAGCGTTGGTTACGAATTTTGCCGGTCAGTGGCTGGGTCTGCGCAACGTCTCGGCCGTGCAGCCCGACGAGGATGCGTTTCCAGATTTTGGTGAAGGGCTACGTCGCGGGTTTCGACGAGAAACCGAGCTGTTTTTTGAAAGCATTCTGCGTGAAGACCGGAGCGTCGTCGAGCTCTTGAGCGCGGACTACACGTTTGTCAACGAGCGCCTAGCGCGACACTACGGCATACCAAATGTTCGAGGGAGCCATTTCCGCCGGGTCAGGTTCAACGCGGATGACCCGACACAACGTGCGCGTGGCGGCTTACTCGGTCACGGGAGCGTGTTGACCGTCACCTCGTATGCCAACCGGACCTCGCCGGTGCTGCGGGGTAAATGGATCCTCGAGAACATCCTGGGCACACCGCCACCACCACCTCCGGCCGATGTCCCCGCGCTGGAAGTTGACGAGCGTCCGGGAGGGCACGCAGCCTCCATGAGGGACGCCATGGAGCGGCATCGCGCGAACCCTGTGTGCGCAAGCTGTCACCAATTGATGGACCCACCGGGGCTCTCGATGGAAAACTACGATGCCATCGGGAGATGGAGATTCGACACCGGGACGGCCGGGGCAAAGGCCCCAATCGATGCCGCAGGGACGCTTCCCGACGGGTCACGATTTGAGGGTCCGGCGGGTCTCAAAGCGGCCCTCCTTGAGCAGCCCGACCGCTTTGTCACAACCGTCACCGAAAAGCTGCTGACTTTCGCGCTGGGCCGCGGCGTTGACTATCGCGACGCCCCGGCTATTCGAGCCATCGTTCAGGATATCGCCGGGGATGACTACCGTCTGTCGTCCCTGATCATGGGTATCGTCCGGAGCATGCCCTTCCAGATGAGGAGAACAGAATCATGACCATCATGCAGAAGGCCTTGCCCCGCCGTACATTTCTCCGAGGCGTCGGTGCAACCCTGGCGTTGCCCTTTCTCGACGCGATGGTTCCTGCCGCGTCTGCGCTGGCTCGTCGCGTGACCGCCCCGGCCAAGCGTCTCGGGTTCATTTATATCCCCAATGGCGCCAACATGGCGAAATGGACCCCGGTCGACGATGGGACAACGTTGACCCTGTCGCCGACGCTGAGCCCGCTCGCCGCCGTGCAAGACCAGGTGGTAATCCCCACCGGTCTTGCGCATCGTCAAGCCGAGGCCTGGGGCGACGGTAACGGAGAGCATTCGCGGGCAAGCGCGGTCTGGCTGAACGGAGTCCACCCCAAGCGCACCGAGGGCGCTGACGTCCGGGCCGCGACAACTGCCGACCAAATCGCAGCCCAGGAGCTGGGCCAGGACACACCACTCCCGTCGCTCGAGCTGGCCCTGGAAAATAGCTTTGTAGTCGGAAACTGCGACAACGGCTACAGCTGCGTCTATACAAATACGATCGCCTGGCGTAGTCCGACGACCCCGCTGCCGATGGAGCACAACCCCCGAGTGGTGTTTGAGCGACTCTTTGGCGAAGGCGGCACCGCCGCCGCACGCCAGGCGCGGCTGCAAGAAGACCAAAGCATCCTCGACGCTGTGCGAGACGATATGCATCGTCTTCAGCACAAGCTCGGCCCTGGCGATCGCACCCGGGTCGCCCAGTATCTCGACGCGGTGCGGGAGATCGAGCGGCGGATTCAGCAATCCGAAAAACAGTCGCGTGAATCGGTGTTACCCGAAGTCCTTGACCGCCCCGTGGGCATTCCCGAGGAGTTTGGTGACCACGCGCGCTTGATGTTTGACCTGCAGGCGCTCGCCTTCCAGGCGGATATTACCCGCGTATTCACGTTCCTTATCGGACGCGAGCAAACGGTGCAAAGTTATCCACAGATTGGCGTCGCCGACCCGCACCACGCCACCTCGCATCATCAGTTGGATGTCGAGAAGCTAGAAAAATACGCGAAGATCAACACCTACCACGTCAGCTTGTTCGCGTCGTTCCTCGAACAGCTCCAGGCGATGCCCGATGGCGATGGCTCGTTGCTCGACCACTCGATGATTCTGTATGGAGGCGGGATCAGCGACGGTGACCAGCACTCGCACATCGACCTGCCGCTGATTCTGGCGGGAGGCGGGGCGGGGCACCTCCAAGGCAATCGACATCTTCGCTACCAAACGGATACACCGATGTCGAATCTCTTGCTTGCGATGTTGGACAAGGCAGGTGTGCACACGGACGATGGCGAGCTTGGTGACAGCACGGGTCGCCTCGCGTTCGAACCGCTCTCGGCGCTGTAGGCAGCGAGAGGCAATGAGGCACTCGACGCAGCGATCGACGCGAGACAACTGATGCAAGACACACCTGGGACCATTGGAGCGCTCAGAGCGGTGGTTGGAACCCTCGTGGCGATTACGCTGGTAGCGGGATCGGCGGTGATCGCCGCTGCTCAAATTCCGACGAGCGCAACATCCTCAGACAACGCGGCACTCGCGGCACTCATGGATGCCGTCAAGACCGGTCGGACAGCTGAGGTCGCCCGCATGTTGGCGGCTGGACAGCCACCCTCAGCCGCTGAACCCGATGGCACGACCGCGCTCCATTGGGCAGTGCATCGTGACGACATCGAAACGACCCGCGCCCTCCTCAAGGCCGGTGCCGATGTCTCGGCCACCAACCGATACGGCGTCGCGCCGATGATGGTGGCGGCCACGAACGGTCACGACGCCATCCTGGCGCTTCTCATGGAGTCTGGCGCAGACCCCAACGCGGCGACGCCAGAAGGTGAAACCGTGCTGATGACAGCGACGCGTACGGGCTCGGTCGACGCGGTCGAGCGGTTGCTCGCAGCCGGTGCGGACCCGAATCACGCCGAGAAATGGCACCAGCAAACCGCCCTGATGTGGGCTGCGGCCCAAAATCAGGCGGCGGCAGCCGCGGCGCTGGTGCGGGCCGGAACCCATCTGGATGTACGCTCGCAGGGCGGTTTCACCCCGCTTCTGTTCGCGACGCGGGAGGGTCACATCGAAGCCCTTCAGGTGTTGCTGGACGCCGGCGCCAACCCAGATGACACGCTACCAAACGGGATGAGCGCGTTGGTCTTGGCTACCTACAACGCGCACTACGACCTGGCCGTGACCCTGCTCGAGGCAGGCGCCAAGCCAGACGCTGCGGAGCAAGGCTGGGCCGCGCTGCACCAGGTCGTCTGGACCCGGCGTCCGAATCTTGGACGTAACCCGCCCTTCCCCGTTCCCGTAGGCGACCGGAATGGTCTCGATATGGCCAGGGCGCTTCTGGCGCACGGTGCGAACCCGAATACTCGACAGACACAAGAACCACGAGACGGCAACCGGAATCTTCTAAAACGACTGGGTGCGACACCATTCCTCCTAGCCGCCAAGGCCGCTGATGCAGAGATGATGCAGCTCTTGGCCGACCACGGCGCCGACCCGGGTCTCACGACCGACTTGGGGACGACCGCGCTGATGGCCGCCGCCGGCGTCGGCATTTGGAAAATCGGAGAGAATCCGGGGACAAACGAAGAGGCCCTCGAAGCCGCCACCCTCGCCTGGGCACTGGGAAACGACATAAACGCCGCGGATATCAACGGAGACACGGCCCTGCACGGCGCGATCCACCGCGGGGCCGACGGCATCGTCCGCTTTCTGGCGGACAACGGGGCGGACCTCGACGCCACGAACGGTATTGGGTGGACGGCGCTCTCGATCGCGGAAGGCGTCTTCTATCCAAACACGTTCAACAGACACCCGGACATTGTCGGTCTCTTAGAGGAACTTGGAGCGAATCCGATGGTCGGCCGACGCCGGCCCGAAGATCTCGCACCGTGGGAGCGGGCCGCCGCCGTGGAACCGAGGTAACGCGGATTCCGAACTCTCTGAACACCTGATACAGTTATAGCCCACTTTTCACAATCGATACCTTGAACACGTCGAAACGTTGAATCGCGGAAAAAGGAGAACAATCCATGAACACAGTCAGTCGTTCGCGTCCTGGTAGGACTTTGTTGCGACCGGCGCTGTTCGCGTTGACCCTGGCGGGGTTGCTGGCTGCCGTGATGGCCACCAGTAACGCGCAGGGTTCAGCCGCCAGCCCGGACGGGTACATCACCGGCGTGGTGACCAGCGCCAATGGACCCGAAGCCGGTGTCTGGGTCATCGCTGAAACCGAGGAGCTCGAAACGAAGTTCGCCAAGATCGTCGTCACCGACGATGACGGCCGTTTTCTGCTTCCCGAACTCCCGGATGCGACCTATGACGTGTGGGTCAGAGGCTACGGCCTCGTAGACTCCGATAAAGTGCAGCTGGCGCCGGACCTCGACGACGCGGCGCTTGACGCTGTCGTCGCGCCAACGGCGGAAGCCGCCGCCCAGTACTATCCAGGCAACTACTGGTACTCGCTCATCGAGCTACCCGAGACAAGCGAATTCCCTGGAACCGGACCGGACGGAAACGGCATCTCTGAGAATCTGGGAAGCCAGCACGAGTGGATCGACATCATGAAACAGAATTGCCAGCTGTGTCACCAGCTGGGCAACGAGGCGACCCGGGTCGTCCAGCATCGTGATGACTTCGACTCGACCGTGGCTGCGTGGGATCACCGCGTCGCCACCGGCCAGCGTGGCAACCAGATGTCCGCCGTGATGAGCCGTTTTGGCCGTCAGCGTGGACTCGAGATGTTTGCCGACTGGACAGACCGTGTCGCCGGCGGCGAGCTCCCCGAGCAACCGCCACGTCCCGAGGGCAAGGAGCGCGGCGTGGTCGTCACATTGTGGGACTGGGGGCAGGACTCGTCGTTCATCCATGACGAGATCGCCACCGACAAACGCAACCCGACCTTGAACGCGTATGGTCCCGCGTACGGTGTCTCGGCCGGTCACGGCACGGTCACCTTTGTGGATCCCGTCAACAACGTGGCCACCGAGCTCACCATCCCCGTCATTCCTGATCCGGAAACGATGCCTACACGGTTCCCGCAGACACAGGTCAATCCGTCCTACTACTGGGGCGACGAGATTCTGTGGGGCGTCAATCCGGACGAGCGGTCTGACCCGCACAACCCGATGATGGACCAGGATGGACGTTTGTGGATGACCTCGACGGTCCGCCAGTTTGCCAATCCCGATTGGTGCAAGGAAGGGTCGGGCAACAAGTACGGCGAGTATTTCCAGCTGACCCGCACGGGCCGTCACGCGTCGTATTACGATCCCGAGAACGAGACATTCGAGCTCATCGACACATGCTTTGGCACCCACCACCTGCAGTTTGGTGAGGACGAGGACAACACGTTGTGGTTCAGCGGTGACGGCAACGCCATCGGATGGATCAACACACGTGTCTATGACGAAAACAGTGACGACCAGGCCTCTCAGGGCTGGTGCCCCACCGTCCTCGACACCAACGGTGACGGCGTCATCACCAAGCCATGGAATGAGCCGAATCCCCGCGGCGGTGGCGACAACGACGCGAGTCTCGACACGCGTATTGCCGGTTTCGGATACGGCATCATCGCGCACCCAACGGATGATTCGGTCTGGATCACACGGACGAGCCCGTTCCCTGGTCGGATCGTCCGTCTGACGCGCGGAGACAACCCGCCCGAGACGTGTATGGCCGAGGTCTACGAGCCGCCATCGATCGAGAACCCCAACGTTGACCCACAAAACACCGGGTTCGCGCCACGCGGTATCGACGTCGACCGGAACGGGATCATCTGGGTGGCCCTGTCGGGCAGCAGCCACATGGCGAGCTTTGACCGGTCGCAGTGCGCGGTCACCGGTGGTCCGGACGGAACCGGCCAACAGTGCCCCGAGGGCTGGACGCTCTATCCGATGCCTGGTCCAAAGATGCGGAACGTCGAGACTCCGGTGGGGGCCGACTTCCACTACTACAGCTGGGTTGACCAGTACGACACACTCGGGATGGGCGCCAACACGCCAATTGCAAACGGGTCCACCTCGGACTCGTTGCTCGCGCTGGACCCCGAGACCGAGGAGTGGGTCGTCCTCCGGGTACCGTATCCGATGGCGTTCTACTCGCGTGGTTTGGACGGACGGATCGATGATCCCGACGCAGGCTGGAAGGGTCGAGGTCTGTGGGCCAACTACGGGTCGAACTACATTTGGCACACCGAGGGTGGAAAGGGCACGCACAGCAAGATCGTGCACTTCCAGCTTCGACCCGATCCACTCGCCCGCTAACGCGGTGCGCTTCAAGGGGCAGGGCTTCGGCCCTGCCCCTTTTTCTTTTGTAAACAGCGGCCGCATCACCCATACAATCGCGGCCGTCGATTGATCGTGGACCACCGGCACGCTCAAAATGGCCGAGTCAGGCTTTGCCACCGTTGACGACGCCGGCACCTATACCTACCACTGCGAGGAGCACCCAAGGGCCATGGGCCAGGTGTTTATGCAATGACCGACACATCGCGTATTACCCGTCGTCCTGGCCAGAGTCAGCTGTTCAATCTTGTGGCCGCTGGTTTCGTCAGCGCGGGCCTCGTCGCATGCGGCGCCGAGCCCTCGCCGGCACCCGAAGACACCACCGACACCGCGCCCGCCACGACACGCGAGACGCCACCTCCATATCTCGTCTTTGTAACAAACGAAGGGTCCGGGGATCTCACCATGATCGCGGGCGACACGCACGAAGCGATGGCCACCTATTCGCTCGGAAAGCGTCCGCGTGGGATCAAGGTCAGTCCCGATGGCAGCCGACTGTATGTCGCCCTCAGCGGCTCTCCACCCGCGCCGCCGGGAGTCGACGAAAGCACGCTTCCTCCACCCGACCGCACAGCCGATGGAATCGGCGTCGTTGACGTGGAGACCGGCGAGGTCCTCACCGTCCTGCGAGGCGGCACCGACCCCGAGCAAGTCGCGCTCAGCTCCGATGGCACGCGGCTGTATGTGGCAAACGAAGACGCGGACACGGCCAGTATCTTGGATGTCGCAACCGGAGAAATCCTGGCTGCACTGCCGGTCGGCGGCGAGCCAGAGGGAGTCACTATAAGCCCCGACGGTCAGTTCGTATACGTGACGTCGGAGGAAGACAACCAGGTATCAGTCATCTCTACGGCATCGAGTGAGGTCGTCGCCCAGTTCGAGGTGGGGCCGCGGCCTCGCGCCTCGGCGTTTTCACCCGACAGCGCACGTGCGTATGTGACGTCAGAGAACGGAGGTGGGTTTTCTGTGGTTGACACGGCGGTGCACGAGGTCTCTGACACCATTGATGTCCCCGGCGACCCCTCGCGCCCCATGGGGGTCGTGGTTTCGCCAGACGGGACGCGGTTGTATGTCTCCACGGGGCGTGGCCGCACCGTCGTCGCCATGGACACGACCAGCTACGACGTCATCGGGATTGCAACTGTCGGAGACCGCCCGTGGGGGATCGCATTGAGCCCGGACGGCTCGCTCCTCTACGCGGCCAACGGCCCATCAAACGATGTCTCGGTTGTCGACACTGAAACAATGAGTGTTATCGCTACCGTCCCCGCCGGCGAGCGTCCCTGGGGCATCGCGGTCGTCTCTACTCGTCCCTAGCGCACCGCCGTCGTGTCTTGCATGAGCCCCCGGCGGGGCATGCCGCCTGCCAGCGTTACTTCTGGGTCACAACTAGCCCATGTGCTCCCTCGTCGTGCCTCGCCGGCAGGGCGCCGCTCCGGGACTTACGCAAGACATCACGGTTACTGGGAACTAGCTCCCAGTGGGCTGACGGCGCGTCCGCGGCATACCGGACGGTCTTGCTGCCATCACGTCGTTTGTCAGGGGCGAGTCCTCACGAGATAGATTGGCCACGGCACATACGCCAGACCCACATGGAGACATGGAAGGCAATCGCATGAACACCACGACGGAAACAACTCGAACGACGCTTCTGACTGCGCTTGTCGTCGTGTGCCTGGCCGCGCTGAGCCTTGCTACGGGGCAAGAACGGCCCACGCTCACCCCGGAACAACTGGCCCGGGTTCAGATACAGCCAGTTCCCGACAAAGCTGGTCTCTTTGTCATCCCGGGTTTTGACGGTGGTATGTCTGGCGGGAACGTCGCTGTTCGGGTCACTGGCGACGGCGTCATTCTCGTCGACAACAAGTTCCCCTACAGCTTTGACAATATCACCGAGCAAGTCGCGCGGGTGACGGACGAGCCCATCCGCTATGTCTTGAATACCCATCATCACGGTGACCACGCCGGCAGTAACGCCGACTTCATGCCCGCCGCTCAAGTCGTGGGACATGAAAACGTCCGTGCCAATATGATGCGAAACAACCAGGCCGGCTCGCCCCCAATCATCTTTGCCCGACGAGCCGGTGTGTTTGTCGGCGACGTGGAGGCCCAGGCCCATCACTTTGGACGCGGTCACACAAGCGGCGACTCCATCATTTATTTTCCAGACCTCCGCACCATCCACACCGGCGACCTGTTCATCTGGGGGGAGCGGCTGGACGGCACCACGCTATCGCCCTTTATCGACTACGCGAACGGTGGGAGCGCCGCCGACTGGACCGCGACCCTTGACGGCGTACTTGCGCTGGACTTTGACACGGTGATCCCCGGTCACGGTCCCGTCCTGACGAAAGATGACGTCATAGTATTTCGAGACAAATTCGAGCAGCTCGTCGCACGGGTCACCGGGCTTGCCGAGTCGGGTGTCGCCCGCGACGAGATTCCGGACCGTTTGGACATCGAGGACCTGAACTGGCCGCTCTCGCCGAGCGCGCTCCAGGCAATCTTCGACGAGTTAGTGGCGAACTGACCGCCTCGACACCATGAGAAGCTTCCCTTGTGCGAGACTCCACGTTATGTCAAAGCAATTTATCGTCAACGGTGTGATGAGCCTGCTCATCGGGCTGAGTCTGACAACCTCATCGGCGGCACAAACCGTCGAATACATCGAGCCAAGCGGGGGTTACACGCAGGTCGTCACCGTGACCGACCGCGGTGTAAAGACCATCCACGTCTCGGGGCAGGTCGGCCAGGGTGACGACTACCTGGCGCACGTCGAGTCAGCGTTTGCCGGCGTCGTACGTCGTTTGGGACAGGCGGGGGCCACCGTTCACGACGTCGTCAAGATGCGCGCCTTTGTCAAGGACATGACGTCGGATCTCTATGGCCCCGTGGCGGAGGTGCGCCGCCAAACCTTTCCGGAGGGTGCCTGGCCGGCGAGTTCGGTGGTCGGCATCCAAGCGCTGGCACGCGAGGGTCTGCGGGTCGAGGTCGAGGTGGTGGCGGTCGTCGCCGAGGAGGGGGTCGACCTGAGCATCGAGCGTTTTGGTCCTTCGAACGGCTTTAGCGGCGCGGTCGCCGTCACCGCGCATGGTGTCAAGACCGTCTACATCTCCGGCCAGGTCGGACCAGGCGACGGCCTGAGCGCGCAGACCGCGGCCGTCTGGGAACGGATCGGACAACGACTCGAGGCAGCCGGGGCGTCCCACGCCGACCTCGTCAAGACGACCGCCTACCTCGTCAACTACGATCGCGACACGCACCTGGAGGCATACCGAGATGGTACGCCACCCGAGGTGACCGACCTCGCGGATCGGCCGGCTAGCACGCTCCTCGGCATCCCGTCGCTGGCCAACGACAGCTTCCTCGTCGAGATTGACGCCGTGGCGGTCGTGGGCGTGGACGATACATCGATCACTCGCGAGTTCATTGACCCGGCTGGCTCGTTCACCCAGGTCGTCACCGCCAAGGGTTCTGGGCCAAAGACGGTTTATATCTCCGGACAAGTCGGGCGTCCCGGCGACCCGCTGGCCACTCAGGCTGACCAGGCCTACGCCAACCTGCGCCGGCAGCTAGACGCTGCGGGAGGATCGCCCGGGGATCTCCTCAAGGTGACCATCTATATCCCTGGCTACGACGACGCGGACCTGCAGGTGCTCGGCCCGGCGCGCCAGAAGCACGGCTTCATTGACGCCGGCGCTCCCGCATCGACTCTGCTTGGGATCCAATCGCTCTACTCCTCCGACGCGGCGATCGAAGTCGAAGGAGTGGCCGTGGTCAGCCAGTAGACCTGTTCCGCGCCGCAATGAGCGTAGCGTGTGGAGTTCCGAGCCGGCTGCCCCTTGGTGGCGGCGACGATGGAACCAAAGAGACCTTTGTCGGTTTTGTGACGCTCCGCGCAACCGGGACCGCTAGCGGCAGCGTGCGGGTCAGCGCGAGTCGAAACGTACGAGTTCTCGGTCGATCATGCCGATGGTCGGCCGACCGGACGCGGCCATATTTCGCGCGAGCTCGTTGATCAACAAGCGGAGAGCGGTCTCGACACCCGGCGCACCATACGCCGCCAGCGCCCACATCATGGGACGGGCCAGCATGACCGCCGTGGCGCCCAGCGCGAGTCCTTTCAGGATATCGCTGCCGCGCGTAAAGCCACCATCCACAAGCACGCGCACGCGGTCCCCGATCGCGTCAACGATGGTCGGGAGTACGTCCACCGGCGCCACCCCGCCCAGACCCACCGCGCCGCCATGATTTGAGACGACAAGTCCTTGGGCGCCGCGGTCAACCGCCGTGTGGGCGTCATCCAGATTCATGATGCCTTTGACAACCACCGGCACACCCGCATTCAGCGCGAATTGCTCGATGGCGCCCCAATCGATTCTGACCGGAGCCCCCGCCGACGACACACCGACGGTGACACACAGCACCTGACAGCCAGCGGCCACGGCGCGCGCTGCATCCTCGCGAACTGGTGTCAGGTCAAGCTCTGCGTAAACTTGATACCACAATGGTTGGTCGGTTTCGGCGGCGATCTCTTCGATCGGAAAGCTGCTGTGGCGGGTGGCCACGATAGAGGTCTGGGCGGCGGCTGCCCCGCGTGCAGTGGCGAGTTCACCTTCTTCGTGCAAGGTGCCCTGGTGACCGACCGGACCGACGATTATCGGCGCAAACATCGCGTGTCCAAAAAGCTCTGTCGTCAGATCAAGATCCATGGCGTAGACCATGAGCCGTTGCCGAAAGGTCATCTTGTCGAACGACGCGCGGTCGCCGCGGCGAATCGTCTCGAACATCTCCGGTCTCAGCGCGAGTTCGGCCATCTGCTCGAACTCGGGCGCGGCCACGATCTCCTCGACTGGAGCGAGCCGGATTGCTGGAAGGCCATCCTGGGCATACGCAGGGTTGACAAGCTCCGAAGCCAGGGGCGAGCCAGCCAGGAACCCGCCAAACTGTCGTAGCGATTCTCGACAGCCGAGTCTTGCTCTCTTTTCGGTCATGGAAAATTTGTCCTCACGATGCTGCGGTCGATCGAGGCGATATCGCGACACCCGGCTGCCGCCATGGCCTCCACAAGCTCGCGATTCATGATCTCGATGACTTTTTGCGCGCCTTGCTCTCCAAACGCACCGAGCCCCCACCGAGATGCGCGTCCGAGACAGACCGCGTCCGCACCGAGAGCTAGCGCCTTCAGCACGTCGGCGCCCCGACGAAATCCGCTATCGATCAGCACCGGCACGCGACCATCGACCGCATCGACAATCTCTTCGAGCACCTCGAGTGTCGATGGTCCATAGTCGATAGCCCGTCCGCCGTGATTCGACACCACGATGCCTTCGACCCCGTGGTCGAGACACATCAGGGCACCTTGAGCGGTCAGAATCCCCTTGGCAAGCATCGGCACCTCGATCATCGGCCGCAGCTCGTCAAAGAGCGTCCACTCATACCAGAGTCGGCCCTCGCCCACGCCATACGGATTGCCCGTCTCGCGTCGCCGCGCCGGCGTACTTCGGACGACGCCCCCGAGATGACGGTCGTGAAGGTCACGCTCGTAAAACGACCCCTGCTGGTCGATTGTCACGACCACCGTTTGGGCCCCAACCTCTTGCCCTTCGGCCAAGGGCTGCCGATTGGATTCGATGTCGCGGCGCGCGTAGAGCTGATACCAGAGCGGCCCGTCGGCCGCCTCGGCAATGCGGCCGAACGGAAAGCTCGACGCGTTGCTCACGATCATGGTCGTCGAGGTCGTGGTGGCCGCGCGATGCATTCCGAGTTCGCCATCGGGGTGGAGGTCACGTTGACGAGAGGTCGGAGCAAGCATGATCGGGCTTTTCAGCGGAGCGCCAAACATTTCGGTCGACAGGTCGACGTCCTCCGGGGAGACCCCACCCTGGCCAACCAGCTCGACCCACTCGAACGCGTCCCGATTGCGCTGCAGCGTGAACTCAGAATCGGTCCCGTGCGCGGTGTAGTCGTAAATCGTGCGCGGTACATTCGCCTGAAAGACCGGCTCGAAGTCGAACGCCGTCAACATCTCGTTGAAACCCAGAAAACGACGATGCTGGGCCAACGACCACGGATCTCGTTGAGCGTGCAGCAGAGGCGATGCCCCCAAAAATGTCGCCAGCCCGGCGAGTGCCTCTCGTCGAGAGAACCCTCGTCGCCATCCATCCTCGATATTTCCCACAATGCCTCCTACGGTCTCAACTGCGGATCATCCTACATCCAAAGCGCGTTGTGTTTGTTCGGCCGACCTTTGAGGGACAACCTCAGCCCGGATAGTCTGTTCGAGGAGACACTGTGATCAACAACAAAACGGTAGGATTTATCGGTCTCGGTCAGATGGGATTCAAGATGGCGCGCAACCTGACACAGGGCGGCGTGCCGCTCACGGTATGGGATGTTCGTACCGAGCCGCTGCACGCGCTCCGTCTCAACGGTGCGTCCATCGCCAGCCACCCGGCAGAGCTGGCCGCGCGCGTGGAACTGCTGTTCATCTGCGTGCCGTCTGACGTCGAGGCAGAGGCCGTGTTGTTTGGCGAACACGGGGTCACCTCGGCAGGACCGACCGACCTGTGCGTCGTCGATACGACGACGATGAATCACGGCGCCGCCCTCCGTCTCGCGGCGCGGTCACACGAGGCCGGGCTCGCCTACAGTGACTGTCCGATATCCGGAATGCCGTTTCGAGCGGAGAATGGAACCCTCACTATGATGTTCGGTGGTCATGCCAAGCACTTCTCGACCGCCACCCCCTATCTCGAGATCATGGGCGAGTTCGTCGTCCACTGTGGCGATGTCGGAATGGGTCAGCTCATGAAGGCGGTCAACAACATCATCTATGACGTCAATATCGCCGCCTTCTGCGAGGTAATGCCGCTCGCCGTGAAATCGGGTCTCGACCCCAGCACGCTAGCTCGAGTATTGACCACGGGCAGCTCACGCAGCTTTGCCAGCGAGTATTTTGTGCCGCGTATTCTCGACGGGAAGTTTGATGGTGATTTCTCGTTGAAGGCCGCCTACAAGGACATCGTGAATATCCAAGAAGCCGCAGCGCGTCTGGACGCCTCGCTCCCCGTCGTGGATGCGATGGTCGCCACCTATCGGACCGCCATTGACAAGGGCTTTGGCGATGCACCAAAGAGCGCGATGATCAAAGTGTATGAGGAACGTCTCGACCAGGTGGTCCGAGCGGAGAAAACCGAGGCCGGAGACTAGACTGAGCCAGTTGAACCCCTTGTCGAGAGAAATCGAAGAAAACGGGAGCGTGATGACATGACAATAGACGGAATGACAATGGGCGATATGAAGACAGCGATGCGGGACAAGAAGAATCGAGCGCGCAAGACCTCGGGGAGCATATTGTGGTCGTCCGCGTGGATGGCCGGGTTGATCATGACGGGTGCGTGGGCGCCCTTGCATGCGCAGGACACGACAGAAGTCGACGTAAAAGCGGCGGTCCGGGCAGCATGGGATCTGTATATCGACGCGTTCTCCGCCGGGCAGACCGACGTCATCGCGCGCAAGGTGTATGCCGCGCCATCATTCCAACTCGGCAACGACAGCGCGAACGTGCGAGGCACCGAGGCTGACACCAAGGCGAGCTTTGACGCGACCCATCAGGCGCTCTCAGAGGCGAGCTACGATCGTTCCGAAACGGATCGCGCCGAGATCTGCGTCATCAACAATGGCACGGCGCTTCTCAGCGCGTACTTCACCCGCTATCGCACTGACGATACTGTCTTGACCACAGGCGCCTCGAGTTATCTGTTCGCCAAATTCCCGACCGGCTGGCGGATCGTCGCGATCATGGCCAACCCCGACGCAAAACTCATCACTTGCGACTGAGCCCGTTCTCGTGGCTGGCGTACAACGTTTGGCGGCGACCGTTCTATTGTGAGTGCCTCTCTCCACGATGGTGCCGGCGGCCTAAAGGTGGGCGACCGCAACAGGCTTCCATCCGCACCACGCAACGCGGGGGCGTCGCGAGAAACCTCATGAGCTGTTTCCGGTCGCGGCGGCGTCGGAGCTGCACGCACCCACGGACGTCGAACCCAACGAGGTGAAACGTGGTCTTCCCGAGGTCCCATATTCCGCGATGAACGGGGGACGGGCCATTCCATTACTGCTGGGCCGCCCGGGGATCGAAGTCGATAGACGGTATGGAACGAAGCAGCTTCCCAACATGCGTGCTCTCTCCAGAGAGCGCTAGAGACGCGAGCTTCAGTCTACTGGCTGGCAGCGCGGCTCCTGTCTGCTGTCGGGACCGTCGCGGTATGCTGTGTGGCAGTGAGAGCACGATTCGACGATGAAATTGACCGCGAAAGACGCGGCGTCGTAATCCTGCATGCGCGCAGCGTCGAGCACACTAACAGCGGATTCCTCGAGGAGCCTGGCACCTTCAATGTAGGCTGCTTGGTCGACCGGCGCCGCGATGCCATTTTCGCACAGGCGGCCTTCCAACATGGCGAGCTTGGCGCTGTCCGCGAGGGCTACCGCAGCGCCCTCGACCTCCGGCCAGCCGCGGTAGACTGATTTATAGCGAGAGGACGCTACTCCCATGACAGCGGACACGGCCTCGGACACCTCGGGACTGATCTCCGGCAGCTCGGCGCCCGGCTCTGCAGACTGGAGGTCGAACAGTTTGTTGGAGTTCGGAAACATGATGCCGCGCATGAGCTGAGCAAGGGTTCCAATTGGCTCATCAGACGGCCCCTGCGCGCTCGCGACACCCGCGACACCGACGAAGAGAAACACAGCAACAATTACGCTCGTTAATCGCATATCTTTACCTCAATATCGCCACGCTGGGGGGCGCTCGTTAATCGCATATCTTTACCTCAATATCGCCACGCTGGGGGGCGCTCGTAAAGTCCAGCGAGAGCGTACACTACGGGTTTCGCAGGTGCAACCGAACTGTAACCATCAGAGCGCAATAGTAGGGAACGCCACGTCAAGGGACGTGACGCAGTGGCCGTCGCGAAACCTCTGGAGTTGTTGAAGAACCGCCCGTTTCGAGACTCGGGAACAGGACAATCCAACTTCGTGATCTGAGTACTCGCGGGGGTCCGATCTGGATTGCTTGGCCGAATGATCGCTCCGCCACAGCGGCGGCACAGAGCGCGGGATCTGCCCGACTGGATGATTCCAGGCGCGATGGGCCTGTTGACGTGCCCAAGATGAGCCTGACGGGTCAACCGTGACCGGGCGTCTCCCCCGGACGATTGTCGGCGTCGCCCTGATCGCGGTGCCGGTCCCGAGCGTCCTCGACTCGGCGCAACCCGCGGAGTCGCAACTGGTCGTCAGCGGGTTGGACGAAAGCGGCGCACCATTACGGGGACTCGCAACCGGGGGATGTCACGCTGCGGATCGACGAGGCCCCCCTACCGGTGACCTCCCTGGAACCGGCCCGGGACCCTGTCGATCTCTGGCGCACAGCGCTGCACCCATCGATAGATCGTCGTATGGTCGACACGCAGGCCCCGCTCACGCATCATGTCCTCGAGATCGCGATAACTCAAGGCATACCGCAGGTACCACCGAACGCACCGGAGGATGAGTGCTGGTTCGAACTGGCGCCATTTGAACGGATTGTCGCTGGACATGATGTCGGACCCGGTACTGTTCTTGCCAAAGACGGTCCATCCTGACGTCGCAGCCCCAAAGTTGCGACAGAACCGTCCCTAGTCCGGCAAAGCGAAGACGAAGAGACCGTTCCCACCTACCGGGCGGCTCTTCTCTGGGGTGAGTTGGAGCGGCATGCTCGTCCAACTCGCACCTCCTGTGCCCACTGGCACGGCGACATATTGCTTCCCGTCGACAGCGTAGGTAATCGGATACCCCTGCACGGACTGCGGCAGGCGCGTCTCCCAGAGCACCTCACCGTCGTGGACGTCGTAGGCGCGGATATACCGGTCCCAATCGCCGGCGAACGCCAAACCACCGGCGGTGGTCAGCGCGGCACTGATGATCGGAGTCCGATAGCGATGGCTCCACAGGATCTCGCCAGTGCGGATACTCATCGCCGCAAACTCTCCGAGATGCTCGGGGCTGTCGGGATGGAAATGATTTGTCCGACGAACGGGTCCGGTGCCTCCTCCCCCCTCGACTTGTTCAACGGGACCAAATCGACCGGTTTCGCAGTTCAGGATGAGCGGAATGTAGACGGCCTCGGTGTCTGGGTGATACGCCATGGCCCGCCAACTCTTGAAACCGGAGGTGGTTGGACACCACGTAATGTCTTCGTTCAGGCCTTTGAGCATCCCTTCGCGATAACTCACGGCCCCAGTTTGAGCGTCGATGTCGACCAAGGTTTGATACCCGAGGTCGTGGGCCGCAACAAACCGACCGGTCGCTAGATCAAGATGCCAAAGCACGCCAATCTTGCCCATGCTAAAGACAGATGGCTGTCCGTCGACCTCGATGACGAGACGCTCAAACACCTCATCCATGTCGTGGGTCTCGGCCGGTAGATGCTGGTAGTACCACTTCAGCTCACCGGTTGTCGGGTCGAGTGCGAGGGTCGAGTTGGTATACAGCGCGTCACCGTCGGTGCCCCGGGCTTCACGGTGCCACGGTTTCGCCTGCGACGTCCCGATAAGGATCGTCTGACTAGCGGGGTCATAGCTTCCAGGGATCCAGGCGTCACTTCCAGCGCGGAACATCACCGGGAGGTCTCCCCAGCTATCGCCACCTCGCTCGCCCGGCAGGGCGACGGTCGAGGTGCGCCAGATTTCCTGACCTGTATCGGCATCGAGCCCGACCACATAACAGGTGCCCTCACGGTAGATACCGCACCCGGTCAACCCGGCGACAACGGTCCCGTCGGCGACGATTGAGCCGCTGGAGAACTGATATCCGTCATCGGCACCAATATTTGCTTCCCACCGTTCCTCGCCGGTGCGGGCGTTGATGGCAACAATCCAGGCGTCGCTTGTATTGATAATGATGGTGTCCTGATAGATGGCGATATTGCGATGCATCCGACCTGGCGGCGGACCACCGATGTTTTGATGTTCGGCCAAGTTGGCCCGGCGATACTCCCAGATCAGCTCACCGGTCGCGGCGTCGAGAGCGTGGATAATCGCCCCCGGATTCGCGATATACATGATGCCGTCGTGCACCAGGGGCGTGGTTTGCTGCGAGCCCTCGGCCAGTGCCCAACTCCACGCGAGACGAAGGTCGCCCGCGTTGTCGGCCGTGATCTCATCGAGCGGGCTGTAACCCCAGCCATCCAGGGTTCGGCGCCAATTGAGCCAATCGCCGTCGTCGGGGTTTTGCAGCATATCGTCGGTGACGGGTCGGTAGTCGTCGTTTTGAGCCGACAACGAGACACCGGCCCACAACCAGATCCCGAACACACCCGCTGCTACCGACCCGACGCGATACACATTCAATCGATCAAACATTTGCGACCTCTGGACTCTCGGACTAGAACATCGCGACGGGGTTGGCCGGGCTCCCTGTTCCGCGCGCGACTTTGAGGGGTAACAGCATGAACATGAACTCGTAGCGACCTTCTTCAGCACACGCCGCAGCCAAGGGCTCGAGCTCGGCATTGTCGAGCAAGGCGACCCCGAAGTTGTGAAGGACGCCGTGCACCGGCCACGACAGTCCGTAACCGCTACCGCGTGCATCCATCAGATCCCAGCCGAGGAGCGAGACATCGTGGTCTCGCACAAACTCCGCACAGGAAGGATGAAGCCCCGGCCCCCCGGCTGCTTGTCCCTCCCGAGCGCGGGTGTCTTGAAACGCCCGCCACCCGCTATGGACGAGCAACGCGTCACCGGATTCGACGCTCACACCCTGGGCGTCGGCAATTGCCGCCATCTCGGCCGCTTCGACCGGTCGTTCGGCCGTGACATGGGGTTCGCCTCGATGCTTGGGAACATCGAGCAAAACACCCTTTGTAATGATGCCATCGCTCCAGGCGGTGATGTCTCCGAAGTTTGCCCCGCCAGTGTCGATCACGTCATCGTGCTGACGCCCCTGCCACATTCCATCCCCGTCCCAAATGTGGCACAACGCATCGATATGGGTAATCGTGGCCCCGTGATAGATGAACCCGTAGTAGTCCATCACGTAGCCGCTCCCCTCGCCGAGGGCCGTCTTCCGGACAAACTGCTGTTCGGGCTGGAAGATACGACTCAGCGACACTGACCGGCCACTGGTCACCAGTTGCGCCGCCGCGGCCTTCTTTGCGGGCGTGATGAGATTCATCGCGCCTACCTGATCGTCGGCACCCCAACGACCCCAGTTTCGACGCTCGCGATACATCGCCTCGACGGATTCTCGGTTTGGCAGACGCGAAAATTCTTGAGCCATCAATATTCACCCAACATGAAAATGTGCCGTTTCCTACGGACGCGTTGGCGCTCGGCGCACGTAGCACCGCGCGACACACGGAAGACGCCTGCGGGGGACGGATGACATGCGCTCATGCAACATGCATCCAATTTCATACCGGCTCATACCGGGACGGGGTTCACGCTGGGACGTGGATCACTCCGTCGCGCCAAGCTCCCGGAGTACTTCCGCAGTATTTGGCCCGTCCTGCACGGTGTCTGTCCGACGGGCGCGCCGCGCCTCGGCCGTAGTGGCAATCGACAACGGTGTTTGACCGGCTTTGTTCTTGACGTTCAGATCAGCACCGCGCTCGGCCAAAAAGCGCACCACCTTGGTGTAGTTGATCGAGGCGGCAGTATGTAAGGCGGTGGTGCCCGTCTCGTCTACCGCATTGACGTCTCCACCCAGATCGACGGCGAGGTTTGCTGCTTCTAGCGCAAGCGCTTCCTCTTTCTCGCGGTCGCTCGGCGCCAGACCACTCAGGGCAAAGCGACCACGGTCGCTGCGTCCACGAAGCGCGGCCATCAGCGGAGACTCACGCCCGCCCACCAGACGCGCGGGTCCGATCCCGCCGGCACGGGCCTTGACCGGTTGGTAGCGTTCGAGCGTCGACAACAACGGATCGGCCCCGGCCGCGACCAAGACCCGCATGATCTCAGGTTCGCGATACTGCGCGGCCAGCCAGAACGGGGTCGCGGTTTCGTATTGCGGCCTCAGCTGCCAGTCTTGACTGGCCCGCCGAACCTGCGTGCCTTTGGCGAGACGTGTATCGGGGTCCGCCCCGTGGTCGAGTAGTGTCCGAATCATGGGAGTGTCCCCCCGGAGGATTGCGGCGTGTAGAGCCGTGTAGCCGGCCTTCACCGCGTTCGGGTTGGCACCATGGCGAAGCAGAACGGACACCAAGCCGGCATGACCACTGTGCGCTGCGACCACCAACACGCTCGCGCCCGTGGGCCCGTGCTCATTGACATCGGCGCCGGCCCTCAGCAGGAGCGTGGCAGACGCGGCGGCACCCTGACGAGCCGCAAACAACAACGGGGTGAAACCGCCCTCGGTTACGACGACGCCTTGGTCAAACTGCGACGCGTTCGTGGCATCCGCAAAGACCAGCCGAGGTCGGGTTTTGGAGCGCGCGTCAACCTGCGCCCCATGGTCTAGAAGGGCGCTCACGACCGCTGGATGATCCTGTGCAGTCGCCCACATCAACGCCGTTTGCCCGCGGGAGGATTCGGATCTGTTGACGTCGGCGCCTCGGTTGACCAAGGCGAGCACCGCGTCGACCCGGCCCGCCCGCGATGCGGTCATCACCGGTGTCTCGCCTTCGGGGAGCACCACGTTTGGGTCGGCTCCGGCATCGAGTAGCTGGGTAATGATCGGCGCGTTTCCATTGATCGCCGCTACCCAGAGTGGTGTGGCGCCAAGCTCGTTGGCCGCGCTGACGTTTGCACCTGCCTTGATCAGTACAGCCACAAGCTCGGGATCTTCGCGGAACGCGGCCCAGTGCAATGCGGTGGCGCCGTCCGGCTGCGTGGCGTTCACATCGGCCCCGTCCCGGACAAGCGACAGAACGGCGTCACCGTTCTGTCGCTTGACGGCTTCAATGAGCTCGACATCGACGAGCTCGCCGGCCCGCGCGGCGAGGCTCGATCCGGTGAAAAGCACAATGAAAGCCAGGAGCGAAACGGGGATGGGAGAGAATTTGAGGAACATGTGCTGTGTCTCCGCGTGTCTTTCTGCGTTGGTGACGGTCCACAAGATCGTTCGGCCAAGCAATGGTACCGCAGCCCCAACACGTTGACAACCGGGGTCAGATCACGCGAAACTAACGGGAACTAGGGCCCCGTCAAGAGGTCAGTTTTGGAAGCCCGGCTACATAACCTGAAAAGTGTGTCTCGGGGGGAAACTTGGTCGACGCGAGACGTCTTGTGACACGTGGATATCCAGCCCCATCCCTCGTCTGTCGAGTAGTCGGCTTCGCGCTAGTGTCGAGTGTCGCCGCACTCAGCAACGCAGGTCCGCCGCCCGAGAATTCGGTCCAACACTCGGAGTTGGTCGCGGCTTACACGACACTGCTTGATCAATATTGTGTGACGTGCCATAACGAGGCGCTGGTCAACGGCACGGGTGGCGCTGACGACCCGTCCTCTATGGTCTCGCAGTTGAGGACACTCGGTCTCACCCTCGACACCGTCGACATCGGCGACGTGGCCGCCGACCCGGAGCTGTGGGAAAACGTCGTGCGGAAGCTGCGAGTGGGAGCGATGCCCCCGCCGCCCAGACCCCGGCCCGACCTGGCCACCTACAACGGGTTTCGACGGTGGCTGGAAAACGAGCTCGATGCGCACTCCGTGCAGAACCCGAATCCCGGCCGGACGCAAGCGTTTCATCGTGTGACCCGGACCGAGTATGGAAACGCGATACGCGATCTCCTCGATCTCGAAGTCGACGTTGCCGCCCTGCTCCCGGCGGACGCTCCCGATAAAAACGGCTTCGACAATAATGCGGGCGCATTGTCGGTGTCCCCGACCTTACTCGAGCGCTATATCTCTGCGGCGCGCAAAGTAAGCCGGCTCGCTATCGGTGAGTCACCAGCGACACCGGTCATCGAATCATTTGACGTCCCGCTTCGACTCGAACAAGACGACCTCCAAAGCGAAGAGCTCCCGTTTGGCTCGCGAGGCGGGTTGGCCGTGCGACACACCTTTCCCGTCGATGGTGAATATCTGATCAAGGTGCGGCTCCAGACCAACTACGTGAACTATGTGCGCGGACTGGACATCGAGCACGAGATGGAAATTCGTCTCGACGGGGCGCGGATTGGTCATTTCACGTTCGGTGGGGACGCGCCGGGTATCCCCGCCCCGAGCAGTTTTGCGGGGAACGTCCGTGGCGACACGGAATGGGAAGCCTACATGCTTCACGCTGACGACGGCCTGGAGGTACGCCTCGCGGTCGACGCTGGCCCGCACGTCATCGGGGTGACCTTTCCTCGCGAGTTGTGGGAGCCGGATGGCATCCTCCAGCCCCGCCAGGTCGGCTTTGCGTTGGCGGTCAACGAGATGCCGGATACAAACCCCGCGGTCGGCACTGTCGAGATCGCAGGGCCTTACGACATTACCGGTCCGGGCGATACACCCAGCCGCCGGCGCATCTTCTCGTGCCGGCCGGATGGCGAAGCCGACGCGGATACGACGTGCGCCCGAGAGATCCTCGCGCGTCTGGCCCGCACCGCCTATCGGCGACCGGTCACGGAGAACGACATTGATCCGTTGATGGAATTCTTTGACTTGGGCCGGAACGACGCCGGCTTTGAAAGCGGCATCCAGTTTGCGCTCGAGCGCTTGCTGTCGGACCCTGATTTCGTTTTTCGGGTATCGCGCGAGCCGGTCGATATCCCCTCGGGCACGCCCTATCCGGTTGATGCGGTCGAACTCGCGTCGCGTCTCTCCTTTTTTCTGTGGAGCAGTGTTCCGGACGACGAGCTGATTACACTCGCCGACAGTGGCGAGCTTGGTGACCCCGCCGTGCTGCGCGGGCAGGTCCACCGCATGCTCGGCGACCCAAAGGCCAGCGCCCTTGTCGAGAACTTTGTCGGCCAATGGCTGTTTTTGCGAAACATGCGGGGGGTCTATCCTGACCCGTTCGCGTTTCCCGACTTTGACGAGAACCTGCGCGAGGCGCTACAACGGGAGACCGAGCTCTTTATCGAGTATCAGCTCACCCAGGACAAGAGCATCTTGGAGCTGCTCGATGCTGACTACTCGTTTGTCAACGAGCGTCTGGCCCGCCACTACGATATTCCCAACATCTACGGCAGCCGGTTCCGCAAAGTCACGTTTGACCAGAACAGCGCCGGCGGCAGCCGACGGGGTGGACTACTTGGCCACGGCAGCCTGATGACAGTCACGTCGTATCCAAACCGCACATCGCCGGTCCTCCGGGGCAAATTCGTGCTCGAAAATCTCTTGGGCGCGCCCCCACCCGAACCACCGCCAAACGTCCCAACGCTAGAAGAGGAAAGCGAAGACGGGCGCACGTTGACGATGCGTGAGGCAATGGTTCAGCACCGGGAGAATCCCGCGTGCCGCGTCTGTCACGCGGCTATGGACCCGATCGGGTTCTCGTTGGAGAACTACGACGCGGTCGGCGAGTGGCGACCGACGTTTGCCGGTAAGCCTATCGACGCGTCGGGTGTCCTACCTGATGGCTCTAGCTTCGAAGGACCCACCGGACTCCGCGACCTATTGCTGGAACGTTCGGATGACTTTGTGGGCACGGTCACGGAAAAGATGCTCATTTATGCGCTGGGCCGAGATTTGGAATACTACGACGCGCCCACCGTACGGAATATTGTTCGACAGGCAGCAACCGACGACTATCGCTGGTCGGCTATCATTCTTGGAATCGTTGAAAGCACCCCGTTTCAGATGCGGAGGTCTGACTAGATGTTCATCACAAAGAAATCCATCCCTCGACGTACCGTCCTGCGTGGTCTTGGCGCCACGTTCGCGCTGCCGTTGCTTGACGGCATGGTGCCCGCGTTCGCAGCGGGCCGAAACCTCGTCAAACAGCCGGTTCGCCGTTTTGGGGTGGTCTATGTGCCCAACGGCATGGCGATGAAGCACTGGACGCCAACCGGCGAAGGGTCAGGCTTCGAGCTCAATCGGATCATGCAATCCCTGACCGCCCATCAGGATCGCATGCTGGTGATGACGGGCTTGAACGCCGTGCCGAGCAACGCCGGCGTCCACGCCAGCGCCGCCACCCGGTTCTTGACCGGCGTGACCCCCGCCCGCAGCGAATCGAACCTCCTGGCCGGCGTGTCGGTCGACCAGTTGATGGCTCGCGAGACAGGCAAAGAGACGCAGCTCGCATCCCTCGAGCTCGCACTCGACCCTCGAGATGTATCAGGGTCCTGCGATGTCGGGTTCAGCTGTCTCTACACCAGCACTATTTCCTGGCGCAACGAGACCACTCCCATGCCAATGGAGAACAATCCACGGGCAGTCTTCGAGCGTCTGTTCGGAGACTCGGGGTCGACCGACAAGGCGGCGCGTCTCCGGCAAATCACCCGGCAACGAAGCATCCTCGACTCGGTCACCGAGAAGGTCGCGTCCCTTGTGCGCGAGGTCGGAGCTGGCGACCGCCAGAAGATTGACCAGTATCTGGAAGCCGTGCGCGACATCGAACGGCGTATCCAAAAGGCCGAAGAGCAGAACGACCGCGAGCTCCCGGCCGTCGACCAACCGGCGGGTGTGCCAGCAACATACTCTGAGCACGCAAAGCTGATGTTTGACCTTCAGGTACTCGCCTATCAGACCGACCTGACACGGGTTGGTACGTTCATGCTCGGTCGCGAAATCAGCGGTCGCACGTATGCTGAGATTGGCGTGCCGGACTCGCATCACCCGACATCGCATCATCGCGACAACCCGGTGCTCTACGAGAAGATCACGAAGATCAACGAATTCCACATGTCGCTCTTCTCGTACTACCTCGACAAGCTGGATGCGACTCCGGACGGCGACGGATCGCTGCTCGACCGCATGATGCTCGTCTACGGGGCCGGCATGTCGGACAGCAACCAGCACGACAACAAAGGACTGCCGATGGTCCTGGTCGGTGGTGGCACCGGCAACGACCGCTTGTTCAAGGGCGGACGCCATCTACGGTTCGCAGAAAAGACCCCCGCGACCAACCTTCACTTGAGCCTCATGGACAAGATGGGAGTCGCGGTCGACGAGTGGAGTGACAGCACCGGCAAGCTCGAACTCCTCTCTGATGTCTAGGTAGAACGAGTCCTCTGGGGCGCCCCGCGTGCGGTCTGCACGCGGGGCGCCTTTTCTATTTGGTGGGCACCGATGCAGTCCTTCCCCGCCATCTGTGCCCAACCAGGCGCACGGTGCTAGCTCTACAGGAGAGACCTCTGCATGAAAGACCACCAGACCGACCTTACCCGACGCACGTTTCTTGCCTCCCTCGGCGCCATGGCGGCGGCCCCATCGCTCCTCGGTCAATCGGGCGGGCCACCGCTGCCGGTGGTCTCGATCAATCACATGACCTTGAGCGTGACCGACATCGGACGGTCGTTGGAGTTCTACCAAGGGCTATTTGGGATGTCGACCCAGGCCCGGCAAGCGTCCACCCTTGTTCTCAAGGTTGGCGACGGCCCGCAGTTCATGGCGCTTGGTGGCGGGAACGCCAACGTCACGCCCAACATCAGCCACCTGTGCTTGAGTATGGACGGGTTTGACGTCAACCAGGTCGTCTCCACCCTCGGCGACCACGGCGTCCTCCCGATGGAGCCCGGCGACAGCGGTCTCAGCGGCGGCGCCCGCCGGGTTCGTATCCGCATGCGCGGCGCCGACTTCGGGGGCGCCCCAGACGGAACCCCAGAGCTCTACTTCGGTGACCCGGATGGGGTGGTGGTTCAACTCCAGGACACGACCTATTGCGGCGGCGCCGGCGGGCTGGGTGAATGCGTGACCGCGCCAGAGCCATCCCCAGTCGAGGGCGCGCTTCGAGTGCGTGACTACAACCACTTCACGATTTTTGTCACTGACCCCGTCCAGTCGCGAGCGTTTTATCAGGAGCTCTTCGGACTCCCGATTGACACCTATCAGGGGGAGCTCCCGATTCTACGCGTCGGCTCTGGCAATCAGTTTCTGGCTATCGCCGGGGGCCCTGGCGTGACCCCAGGCATCCATCATGCCTGTCTCAACATTGACGACTTCGAGCCCGACCGCGTGCTCGCCGTCCTCGCCGAGCATGGTGTCACGCCTCGCGGCGACGATGAGTCGGGTCCCGTCGGTCCGATGAAGTCGTATGTCACCATGCGGATGGAAGATCGTGGCGGCGCGCCAGGCGGGACGCCCGAGCTCTACTTCACCGACCCCGATGGCATCCTGATCCAATTGCAGGACACGAGCTACTGTGGCGGCGGCGGCTACCTGGGAGAGGTCTGCGGTTAACCGGCGGCGGGTGAATAGGGTGCCTCCACGCAAGCGGTGGATGCATTCCTGGAGCGGTGCCAAGCAGTGGGCCGAGTGCTCGATGCACGTGTCGTACGGGCGCTGCTATTCGATCTGGGCGGGGTCGTCATCGAGATCGACTTCGACCGAGTTTTTCGGTCCTGGTGCCCGCGATCGATTCGCGATGGACGATGCGTATCAACGTCACGAACGCGGTGAGATCGACGCCAGCCAGTATTTCGCGTATCTTCCCGCGATGCTTGAGCTCAGCGCCTCTGATGATGAAATCGCGGCGGGTTGGAACACCGTTATGTGCGGGATATTTCGGAAACTCTGCGGAACGTCACGAGGGCACAGCGAAAGCTGCCGTGCTTTGCCTTCTCGAATACCAACCCGACGCACCACGCCGCCTGGCCCGCGGTCTGCCCGAATGTGGACACCGCGTTTGAGCGAATCTTTGTTTCCTCCACACACCCCCCCACGAGAATTCGAGCAGGGCCGCTATGGCAAAGCCAAGGCCAGCCACTCACCTTCGTGATCGGCCGAACCGATCGGGAGCACGATATATTGCTTGCCGTCGTGGAGATAGGTGATCGGCGACCCGTTGGTGCCCGCCGGTAACGCCATCTCCCAGATCACTTGTCCGTTTGTCTTGTCGAACGCCCGAAACATCTTGCCGGCATTGGGGTCGCCAACGGGTGGGGTCCGGACCATGATCTTGTCACCTTCGCTGACAAACAGCAGGCTCTTTGTCAGGAGGGTCATGGCACGACCGGTCTGACCGAGGGGCGGTAGATTCAAATGGGCGATCGCGGGGTGATTCCGCGGTCCGTCCCCATTGGTAACCATCCATTCGTGCTCACCGGTGTTCATATTAATCGCCGTGATCCGACCATACGGCGGCTGGGTGAGCGGGAGGCCCTGCGGTCCCTCGGGAAACTCCCTCATCCCGCGGGTATAGCGGACGTTCATGCGGTCTGGGTTGCCGGGTGTCAGGTCGGCGAAGAACCCGGCCGTAACGGACGGCACATAGAGCATTCCAGTCTCGGGGTCGAACCCGGCACCGCCCCACTCGGCGCCACCAACCGACCCTGGGATCTGAAAGGTACCCTTGGTGTCCTCGGGGTCCTCGCTTCGGATCGATGGCGGGGTAAAGATTGGTCCCAAAATATACGGGCGCAAGATCTCGACCGCTTCCGCGTGCAGCTCAGAGGTGAAATCGATCAAGTCGTCGTTGGAAATGCCATGCCGATCAAAGGGCGCCGGCTTGGTCGGGAAAGGCTGAGTGGGCGACATCCATTCGCCCGGCGTGTTTGACCCGGGAACGGGGCGTTCAACGATCGGCCAGACCGGCTCGCCTGTGACCCGGTCGAACACATAGGCGATCGCCTGTTTTGTCAGCTGCACCACGGCTTTGATCGGTCGTCCCTCGACCGTGATGTCCATCAGAATCGGCGCGACGTTGTTGTCGTAGTCCCACAGATCGTGATGGACCATCTGGAAATGCCAGACCCGTTCGCCGGTCTCGACATCGACACACACGAGGCTGTTGGCAAACAGGTTATTGCCCGGTCGATGGCCGCCATACATGTCGTTGGTCGGCGCACCGGTCGGGAGATACACATAGCCAAGCTCCTCGTCGGCGCTCATCATGGTCCAGACATTGGCCATCCCAGAATACGTCCAGGAGTCATCGAGCCACGTCTCGACACCGAATTCACCCGCCTTGGGAATCGGGCTCCATGACCAGCGCTGCTCGCCGGTTCGGACATCGAACGCCCGGACCTCGCCCGGGTGCTGTTCTTTGGTATACGGATGGTCGGCCATCGCCGCGCCGATGATCGCGACATCGCGGACAACGAGGGGCGGGGACGTGCCGCTGTAGAGGAGGGTCTTACCCTCCCGTGTCGTGTAGTTGAGGCTAACTTTTCCGCCGTCACCAAAGCTCTGGATGAGACGCCCCGTCTCCGGGTCGGTGGCCAGGAGATACGGCGGTCGGATGGAGATAATCCGGTCTCCCACTCCCCCGGCCTGGTCCGTATCAGCCCAATACGCCACCCCCCGGTTCGAGGCCCCGCGGGGGGTGGCACGCTCAGCGTCGTCCTCCGTGTCCGCAGGTTCGGGATACTCCTGCACCCAGAGTGTTTCCCCGGTTGCCGGATCAAAGGCCTCGACCAGCCCGATCCCGTTCGATGCGTACAGCACATCGTCCACAAGAATCGGCGTCGAGCGCAGCTGGTTGGAATACCGCAGGTCCGGCCACCTCTCAAGCAATGCCGCGTCGACCGCGGGGCGGCGCCAGGCGATTTCTAGGCCGCCGACAGTGGCACGGTCAATCTGATCGAGCGGCGCATAACGAGTAAAACCGCTGTCGCCACCATGGACGGCCCATTCGTTTCCGTTTGTCCCAGTTTGGGCGAGCGCAACCGACGCGACCGCAAGAGACATAACGACCCCAATGACTCCTGGAGGCACTCTCCTGTCGAAGACGCTCTGGCGTGGCATGATCGGGTGCTACTTGAGCGGCGAGTAGGAAGTCGGGACGAGGATGCGCGCATCAATGGTGCTCACGAGCTTGAACTCTTCAGAGCGCTCTTCCGCAATGATCTCGCGCTGGAAGTCCGGGTCTTCGCCCAATCGCGTCCACGTCTCGTCTCTCGCTTCCCGCGAGGCATACGACAGCATGTAGATAAAAAGGTCGTCACTCGCATCGCCAGGAGACGCGGTCCAGTAGCCGACGTTAGTCATCCCTGCCTTTTCAAACATCGCCATCGTGTGCTCGTGAAAACGCTCTGACAGCGCATCGCGTTTACCGGGCATCGCCTCATACATGCGCAGCTCGAACACCTGGTCGGATGACCGCTGCGCCGACACGCCCCACCCGATTCCCGCGATTCCGAATACCACGCCAAACGCCGCTATGACTTTCCACTTCATCATGAATCCACCTTGCACCATGAATACACCTCGAAAAAAGAAGAACGGACGAGAGCCGCACTCTTCAACGTGCGGTACCGCCCGTTCGAACAAGTCACTAGAATACGCACGCGCGTCACACAAGGGCGCGAGCCCGACACGCGACTCTCCAGAACGCCATCGTCGGGGCGGCGTGACACCTCGCGATCGACGGCGGTGTCCTAGTTGGCCAACGGATTCGGTCGAATCTGGAACTTCACCAGATTTCCGGGCTCGACGGGTCCCCCTTCCACATGCCATGCCGCGTCGGCGCCATACGTCGCATACAACCCGCGACCCTTCCAGCCGCCGTTCGGGTCATCAATCCGACCGTCGACCCCACGACTGTGGAACCCTTGGGGATACGGTACACGCATCGTGACCCACTCACCCGTCTCTGGGAGCAGTGCCAGCAGCGAGTCGGAGCTCGACCCATTGGCGATGGGAACGTTTTCGCCAAGACCGAGGGTGTCGAACTGATCCACCCAGTTGTAGTAGTGAAAATCGGTGCCGATATCGGTCCCTTCGAAGGTTGGTCCCGGAGCGGAGTAGAAGGTCCACCCTTCGTCACATTGACGACCCTCGGTGGTGGCCGGAGCGTCCAGGTTCTCGCACTTGGTCCGGTCAAAGCTCGCAAACTGACTACTGCTGGCCAAGGCGGTCCAGAGCACGCCGTGGCGGTCGACGTCGATCCCGCGCGTGCGATAGCCGTGCTCGGAGGGAACGGTATACAGCTCACTCATACAGGATTCTGGCGGATTGGCACCTGGGTCGAGCCGCAACAACTCACCTGGGTATCGGTCAGACGCCACCCATACGGCGTTGTCGATAGGGCTGGTAATGACGCCATACGCGCCGACAACGATCCGCGTATCGAGTGACGGATCGTACTCGACATCGTCAGGGTCGGCGTCACGCGGTGAGGGCTCGTTCCATGGTTTTGTGATCGCCCCGTCCCCGTTGGTATCCAGAACCGTCGGGCACCATCCCTGAGAGAGACGCTCGTCGCCAGTCTGGTCATAAAGCTTTGTGTTGAGCCACCCAATCGCTGCGCCACCACCACTGAAATACAACGTGTCGGCGTCGTCTTCGGCGAACTGCAAATGATGGGTCCCAAAGCAGGTGTCGATCAGGACAAACTCCTCCGTTTCAGGGTCAAAGTACCCCGCGTGCCGCCCCGACCTTTCGATGGGGAAATATTGGGCTGACGGATGACTCGACCCCTCACGGCACCAGTCCGGATTCGCGGGTGCGCGCACACGCGTGGTCAACCAGACCCGGCCTTCGGCGTCGAGCATGGGGTTATGAGGGTTTGCGGGATCGTTCCAGACGGCTCGTTCGCCAAAGTCGCGCCACGGCTTGAAGCCTTCGGTGGTGAACATTGACGGGACGGTGTCTCGCGGCGCGCGGAGTGGGATCTTGATCATCTCCGACCGGTGCTGATTCGGGTCGGTGACCAGCAGGAAGTCGTTACCGATGTCGACTCCATAAATCGGACCGTTCGCGTTCACGCGCGGGTCGCGTTTGTCAGTCGCGATCTCATCGTGCACAAACGCGACACTGTCGCCCCAGTTCCACATCGTCAAGACGACGTTCCGCTCAATGCCAGATGGCCGCGGCGGCGCCTCGGGGGTCTCCCCCTCCGCGATCCGGTCGCTCCAGTCGGCCATCATCGCCAGACCGCGGTCGCGACCAAACTGCGTCATAAAACTATTCATGAGCGAACCGCGCTGCCCACGCTGCACACGGTCGTCCCAGGCGGCGGTTGTCGAGTCGAACTCGAGGAGATCGGGGATGGTGCGCGTGCTCTCGCTCCCGACCTGGTGGCACCGCTGGCATCCCTTCAAGACGTTGATCCACTCAGCTTGGCTCTTGAGATTCGGATTGATCCCATTCCCCTCTGGCCCGGTGCCCGGAAACTCATGCGAGTCCGGCAAGTCGATCAGGGACAACCAATAGTTTGACGGGTATACCTGAGCGGCTTCCTGAGGAGTGGCGGCCACGATTGCCGCGAGATCGACCTCTTCGCCCGATGGCACGGAAACCGGTAGCGAGTCGACCAGCCCGTAGCCTCGCACCCAGACGTCGTAGCTCACGTCGGGCAACTCTGGCAGCAGAAATCTACCGGCGTCATCGGTGACGACGATCTTGCGAAAGACCGTTTCGAGCTCGTCCGTCTCGGCGATCACCCACACGCCGGCCTCCGGGCCGTTCGCGCTCGTCACCGTGCCACTGATCACGCCGTCTCCACCGGCCGCGAGCACGCCGTCGGTGCCGGTCGTGATCCATATCGACATCGCCACAAACGCCGCGACGAGCGCGAACAGTCCGCTTTTTCGCATCTGGTGTCCTTTCTCCGGGTAACCGTGTCCTTCTTCAACGAGTGTTTTTGAACCTGCCGCCAAGAACTACTCCGAGGCGTCTCGCTCTAGCTGCTCGAGCAGCTGAACCGTCTCCGGCCACGCCTTCAGGGTGTTGGCCACAAAGACTCCTTCGGCCACCATCCGCGGTGTCCACCCAAGCGAATTCTGGGCATCGACGTCCGCGCCCTGCTCGACCAAGAACTCGACGATGAGGTTTGCCCCGATCATCGCGGCGCCATGAAGGGCCGTGCTCTCGCCCCACCGCATATCGCCGCGGTCACGCTGGACATCGAACTCTGGCAGGTTTACCGGATGCCGGAGGCGTAGATCCGAACCATCACCCTCGAGCCGGGTGGTCCCGAAATCGGTACTGGCGTGGAGATCGTTGCCTAGCGCGAGCGCCAATTTGACCGCTTCCAGACGGACCGTATCTGGTGTCCCGTTGAGCGGACCTGGGCTTTCTCCATCCCAAAACCCAACACCCGCGGCAGCCATCAGTGGGGTCACGCCCTGGTCGGTCGCAGCAATCGGATCGGCACCATGGGCGGCAAGGACTCGCATGTAGTCCATGTCGGCGTGTTTGGCCGCGAGGTAGAACGGCGTTGCCCCGATAAAACTCAAAAAACTTCTGCCGACGGAAATATTTGGGGGCGGACGCGTAATTCCAAGATCCACCTCAAACGGAATCTCCGCCCACGCAATCCGGACGTCCGGATCGGCGCCCCGTTCCAGGATTTTCCGGGCCAAGTCGAGACTGTCTGTCGTGCCCGTGGGAATTGGCGGACGACCCGAGCCAGGGCGGCGCATCCAGGCCAACGCGTGGAGAACGGAGCCGCGACGATCCTCGACGTTGGGGTCGGCTCCGAGGTCGACCAGCACCGCCGCCAGCTCGAAGTGTGCATTTATGACGGCCAAGGCCAGCAGCGACGTGTTGTTCAACGGCGTATCGATGTCGGCGCCCGCTGCGGCCAAAGTGCGCACGGCGTCGATATGTCCGTCCCGGACGGCGAAGTGGAGAGGCCGCATGAGACCGGCTGATGCCGCGTCTACATTCGCTCCGGCCGCGACCAACGCCTCGATCGCTTCAACATTGTTTTCAGCCGCAGACCACATCAATGCCGTCTGCCCTCGCCACGATTCTGTGACGTTGGGGTCGGCCCCGGCCTCCAGCAGCCGCGTCACGACGCCCACTCGACCCGTCCGTGACGCCAGCATGAGCGGAGTATCGCCACCGGGTGTGGTGAGGTTCGGGTCGGCCCCGGCATCGAGCAGAGCGGCGGTCATCAATTCGCTGCCGTTGGTGGCCGCAAGCGTGAGCGGTGTGACCCCGTATCGGTTGGCGGCGTCTACGTCGACCCCGCGGTCGATGAGCAAACGCGCGATGGGAAGACTACCCACTCGGCTGGCCCAATGCAGTGGCGTCGTGCCGTCGCCTTCTGCTCCTCCCGGTGGGAACCCGTCTGTCAAGAGGGCGGCAACGCGCTCGGCGTCATTCGTCTTGACGGCGTCGGTAAGTTCCGCGGCGAGCCCCAGAGCACCGGGTGCACGCTGCGCCTGGAGGGTCACCGATACGGCAGCCACCACGACCACGAGGCCGGCGGCGGCGCGACTGCACGTGACTATCGTGCTGTGACCGCTAGAATGAAAGCTGGGAGAACGAAGAATTGGAGAGCGCAGAACAGAACGGAGCAATGGGATACGAACCATGTGGTGACCTAGGTTGTTATTGTTAGCTCTTGCTCGAGATGCTGGATGCAGTATTGGCGGACCCAAGAGATCTTCCGTGCGCGGCGCATCAGACGTGATGGGCACCCGGACTGAGCGTATACGAGAGACGGGCAACGCCGCTGGTCGGGACGCATCGGCGACCAGGATGGCACATTTGTTTCGACCAGGGTTCTAACTCGTTGGAAACGCAACGCCATCGTATCGCTGTCGCCCTGTGTTGACAAGGGATCTTGGGCAGCGTATAAGCGTATTACTTGTGAAAAACTGTACTCGGATTCCTCTGCTCCTCCCTTTGGTTGTCGGCATCCTTTCATTCTCGGCCCGAGGCCTCGCAAGCGCCGAGACGCGCCCGGTGACGTCGGCGGTCGAGGCAGCCTCATTGATCGATGAATACTGCGTGAGCTGTCACAACGAGGATGTGATCGCCGGACGGGGAGCGCCCCCCTCACCGCTCGTTGCGCAGCTCCGAGAAAGCGGTCTCGCGCTCGACACGTTGGACGCCTCCGACGTCTCCCAGCATCCCGCACTCTGGGAACGCGTGGTCGTCAAACTTCGGGCCGGAGCAATGCCTCCCGCCGGTCGGCCCCGACCAGATGACGCGACCAACGACGCACTCGCGACGTGGCTCGAAGGCGCGCTCGACAGTGCAGCGGCCGCCGCGCCGGACCCGGGCCGCCGGGCCACGCTTCACCGCTTGAGCCGCACCGAGTATCAGAACGCCATCCGCGACCTACTCGCGCTGGACCATCTGCCAAAGGAGCTGGACGTCTCGGTCCTCCTGCCTGCGGACAATGCCACCAGCGGCTTTGACAACCTCGCGGACCTGCTCTTTGTATCGCCGACGCTCATGGAGCGCTACCTGGCCGCAGCGCGCAAGGTGAGCCGGCTGGCGGTCGGCGACCCGACGATGCTGCCGATCGTGGACACGTATCGGCTCGATCGAGAGCTCGTGCAAGACGACCACCTCCCGGGTATGCCGCTGGGCACACGTGGCGGGCACCGCATCGTCAGCCACATGCCGCTCGATGGCGAGTATCTGATTACGGTGGATTTCGCGGGCGCCGCGCGCGAGCCGCACGAGCTTGAGATCAGCGTGGATGGACGCCGGGTCCGAACCGTGACAATGGGAGACAATCCGCCCGAACGTCTGGCCAGCGGCGTGTTCACGTTCGAAGCCGACCCCCCTGTCGAGATACGAATTCCGCTCGGCGCCGGTCCCCGAGACATTGTCGTCACGTTCTTGCCGCGCAGCGCCGCAAAGGATGAGAGCCTTGTCCGCCGGGCTCGACGCACGCGAGGCCGACAGCCGGCCATCGCGGGAGTCACGGTCAGTGGTCCGTTTGGAGCGGACGGTGCTGGCGCCACGCCGAGTCGACAGCGTCTGTTTGTGTGTGTCCCCGGCACGGGCGCTTCTTTGGAGCAGCAGCGGGCCTGCGCCACGGAGATTGCCGCGACGCTGGCACGGCGCGCGTATCGGCGACCGGTCACGACCGCGGACCTCGACCGGCTCCTGCCGTTTTTTGAGAATGGCCGCATCGAAGGAGGCTTCGAGCGCGGAATCCAGAGGACGCTGGAGCGGGTCCTGGTAAGCCCAGAATTCCTGTTTCGGATCGAACGCGACCCCGCCGATACCGGCCCTGGCGAGACGTATGCCGTGAGCGACCTCGAGCTCGCGTCCCGGCTCTCATTTTTTTTGTGGAGCAGCATCCCCGACGATGAGCTGATCGACGCGGCGGTACGTGGTGAGCTCAGAGACGCTGACACGCTCGACCAACAAGTGCGCCGCATGCTGGCCGACTCGCGTGCCAACGCCTTGGTCACAAACTTTGCTGAGCAGTGGCTCTTTCTCCGAGACATTGATGCCAAAGAGCCCGACGCGGGGTTCTTCCCGGAGTTCGACGAAAACCTGCGACAAGCGCTCAGACAGGAGACTGAGCTCTTTATTCGCAGCATCGTGCGGGACGACCGACCGATACCGGAACTACTGACGGCGGACTACACGTTCTTGAACGAACGACTGGCAGCGCACTACGGCATCCCGCATGTCTACGGCAGTCACTACCGCCGCGTCGGGTTGACCGACGACAATCGACGTGGCCTGCTGGGTCACGGAAGCGTCCTGACGCTCACGTCGTATGCCACTCGCACGTCCCCAGTCCTTCGGGGCAAGTGGATTCTCGAAAACCTTCTGGCTGCCTCACCGCCTCCTCCACCCGCCAATGTACCGGCGCTGGCAGAGACGACCGACGACGGCCAGCCGCGCTCCATGCGCGACGCGATGGAGCAGCATCGAGCCAACCCAGCCTGCGCGAGCTGTCATGCACAGATGGACCCACTGGGTTTTGCCTTGGAGAACTTTGACGCAGTCGGTCGTTGGCGCGCGCGATCCGAGTCAAACGAACCAATCGACGCATCCGGACGGCTCCCCAACGGCTCGACGTTCGAGGGTCCGGCCGGTCTGCGCGCAGAGCTGATGCGAGCGCCTGAGCGATTCGTCACGACCGTGACCGAGAAACTTTTAATGTATGCGCTGGGCCGCAATGTCGAGCATTTTGATACTCCGACGGTCAGGGCGATCGTCCGCGAGTCCGCGGACGACGAGCACCGCTTCTCGTCAATCGTTTTGGGTATCGTCAATAGCACTCCGTTCCAGATGAGGAAGACCGCGTCATGATGATTACCAAGAAGGCGTTACCCCGTCGCACATTTTTGCGGGGTCTGGGGACCACAATGGCGCTACCACTCCTCGATGCGATGGTGCCGGCGGCATCGGCGTTGGCGAGGACACTGACCGCGCCGATACGACGCCTCGGTTTCGTCTATGTCCCCAACGGTGTCATTCAAGAGCAATTCGTCCCGACGACAACCGGAGCTGGATTCGGGTTCTCGCCGATCCTGAGCCCGATCGAGCCGTTCCGCGACCAGTTGTTGGTCTTGAGCGGTTTGGCCCACCGTCAAGCCGACTCCTTTGGGGATGGAAACGGCGACCATCCACGCGCCACCGCCGTCTGGCTGAGCGGTGTGCATGCGTGGGAGCGCCGTGGTCGGGTTGGGCCCACCAGTATCAAGCTCGGCACAACCGCGGACCAGATTGCCGCGCGCACGCTCGGAAAAGAGACGCCGCTGCCGTCGCTCGAGATGGTGCTCGAAACACCGACGGCGATCGCCTGCGACACCGGCGACTGTTTCTACTCAAACACCATCTCATGGCGAAACGAGACCACGCCGTTGCCGATGGAGCCACATCCGCGGGTCGTATTCGAGCGACTGTTTGGAGACGGCGGCAACGCCGCGGACCGTCTTGCGCAGGTCCGGCAGACCGGTAGCATTCTTGACTCCGTCACCGAAGAAGCACTCAGCCTCGAACGAACGCTCGGGCCGAACGACCGAAACAAACTCAGCGAGTATCTCGATGCGGTGCGCGATATCGAGCAGCGTATTCAGCGGACCGAATCACGGGGTGACCAAACGCTGGTCGAGCTGCCTGACCGGCCGATAGACATCCCCGAGACATTCGAGGAACACGCGACATTGATGTTCGACCTGCAAGCGCTGGCCTTCCAGGCTGACGTGACGCGGGTGGTCACGATGATGATGGCGCGCGAAACAAGCCCGCGCACGTATCCGCAGATCGGTGTACCCGACCAGCATCACACCGTGTCCCATCACCGTAACGACTCCGAATACATCGCCAAGAAGGCAAAGATCGATACCTACCACGTGAAGATGCTCGGGTATCTGCTCGACAAGCTGCGCAGCACCCCGGACGGTGATGGCACACTGCTGGACAACTCGATGATCGTGTACGGCGGCGGTATCGGGAACGGCAACCTACACGAGCACACCAATCTCCCCTGTCTGGTCGCGGGTGGCGGCGGCGGACGCCTGAAGGGTGGACGTCACTTGGCGTATCCCGAAGACCAGGACACGCCGATGGCCAACCTCCTACTCTCCGTCCTCGACAAGGCAGGCGTCGACGCGGAGACACTCGGGGACAGCACGGGACCACTGGCGACCGCGCCGCTCTCGGACGTGTAGTACACCGCCCCGGCTCGCGTCCCGCGCAAGAGCGTACCGGGGCCATCACTTGTCACGGCCCAGAGCGAGCCGACGACCGCGGTCGCCTCGACTGGGTGAAATGCTCCCTGTCAGGACGTTGAAACTCGTCCCCTCAGTTTTCGAGCCGGCGGATTCGGTGGGCTTCGCTGTCACCGACCAGCAAACGGCCCTCGGGATCGACAAACACGCCGTGAGGCCGTGCCAGCTTACAGGCCAGCGGGTCGTGCTCAGGGCCATCCCCGCGCTCTCCACTGCCGAGCACCGTAGAAATGACACCCGTGTCGAGGTCGACCATCCGGATGACATGGTTCTCCGTGTCCGCAACGTAGAGTCTGTCGTCCGCGTAGGCCAAACCCTTTGGCCCTGCGAGCGTCGCGACCGCAGCCAAGCCACCGTCACCCGTGTATCCCTGCTCACCGGTCCCCGCGACGTGGTGGATGCGCTCAGCCTCGAGATCGATGCGATAAATGGCGTTGCCTTCGCGCAGCGCGAGATACAACACGCCGTTGGGGTCGAAAGCCATGGCCCGGGGTCCGTTGAGCGGTGTCCCGGCGATCGGCGCCCCATCCGGTGTCGGCGCACGCTCGCCGGTGCCGGCAAACGTTGTGATTACGCCCGTATCGAGGTCGACGCGGCGAACACGGTGGTTCCCGATATCGCAAATCAAGAGACGCCCGTCCGGGTCAAACACGATGCTGTGCGGACGTTGCAGCTGCGCCGCGGTCGCCGGACCGCCGTCACCACTGAAACCGGGCTCCCCGCTTCCGGCAACCGTCGAGATCAGCCCAGTGACGGCATCGACCCGGCGCACGACATGACTGTCCCGCTCAACAATAAAAAGGTGCCCCTCCGTATCGAACTGAATCTCGTGCGGCATGTTGAGGCTGGCGGCGGTGGCTGGACCGCCGTCACCCGCATAGCCACGTTCACCGTTCCCCGCGACAACTGAGGTTGTTCCCGTGGCCAAGTCGAGACGCCGAATCAGCTGATTATCGAGGTCGCAAAAATACAGGGCACCATCGGGCCCGATCACCACCCCATACGGGTTGTTGACCTCGGTGTCTGACTGTCCGGGCTCACCGGTACCAATGAGCGTCGACACCGTCTGTGCGCCCGCCGGCGTCGCCGCGGTGACGGTGCAGATTCCCCCGAGTAGCAACCCAATCAGGACAGTGCGATACGACGGTATGCGAGTCATGGGGACCATTGAAGCTTCGCGCCAATACCGTGTCAAGGAATCTTCGAGCGCAGTTTCTCCCCGCCATATGTTGGCGTGCGCGCACACGTCCCGCTTCTCACCCGATTTCTCGAGCCCGAGCGTGTGGCCGGCACCTCCTTCCGAAAGTTGCACGAGAGGATCGCTTGTTGTACTCTGAGCGCCCATATACTCAGCTCGACGTACTGGGCTGGACGGGGGCGCTGCCGGCTACAAGTAGGCACTGATCGGTTCATTTTCGTTAGCAGGGGCGCCCCCCGCCCTCCGCGGGACCCGTCAAGCTGTATACGCTGAAGATTGAGGATTCTCCCAGAATGCCTTTTACTGGTCTCTTCGAGTGGATGGACGCACTGGAAAGCAGTGTCGCGCTGCGCCAGTCGATAAACGCCTACCCGTTTCTGCTCACGCTGCACCTTATCAGCATGGCGGCGTTTGCGGGTCTCATCGGTTTCTGGGACATGCGGCTCGTGGGAATCGCCCTCAAGACCGTGCCCGTGTCAAAGATCACCGAGCGAATCTTTCCGTGGATGATTGCGGCTTTTGTCGTGACCCTCGTTAGCGGATTCCTGCTGGCCTACAGCAAGCCGCTGACTTATCACGAGAATTTCTATTTCTGGGTCAAGAATGCTTTGATGATTCTGGCCGGCATCAATGCTGGTGTCTTTCACCTGACGACAGAGCAAACCGTCACCCAGTGGGAAAACGACCCCGTGACGCCACGCGGCGCCAAGATTGCTGGCATCGCGTCTCTGGCCATGTGGGCCGTGATTATCATGACCGGACGAATGATTGCCTATAGCGCACTCGTGCCCGAGTGGTGGGTCGCATTGAATGCTGCTGAGTAGCCGGACCAGTCACCAAGAAGCGAGAATCTAATATGTCACTCTTGCCTTTATTCCAGTGGATGACAACGACCAGTCTCGCGCAGTATTTTTCCGCGACCACCTGGTCGATGCCGATTGTCCAGATCATCCACCTGGTCGCGGTGGCGCTCTTTTCCGGTGCGGTGATCGTGGTCGATTTGCGGCTCATGGGCCGCGGTCTGACCGGAACTCCGATCCGGCAACTCGCCAAAGCGACCGAGCCCTACCTCATCCTCGCGTTTGTGGTGCTACTGATCACCGGGACGCCGCAGATGCTCTCGTTGGCCATGAAGCAGTATTACAGCCCGTTCTTCTGGTGGAAGGCTGAGGCGATGCTCGTCGCGTTGATCCTGACGGTCACCGTGCGTCGCAAGATGTGCAACATGGACGATTCGCAGCTGGGTTCGTTCTGGCCAAAAGTTGTTGGTCTGACGTCGCTCGGACTTTGGTCCGGCGTCATCATCGGCGCGCGGCTCATTGGATTGCTGTCGTAATTCCATCCAACGACCGCCGGTCCCACTAAGGCGGCCGCGTTTCTGTCGCGTCTTCGCGGTGCAAAAGCCGCAGCACCGCGAAAGCAAGCCCCCTGTCTGCCTACCCACCTTCCTATCGGCCTTGAGTACGTCTGCGGGCTTGGGTGGTTCTGTAACCGCCACACGTTGTGCCGCGATGAGCGCTCGCCAAATTCCCAAATCCCTGACGCTCCCGATCGAATCCCGGCCGCGGAAGGAGGACGCGAACATCGCCCACCGTGACGAGCTGACCGCGGGCTGCGGGGTACGAAGTGCGGACTGCAGGCTTGCCCGAACGGGATCGGGCTGACCGCAAGCTGCCGCCTACCGCGGGGCAAACGAGGCGACCGCCAGGCTGCGGGCTGCCTTGATGGGGTCACAGCAGTCGCGAGGGGGCTGCGGTCGCCGGTTGCGGCGTGAAATGAGTCGACAGGTATGGCGTACGGGCGGGATGACAGCAGAGGACTTCACCTGGGACCCATCCCGTCTGGATTCTCCGCTTGCAGGCCAGTCCAGGAACACGAAAGCCCCGGGTCTGCAGCTCTGGAAGAGCAGCATCCCCGAGGCTCCGTGAAATCTACGTCGGACAGATCTAAAAGGGCGAGACGCCTTCCCTGCTGCCCAGGATGTTACAGACTTCTATTCCGGTTCGGTTGCGTCACGGCCATCAGTCGGCGCACCGGTTCCGGACGATCCCATGAAGAGCTTGGAACCATCTCTGAACGTCAGGTCGCGACCGTTCATCTTGTCTGAACCGTCTTTCGCCTGGTACCCGTCAACGATGACTTCGGTGCCAATCTCGAGCGAGTCCTGGGTGAAGCCACGCCGGAACAGTGTATTGGGTGTTCCGCCTTCAACCATCCAAGTGGTCATGGTTCCGTCCTCATTCTCGACTTCCATGTGGAGCCATGCGTGAGGGTTGATCCACTCCATCCTGACGACTTTGCCTTCCATGTGCAGCGGTCGGGCCGCGTCGAACTCGGCCGAAAACGCATGGTGAGCAATTACCGGAGCTACCAGACTTCCGGCCAACAGAAGCCCAACGCCTGCCGCTACGACTGCAACTTTTATCTTCATCAGTCTCGCCTCCTCTGTACTGAGAATATATCCATTCAACATTCTATACCATCTGTCCAGAAATCTGCCCTGTGCGCCCGTCTTCAGAAAGGTCGGCATGTGCCGGCCACCGATGGACGCCTAGCGCGTGTCACCGACGGACCGGAACAATCTATCACCAACCGGCTATCGCCGACCGGCCCTGCGCAAAAGCTGCCCAGGAGCAGAACTCACGCTATTGGGGCGGCTCTGGGATCGAGTCACGATTTGAGCCGTAGCCGCTGGGGCGATAGCTCGGGGTCAAATCGGGATCTTTCCGCAGGTGACCATACATGAGCTCTTCGGCAAACTCGACGCATTTGTATTCGAGGAGCTGCATGTTTTCATCGATCCTCTTGTAAAGCGGCACCCGAATCTGCCACGGGCGCGTGTAGACGGCCGGATCTTCGATCGTCGCCTCGTAAATGAGGTGATAGGGACTCATCGCCGTATACCGTTCCACGACGCTCAACTGGTCGCTGTGGTGGTTCCCAGAGCTGTCCAGCCAGGTGTCAGGTACTTGCTTGCTGACGTCGATGACCAGGCTCTCGCCGTCCCAGCTCCCACGCGAGTGTCCCATCCAAGTGTTGACCGGAGCTTCCATGTCGGGTCGGTCCATATAGACGATCCGGCTCGCGCTCGCGAACTCATACGCCATCAAGATGTATTCCGGCGTCTGGACAATCTGGAACGGATACGGCATCAGATTGGCCCGGGGCACGCCTGGCATATAGCACTTCGCCGCGGGGTCGCGGTCAAGCCAATATTCCAGGTTTTCCTGCTGCTGTGCACGGGCTTCATCGGTATACGGGATTTCCCCGCCGACGACCACACCAAGACCGGCTGGGATCGCACCGAGCGCCGCCAGTTCGACGACGGGTCCCGGTCGAGCGGCATGCCCCTCGAGGTCCCAGTGGTGCGAGCCTAGGGCTTGCCAGATCCCATTAAGATCCGGGCGGCCATCGGCAGTCCGCTCGGCCTGGTAGTCATCCGACTGCCCTGCCAAAGGCTGCACTGTCAAGAAGACGGCGACGGTAGCCACCACCACCGCGATCATTCCACTTCGAAAAACATTCCGCATCTTTGATCTACCCCCTATGCGCCAAACCGCAAACTATTGCCCGGCCGAAAGGCGGCCAGCCCTGCGTATTATGCCCTAAACAGCGCCCAGTCAAAGCCCCCCCCAAAAAAATCAGTTTTCACGGGCGATTCGCGATGGGATTGACCACGCTACTCGCTGACGCGACCACGGTCGGCATCGCCCACCCAGTACAAGTTGTGACAGCTATCACACGCGTTGTAGACCGCTTCTCCTACTGCGAATATCGCCTCCACATCTTTAGCATCGGCGGCATCGAGTGCCAGAAGTCCCGCGGCGTGCATACCCTCAGCCATCCGCATCCAGGTGTCCTGGTCGCGCGCGCGTTCGCCAATCATCAACAAGTTCGCACTTTCCGTAATGGTCATCGCGCCACTTCGCACCGTCGCCCACTCCTCGTCAGTCGTTGGCTCCCAGTGGTCGACGCCTTCCGCGGTAATGACCGTACCCACCGCGTCCCAGACGAGGTCGGCGGCCGGGTCAATCATCGTTGACATGAGCTCCGCCACCGTGGCCGTCGGTAGAAGAGGCGGGCCTTCAGGTTCTGCGGCGCACCCCACAAGCAGCACGCCGGTGAGCAGCATCA
>CAUZIB010000007.1:0-91329 GCA_963579735.1 Vicinamibacteria bacterium | reverse complement strand
ACGCCGCGACCACACGTCCAGCTCCACGACTTCTTGCATGCGACTCATCTCTCCAACCTTCCCCGCCCCTACACTAATCTCATCAAGGAGGTTGTCTCACAGATTATTGGCACAGGGGGGTCGATGCGAAATCCTTACATGATGTGTCAAGATTTTCGTAGCTGGCGTCGTAGCCGGCTTCTTGACTGACGTCACGGATGCGCCACAGTCCAGCACGGCTTAGGAGAAAGTGTCGCCACAACGCACCGGGCTTGCGAGCGCCAGGCGCTAGATTCCACCGGATGTCTTGGTTTGTAATGCTCGGATTCAGCGTCATCGACAGACGAACCGTTCACACTAGTGACAGACAATGACAGATCCGAGACACAGCATCGTATGGTGCCTCTCGTCGCTCCTGCTCATGAGCGGCCTCTCTGCGTGCATTCCGTCAGTACCCTCCGTGACCGAACTCCGAGTGCCCGGCGGTGGGCGGATGCCCCAGCTGGCGTTTGACTCGAGCGGGGTCCTTCATTTGATGTATTTCCGGGGGGCGATGACAGGTGGGAACGTTTATCACACGCATCGATCCCCAACGGACACCAACTGGTCCGCTTCCGTCCGGGTCAATAGCGATGACCGCTCGGCCGTTGGGATGGGTCCGATGGACGGGGGCGACATGGCGATCGGGTATCGGGCCGACGATGACCGACCCGTGCTGCATGCGGTGTGGTTTGGGACCAATCCGTTGGAGATCATCTACAGTCGAAAGCCAGCGGACACGCCCGGGTCCGTTTTCGAACCGCAGCGTGTCCTCTGGGAAAAACCGTTTGGACTCATAGAAGCACGCCCGACGGTGACGGCGGATGAGAGCGGTCACGTCTGGGTGGCCTGGCACGCGGGAACACCAGAGGGTGAGGATGACGCGCACCGGGCCGTGTATCTCGCCCGCTCCAGCGACGGCGGCGACACGTTTTCTACCCCGGCGGTCATCAGCCCTGTCGCAGAAGGCGCGTGCGGATGCTGCAGTCTTGACGCGTTTCGTCGCGACGATCGCGTGTGGGTATCGTATCGCGGTGCCGGCAATAATTTGGAACGTGGCCAACGGCTGCTCACGTCGGAGGATGGCGAGACCTTCAGCGACCAGTTGATCCAGGCGTGGTCGCTCGGCGCCTGCCCAGTGACAACAACCACGTTTGCCGCTGGTCCGAGCGAAACGCGGGTCGCGTGGGAAACGAACGGCGAAGTCTTTGTGGCACCAGTGGACGCCGTGCACAATGCCGTCTCACCGGACGGTACGGCCCGTTTTCGCCGCAAGAACCCGGCGATCGCAACCAATGGGCGGGGCGACACCATCCTGGCCTGGGGTGATGCGCCGGGATTCCGAGCGGGAGGCACGCTGTCCTGGCAAATCTTTGACCGGAAGGGACAGCCCCTCGGCGTCGCTGGCGGTGGTATCGAGACAATCGCCAGCGGGAGTGGACCGGCGGTCGCTGTCGCCACGGACGACAGTTTTATCGTCGTCTACTAGTCGCTACTGCTTGACCGCGCGGTCTTGTGTGCACCACCGAGCCTGGTACCGCGGCTGGCTCATCACGCGTATCCGCACCTCCTCCCACTCGTCGCCGACGCGGGCGATGGGCGGACCGGGTCCCAACCCGCTAAAAGAACGCCTTACCGTGCCACGAGTCCGCGGCCTTCGTTTCCCAGCGTCCGCTCGTGACATCGCCAAGACGGGTCAGGGTGTTGTCAAATACGGTGGTGTCCGGCCCTACCGCGCCGGCCGCCGCCAACTCCGCAAACTCCTCGCGAGCGACCCGCTCAATCTCATCGTCGCGCCGAAACAGCACCGGAGCGTGGTTGACGAGCTCGATCCCGAGCTCGCTCTGGAGAGCCTTCATCGTCCGAACCAACGCGTCGACGGAACAGCCTGATGGCCCGACACTCCGTTGGTCGACCGCCACGAACAAGAAACGGTCATAGCGCAAGTCACGCCCGGCGACGAGCGGTCGGTCGTGGGCGCCCCACCCGCCCAGAAATCCGTCCACCGCGTCCAGGAGCGACCGCTGCTCTTCAGCGGTGAGGACACGCTCGGCGGAAAAAATCCACACCCTGGCATCTTCTGGTAGCTGGTCAAATTCAACTCTTGGCATCGTGTACTCCTCGGTCGGCATCCTGCGATCCGGGACAAACACTGGTCCTCGGTATCAGCTGTCCGACAATACGTCGCTCACGGGGCATCCCCGCCGGGCGCGCTGCTCGTCGGTCAGGGATGCCCAGTTTGTTCGCTTTCCCACCTTGTCGGCCGACGTCGCGCCAGGAACCCTACCGCAGGAACACTGGTACAGAAGACTAGTAATACTTTGTCACATCGTCCAAATCGTGCGACAAGACGCGTTCTTCTGGAAGAGCACCAAAACACTCACGAAACCGGCGAACTTCGTCTGTCCCAACATTGTCGTAAAACTTGTCAAAAAACCCCAGCGAAACGGCTGAACGATCTCACAAAGTAGTGCAAGTAGCCTGGTATTGCTAGTGGCCTGCAAGGGTTGAAAGGTAACTAGGAAACGACCGGGCATCCTGCCCGCCGGCGTTGTTCCCGTCCTCGCATGCCGCCTGTATGCGCGCTCGTCACGCCTGGCCAGCGGGGCCGCGCGCGCCACAGACGTAGCAATCATCCGTTGCAGGCCAACTAGAATACAGCGCGTGAGCCAACCACCGACGACGGTCGTCCACACAGCGGAGGCCCGCACGCATGGTCGCTATGTGGTACGAGCCCCCTCCACCGTCGCTTCCGAGTCAGCCCCTATCCTTGTCGGGTTTCATGGCTACGGAGAAAACGCCGAACATCACCTCGACGAGCTGTCCCGGGTCCCGGGCGCAACAGCCTGGCTGATCGTGTCGGTGCAGGCGCTGCACCGTTTCTACGCACGAAAGACCGGAACGGTCGTGGGGTGCTGGATGACATCGCAGGACCGGGAGCAGATGATCACCGACAACCTTCGGTATGTCGACTCGGTTGTCGAGGCCGTGACCGGTCACTCCGGCGCGGCCCGGCCGCTCATCTACAGCGGATTCTCGCAGGGCGTGGCGATGGCGTATCGGGCTGCGACGAGAGGGTCGCGACGCGCATCAGGGGTCATCGCGCTCGCGGGTGATGTGCCACCGGAGCTGTGCGACGACACCCGTCTGACCTGGCCGGGCGTGCTGATCGGACGCGGTCGCGAGGATACTTCCTACACTTCTGCGCACATGGGCCATGACCTCGCGTTTCTCGCGACGACTGGGTGCCACACGGAATCCGTTGTCTTTGAGGGCGGGCATCATTGGCACGACGAATTTCGGCAGGCGGCCGGGCGGATGCTTGAAACCGCCCGACTCCGGGGACCGCACGAGGTCTCGTCGTCGTGACCCAACCAACCGCATTCGACATTGATGTCGGCGTGTCCGGTATGGTGACCGGGCTGCACTATCCATCCGCGCCAACCACGGGCCCAGGTGTCGGCGCGGCGACGCTGTTGCTCGCACCAGGGGCTGGCGCGCCGCAAAGCAGCGGTTTCATGACCGCGTTTGCTCACGGCCTCTGTGACCGTGGCCTGGATGTCGTCACCTTCAACTTCGTCTACCTGGAGCGAGGGCGTCGCGCGCCCGACGCGCGGGGCCGGCTGGAGTACTGCTATCACGCGGCAATCGACACCACACGCACGATTGTGCCGTCGGCCCGCACGCGACTCGTAGTTGGTGGAAAGTCGATGGGGGGCCGAATCGCCTCGCAGGTCGTAGCGGCCGACGCTGATGACTTGTCGGTCGCGGGGCTCGTATTTCTAGGTTATCCTCTCCATCCGCCGGGTCGTCCGGAAAAGCGTCGCGACACCCATCTGCCGGACATCACAGCCCCGATGCTGTTTGTACAAGGCAGCCGCGACCCGTTTGGCACCGAGTCCGAAATCCAGTCGGTGGTCGATGCCTGCGCCCGTGCGCAATTGTGGTGTGTGGCGGGAGGCGACCATTCGCTAAAAGTGCGCGGCCGAGAAGCGCCACCGCTGGAGGCAACGTATACGGAAGTGCAGGATACGATCGCTGATTGGGTCACGAGCCTACGAAATGAGCGCTGATGGTTGGGTCACATGCCTGCGCCATGAACGCCGACGGATGGGCACGGGCGGAAAAGATGAACGCTGATGGCCGTGCTCGGGGCGTAACCGCTCCCCGAATCGCGCTTTCTACTCTGGTATTGCTCGTGTCCGTCTCCGGGGTTGGCTGTGGGGCCAGGGGTCACGTCGACACTGCAGACGCCAGTTTTGAAGATGCCCGAACGACGATGCGCGTGCGAACCGCACTCGTCAACGACGAAGCGCTCGGACTCGAACGAATCATCGTCGACGTGCGTGATGGTCGCGTCGAACTCTCGGGACGCGTCAGCGCGCCGGAGCTGGCGACACGCGCCGAAGAGCTCGTCCGCAGTGTCGAAGGCGTCCGCGCTGTCTCCGTGTCACTCGAAGTGGGGCCACCCGCGGTGGCCGGCCGTGACCGGCCAGGGCGTCTCCCGAGCATCCCTCCGCCGGACGCGCACGAACCGTCCAGAATTCTGAGAGTCGGCGTTGGCGGCACATTCAACCTCACCCCCGACGGGGCGCTGGGGAACGGGGGTGGCATCAATCCGGTCATCCGGCTGCGGTCGCGCACCGGATGGGGTCCGTCGCTCAGTATGAGCTGGATGCGACTGCCGTTGAAAACGACGCCAAGCGGTGCCCCCGCCTTGGCCACCATGACCGTCAGACCGGTGATGGCGGGTGTGGAATATGCGGTGTCGGGCGACCGTCTTGGAGCGTCGATGTCGGTCGTCGGTGGATACTCCTTTAACTCGCTCACGCTCGATACCACGCAGGTCGCCCCCGGACGAGCCATCGGAGTCAACAATGCTCCAGCGCTCAGCGCGGTCGCGTCGTTCTGGGTCAACGTCACTCCGCGCGTCGGTGTGAGTCTGTTTGGCGGCTATCTGTGGGTCCGACCGGGCGCCACCTACGCCAGCGATACCACGCTGACCGAGGAACGACTCAGGGCGGATGCGGTGCTGCTCGGCGTCGGTGTCTCGTATTGGCTCTTCTGAACCGGACCACCCCATGGCACACGAACCACCATCGACGTCGGGGGCTCTACTGACCGGAGCCCTCGGCTCTCAACTCGCCGGCGTCGGCGACGCCGTGGTATTCGCCCTCCGCGCAATCCGAGACGCCGTGCTACCGCCCTACGAGCTTCGGGAAACGCTGCGGCAACTCTACGAGATCGGCTGGCGGTCAACCCCACTTATCGGAGCATCCGGTCTGGCAGTGGGTATTGTGCTCTCGATGCACACGCGGGCGTCGCTAGAGCGGTTTGGCGCAGAAGCGCTTATCCCTGCCGCTTTGGCACTCGCACTCATTCGCGAGACCGGGCCCCTGACGGCCGGGCTTCTCCTCTCCGGTCGCATCGGAGCCGGCATCGGTGCGGAACTTGGCGCCATGAAGGTGACCGAACAAATCGACGCCCTCGAAGCCACGGCCGTCGACTCGTTCAAGTATCTGGTCGTGACCCGGGTCATCGCGTGCGTGATTGCGCTACCGCTCCTCACCACCCTCATGAACTTCACGGGAATCATCGGCGGGTGGCTCGCCGAAGCGGCCATCAGCGGCGTCTCGTTCGGTCCATATTTCCGCAGCGCGTTTTCGTTGGTCTCCTACACCGACTACATCCCGGCCACCCTCAAAACGATGGTGTTCGGATTCATCATCGCCGTGACCGCGTCGTATCTCGGGATCAACACGTCGCGAGGGACGCAAGGCGTGGGTCAGGCCGCGACTCGGAGCGTCGTCACCTCGTCGATCTTGCTCATCGCCTCCAATGTCATCTTGGTCCAGCTTATTTTCTTTCTCTTTCCGGAGTTTGGAGAGTGACCGACGCTCCGGCCATCCGGCTCGACCACGTCTCAAAAGCGTTTGGCACGCTCAAGGTCCTGGACGACGTGTCGCTAGACATCCCATCGGGCCGCTCTGTCGTTATCTTGGGACGGAGCGGCACCGGCAAGAGCGTCACCCTCAAGAGTATTATTGGGCTGCTGCGTCCGGACGACGGTCGCGTGTTTGTCGAGGGACACGAGGTGACGGCGATGTCGGTGGCGGAGCTGGCGGCGGTGCGTCAACGGATCGGCTTTCTGTTTCAAAACGCGGCGCTATTCGATTCGATCACAGTCGGAGAGAACGTCGCATTTCCTCTCCGCCGGCACACCAACCACACGGATCAGCAGATTCGGACTCGAGTCCGGACCTTGCTCGAACAAGTCAGTCTGGGACGCGACATCGACAAGATGCCGGGCGACCTCTCCGGGGGTATGCGCAAACGCGCGGGACTCGCACGGGCGATGGCGTTGGCCCCACCGATCTTGCTCGTAGACGAGCCAAGCGCCGGTCTTGACCCCGTGACCGCGGAAGAGATCGACGAGCTTCTGGTCGGGTTGAACGAGAACGACGACACGACGCTGGTTATCGTCACCCACAATATTCCCAGCGCCCGCCGTATCGGGGACGAGCTGATCTTTCTTCATGAGGGTCGTGTCCTGGCCCGGGGAGAGGCGGCGACGCTCGAGCGGAGCGAGCATCCGCTCGTTCGCCAATTCATGGCATCAGCAGGTTCAGGCTAGTGTACCGGGGCAGTCCATTGGTCCCACACAATAACAAGGAGTAGGTCATGAGTCGTTCGCAGCTATCGCTGGTTGGCGCCTTTGTGATGGTCGGCGTGTTGATGTTTGCTGTCGGAATCTTCATGATCGGCGACCGCCGGCTCTTGTTTGCCGAGCACTTCGAGGTCGAGGCCGATTTTGGTCAGGTCACGGGAATTCGAGTCGGCACCATGGTGCGGGTTGGGGGAGTCGACGCGGGGGAAGTACTTCGCATGCAGATTCCCTCATCTCCCGCCGAGCGCTTTGTGGTCACGATGCGGGTGCGCGAGGACCTACACGGACTCGTCCGAACCGACTCGGCGGCGGCCGTTCTGACCGACGGGCTGTTGGGGAACGTGTTTCTCCAGATCCGCGAGGGCACCGCGACGGCGGCGTTGCTCGAACCGGGCGGACGCGTCCGCGGAATAGATGCGATCGAGATTGCCGACCTCATCGCGGAGGGCCGGGATACATTTCGGGTCCTGGCCGGCGAGTTTGTGGACCTGCGTCAGGACTTTGGCGAGACCGTCGACCTTCTCGAAGACACCGTGCGGGCCACCACCCTGCTGCTCGAAGACGTGGGGAACGACGTGCGGGCCATCAGCACGATGAGCGCATTGTTTATGGACGAAGCGCGAACCATCGCCGTCGACACCCGTCTCATCTTTGACAACATCAAGAATGGACAGGGCACGGTTGGCAAGCTCCTGACCGACGACACGCTCTATGAGCGGGCGTCCGAGGTGGTCACGAATATGGACGCAACGATGGGCGCTATCCGGGGGGCCAGCGAACACGCGGAGGCAATCCTGGGTGACTTTCGCGCGCCCGAAGGTCCGAGCGGCGAGATCTGGACCGAGCTCACTGACGTGCTTGACACCGCGAAGAACGCCATGGCGGATCTCGCCGAGAACACCGAGGCCCTCAAGCACAACTGGCTGTTCCGAGGGTTCTTCAACGACCGGGGATTCTTCAACCTCGACGCGATCACCCTCGTCGAATATCGCGAGCTTGAGGACCGCGAGCGCTACGCGACGCTTCGGGTGTGGGTCGAATCGAGCCGTCTCTTTGCCACGGCCGAGGACGGCTCCGAGCAACTTTCCGAAGAGGGACGAGCTCGGCTAGACGCGACGATGGGCGATTTCCTCCGCTATCCGCGAGACACCCCGCTTGTTGTGGAGGGCTACGCGACCGAGGGGACGGCCGCGACCCAATATCTGCAATCGGACCGTCGAGCCACCCTGGTCCGGGATCACCTTGTCCGTGATTACGGTCGGGTCACCACGCTCACTGGCACGATGCCGATCGGCGCCAGCGCAGTCGGCAGCCCGAGCGGCGACAACCGCTGGGACGGCGTGGCGCTCACGTTGTTTGTCGGGCCAGATGCGATGACTGGTGACGACGACGAGGCTGACGAATAGCGCTCGACAGTTAGACGGATTCTTTGAGGTCGACCGCGTCCAGGAACGGCATCATTCCCCGTAGGCGTGCGCCGACTTCCTCGATCTGGTGAGCCTGCTCCGCCTTGCGTGTCGCCATAAACTCTTTGCGCCCCGCCGCGTCCTCGTCGATCCACTTCTTGGCGTAGGTACCGTCCTGGATATCGGTGAGGACCGCCTTCATCGCCCTTTTTGTTTCGGCCGTGACCACCCTCGGGCCTCCGGTATAGTCGCCATGCTCGGCGGTGTCGCTCACGGAGTACCGCATATAGTTGAGGCCGCCCCGGTAAAAGAGGTCGACAATGAGCTTGAGCTCGTGCATACACTCGAAATACGCGATCTCCGGCTGATACCCGGCTTCGACGAGCGTCTCGAATCCGGCCTTGACCAACGCGCTCACCCCGCCACAGAGCACGGTCTGCTCGCCAAACAGATCGGTCTCCGTCTCTTCGGCAAACGTCGTCTCGATCACACCAGCGCGAGTGACGCCCAATCCTTTGGCGTAGGACAATGCCAACGCCTTGGCTCCACCCGTCGCGTCTTGCTCGACCGCGATCAACGCCGGAGTGCCCCCGCCTTCGAGAAACACCTCACGGACCCGATGGCCCGGCGCTTTTGGTGCAATCAGCGTGACGTCGACGTCCGCGGGAGGCTGGACCGTCTTGAAGCGAATGTTGAACCCATGGGCGAACATCAACATCTTTCCAGCGGTCAAGTGCGGCGCCACCTGTTCACGATAAATCCCGCCCTGGCTGGTGTCGGGGGTCAGCAACATGATCACATCGGCCCATGCCGCCGCGTCGGACCCGGACACCACCGTCAAACCCTCGGCCTCGGCCTTTGCTTTCGACCGGCTGCCTTCGTGAAGTGCGATGCGCACCTCGACCCCACTATCCTTCAGGTTCAGCGCGTGCGCATGCCCCTGCGAGCCATAGCCAAATATGGCGACTTTCTTGCCTTGAATAAGAGAGAGATCCGCGGAGTCGTCGTAGTAGATCGTGGCCATGACACACAGTCCTTCAGTTCATGTTCTGAGTAAGAATGAATCGTGAGCGCGTGCGAAACCCGGCACGCCGAGAGCTGACAAGTATACCGAAGACGCTCCGTCCGGCCCCAACCCGAGCTCGTAGCATCCGTCGTCGAGACGGGGAAGTGCGGTCAGACGGAGTACGAGACGCTGTCGTCGTCGGCGGATGGACGTGGAAGCGCCCGGGGCAACTCGGGCTGCGGTACGGTCACGCTCTCTGACCCTCTCACCATCCCCACCCGACCCGTCCGCACCAGCTCCTGAATGCCATAAGGCTGTAAGACCTCGAGCAACCCGTTGATCTTCCCTTCCGTGCCGGTGGTCTCGATGATGACGGAGTCAGGAGCCACATCGACCACACGCGCCCGAAAGACATCCACCAGCTGCATGACTTGACTTCGGACGTCGGCGCTGGGGGTGGCGACTTTCACCATAGCCAACTCGCGATACACGGCCTCCTCGGCCGTGATGTTGTGGACCCGCAGCACGTTCACGAGCTTGTAGAGATTCGCCTCGACACGCCGCGCCCCGGGCGCGTCAGCTTGCACCGACACTGTCATACGGGACACGCCGGGAATCTCGCTGTGACCCACTGTCAGCGACTCGATGTTGAACGCACGGCGACGAAATAACGAGGCAACGCGATTGAGAACACCGGGCTTGTCTTCTACGTAGATGACAAACGTATGTCTCTCGACCGTCACTCGTCATCCGCCGTTTCTACGATGGGCGCCGGACTGGGCCGCCGAATCATATCGTGCAAATCGGCCCCGGCTGGTACCATCGGATAGACCGTATCTTCTTGCTCGACTCTAAAGTCGATGACCACTGTTCCGTCGTCTGCGCGTGCTGATTCGACGGTCGGCACGACTCCCTCGCGAGTGCTGACGGTCTCGCCGCGAAGACCAAAACACGACGCCAGCTTGGCAAAGTCTGGACTCAAGAGCGGAGTGGCCGCGTAGCGACGTTCATAAAAAAACTCCTGCCACTGACGCACCATGCCGAGATAGCCATTGTTGACGATGGCCACGTTGATCTTCAGTTTTTCTTGGGCGATCGTCGCGAGCTCACACATCGTCATCTGAAATCCGCCGTCTCCTGCGATGACCCAGACTTCTTTGTCGGGACACGCCATCTTGGCCCCGATGGCCGCCGGCAACGCAAACCCCATCGTGCCAAGCCCCCCGGACGTGATCAAGCTCCGAGCTTCATCATGATGGTAGTACTGCGCTTCCCACATTTGATGCTGCCCGACGTCGGTCACCACAATCGCTTTGCCTTCCGTCAGACGCCAGATGTCGTTGATCACATGTGCCGCGTAGAGATGCCCACTGTCCGGGAGATTCTGGATGTCGCGTACGGCGACGTCGCCCTTCAGGTCGTCGATCGCCGCCAGCCAGTGCCCATGGTCACCCGACACGACGTGAGGTAGCAATGACTCCAGCACGCCGCTCAGGTCGCCGGCCAGCGTCACGTCGACCTTGACGTTCTTGTTGAACTCGGCCGGGTCGATGTCAATATGAATCTTTCGCGCGTTTGGCGCGTAGGTTTTGAGATTCCCTGTCACCCGGTCGTCAAACCGCATCCCGAGGGCGATCAGCAGGTCAGCCTCTTGAATCGCCTGGTTGACCCACGACTCGCCGTGCATCCCCATCATGCCGAGGTTGAGCGGGTGACGCGCGGGAAATCCACCGATTCCCAGGAGAGTCATGGCGACCGGGATATTGCCATCCTCGGCGAGCCGCCGCACGAGCGCCATACCGTCGGACAACATCACGCCATGCCCCGCGAGGATGATGGGACGCTTGGCGCCGTTGATAAGACTCGCGGCCTGCGCATATTGCTCGGCCGTCGGGCTCAGGTCAGGCCGATAACCGGGGAGCTTGACGTCGCGTGGGTCCCACTCGAGTTCGGTCGAGCTTTGCTGGGCGTCTTTGGTGATATCGACGAGGACCGGACCCGGACGCCCCGAGCGGGCGATATACATCGCCTCGTGTATCGTCGGAGCGATCTCTTCGACATGCGACACCAGATAGTTGTGCTTGGTAATCGGCAGTGTGACCCCGGTGACATCCGTCTCCTGAAACGCGTCCGACCCGACCAACTTGCTCCCGACCTGACCGGTAATACAGACGATCGGAGACGAGTCCAGCATCGCGGTCGCGATACCGGTCACCATATTCGTCGCACCCGGTCCCGATGTCGCGATCGCCACACCCACCCGACCACTGGCCCGGGCATAGCCATCGGCCATGTGGGTGGCACCTTGCTCATGACGCACCAGCACGTGACGGATGGGATAGTCGAGCATGGCGTCGTAGGCCGGAAGAATCGCCCCGCCCGGATAGCCGAAGACCGTATCGACTCCTTCGCGGACCAGCGCTTCCCAGATGATTTGCGCCCCGGTGCGCACTGCTGACTGTGACGATGAGGTCGACATCCGCCCCTCTCCTTCTCTACTCCGTCTCCCACGCAACTGATGTTTTCAGTCCTCGTGGCTCTTCAAGCGCTGCTGTGTGGGTTGTCGGCTGGTACCGGTCGCGCCTCGCGGCGCTGGCTATCGCTTTCAATGTCCAGAATTGCGCGCTCCGGAGGCCGGGCGAGGACCACTTCGCCCTCAGCGACGACCTCCAAATGAGCGTGTAAAGAGCCACTCGCCGTTCACTAGCTCGTCACGGCACCCTGCGCCGCCGATGAGACCAGCCGCGCATACTTCGCCATCACGCCACTCGCGAATCTTGGCTCCGGCGGCTGCCACGCTGCCAGCCGGGTTTGAATCTCGCTATCGCTCACCTCGAGCTCCAGCCGCCGATTCTTCTCGTCAAAGAGGATCATATCGCCGCCGCGCACGATGGCAATCGGTCCGCCTCTTGCCGCTTCGGGCGCTACATGACCGGCCATCATGCCGCGGGTCGCCCCCGAGAAACGACCGTCGGTCAAGAGCGCGACCGACTCGCCGAGACCCGCCCCGACGATCGCAGCGGTCACCGCCAGCATCTCTCGCATTCCGGGACCGCCCTGCGGCCCTTCATAGCGAATCACCACTACATCACCCGGCTGGATCACCGATTGCTCAACCGCCGCGAACGCGGCCTCTTCGCTGTCAAACACCCTCGCCGGCCCACGGTGCTCGGCGAGCGCGTGACCAGCAACCTTCACCACACATCCATCGGGGGCCAGATTCCCTTTGAGCACGACCAGTCCACCAGTGGGTGTGATCGGATTCGTCACGGGTCGCACCACCTCTTGTCCGGGTGTTTCATCTGCGGCGTCCGCCACATCCCCGATCGTTTGCCCGGTCACGGTCATCGCGTCGGCGTGCAGCAACCCCGCCTCTTTGAGACGCTTCACCACCAACTCGAGACCACCGGCCTTGTAGAGATCGGTCGCGACAAACCGTCCGCCCGGCTTGAGATCGGCAAAAAGGGGCGTGCGTTCGCTGATTCGGTCAAAATCCTCGATGTCCAGGTCAACCCCCGCCTCGCGAGCGATCGCCAGCAGATGTAGCACCGCGTTTGTCGATCCCCCGGTTGACGCCACTCCCGCAATCGCATTCTCGAGCGCGTCGCGCGTCACAATCTGACGCGGTCGACGATCCTTCTTGACAAGCTCCAACACCAGTGCCCCGGCCTGTTCGGCGACATCCGCCTTCTCTTTCGCCATCGCCGGCACACCGTTAGCCGCCATGGGTGACACGCCAAGTAGTTCACAGACCGTCGACATAGTGTTCGCCGTGAACTGCCCGCCACACGCCCCCGGTCCCGGACAGGCCACGTCTTCGAGTGCGCACAACTGTTCATCGCTCATCGTGCCGGCCGCATGGCTGCCAACCGCTTCGAACACGTCCTGAATCGTCACGTCTTTGCCATTCCATGCCCCAGGCGCGATTGACCCGCCATACAGCACCAAGCCTGGAATGTTCAGCCGCACCAGAGCCATGACCCCACCCGGAATCGTCTTGTCGCATCCCACCAGCACGATCAGCCCGTCAAAGAGATTGCCCCGGGCGACAAGCTCGATCGAATCGGCAATCACTTCACGACTGACCAGCGACGCTCGCATGCCCTCGCTGCCCATGGTGATGCCATCCGAGATCGAAATGGTGTTGAACTCCATCGGGGTGCCCCCGGCGGCTCGGATCCCACGCTTGACCTCAGCGGCAAGCTCACGGAGGTGATAGTTGCAGGGGCCAATCTCGATCCACGTATTCGCCACCCCAATGATCGGTCGAGCGAGGTCTGCATCGGTAAAACCGACGGCTTTGAACATGGCGCGGGCCGGGGCCCGGCTCGGGCCTTGGGTGATGGCGGCACTACGTAGGTTCTCGGTCATCGATGGTGTTTGTCTTCGCCGTCACGGCGTTAAAATAAGAGTGCACAAACAAAAAGGCCATCATCGCGTCGGATGATGGCCTCGTGTGTGTCGGTTGCCCGTCGAGCACATCATCCGCTTGCCGTCGGTGTAATAGCACCGACGCCGCACACGATGACACTGACGACCAAGGGAAATTCCATATTCGTGGACCACGTGCAGTTTACCTTGCGAAAGGTCCCGGGTGAAAGCCCTCCGGTTGCTACACTTGGACACGGTCTCTGCTATGCGACTTCGGCCCGACAACTCGTTGCTTCGTCATACGTGTTGGTTTCGCGTGTCCGCGCTCACGGTCTGGGCGCTCATCGCCCTCGTTGCTGGAAGCGGTTGTGTGGGTGAATCGGGTTCGTCGTCCGTCCCCGTCGACTCCGGACGAACGGCCGATGACGACCTGTTCATCGATTTCGTTGATCGGTTCGACCGGCCCATGGTACGTCGGGCAGCCGGACCCTTCTACGACTTTGGGGCATCCGGGCGGCCAGAGGATCGACTTGACGGGTGGGGCGCCATCGAGCGCACGGCCGACGGGCGCGGATCGTTCGCCTGGGCGACGAACACGACCGCACGACTGCGTTTGGTGGTGGCGGAACTGGACGAAGGGTGGCTCCATTTCTCCGCCTCATCGTTCGCTCTGGGACCGCGAGCGGCCCAGACGACGGTCGTCTCTCTGAACGGGATGAACGTGGGCGTGGTCACCCTCGTCCCGGGACCGTTTGCCGTCTACTCGCTCCCGTTATCGGGCGGGGCGCTCGCTTCCGGCGACAACGTCGTTGCGTTCGACTTTGCATATGCGGGTTCGCCCGTGAACCCGACGTCTCAAGCCGGCGACCCTCGAACGCTTGCTGCCGCGTTTGACTACGTCGCCATCACCGCGGACGCCGGTCCACCGGCCACCGGAGAACTCCCAGCCCTGGTCCAGGCACTTGTCTCCGGCCCCAAAACTGACCGCGTACGTCTTGCTAGCGGCGAAGAGGTGGAGTTCCATCTCGTGGTTCCCGCGGGAGGACACGTCGACTTTGGGATGGCGGGCACATCGCCTCATCCGCGCTCAGGGCTACGCGGCGAAGTGGCGATCCGAAGCCTCGACGAACGAGGCCCGCACTCCGGGGACACGCGAAATACCACAGCGCCCGACAACGATGTGAAAGAGGAAGTCTTCTTTAGTCGGGAGGCCGGGGACGCAGTGATAGAACGACAAGCCGACCTGTCCCAATGGGTCGGACGCCGCGTCGCCGTGGTTTTCCGGGTCGTCGGCGGTCAGCCGCAGGACAGCATCGACTGGGTCGAGCCACAGCTCCGCGGCTACGCGGGCGCTGAACGTCTTCACACGAATGTCGTGCTCATCGTCATCGACACGCTCCGCGCGGACTACCTCGGCAGCTACGGCGGTGAGGCTGAGACTCCACATCTTGACGCGCTCGCGGCGTCAGGTGTGCGATTTGACCGCGCTTATAGTCACGTGCCGATCACGGTGCCGAGTCACTCGTCGATGTTTACGTCGCTGTTGCCGAGCGAACACTCGGCGCTGACCAACGGCAGCATCCTGGGCGAGGAACACGTCACCTGGGCAGAGCTGATGCGTGACCACTACCGACGCACCGCGGGTTTTGTCAGTCTTGGCGTCCTTCAGAACCACGCGGGGACGGCCCAAGGCTTTGACGTTTATGACGATGACTTTGGTCGGGACTGGTGGAAGAACGCGGAGGAGATGAATACCAACATTCTACCCTGGCTCGAGAGCGCTCGGTCTCCCTTCTTCTTATGGGCTCACTACTCAGACCCACACGAACCTTATAGCCCTCCGGGCCGCGACTATACGCCGATACAGCTGACGTATCGCGACGAGACAGTAGGAACGATGGAGGCACAAGGGAGGACGTCGGCGGTCGAGCTCGAATTTCCCTCCGGTGTCTCCCAGATCGAGCTGTCACGGCTCTCGTCGGCGTCACGTCAGCCTTTGCGACTCAACAACCTCCGCACCACGCACCCGGAGGTCACGGTCACCTGTGACCGTGGGTGTCGCGTGAGGCAGCCCGGTCCAGCCGTTCGCGAGTTTGTGACCACGCTGCCGGCGACACTGACCGTTTCCAACGCGGCGCCCGAACCCGTCGTCACGACGTTGCTCGTGCAGCTGTCGGAAGACCTGACTACCCCAGAAGCCCGCGCGAGATATCGCGAGGAAGTCGAGTATCTCGACACGCAGGTGGGAGCCTTGCTGGACCGGATTGACGCGGTGTCGGACGACACGCTCATCATCATGACCGCCGACCACGGCGAAGACCTCGGCGAGCATGGATCACCCGGACACGTCAGCCGTCTGTATGAGCAGGTTGTTCGGGTACCGCTGGTGGTGAGTTGGCCCGGAGAGATCGCTGACGGGCTCACCGTCGCCGACCCGGTCGCCCACATCGACATCCTTCCCACCGTTCTCGACCTCCTGAGCATCGCGACTGCGGATGACGAGGAGGCCCCAAGACGCGCTGGCCGGAGCCTTCGGCCGTTTTGGACCGGGGCGTCACCCGCACCACAGGTCGAACCCATCGTGGTCGAGACGTTCCGTCCGGAATCTCCCCGTTCACGTAAGGGGGTGATCACGGCGGGTCACAAGCTGATCGTGACCCAGTCGCCTACCGACGAAGACGGTCCGCCAGAACATGTCGAGCTCTACAACTTGGCGGCCGACCCCGCCGAGCTCGACAATCGCGCGCGGGACGACACAGCGACAACCGAGGCGCTGACCGAGACGCTCCAAGCCCGGATACGCCAGGCGAGGGCGGGGGCGTCAAGACCTCAAGAGCAAACGCTATCGACCGACCAACTCGAACAATTGAGGTCTCTTGGCTACGTTCGCTAGACGCAGGACTCGACTGATGGCCGCGACGGCCATCGCCGCCATCCTAACCGCGGTCTGGGCCGTCCTCGCCTTCGACGTTGCCCCGGACCGTGGTGTGAGCTGGTCGCTGCATAGAGAAGACGTGCGAGAACCGCCTCTCTTTGTCGGGCGGGCACGGACGGTCGCCGCCGAGACCATAGACGAGATCGAGGCCACGCTTCCCCCGGCGTACACCATTCGGTGGCAGGGTTACTGGTTCGTGTCGCAGGACGAGCCGGTCATTCTTCAGGCTCACGGAGACCTTCGCGTACAGGTCTATCTCGACGGCGCGCGTGTCGTCGAGTACGACCCCGCAGACGGGTCACGACCGGCCCGCGGTCGCGTGCGTCTCACCCCCGGCGCCCATCAGCTCGTGGTGGATTCCGAGCACCGGGCTGACACGTCTGAGGTTCACGTCGGCATCCTACGCGTGGCCGAACAGACGACCGCCGAGCCATTGCCCCTGCACCGTTTGTTCACGAGACGACCCGACTCTCGTGACTATCTCGCCGCCCAAAGTGTCCCCTGGGCGGGGTGGCTTGCCGTCGCCAGCTGGCTGGCGATCCCGTTTGGCAACATCGTGGCGGCCGGGTTTCGCGGTTGGCCGCACGAGCCGGGAGAGGCCTGGCGCCGCATTCGGATTGCGGCGTTTCCCGCCTGCCTCGGACCGTCCCAGATCCTGTTGTTCGGCCTCCATCAAATCTACCGTGGCAACCACGCTGAGCTCAGCGCGCCGTTCTGGCAATTGGCGCTTCACACCGCGCCCGCCCTCGCGCTAGTAACAGGTGCGCTCATCGTCGTGGGGCTGTTTCTTGACGAGCGGCGGTTCCGTGGCTACGTTGTCGCCCTGTTCAGCGTCGGTGTGCTTGTATGGCTGCAAGGCGGTCCCCTGCTTGCCGACTACGGTGCCCTGGACGGACGGGAGATGGATTGGAATCGTCATGCCTGGCGCGCGCCGTGGGAGCTTGCGCTCTGGATCGTCACCTCCACCGTGTTGGTAGCGCTCACTCGACGGGTATTTCCGGTCGCCGCGTTTGCGAGCCAGCTCCTGGTCGGCCTGAACGTGGTTGTGATGGTCGGGGCATTCGCCGCATCGTTGGTCGGCGCCGACCCCGAGACCGAGACCGAGACGAATTTCTCAGACCGCCCCGCCTGGGCTTCAGAGCTCTCTCGCACCCGCAACGTGATCCATCTGGTCCTGGACGGATTTCAGTCGGACGTCTTTGCGGAGCTTCTCGAACGAAACACCGAGCTCTACGACACGCTGTCTGGATTCGTTTTCTTTGCGGACCATACTGGCGCATTTCCCACGACCATCACGAGTATTCCAGCGATGCTGACCGGCGCGCATTATCGGAATCAGGAACCTATCCGCTCATTTATCGATCGCACCGCCGACGAGGAGTCGCTGCTGACGCTCCTCCGCGACCGGGGGTTCGACACCGACGCCATCGGTATCCATCGGCAGGGTCTTGCCCCGGCCACCAACACCTACGTCATTCCCCGACCGTATGTGAGCTACGACGAGTACACCCGGTTTACCAGCTGGCAACTCGCCGACCTTTCGGCGTTTCGCCACGCACCGCATCCCGTAAAACGATGGCTCTACAACGGCCAACGCTGGCGACTGCAGATGCTTCTGGGGCAGGGCCGTGACGGCGTGACAAGCGAGCGGAGGTATCACTCGCAAAATGGCCAGGCCTTTCTCCGCGACTTTGTCAGCCTTCTACAAGCCACCCGAGACAGACCGGTCTACAAATTTCTTCATGTGGGCATTCCGCATCTTCCGGTCGTCCTCGACGAACGGTGTCAATTCGTGGGGGTAGTCCGTCCGACCCGCGACGCCTACCGAGGCCAAGCACAGTGCGCGATACACCTTGTGACGAGTCTTCTCGAGCGTCTTCGTGAGTTGGATCTCTATGACCGGAGCGTCATCGTCGTCTCGTCGGATCACGGCGTGTATATGCGTCCGCGGGACTTTGTCGACGACCATTCCGTGCCGTTTGACAACCTCGCCGCATTGGCGGGGAGCGCCCGGGCACTGCTGGCCGTCAAACCTGCCGGGGCCACCGGACTACTCCGAATCTCCTCAGCCCAAACTTCCATTGGTGACATTCCAGCCACCGTGCTTGACGCCGTAGAGATTTCGCCCGGCAACGTCCCTGGACGGTCCGCCTTGCGTCTGGATGAAGCCGCACAAGGCCGGGAGAACCAGGAGAAGGACGAGGGGGGCAGAAAGACCGAAACCAGAACGCGGTCGTACGCCTGGTATCCGTGGAACAACGCGGACTGGAACCGCGACTACATCAGCCAGTTGAATCTCTTCAGGATCACCGGCCCCGTCCACAACGGCGCGTCGTGGTCATACCGAGGAACGGTGTTCGAACCCGGCACGCCGCTTGGCGAGATGGCGTCAGGTTGGGAGCCGGCCGATACGGTGGACGCCGACCCAGACGCGCGGCGTGTCCGCGAGCATGCCTGGGAGTATGCACCGACCCAGGCCACATCCGTCCACCTCCAGCTGCGTTCCGGTGATCCGCTCGGACCCGCGTCACGCGTGTCTGTGACGCTCAACGGGCAAGAGGTTGACCGGCGTATGCTCGACGACGGCCAATGGCACACGATCGAGCACGCGTTTTCTGCGATGACTGACGGTGCCTCTGCTCGGTTAGACGTCCGTGTCGAGCCGTCTGAGGACCAAGAGCCAGGATCCGCCTCCGGGCAAATCGTGACGGTAGTCGTCCAAGACCTAGAATGGCGCTAGACCGGTTGTTCGCGCGCCTCTCATCTTGAGATGCCCGAACCTCCCCCTCAGGCAGCGAATCGAAGAATCTGGACCTCAGCTCCCGCAGACACGGCTTGCTCCGCTGTCGTCAGAATCTGCTGGCTGACTTGCTCGACAAAGCAGTACCGGCCGGAGGAAACCTGAGCGCCCTCACGCTTCGGGATCCTCATCGGCGGGCGTGACTCCAGGCAACTAATAGACCGTCGCAACGCTACGCCAAAATTCCGTCCACCACCTTGCCGAAGACGTCGGTGAGACGGAAATCGCGCCCTTGGTATCTGTGAGTCAGGCGCGTATGGTCGATGCCCAGGAGGTGAAGCACCGTGGCGTGTCGATCGTGAATGCTGACGGGGTCCTTCACGGTGTTGTAGTTGAAGTCGTCGGTTTCGCCATACGAGATGCCCGGCTTGATGCCTCCGCCAGCCATCCATACCGGGTAACAGCGCACGTGGTGATCGCGCCCGTAGTTCGTGGTGCTCGACGGCACTTCGCCGGGGCGAGAGGCCTGTCCGTATACCGTTCGTCCAAACTCACCGCCCCACATGACAACCGTGTCCTCGAGCATCCCGCGCTGTTTCAAATCCTGGACCAACGCGGCCGATCCCTGGTCGACGTCGTGGGCACACTCGGTAATCCGTTTGGGTAGGTTGTTATGGTGATCCCAGCCCCGATGCGTCAGCTGAATGAACCGCACGCCTCGTTCCGCCAGCCGCCGAGCCAACAGGCAATTGCGAGCAAAGGTTCCAGGCTTGCGAGATGCCTCCCCGTACAGCTCAAAGCTGCTGTCCGGCTCTCTGTCTGGCGACATGTCCATCAGCTCGGGCACGGAGGTCTGCATCTTCGCGGCTAGCTCGTATTGCTCGATTCGATTCGCAATCTCCGGGTCACCGAACTCATCCAACGAGTTCTGATTGAGCGCCGCCAGACCGTCCAGAAACCGCCGGCGGTCGGCCGGTTCGAAACCGTCGGGATTTGAGAGGTACAGGACGGGGTCCTTACTGGGCCCGAATTTGACGCCGCCGTATCTGGGTGGCAGGAAGCCGGAGCCCCACATGCGCTCATGAGCCACCAACCCTGCCTGGCTGCTCTGCGAGACAAAGGAGATAAAGCCCGGAAGGTTCGCGTTCTCGCTGCCGAGCGCATAGTTCATCCAAGCGCCGAGAGTCGGTCTGCCGGCCAGCTGAAACCCGGTGAGTAGCAGCGAAATCGCGGGATCGTGATTGATCTGCTCATTGGACATCGTCCTGATAAAGCAGATATCGTCGACAATCTTCGCCGTGTGGGGCATCAGCTCACTCACCCACTGCCCTGATTGTCCGTGCTGCGTGAAGTCGAAGACCGACGGGACAATAGGCAGTGTCGCCTGGTTTGCGGTAAAACCGGTGAGCCTTTGGCCTCCGCGCACTGAATCCGGCAGCTCCGTTCCGGCCAGATCCTTCAGCATCGGCTTGTGATCCCATAGGTCGAGATTCGAAGGCGCCCCAAGCATGTGCAGGTAGATCACCCGCTTCGCCTTGGGGGCAAAGTGCGGCAGTCCCTCCAGACCGCCGATCGCGGTGGCTTCGGGCGCCGCGGCCAGGAGATCGTCACCAAGGAGAGAGCACAACGCAGCGAAACCGATGCCGCCGGTGCCGGCCCTCATGAACGAGCGCCGGTTTATCAGCCGGGCATGTTCGATTCGCGGATCCATAATTTGACACTCCTCAAATAAACGCGAGGTCTGTGCTTCTACTGTTTTGACACAACCTGGTCGAGATTGAGAATCAAACTCGCCACAACGGAATGGGCGGCCAACTCGGCGACGTCGAGGGTCTCGTTGCGCGGATGTTCGCCCTGACTCAGCACCTTCAGCGCGGCGTCTTCGTCCGTGCGATACCGCTCGCGGAACGCACGCAGCTCCTCCAAGAGCACGCCAAACTGGGTCTCGTTGGGTTCACGCGCCGTGGCCAATCGGAATGCGTAGGCAATGCGGTCCCGGTCCGTCGTCCCGCCTTCGGTCAGCATCCGCTCCGCAAACACGCGTGCGGCCTCGAGGTAGGTGACGTCATTCATCAGGGCCAGTGCCTGAAGCGGAGTGTTGGTACGGTGGTGGGCGACCGCTGGGTTGTCTCGCTCGGCCACATCGAACATCGCGAGCGAGGGCGGGGCCACCGCTCGCTTCCAGAACGTATACAGACTCCGGCGATAGAGATCCTCTCCCTGACCCCGCTCATACTCGTCGTTCGCCGTATCCCACAATCCCTCCGGTTGATAGGGCTTTACCGAAGGTCCGCCGATCGCGGGCGATAGCAGTCCCGCGATTGCCAGGGCTTGATCACGGACCATTTCGCCAGGCAGACGGAAGCGCGAGGCGCGTGCCAGGAGACGATTGTCCGGGTCCCGCTCTAGCAATTCTTGCGTGACACGCGACGACTGCCGGTAGGTGGCGCTGGTCACGATCAATCGTTGCATACTCTTCACGTCCCAGTTGGTCCGCGGATACTCGGTGGCGAGCCAGTCCAGTAACTCGGCATGCGAGGGCTGGTCTCCTTGCGAGCCGAAATTGTCCGTGGTCTTGACCAGGCCGGTTCCGAAATACTTCTCCCAATACCGATTTACGACGACACGCGCCGTGAGCGGGTTGGACGGATCGGTCAGCCACTGGGCGAGCCCCAACCGGTTTCGCGGCGCATCGGATGGCATGGGCGCCAGCCACGAAGGGGTTCCCGGGGCCACCTCCTCACCGGGCGTATCCCAGTTTCCACGAATCAAGACATGCGTCTGCCGGGGCTCCGGGAGTTCCTGCATGACCATCACCGTCGGCAAGGTATCTTCGAACGCTTCTTTCTCTCGCCGAGCGTCCTTCACTGCCGTCAATGAGGCTTGCAGGGTCACCGTCGCCGTATCGATCTGGCGGCGGCGCTGCTGGTTCCGTCGCCCCCTCCTCCGTACTCTGTCGACGAGCCCGACCGCCTGGTTCTCGAGGAAATACGCGTCGACCTTGACGGTCTGCGCTGTGGTGCGCTGCGTCGGGTCTATCGCGGCGATCTCGGAGATGGATGTCGGCTCTGCAAGCGCGGCAATCTGCGCCGGCGACAACGGAACATCGTAGAGACGTACGTCGCTGATCGACCCCCGGAACCGATCGGGTCCCCCTCCCGCGCCAATACGCAACGGATCCCCGGGGAGCTCGAGCGACGGATACCCCATCGCGTTAAACAGAAGGTTCAACGGAACCTCCTCTCCATCAACATAGACCCGAACTCCCCACACCTGATACGACCCGTCGTAGGTCGCGGCGACGTGATGCCGACCGCTCGACACCACCGGCTCTTTGGTCTCTACATGAATGGCCTCATCCATCCAGTAGCCTGTCACCAGGTTGAGCTGCAGCTTGCCGTCCTTGAGCATGAACTGGTAGCCGGAAAGCCTCTCGTTCATCGACGTCCGCGTCATAATCGGACCGCTTGGAGCATCTGGCTCGATCCACGCCGACATCGTGAACGCGTTCTTGGGGCCGAGACGATTGATCGTCCCGCCCTCCACAAAGCGCTTCCCGTCGAACCGGCTTTCGGCCTCGGATGACAGCGGGAAGGACGCGACCAGGTTGTCGCTCATCGTCCCCACGAACGGGGTGCCGCCCTCCAGCGATTGCTCCCACTCCCGCTGCGCCTGCTCAATCTGTGGACGGAATTCGGCCACTTGCTCCTCGGCGGCCTTGACCTGGTCCTCGAGCGTCTTCAATTTGGCGCGCTGCTCGGGAGTCGGCGCGGCAATGACCGGTGGCGCGTTGCCGCCCTTCAGGCCCACACCCGATTCGGCGTTGTTGTTGAAGAACGAATAGAACTGATACACCTCCTTCTGCGCGATGGGGTCGAACTTGTGGTCGTGGCAGCGTGCGCACCCCAGCGTGAGCCCGAGCCAAACCGTACCCATCGTCGTCGTCCGATCGAGGACGTTCTCCACCCAATACTCGTCGGGATTCGAGCCGGTCTCTGCCATCATGCGATGAAGGCGGTTAAAACCGGTGGCGGTGATCTGGTCCTGCGTCGGGTTGGGTAACAAATCTCCGGCCAGCTGCTCGGTGGTGAATCGGTCAAACGGCAGGTTCCGGTTGTAGGCGTCGATCACCCAGTCGCGCCAGCGATGCATGTCCCGTGAGTAATCCGCTTGATACCCAAGGGTGTCCGCAAAGCGAGCCACGGCCATCCAGGTCGCCGCCATCCGCTCACCGTAATGGGGTGAGGCCAGCAGGCGATCCACCACTTTTTCATACGCGTTGGGGGACTCGTCGGCCAGAAACGCATCCACCTCGGCCGGGGTCGGCGGAAGACCCGTCAGATCAAGGGTCACCCGTCGGATGATGGTGGCGCGGTCGGCTTCCGGCGAAGGCGTGAGGCCTTCGGTCTCCAGCCGATCCAAGACAAAGTGGTCGATCTCGTTCTTCGTCCATGCCGCGTCCTTGACCTCCGGCACGTCCGGGCGCACGGGCGCGGTGAACGACCACCACGGCTCGTAGTCCGCGCCCTGCTCGATCCACCTAGTAAGGATCTTGACGTCGCGCTCGCTCAGCGCGTCGCCCTGGAAGGGCATGCGGCGCCTCGCGTCGGTCGAGGCGACGCGCTGAATGATCAGGCTGTGCTCGGGATCGCCGGGCACGATCACTTTGGCTTTCGCGGCCGCTTCCTCGTCGAGACGCAGGTTCGCGCGTCGCCCGGTCGAGCTCGGACCGTGACACGTGAAACACTTGTCCGACAGGATCGGACGGATGTCGCGATTGAATCGGACCGTCTCGGGAATGGAAGCATCAGGCGCGTCTTGCGCGCTGAGAGAGCTCCCGGTCAAGCACACCAGCGCCAGGGTACTTGCCACCCCGATTCGCCAATAGCCCACACGTAAGGGAAGAAATCGACGCATAGCCCTAGCCCCCTCCTAGAAGGTCGGGTAGCCGTCAGCACGAGCCTCAGGCCTTTGGACGACATTGTAGCGCTCTTGCACAGTCGATGGGTCAGCCGTCGAACATTCCAGGCCAAGGCGTCGAGCACTCCCGCGTGCATGGCGAAGCCATATATCGCAGCCGCCAGCCCTCACCGACAACCTACAGATCAGCGCCTGCAGAGCCCCTAGTGGCCTGTAACAGCCGTTTGTGCACTGAGGTTCGGGACACGACGCATGCGAGGCAAGGCGCGACGAGGGCGCAAATTGGGCATTTGCAACCGAGGAGCAACGCCGCCTCGCCGCGGGCGGCGCGCCCGAAGGTCGGTGCACAAACGGCTGTTACAGGCCACTAGCGTTGTGTGATCGAGGCCCGGTCCAGATAGCGCTGCCCACTCAGCGTGTTGGGCACCGCATAGTTCCCTTCGTGGCAGGCGTATTCGAATATCTCGTAGTCCGGCTCGGTCGTCAGCGGCATCTGAATCGTCCAGGGTGCCGTGTATACCTCCGGGTCCGTGATTCTCACCGTCCACATGATCGTCCGCTCAGAGACCCGCTCGAAGCGCTCCACCACGTGGAGCTCTGTGCTGGTCGAGATCCCTTTCAGGCGTCCTCCAGCCCCGCTGGACGCGATCCAGCCACGGTCGTGGAAGCCCTGCGTCTCCACGACCAGCACATCGTCCTCCCAGTGTGCTCGGGAGTCGCCCATCCACTGATCGATCCGTTCGTCAATAAATGGGCGGTCCGAGATCGGGATGACCCGCGCGTCGTGAATCATCTCGTGGAAGATCGCGACGTGCTGCGCCGTCTGCAAAATGCGATACGCGTTGTTGTAGCCGGCCGGGAGCATGGAGCCGGGGACGCCACGCGAGATGCATCGATCCCACACACTCAGGTGCTGGTAGTGGTCGCCCTGGTTTCGAAGACGGTAGGATTTCGCGTCGAGGGCCCACTGTTTCACGGGGACGCGACCGCTCGGGGGATCGACGACAAACGACGTCTGTCCGGTCGACAGCACGGTGTCGCCCGCGTCGAGCCAGTAGCTCCCGTATCCGCCGCCTAAGGTTGGAGACGCTGTGGTTCTCCGCGCAGGAGCGGCATCCTGTGCCGCCTTGCGCTCGGCCCGCTCCTGATTGAGGGTGGCCATCTCCTCGTCACTCAGATACGCCCGCGGTTCGCTGTCGGGCCGCTCGATCGGGGTAATGGTCTTGTTGCCCCAGATACCCTGGAGATCCGGATGGCCGTCGGCCGTGCGCGGCGTCGTCCAGTTCGGATCCCGGACGCGTTCCACTTGTGCTTCGGCAGGCTGGGAGACGAGCACCACAGTCAGCGTGACACCCGCGGCAGTGACTATCCGATTGGAGCGGCGAAAATGCATGGGGTTTATCCTCGCGTGTCTCGTGATGATTCTCGAGATTATAGTCTCGCGTCGCTGTCCCACGGAGATGCCCGTCCCTCACCTGCCGCGGCATCGATGGTGCCGCGATCCCTGACTCCGCCCGCCAGATCACGTGGCGGCTCTGGAGCTGCTCCCCTGTGGGTACCCGTCTACAGACGAGATACCGGTGGATCGTGATTCTCGCCTGCGACGGCTTTGGCGCGAAAAGGCGCCATCGCGCGGCTGAGACTGTCAGGGTCACCAACGAGCACGACTGTGTCGCCAGCCTGGTAGCGGAATTTCGGCTCGCGCTGGTAGATGGGCTGGCCATCGCGGACGACAGCGATCTGCACCGCACCCGTTCTGCGGCGCAGCTCCAGGGTCGTTGGGTTTTCTCCGATAGCGGGCGCCCCGTCCTCCACCTCGATGAGCTCGAGGGCATCATGAATGCCGAGGTGTTTTAGGGCGTCCAGCCCGAGCTCGGGTACCGCCGTCCCTCGCAGAAGCCCGTAGTGCTCGGTGCGCACCGACTCCAGCTCCCGCCAAATTCGGTTAATCGGGACCTCGTAGCTGTCGAGTGCCTTGGCAAACAGTTCGAGAGAAGCCTCGAACTCCTCGACCACGACGTCAGTGGCACCCAGGGCTAGGAGCTGGTCGATCGCACGAACGTATCGGGTTCGCACCACGATTCTGACCGAAGGGTTCATCTCACGGGCGACGACCACGCCACGCCGTTCTTCGGTCGGCGAGGATATGGCAAAAACGACGACCCGGGCGCGGTGCACGCCGACATGCTCAAGCATTGCGGGTCGTGCGCCGTCACCGAACACCACGGCGATACCATCGTCACGCGCCCGGGCCACCAGTGCGGCGTCCTGCTCGACGACCAAGCGCGAGATACCGGCCGCCTTGAGCACGCGTCCAAGGTATCGCCCCGCCAGACCATAGCCGACGATGATCGTGTGACCACGGAGCGGCAGATGGGCAGCAGCATCCAGGGTGCGGTCGATCGCATCGGCGCGTCCGCATGTGATCGCCACCCACTTGGCGAACGGCTGGGCAAATCGGATGAGGAACGGTGTGGCCATCATGGATGGCACAGCTACGCTGAGAAAGAGCTGATAAGCGCCCTCATGAAACAGCCCCAGCGGCCGCCCCACCGCGGCCAGGAGAAAGGAGAACTCCCCTATTTGCGCCAGGCTTAGCCCACTAATCAGGGCCGTAGTCAGCACTCCGCCAAGCGCGAGCACGCTGCCGACGACAAACGCCACCTTGAGTACAAGGAGTACGCCGACCAAAGCGAGGACCAGCAGGGGCTGCGCCAGTACCGCGGAGATGTCGAGCAGCATCCCTATCGACGTGAATAAAATCCCGCTGAAGAGAGCGCGGAACGGCAAAACATCGGCGAGCGCTTGAAGCCCGTATTCTGACTCCGAGATGATCAGCCCCGCGATAAACGCACCGATCGCGATCGAGAACCCGGCCCCGGAGGTAACCACTGCCCCAGCAAGCCCAAAAAAACCGACGCACAGGGTGAAGAGCTCTCGGTCCCGGAAGACGACCACTCGGTCGAGCGTCCATCGCACGACAAACCGCCCCCCCACCACCAACGCCGTCATGATGACAAGCCCGCGCACCAGCTGTATGCCAGTAGCGGCCATGTGCGACTCGGCGCGGTTGGCCAGAAGCGGGAGCAACAATATGAGCGGGAGGACGCAAAGATCCTGGAGGAGAAGGATCGAGATGACCGACCGTCCTTGGGGCGTATCGAGTTCGGCACGGTCGCCGTACGTCTTTGTGACGATGGCAGTTGAGGACATCGCGGCCAGCGCCCCGTAGAAGACCGCCTGGGACGGCGGGACGCCGAGCGCAAGGGTAGAGGAGCGCCACCGCGCCCAAGGTGCCTCCGAGCTGCAACGTCCCCCCGGCTAATACCGCCCTGGCCCACTGCCAGACATGCTCCAGCGACAGCTCCAGGCCCACCGCAAAAAGCAGGAGCGCCACCCCGAGTTCTGACAACCCGTCTATGTCCTCCGGGCTATCGATAAACTGGAAGCCAGAGGGGCCGACAACGATACCGGCGATGAGAAATTCGACCAGCAGAGGCGCACTGAGGCGGTGCGCCAAAGCGACGATCGGGATGGCCAGCCCGACAAGGATCAGCAGGTCGCGGAGGAGTCCGAATTCTGGGCCAGACATAGGAGTCTCTGCAGGCTGGTCTTCCGTTCCGGAGCGCGCCAGTAGCTCCTCGAAGCTTCAGCCGTGGCCCTCAGGAACTCGACCAGTGTAGAACCATGGACCGCGGCGCAAACCAGCGCCGGACCTGCCGGCCCGCGCCACGTCGTCTCAGCGGGGCGTCGCGTGTCTGCGACGCATCGACAACGTCGACAGCTCCTGGAGCAATCTCCCTTTGGATGGGGCGGCTCTATCCCACCGAGCGTTCGGACGGGACGTCCCAGGTGCGCACACGGGCGTTCGGATTCCAACCATACTTTGAGGCGGGGCTCACACGACGGCCGCCTGCGCGGGCGCCTCCAGTGCGCAAGGGGACCGTTCGACGCATGACCGTCCGCAGAACGCGGCGCGCGAAGACTGTGGGATGGCCGAGTCAGCGAGGCTCTCGGGCGTGATACAGCGTCCGCGTGCCAGATGCAAGGGCTTCGTCGGTGACGGTTTCGAAGTGTCGGGCCAGCGCGCGCTCGAGCGCGTCCGCGGAATACTCGATCTCCTGGCCGACCCGATTCCGCAGGAGACGCTCGACCATCGGATCCTTGTGCCCCACGTATTCGATGACGAGGTCGGCTCCAAACGCTGCCAGCCACTCGACAAGGTCATCAAGCGGGATATTGCGTCCAATCACCAAATGATGAATGAGCGCAAGACACAAGATCAGATCAGGTGTTGCGCGATCGCCCAGCGCGAGCCGCTCCCGGCCGCGCCACCCGAGCCCCGGTGAGGGGTCAGCGACGTCCGCGATCAGCGGGAGCACGCAAGCGCGCTGCTCTTGCTTCAGCGCGGTATACATACGGTCGACGGCCAAGTGGTCAGCATCGAGGGCTAGCACGTAGTCCGCATGCTCGGCCGCAACGCGTGAATAGGTGCCGGTATTGCTGCCCATGTCCCACACCAGCGGCCATCGACGGGACGCCAACACCCGCTCCACAAAACTCTTTTTGCGGGCGAGGTCGTCCTCCTCGTAGCTATGCTCGCTGGTGTACTCCGACCAGGTCGAACGGGGCGGATTCCATTCGAGACGTTGAACCAATCGCCGGAGTCGACGCACGTTGTTCAGAATCAACGCCACCCCGAACCCCGCGGCCTTCAGATCACCCGACACATCCCGGCGCGTATCCTCATACCGAGATTGGGCTTTGGCTTGCAAATAGACGTGAGGCACGACGCCACCCCGCAGGTAGTCGCGCACCGACAGCATAGACAGGCATTGCTCGGCTTCAATCCCCTCGAGGCTCCCGCGCAGCCAGGGCTGATACGGCACGCCCTTATGCGCCTGCAGCAACAGCGGATAGAAGAACTGCTGGCAAAACTGGCGGTATCCGGCCCAAGGTGAGCCCGGCTCATATTTCGCAAAAGAACCGATATCGATAAAACGGGGCGACGTGCCAAACCACTGCACGTTATACGGCGTCGCATCTTTCAAGGTCAGACCGTGCTCGAGCGCGGACACGGTGAGGTCGAGTTGCAAGAGTGCCGCATCCTTCAGCATCGAAAACGGCCATTCGTAGGGATACGACACGACCGGAACGGTCTCGTGCTTCAGCACGGCCACCCAGCGCGCATCCAGCGGGGGCAATCCGCTGACATCCGTCAGCTGCTCGGTCGCAACAATCAGCTGATTCTTGAGCGCCTGTTGATAGAAGTCTGACGCGGTGACGTGCTTGAAATCTGACAGCGCACGGGCCGACAGGCATCGGTAAATGACGCTGTCGTGACGAAATACGCGGCTGTCAGGATCCCGGTAGGAGCCGGGATCGAACTCGGGAGAGGACAGCGCGCCCACTACTCAATAGGAGGTGGACCGGCGTTTTTGGAGCCAAAGAGCGACGCCAAGCGATGCCAATACAGCTTGGCGATGACCCCGACGGCCGCAAATCCGCCCAACAGCACCTGGAGCAACATACTTCCGGTGCCGGGATCAAGATAGGCGTGGGCCGGCGCCTCGAAGACCAGGACGAGCCACGCAACCGCGACCACCATCGGCACCGACGTCTTCAGAGTAAATGCGTATTGGAACATCCCGTCAAGAATAAACAGGTAGCGGCACCCTGACAACCATGTCGCGATATCCCGCCGTCATCCCCGAGGTGACGTGCCGCGGGAAAACTCCCGCTCAGCGCTCTCGGGGCAGCTCGAACACCCAGACCGCTGACCCTCGATTTGGCGGATTTTCGATCTCGGGCACCAGCGTCGAGTAACTCTGCGACTGATAGCCCCCGTTGCCGACAATCATCGCCACATATTGTCGTTCGTCGACGCCAAAACTAATTGGAGCCGAGCTTGGCACGTCGTTCAACCGCGTGGTCCAGAGCCGGTCACCGGTCGCCGCCTCGTAGGCGCTGACGCGGCGGTCCAACGAGCCCACAAAGACGAGCCCGCCCGCGGTGGCCAGGGCACCCGTCGAGTGAGGCGCGCGCTGCCGTGCGATCCAGACGCTCTCACCAGTCTGCAGATTCACCGCTTCGAGCCGCCCATAGTTCCCATCACTCTCTGGTCGCGGTCGCACGGTCCAGCGAACACCGGTCGTGAGACTGCCCCGTTCGCCTTCGGGGACCGGAACCAAATCCATACAGGCTTCGACCATCGGCACGTAAACGACGCCAGCCTCGGCGCTATACGCGGTGGGCAACCATCCTCGTCCGCCGCTGACATGCGGGCACAATGTTTTTGTTTCCCCGTCCCCCGGAATCAGGTTCGGGTCCTGCGTCTTGGCGCCGGTGTGCGGGTCGATCGCGATAATTCCGTCCTGCAGTCCCAAGTCGATTGACGAGATATAGCGACCGGTCTCTGTTTCGAGAATGTCAAAGATCATCTGCTTGCCCACGGTGGCCACGACACTGGTCGTGACGCCATCGACTACCAACGGCAGGATCTGACGCTCGAATGCCCAATCGAGGTCCCACTGCCCGTTCGCTTGGTGCTGAAAGTGCCACGCGAGCGCACCAGTGTCAGGGTTGATGGCCAGGGTCGAGTCCAAATACAACCCGTCGTTTGTGATCCCTTCACCGGCCACGGGGTCGCGGAGCGGTGCCGTGTCGTAGGTGTTCCCCGGGGCAAAGAACGCAAGGTTTGTCGCGGGGTCGTAGCTGCCGGGGATCCAGACGGAGCCACCATTGCGCTCCGCTTGCGGAATCCCGTTCCAGCTGTTTCCGCCCGGCATGTCTGGCCCGGGGATGGTCCGGAAGCGCCAGGCCTCTTCGCCGGTTTTTGCATCCAGTCCCACAATGTAGTTCCCACCCTCGGCGCGACCCGTGGTCCCGACCATCACTTTGCCGCGCGCCACGAGGGTTCCACCCGTCATCCGGAGTCCACGGGCGAGATCGCCTACCGGTTGGTCCCAGACAACGTCGCCCGTCTTGATATTGAGCGCCACGACATGGGCGTCCGACGTCGGGACATAGAGGCGGTCTTCGTAGATGGACAAGCCGCGTTTCACACTCGCGGCCACTCCGCGGGGCAGCCGCCGCGCATATTGCCACAACAAGTCGCCCGTCACCGCATCAAACGCTTGCACCACATCGCCATACCCATGCACGAAGAGGACGCCGTCGTGGGCAACCGGTGTGGCCTGATTTGGGCCGGGTGGCAACGACCAGGTCCACGCGAGACGCAGGTCTCCGACGTTCTCCGAAGTAATGGCGTCCAAGGGACTAAATCCGAACGCGTCATAGGTTCGTCGCCACAGCAACCAGTCCGCCGGCTCGGCATCCGTCAGCATCCCGTCGGTCACGGGACGAATGGTATCGAGCGGATTGTTCCGACCGGGGGGCGGGGGCACGATGACTCCTGGCGCCAGACCACCACCGCCACCACGATTCCACAGCGGTGGGGCCAGCGCCAGCAACGTCGCCGCATCGCTCGGGACCGTGTCCTGACCGGCCGGAGACCCGTTCTCCTGGTAGATCAGCGCAAGGAGCTGGGCATACTCTTCGTCGGCGAGAGAACCCGGTCGATCCTGCGGCATCGTGGCCTGGGTCAGCGAGAACAAGTCGCCGGGGGACTCGGTCCGCCAGCGCTCGCGAAACGCGACCCCTTTGAGCGGGGGCGCAAACTCGCCATCATCCATATTGTCGCCATGGCAGGTCGCGCATCGCTGCAGATACACGGCGTGGCCCTGGTCAGCCTGCGCTTCCGTATAGCTCAAGGATGAAGGGCGACCCTGCGCGCTCAGGGCACCCCTCGCGATGGGGCTCGCGACGACTCCCGCAACCACGAGGCAAAAGAACGCGACCTTCCTAGTGGTCGTCGGTATCGTCGTCATTGGTCCCCCTTGTGTGACCGGACTCGGTGTGGCGCCTGGCACGCGCCCAGGGCCGGACCGAACGATTATACGGTGCGTCTTGCGCTCCGAAGACCACTATGGCAGGCTTAACCTCCCTGGCGGTCCGTGGGAGCAGTCGCGCCGCGGCTGCCGCTACGGATCGCTATTCGCGCAGCACGTTTAACGGAGACTTCTCGGAGGATGCGTATGACGAACAGAAATACACGAAACCTGGTGGTTGGCGTGTCGTTCCTGGCACTCATCGCCGCGCTCGCCATTGGCCAGACCTACGTGCAAAACACGGCGGTCGTCCAAGCCCAAGACGGCGTTGAGGCGCCGATGTTCGAGGTCGATCCGCTGTGGCCGAAACCACTGCCGAATCACTGGGTGATGGGTATGACGATCGGCGTCGCCGTCGACTCGAACGACCATGTGTTCATCGTGCATCGCCCCGAGACGGTGACCGCCGGTGAAGCGCCGGCGGCGAACGGCAACGCAAGGGAGTGCTGCGAGCCCGCGCCACCGATTCTCGAGTTCGACCAAGAGGGCAATCTTATCAACTCTTGGGGCGGGCCCGGCGAGGGCTACGAGTGGCCACAGTCGAACCATGGCCTGGCTTTTGACCAGCATGACAACCTGTGGATCGGTGGCAACGGAGCGAATGACGCCCACATCCTCAAGTTCAGCCATGATGGCCAGTTCCTGGCGCAGTTCGGCAAGGCCGGCATGAATGCCGGCAGCCACGACCAGGAGAACTTCTGGCGCGTCGCCAAGGTCCATATCGACCCTCAAGAGAACGAGGTTTATGTGGCCGATGGCTACGGGAACAAACGGGTCGCCGTGATCGATGCGGAAGACGGTGAGTTCAAGCGGTATTGGGGCGCCTACGGGAACCCGCCCGACGACGCCGACCTCGGCCGGTATGACCCCAGCGCGCCACCGGCGCAGCAGTTCCGCAACCCGGTGCACTGCGCGGAGCTTGCGGTCGATCGTCTGTTGTATGTCTGTGACCGGGTCAACGACCGGGTCCAGGTGTTCCAGACGGATGGCACCTATGTCGACGAGGTGATCATCGAAGCGCAGACGCTCGGTGCGGGCTCGGTCTGGGAGATCGCGTTCTCCCGCGACGACGAGCAGAAGTACATGTATGTCGCGGACGGCGTCAACGAGCGAATCCATGTGCTCGACCGTGCCTCGCTCGAGCTCCTTACCAGCTTTGGCGATGGTGGACGGCAACCTGGTCAGTTCTACGGCGCACACAGTATCGCGTCTGACTCCAGCGGCAATCTGTATACGACCGAGACGTTTGAAGGACGACGCGTGCAGCGGTTTGTCTTCAAGGGTGTGGGCAACCAACCCCGCGGACACCAGGGCGTCGTCTGGCCAACAAACTAGTCACCCTCACCGGGTGAGAGCGTTGAAGGGCTTCGGGTTCGCTCACGTCGTGGGCGGCCCGGAGCCTTTTGTTTGTACGTCGGGAAGCTCCAGGGACAGCAACACCGAGCTCAGCGATTTACCATGGGGATCAAGACCCAGCGAGCGGGTCACGCCTCCCTCCAGCGCATCGTGGAGGACAAAATTCAAGGCGCCAAGCGTGGGCAACTCGTAGCGATGAATGTCACCTTTGACACGCGCGCCAAAATGGGCGCGCACGCGCATGGACGTCAAGTGCTTCACCAAATGCGGGTAATGGGTGCGGTCATACGCGGTCACGGAAATATTGGCGGCGTTCCCCTTATCGCCGCATCGGGCGTGCGCCAGATCGTGGAGGCGCATCAGACCACCTCGTAGCGAACCGCCGGTGTCACCCGGGAGCGGGGCACGAATGTCGACTCCACGGCCACCGTGGCTTTGGTCGTCTTCCACGCCCCCCCGCCACCGGCCGGACCATTCGTGAGAAGCGCTTCCACTTCGCGTCCCACCCGTCGGGCATGGTCCAGTGTCGCCGCTCGCGCCGCCACCCGTACCCGAACCTCGGTCGGGTCAGTAGGGAGGTCCCCATCCTCCGCGGCAAACGGCGAGCGACCGTCCTGCCTGGTCTCGGGTCCCGATATCGCGTCGACCCCAATCAAATCGCACCGGATCTCCTCCAGCAGGGTTCCGGTCAGCGCGAGACGGTCAACGACGATCTGCGCGGCCAAGCGCCCACGGCGTATTGCGCCCGGTCCGGTATACGAAATCTGCCCTTCGCCGCGAAACCCGTCGGTATAGCCGACCGACACTTTGAGCTGCTCCGGGCGTGGCGCCCCAGTGCCCCCCGTTACCCGCACTCGGTCATGACCGAGGTCGTCAAAGCTCACTTTGGAAAAATCAGCCACCGTATCAGGCGTCATGTATTGGTCCGGGCGATGCACCTCATACAGGATCTGCTCGGTGCAAGTCTGAACCGTGACGCATCCACCCGATCCGGCGACCTTTGTCACGGTGGCATCCCCGTCCTCGTCGACCTCGAGAATAGGAAACCCCAGCCTGGCGAGGTCCGGAACTTCCTTCTTTCCCGGCTCCGCGAAATAGCCGCCGGTGATCTGTCCCGCACATTCGACAAGGTGTCCGACAACGGTGCCGCGGCCGAGACGCGGCCAGTCGTCGGCGGCCCATTCAAAAGCGTGCATCTGGGCGGCCAGGGCCAGTGACGGATCGGCGACTCTACCGGTAACGACGATGTCCGCCCCACCCGACAAGGCTGCGACCATGGGCTCGGCCCCGAGATACGCGTTGGCCGCGACGACCCGCTCGCCCAGTTCCGCAACTGTCCGCCCCGACTCGACAAGTGGGGCGTCGCAATTCCGAACAAGACTCAGGACGTCGTCACCGGTGACGGTCGCCACGGTCAAACCGCGAAGGCCATGACGACGCGCGATGGCAAGCACCTTGGCCTGCGCTGCCAGGGGGTTGGCCGCACCCATATTGGTGATGATCCGGATACCTCGGGCATGACACGCGGGTAACACCGCCTCCATCCGTTCGACCAGGAGCGGGTCATAGCCATCCTCCGGATTCTGGAGTCGGACTTGTTGCGCTAACGCGATCGTGCGCTCGGCGAGACACTCGAAAACGAGGTAATCGATGTCGCCGTGCTCCACCAACTCGACCGCCGGCTCGATACGGTCTCCCGAGAACCCAGCGCCGCCGCCGATCCGAATGGTTTTAATCGCCTTCTCCGCGACAGTCCACGAACTCCAAGGGGATAAGGATCATATCTCCTTCTGATGAATTTTTCGTATTTCTTGCGGGAACCGGGGATATCCGTACGACACCTTGATAGCATCATCCTGCCGGTCCACGCACAGGCGAGCGGTCTCTCCCTCACCGCTCAAGTTGAGCTGGACAACGGGGAGGTTGACGGCAGTTTCACGTTTTCTGCGGGTGTGAACGCGGTGAACAGTGTCGATGATGGCATGGATTTTCTTATCAGCGGCGTGCTCAATCCACCCGTCGCGCAGGCGGTCTCGGTCGATGTCGACGTCACAGGTGGTGACCTGGACACCGGCGCGAGTCTGCCGCTCGCTCCCGTCGTTGCCAACGGCGCAACTGGTGCGTTCACGTTTCCATTGATCGGCACGGACGATATCCCCGACAACACCGCGGAAACCCTGACCACCACCGTGTCAACTTCCGGCGTGCCCGACAGCGTCATCGTGGTCAACTTCACCAGCGTGTAGACGGTCTCGCCAAGACCATCTTCCCGGACCTATTGCGAGGCCGGTTCGCAACATTCGCGAGCCGGTCTCGTCATCTGTTGGGTCCCGCCTTTCACGGCGTCGGCCAACGCTGAGGATTTCCCGTGTTTGGACTCGACGCCCTGCTGTCTCCTCGCTCCGCGGACGAATTTCGTCACACCTACTACCGCGAGCGCGCGCTCTACATCCCGGGGGCCAAAGAGAAATTCGAAGGTCTCTTCGGTTGGGACGACATCAACGATGTCTTGAACACGCATCGCTTGTCTTGGGATGGCGCGCGGCTGGTCTACGAGACAAAGAACCTTCCGCACGAGGCGCTTCGGAGTTTGGATCAGTGGCTGGCGCGCGGCGCGACCCTTGTCATCAACTCCTATACGTCGTGTCCGAGCAAGCAGGGATTCGACACGCACTACGACAAACACGACGTATTTATCGTGCAGATCGCCGGTACAAAGAGCTGGGCGGTGCGTGAACCGACACGGAAGTGGCCACTCGAACGAGAAACCGGTCCCAAGGGAGACCCACCCGACAGCCCCCCCTACTCGAGTGCGAGATGACGGAGGGCGACGTCCTGTATATTCCGCGCGGGCACTGGCATTATGCGGTCGCCGTCACCCCCAGCATCCACTTCACCGTGGGACCGCAAGCGCGCACTGGCATCGACTTGCTCCTGTGGCTCAGCCAGAAGTTGATGGACAACGACGAGTTCTTTCGCAAGGACTTTCCGATCGTGCGGGCGGCGGAGTTCGGTGATGGCGAGACGTCAAGCGACCTCTCGGATCATCTGGATGAGTTCAGGAAGAGAATGGCCGCGTTGCTCGAAGGCGACAGCCTGGGCGAGGCGTTTGTTCGATATTGCATGACGTCCAATCCCGTGCGGAGGACCTACCAGTTTCCGCACCCCTGGACCCTCAAGCAAGAAATCACACCCGAGAGCTTGTTTACGCGCCCGCCTGACCAGAAGGCGCTCATCCGCTACGACCCCGACAAGAAGTCAGCCGTCGTCTTGACTCGCGGACACGAACTCAACCTGAACGACCTGTCACAAGAGCTCTTGGCCGCAATATTCAGCGCCGACGGCCCGGTCTCGGGAAACACGCTCCTGGCTGCGTGCCCCAACACCAATTGGGAGCAGCTCAAGGGACCACTCATCGCATTGTTCGACAACGGGGTCCTGATTCTCGACGAGGCTGACGAGTGACCTTCGAAGCCTAGTCCAGACCCCTCGTCCTCAGGCCTCATCTGGTCCTCTATTCGCCCTCGAGCGACGCCTGTGGTTGCGTCCGCCCGCCGTCCCAAATGCCCGTCGACTGCGTAAGTTCAGCTCTTCGAGCGCGGGCGCGACGACCGAGCGAGCGCTCGGACTGTGGCTGAGCTTCTCCGCTGCTTTGCAACCGTATCGGGAACAAAGTCGCGATCTTGACGCACGCGCTTTGTGTCGAGTCTGCCGACGTCGAGCATACCTCGTCGCTCACGGTCACTGATTTCCAAACCGAAGGCCGGTCCGACTTCCTCCCACACCATGTGTGGCATCTCGTGATAGGACACGGCAAGCAAGGGATCTGGCGCCTTGGCGGCGACACGGCAGAATCGGGCGAGCATGCGGGCGCAAAACTCTTCCGAGGGCAGCTCCTCAGCCCCGTCTTCGCCGAGCAGCATCCGCCTGGCCTCGCCCGCACGGAGCCAGCCGGGCGGTCGCTCGAGCACGGACACCATGACTTCAGTTGGGTCTCGGGTGATAAACACGGTGGCACGCCGGGAAAGGCTTCTTGGATGAGCGGCAGGAGCAACACCGTCCAGCCTGTCCACTTGATATACAGCCGGTCACCAGGTGTGAGCAACGCGCGGGCAAAGACCGTCACCAGTTGACGCAGATCCCGTTGGTGGACGGACGGAGTAACAGGGCGTGGAGGACTAAAGATGTCAGCCAACGGATGTGGCTCAACGAGCACCACCGTCTGGTCGACCGCGCTGAGCATCCGAGCCGCTGCCGTCGAGCCACAGCGCGACATATGAAAGAGAAACCCGGACGGACGCACCTCATCCGTCTTGTCACCAGCATCGAAGGCACGTAGGGGCACCAGAATCGCGTCTCGACAGCCAAACAGGTCCTGGTAAAAGAACGGCTTAGTCAATGGGGCGCGTTCTCGCCGGACGAGTCCGACGACTGGTTCGTCGCTCTCTTACAGGAGCCGCCGCGGTGCCCACCCCTCCTCGAGGTTTACTGTCATCTTACGATCCTGACGCCCTCAGTCGGTGGTAACGTCGGTCGTGCAGAGAACGAGCCCATCCGCGCGGCGTCAGTCGAGGCGGAACCTTCGGTCGTAGATTGTGCGCCCCTCCTCACGATATCTCTTCTCGTAGGTGGTCTGGATGGCCGCCCCCTCATCGAGATCCGCCGCGACACCGTCCACATTTGTGAGAATGTGACCACCGACGGCGCCGACAGATTGCTCCGCAAAGCCAACCAGGTCGGCATCATCGGTTCTCAGATGAATAGCCGCTCGCGCGCGAAGCACCTTGCGGTAGCGTTTCAAAAACACCGGTGACAGAAGCCGATGCTTGGCCTGAGAATGCTTTGGCAACGGGTCGGGAAACGGGAGCCATATCGCGTCAACTCTGCCCGGTGGGACGTGGTCCTCCAAATCCTCTATCCGCGACCGGAGAAAAAACGCGTTAGTGAGGCCCTCGGCGAGCGCGGCTCCGGCACCCTTCCACAACCGCGCCCCGTTTCGATCGACCCCGACTACGCCGCGGTTCGGCCGGCGCCGGGCCAGCGCCAGCGTGTATTCTCCGCGCCCGCATCCCAACTCGAGGACGACAGGCGCCTCCCGGCCAAAGGTCCGTTCGAACCAGCCGACGTCACACGTATGCCCGTCGACGACGTTGCCCATCTCGTGAAGCTCAGCAAAGCGGAGCAGCTTCTTTCGAGCCATACGACTTATCGGGCGCTCAGCGGCGCGCGCTGCGAAGGCAGGCGTTCCCCATACCGGTCCCGGGAACCATCGACGCCAGAAACCATCGACAGTGGGAACCATCGACAGTGGGAACCATCGGCGTCGACGCCAACGTAATGGTCGCCCTGTCCTGCGCCAGAGACGATGACACGTGATCGGTCACCGGGCAATCCTTGTCGAGAGCCCCCTCGAACATGCATCACCAGCGAAACGCCGATGTCGCGACGGCCGCGAGCGTCATGAGCAACGTCACACCAAACGCCAGTGGAATGGTGCGACGTTGATGAGCCGCCAGGTCGACCCCACTGAGCCCCACCAGCAGAAAGGTCGCCGGAGTGAGCGGGCTGACCGGAAACCCAGTGGTCATCTGCCCAAGGAGCGCGGCGCGTGCGACTTCGATCCCTGGCGTGCCTACGGCGTCGGAGGCGGCCGCGATCACCGGCAACACGCCAAAGTAGAACGAGTCCGGGTCAAATACGAGGCTCAGCGGCATCGAGGCCACGGCCATCAGCAGAGGCAAATGCGGGCCGACCCCGTCAGGAAGGATGTCAACCAGCGCATCGGCCATGGCCGCGAGCATGCCCGACTCACGCGTGACCCCGGCAAAAACACCGGCGGCCAGGATGAGTGCGACCATCAGCATCGCATGACTCCCGTGTTTCGCTAGTTGGTCCCGCTGAGCCTGAGGCGACCGGTGATTCACGACCAGGGCCACGGCGAACGCCGTCATAAAGACCAGCGGCAACGGCAACCACTCGAACACCATCGCGGCCAAGGCGGTCACGGTGAGGAGCACGTTGAAACCGAAGAGGATCTTAGGAGGCTGGGCGCCGTCAGCGGAGGCAGCCATCACGTCTGTCGAGCGACTCGACTCAGCGGGTGTCTGCTGCGCGAGCCGACGCCTTTCCGATTGACCGAGCCACAGTGCAATCAGCAGTACGCCGACGATGCCGACGGCCAGCGACGGGAACAAGGGTCGAAACACGAGCCCGACGTCCATCTGGAGTGATGTCGCCGCTCGTAGTGTGGGTCCTCCCCACGGCACCACGTTCATCGTGCCAGCCGCTAGCGCCACCGTGCACGCCAGCACACGACGGTCGAGGCCCAGACGGTCATACACCGGCAGCAGGGCCGGTATCGTGATCAGAAATGTCGACGCACCCGAACCATCGAGGTGCGCCATCACCGCCACCATCGCCGTGCCGACGACGAGTCGTCGGGGGTCTGACCCGCTGACCCGCACGATACCGCGGATGAGTGGGGTGAAAAGACCAGCGTCGTTCATCACGCCGAAGTAGAGGACCGCGAAACCGAGCATAGCGGCCGTACCCGACACACCGGTCACGCCGCTCAGCGCATACGTCCCCACATTGGCACCCAGCCCCGCTAGAAGCCCGAGTCCCAACGGCACCAGGATGAGCGCGACCATCGCGGAAACCGCGCGGGTAAGGATGAGGACAAGAAGTGTAACGACCGTCGCCAGTCCAAAAAATGCTAGCACCGGTGCACTCTAGACGACGGTCGCTGAGAAGAGTGCCGCATGGTGTGGCCGGGGCACTCGTCTCTGCGGCGTAGCTCTTCGCTCACATCCGTCCAGGATGCGGCTGGTCGCGCCCGGACAGCGCACCGTGGCGGCCCGACGGCCCGACGCTGCTCAATATTTTCCGCGCCAGCCACGACTCTACGCCGTCAACATACGCGTTGCGGAGCCTAACGCGGCGGCAGCGAACTCGGCGCGGCCGCCCGCGGTGGGGTGGACCGAGGCGTGCGCGGGGCGTAAATATCAAACGACGTGGCGTCTTCTTCAGCCGCCGTGAGCGGTGTGATGCCCTGCGAAATCAAGGCGTTCTCCACCGCTGCCACCGTCACCGGAGAAGGTTTGAAATTTCCAAACCGATAGCCACGGGCAATCGAGAGCGGCGTCCACCCAAACCGGTTGCGCTGGTTCCACACCTCGGCCTTGGAACCGCTCGCCGCGAGGTAGGCGACGACTTCAGGAAGATTCTTGTAGGCGGCGCCGTGCATGGCGGTCTCCCCGTTATCGTCGATAGCATTCAGGTCGGCGCCCAGCGCCAACGCCGCTTCGAGCGCGTCGAGCACCTCGTCCTCGGTCCCCGCGTCCTCACCAGGGGAACGTGTACCCAACCCTGCCGCCGCCATCAACGGGGTGCTATTCTCGGCGTTGGGACGCAGGGGGTCGGCCCCGAGTTCCGCCAGTGTGTTCATGAGCATGGCGTCACCGGTCAGCGCGGCCAGCATAAACGGCGTGGCGCCGATCTCGTTGAACCGCGTATTGTTCAAATTCCGACGCCGGGTCATCCGCGCATCGAGATTCGCCCCATACGCGGCCAGCTCGCGGACAAACTCCAAACTGCTCATCGTCCCCGACCCGTCAGGCGCAGGATTGTTGTCTCCGCCGCCAGGCTTGCGCACCCTCGCCAAAGCGTGGAGCACCGTATGGCCACCCACGTCAGCGTCAGGCTGGGCGCCGGCTCGTAACAACTCGGCGGCCAGTTCAAAGTGGCCATTCGTGACCGCCAGTAGGAGGGGGGTCGTACCGACGCGAATCGGTCGCCCTCCCGGCAGGGGTCGTGCGCGCGAGGCCACCGCTTCCACGACGACGTTGACATCGGCCCCGGCGCGTAGAAACGTGCGGGTCACCTCGAGATGGCCTTCCCGGACGGCAAACAACAAGGGTGTAAATCCCGAGTCCAGAGGCGTTCGGAAATCTGCGCCAATCTCCAGAAGCACCTCGACCACATCAACGTGTCCTTCGGCCGCTGCCCACATGAGCGCCGTCTGGCCGCGCCGCGCCTCCGTGCGGTGTGCGTCCGCACCGGCCGCAAGAAGTGCCCGCACCACCGCCGGCCGACCGGTCCTGGCGGCGGTCATCAAGACGGTCTCTCCGCCGGGCAACGTCGTGTTGGGGCCTGCGCCAGCATCCAGGAGTGACCGGACAATCGCGGCATTGCCGTTAGCAGAGGCGATGGACAGCGGGGTCACCCCGTAGCGGTTTGTCGCCTCCACCGCGGCCCCCCGGTCGACCAATCGATCGACGACATCGCTCTCGTCGTGATACGCGGCCCAATGCAGCGCGGTCATGCCGTCCACCTGGGCCGCGTTCACGTCGGCGTGACGCAAGAGCTCACTGACGGCCTGTCTGTCCAAACGTTGCACCGCATCCGCCAAAGGTGTCTCGGCGGCGCGCGCGAGCGCGGTGGTCGAGAGCGCGACTACCACCATGCAGCCAGCGAAAATTTTAAGTGTCATCACAACCTCTACTTTCAACGCGTGCGCTTTCAATGCGTGAAACCTCGTCGATATAGACGCGGCGCCCCAGGGCCGACGCACGCGTCCATTGGCACATGCAGACAGACCTCACACTAACGAAATGGGGTCGAGCAGCGTGTCGATCGTGCCCGTGCTGTCGGCAAATGACTCGAGCTCGACGCCGACGCTATCAAGCAGCGTCAAATGCAAGTTGGCCATAGGCTCGGGCTCCGCATATTTGATATGACGCCCGCCCCGTGCGGTCCCGCCGCCACCACCTGCCACGACGATCGGCAGGTTCACGTGATCATGAACATTGGGATTCCCCATCCCGCTGCCATAGAGATAGAGCGTGTGGTCGAGGAGCGAGCCGTCGCCATCCGGGATCTCCGCCAGACCGTCGAGGAACTCGGCAAACAGCGAGATGTGAAACTGGTTGATCTTTGCGAGCTTGGCCAGCTTTTCTGGGTCGCCCCCGTGATGCGAGGTCGGATGATGCGGGTCGGGAACACCGATCTCAGGATACGTGCGATTGCTCGACTCGCGTGCCAACTGGAATGTCACGATACGGGTGACGTCCCCTTGGAATGCGAGCTTTTGCAGGTCGAACATCAGGCGCGCGTGCTCAGCGTAGGATGCCGGCACGCCGATCGGTCGATCCAGATCCGGCAGGCGATTGTCTGAAGCCTCGGCCTCGCCTTTTTGAATTCGACGCTCAACCTCCCGCACACTGTCGAGATACTGGCTGACCTTTGCCCGGTCCGCGGCACCCAGCTCGCGCTGGAGCCTCACGATATCCTCACGCACCCAGTCGAGAAGGCTGGCCCGCCGGGACAGCGCGGCGCGCCGCTGCTCGAGGTTGCCACCCTCGCCGAAGAGACGCTCGAAGACCACGCGTGGGTGGGCTTCCGCCGGTAGCGGCGTGGTTGGAGACGACCACGACAAGTTGTTCTGATACACACACGCATAGCCGTTGTCACACTGCCCGACCATGTCCATCAAATCCATCGCCAGCTCGAGCGACGGGAGCTGGGTCTCTTGTCCGATCTGGCGCGCCGCGATCTGGTCGACGGTCGTACCCAGGTAATAGTCCGAGCTCTCGGTCCATTTAGCCTTGGCGGCGCTCAAGAAGCCCGCGTTCGAAGTGGCATGCGTGCCGGGATATGAGTTCTTGAGCTCGAGATTCGTCAACACGGTGATCCGGTCCTTGACGGACGACAGCGGGCCCAAACTTGGTGACAACGCCGTCAACGGGCCACTCTCCCCCGGCGGTGTCCACTGAGCGATATGCGACCCCATCGGGACATAGACAAAGCCGAGACGACGCACCGCCCGTGCGGGTGTCTGGGCCAGCGTCGTCATGGACGGCACCATCGCGTCCAACAGCGGCAGCGCGACGGTCGCGCCCACGCCTCGTAAGAACGTCCGTCGCGGCAACGCCTTCTTTGAGATCATCACGATGCTCTCCTTTTCTGGAACGGCATGCTGCGGATCACACCCATCACAAGGGATGAAAAACGAAAATCATCGACAGCGGCGTCCCGTACAATACGGCGGATGGCCGGCCCGTCGTAATACTCCACGCCACGCCCAGTCGCAAACACCATCAGCTTCACGACCATGGTCGTGACAAACAACTCTGGTCGATCGACCAGGACCGACTGCAGCTCCGCCAGTCCGTCAAACGAAGTGCCGTCAAATAGCATCCCAGAGGTGTCGATGGGATTTCCCGCGTCGGCGGTGCGCCACCGTCCGATCGCGTCATAGTTCTCCAGCGCGAACCCCACAGGGTCCATGAGACGATGGCAGCTCGCGCAGGCCGCATTCGCGCGATGGCTGGCCAGCCGGTCCCGCATGGACAGCGTCCCGTCGACCGTCCGGGTGTCGTCGAGCTCTGGCACGTTGGGAGGCGGCGGTGGGGGCGGCACGCCAAGAATGTTGTCCAGGACCCATTTACCCCGAATCACCGGCGACGTGCGGGTCGCATACGAGGTTACGGTTAAAATGCTGCCCTGTCGGAGCAGTCCGCCCCGGTGCAGTGCTTCTGGTTGCCCCGGGCGCGTCTCATCAAACGTGACACGGCGGAATCGGCTGCCGTAGATATGAGGAATCCCGTAATGCTTGGCCAGCCGCTCGTTCAGAAACGTGTAGTTCGCCCGAAGCAGATCGAGCACGCTCCGGTCGTCGCGCATGATGCTACCAAAAAACAACTCAGTCTCTTGCCGCAGAGCCTGGCGGAGATTGTCATCAAAGTCCGGAAACATCCGCATGTCGGGAGATACCGACTCGAGGTTTCTCAAGTGGAGCCACTGCGACGCAAAGTTTGTGACCAGATTGCTCGAACGCGGGTCAGCGAGCATGCGTCGCACCTCACGCTCGAGCACGTCAGGCCTGGTGAGCTCGCCCCGCGCGGCCACCTCCAGCAGCTCGTCATCTGGAACGCTGCTCCACAGGAAAAACGACAAGCGAGACGCAAGCTCGATATCGCTCACCGCATATGCGGTATCGGTTTCGACGCTCGCGGGGTCACGTTCCACCCGAAACAGGAATTCTGGACTGACGAGCACCGCAGCCACCGCCATCTCGATCCCAGCGTCAAAACTGCCGGGCTGCGTCGGGTCGCCGGCGCGCGCCTGGGCATAGAGTGCCATCGGGGTCGCGCGGTCGTGCGCCGTGACGGGGCGACGATAGGCACGTCTCATCAGGGTACCAATGATCTGCTCCGCGCAGTCGTCCTCGGCTTCACCGCCTCCGTCACCAGGCTCGCACACAAACAGACGACGGCGGCTCGGCGTGTCACCCGGACCCACGGGGTCGTAGGGCCCCACGACCGAAACCTCATAGACCGCAGGCTGAAGACGCGGGTGCCGATAGTAGTTGAAGTGAGACTCATACGGTTGCCGGGCCGTCTCGAGCAACACTCGACCCTTCTCGGGAAATGTCACACCCAGTGTGTGAGGGCCAGCGGTCACGGACAGGCGGAATGTCAGGTGGGCGTCAAGCTGGTCCTGGGACGGCTGGTAGTTCCGTGCCTGCGTATCGACATACGGCGCCGGCTCAACAACAAACGAGTGCACACGCTCGCCATCCAGCAGCAGTTCCAGGTCGTGGGGCTCGGTCAACCCCTCGATATGCTCGTTCCGGTCTCGCGCCAAGCGGACGGAAATATCGTAGTCTCCATCCGCCAGAAACGTGTGGTCGACGTAGGCGCCACCCCGCGTGCCCAGCGGTAATCCTGCGAGGTGAATATCCTGCGTCAGGTCCGGTCGAAGGCGAACTGTGGTCGCATCAGGGGCACGCCCCGGTCGACCGACGGCCAGACGGCTGATCTTTTCCGCGGCGGTTACGTACCGTTCGAGCAGCGTTGGTGAGAGATCTCCGACCGTGATGTTGTCGAATCCATAGCTGGCTGAGTCGCTGGGAAGCAGCGCGGTCACGTCGACATCCAGCTGCAGCAGATCGCGAACGGCGTTGTGATACTCGGTGCGATTCAGTCGGCGGAATGTATCGGTCCGCCCCGGGTTGGGACGCTGGGCCGACATCGCGTCCAGCGTGGCATCGAGAGACACCAGCGCGGCCTGATAGCCAGACTCCTCCGGTCGACGCGCCCCCATCGGGGGCATCTGCCGCGCGCGGAGCTTGCGACCAATCTTCTCGAGGGTTTCCCAGTCGTCATACGGAGCGTCGACGCCGGACGTGCCAATCGTCTCGAGGGACAACCCAGCCGTCTGCCGGCGGGTGTTGTGGCAAGTCACACAGTAGTCACCGACAAAGTTTTGTAACGTGGTGTCGAGCGACGCCTCGCGGCTCTCACTGTCGTCGTGGCCGGTGGCCCCACTCTGTTGGACGGCCGTGGCCACGGCCTGCTGCGTCGAGACTGTCGCCGGCAGACCGCTCACGGCCCCCCACGCGATGACGCCCGCGACAATGACACGAGTCCAAGAACGGTTTTGCATAGCGTCTCCTCCAACCGGCTGAGTGGGCAGTCGCATTGCACACTGCCGGGCTAGCGGCGCGTGCCTTCGATGTCGGTGCGCAACTGAAATAGGGTCTTGCCCGCCGTGACATAAAGCGTGCGGAGATCTGCCCCCCCAAACGCCACGTTGGTGATGCTGTCTTCAGGGATGGGGATCAATTCGAGAAGATCACCGTCGGGAGAAAACACATGCACTCCGGCTTGCGTATCCAATGTCTCACTCGTACCCCGTAGCCGGTTGAGACCAGCGGCGACCCAGAGGTTGCCCGCGCTATCGACCGTCATCCCGTCGCCACTCCGACCAGGGTAGAAATCATGAAACACACGCATGTTGTCGACGGTCCCGTCCGGGGCCAAATCGTAGGCGCGGATCATTCGAGCGCCCCCTTCTTGCTGTGCTGTTTCCAGTAGATACAGCGTCGCATCGTCGGGAGCAATGACGATCCCATTGGGACGCTCGATGTCGGGCTCCGTGAGAATCCGCGAAATTGCCCCGTCGGTGTCCACGCGGTACACGCCATGCACCCCGGTCTGATCGGGCGATGAGTTTTGGCCTGGTCGGTCGGTGAAATAGATGCGACCCTGACCATCGATGGTCAGATCGTTTGGCTGATGCAGTTGCTTGCCTTCAAAAGCGTCGGCGACGACCTCAACCTCTCCCGTATCCATATTCGTGCGGGTTACGCGGGGGAGCACAGTGTCGCCGTCCCCGCCTTCGCACGCCAAGAGCCGCCACTCACTATCAAAGATCAAACCATTCGCGCGATAACTTTGCTCGCGAAACGTCGAGAGGGCTCCATCGGTCCCCAAACGCATGATCCGGCTGTTGCCCAGATCGGTAAAGTAGACGTTCCCGTCGGCGTCCACGGTCGGTCCTTCTGTAAACGCCACGGTCGTGGCCACCTCGACCTCACGAGAAGAAACCGCATCAGCGACCGCCTCCGCGATGGGCGCGGATTCTTCCGGCATCGAGGCAGGAGCGCACCCAACCACGACCAGCATGGAAAGGGTCGCGGGAATCTTGATATTCATCATCGTCTACCTCGCATTATCCTCGTTGCATGCAGCGTTCCTTGCACGCAGCGCGCACCTACCTCGCACCGCCGACGGCGTCGATAGCTTCCGCCTCTAGCAAACGAGCGCCTCGCATGATGCCACCGAGTGAGTAATTCGCCTCGTGACACGCGTATTCGTAGATCCGCTCTTCCGTGGCAGGCCAGACATACTCCCCACTCCAGGGCGCGGTCCACACGGCGGGATCGTCGATGGTGAACTGATAGACCAAGGTATCCGCGTCAACTCGGGTAAAACGCTCCACGACACGCAGGTCCTCGCTCGCACCAGAGAGTGCCGGCGTATCGCGAAAGTTCGTCGTATCGACCACCAGCGTATCCCCGTCCCAGTGTCCCACCGAATCGCCCAACCAACTCCGAATCTCCGAAGCCACATGCGGCTGGTTCATGCGGATGATCCGCGCCTCGTGCACCATTTCCACCTGAATCATGATGTGGTCTTCGGTCTGCACGATCTTCTTCAAGTTGTTGTAGAGCACCGGTAGCATTGGCGGACCGGATGTCGACCCAAATCCGAGCAAACACCGCTCGGCCAGCGGGCGTATCTCCGGGTCATCGTATGGACCAGGCGCGTCTGGCCCGTTTTCGACGATCCACCAAGCGGTTCCGGTATTGGGGCGACGAGAGGCGGCTTGAGCCGCGGCGCGCGCTCGAGCGTCGTCCGTGAGCGGGGGGCGCCGACCATCACTGGGGTCAGTAATGATGGATGTGCGCCACTGCCCATCGATCTGAAACGCGGTCGCCCCCAGATCCATCCAGAACGTATTGTACCCACCTACATTACCTGCCGCCCCCGACGAACTGTCACCGCCAACGGGCGGGGCTTCACGGGGTACTGCGCCAATCTCGTTTCGCTCGCGCGGAATGTTGAACACTTGGGCGGGTGCCTCCGACGCGCCGGCGGCAATCTCGGCTGCTTCTTCGTCGGTGAGGGACAGTCTGTCGCCAAACTCCTCGGGACGCTGCAACGGAGTCAGCGTGGCAATATCGTAGGTACCTGACAGATCCGGGCGTCCAGCGGCGGTGCGAGGGATATCGGCCAACTGACCCGCCGCCGCGGCCGCGGCTCCCAAGACCGCCAGTACCGCCATCCCTGTCACAACGCGACCGATGACGTCTTGCACACGTGTCATACGCCTCCGCTTCATGCGAATGAACCTCATAGAATCACGGCCGTGACCGACTCATCGTCCACCCGATCCCCTGATACGAGATCTCACGGCACGGGCTTCCCCGCTGCGCTCCTCGCGGCCGCCCAACCCCGATGGTCACATCGTGACCCTATCGAAGCGGGGAACCCGTTCGAGATCAACGATTCGAGACACGACCGGTGGAACGCAGCGACCGGCCGCGCACGACGAGAGTTGGTCCTGTTGGACGAAGCGTTGGATAGAGAGGAGCGGGAGGGCGCGGCCCACGCACCGTACATGACCCGCGTCATCGCGTTGGCCACGCTGCGGTTTGATGTGTGGGCTCATCGCGGCTTGTCTGTTGTCACGAGCGACGCGGCGCGGGCGGACTATGACCAGTGGTTGACGCGCTACACCAGGAATTGGCTCGCGTATGTCGCCGACACGTGCCCCCAGCTCGATGTTCAGACCGAGCTGGGCGCGAAGCTGGCGGAACGCGCCCGTGACTGGTCGACGCGGGCGCATCCCAATGTGTGACAGCTAACCGATCATCACCGTACGCGGGTGCTGGGCGTTGCGCTCGAGGAATGTCATCTTCACCTCGAGATCTTCTGCGGTGGGCTGAACTTGGCCATTCGCATCCGTGACTCGCGATGTCAGCGTGTGCTCGCCCGGTGTGGCGCCGGTCCACTCGTAGTCGAAGAATTTCCACGAGTACTTGCTGTTCGTCGCCGGGTCAAGCGTGGCCGCTTCCCATGGTCCGTCATCCACCTTGACCTCGACGGACCGGAGCGGTGTGCCGTCGTTGAGCACCACGCCAAAGACGTTGTGACTGGCGCCTCGTTCGGTCACGCGTGCGATATACGACTTCAACCGCATCCTCGTGATCGCGGTCTCTTTCCACTTCGTCTCGCCGTTGACCGTCTCGCCCTTGAGCGTCCGATACCATCGGGCCTGGAACTTGCCGAGATACTGGTCTTCCTGGACATGGATCTCAGACAGAAACTTGACGTTGGGCGCGCCATACCATCCCGGCACCAAGAGACGAAGCGGAAATCCCTGATGTGTGGATAGCGGCTCATCGTTCAGCCTGTACGCCAGCAACGGCTCTTCCGAAAGCGCGGTGTCCCGGGGCAAGCTGCGTCCATACTGCTGGTCCACTGGGTAGGTGCTGCCTCGAAACAAGACCTCTTCCTCGCCGTGGTCGGCCCCAAAGAAGACGATCTCGCGGGCGCGGTCTTGCAGCCCCGCCCGATTGAGAACATCGCGGACGGAAACGCCTGTCCACCATCCATTGCTTGAGAGGCCATTCAGCGGACCGCCATTTCCTGAGCACTCGAAGCCGAAATCGAGGTCACGGCCCGGCATCGCTCTGAGGTCGTCCAGCGACAACGAAAGCGGCGTATTGACCAGTCCGGATACCTGCAACCGGTATGTGTCGCCGTCGATTTCAGGGTGCCCATAGTGCTGGGTCGTAAAAAACTTGTCACGGGGTGTGAACACACCGTCGATCTCACGAACGTCGATGATGCGACGATCGGGCGTGCGCTCCAGGACGATCTCATCCGGCAAATCCGTGAACGGCACAAGTGTTTCGCTCTGGGCGAGGGCTGGAAACGCCCATTCAGGCACGCCGACTGCACCGAGCCCGGCCAAAGCCAAGCTGCCCTTGAGGATGTCCCGACGGCTGGTCTGTTTTGTCTTGTTGGTCATGCTGGTCATCCTGTTGTTGGTCGTCCTTTTGAGAAGTATCAAAGATCAGTGATGAGTTGGTTCGCAGTTTGAGGCGCTGAGGGATTTTACGCCCAATCCGTCCTATCGTCATCCCCTTTTCGCATTAGGGCTCAGACGGCCGAAGCCGAGTGCCCACATCGACCAGCCGTTGGCCCAGCGCTGCCACCCGACCACCCAACGCCTCGTCCTTGACGGCGATGGCTTCGCCAGCCTGAGTGAACGCCTCATGCGCCTTGGGGACGGCGACCTGGTCGGGCAGGACAAGACATCCCAGACCGGCCAGAATCGCCCGCACATGGACAAGCCCACGGAGCCCGCCAAGCGCACCGGGCGATGCGCTGACGAGCGCGACCACCTTGTTCCGAAACGCCGGGAGCTGCCCCTCGTCGTCGTCGTCTGGCCGGGACACCCAGTCAATCGTGTTCTTGAGCACGCCGGTAAGCGACCCGTTGTATTCGGGCGATCCGATAAGGAAGGCGTCGTGGTCCATCATCAGCCGTTTGAAAGCCAGGGCCGCGGCCGGCTTCCCACTCTTCGCTTCGTCGTCGGCATCGAAGACCGGTAAGCGGTAGTCCGCCAAGTCCGCCATCGTGATCTGGGCGCCGGCTTCCTTCACGGTTTCGGCGACGGCTCTAACGAGCGTCTTGTTGAACGACGCCTGACGGGTGCTACCGGCAAACGCGAGAACACGAAATGATGTTGGCACGCAGGGCGTCCCTTTCTGTTGCCGTGTTCATTGAGTGCGGATTCATCACGTGCTGGGTCATTACGTGCTGGGTCAAGGAGTGCCGATTCAACGTCTCAGTGGGAGCGGACCAAGACACGAATCCGTCCGTCACGCTTGTTGAGCACAAAGATTCGTCCCCTGGCATCTGCGCCAAGACGGAGATCGGCGCGCGGGGACGGGCGTCGTCCACGGGCCACCTGGGTGGCTTGAATCAGGGCAAGCAACGTCGTTGGAACACCGTCGTGACTCAGCGCAACCCGCCGTATCGCGTCCTGACCGCCGCGGGAGGCCGTGTCGGCCGCAACAGCAAAGAGCTCGCCGGTCGGATTATCGCCAAACAGCATCAATCCCCGGAGCTCGGGGATGGCGTCATCGCGATAGACGACAAGCCCGGTGATAGCCGAGGACCGTTGCAACAGGGGATCTCGGTGCCCAAACTCGACCATCGGATACGTCACGGCGGCATCACTTCTGGGGTCGGTCAGACTCACCGAACGCCCATCGCTATAGCGGTAGCTCCCTTCCCACTCGTTCCACCCCAGGTTCGCACCGGACGTCACGCGACTAATTTCTTCGACACTGCCCTGGCCAATGTCGGCGACAAAGAGATCCCCGGTGGCGAGATCCCAGCCAAACCGCTGAGGGTTGCGCAGGCCTACGGCGTATATTTCGCCGAGCGTCGAGGGGTCGTCATCGCGGGCATACGGGTTGTCCGTAGGCACGCCATACTGACCGTTGGCACTATCCGACCCGAGGGGGTCGATACGAAGGATCTTGCCAAAGATCTTCCCGGGGTCTTGTGCCAGGTCGAGCGGGTCGCCGCCACTGCCGCCGTCGGCAGACCCCACATACAGCAACCCGAAATCCGCGTCGCCTGGCTCCGCGCCCGGGCGAAACGCGAGTTGGCCCCCATTGTGGTTCCCGAACGGTTGCTCCACGCGCAAGAGCTCTCGAGGCGCCCCGCCATCGTAAAACGGTGCGGTTAAGTTGATGGCGGTCCACTCGAGCAAGATCGTGTCGTGCGTATTGTTCCCGCCGCCGGAGACAAAATGAGGCTCCGGCGCTGTATCAGCAGTATCGAGGTAGGTATAGAGCTTCCCGAATCCGGCCGATCCCGGTTGGCCAAATTGCGGATGAAACGCAAAACTCTGAAACCCGCGTTCGGCACCGTCGGCCTGGAGCTTCAGACCCCATTCGTCAGCAAACACGTTCAGAAACGAGCTTACTGTCTGCCCGTCATTGCTGACGAGATACAACAAGCCGTGCATGTCGTTGACAAAGAGCCGACCCGTGGCGGGCTCTTCGATCATGAGCATCGTTCGCGCTGGTTCGCCCTCAAAGTCTGGGAGAACTGCGAAATCGGTTATGGCGACGTGTAGAGGGTGGGCGGTGTTCGATAGGGAATGGGGAAACGGGTCTCCGGCGCTCTGCTCTGACGACCCGGACGTGAAACGCCCGGCAACGAGCGCCGCCACCGTAAGGCATACGAGCCAAGCGAACATCAGGCCGAATACCAACGGCCCATGGCGAGGACGGCTAGCTGTTCGGAGCGCGGAAAGCCACTGAGACAGGCGAAGGCTCACGAGGCAACATGCTACTACATTCGACTGGCGCTCGGGCCACCATCCGCCACGCCCTCTGGCGTCGCATTCTGGCCTAGTGCCGTCTGTTTCCGTAGGCCATCATTCATCACGTCGAGCAAGGCCGTCGCGTCGACCGGCTTGAGCAAACACGCGGCGCCCAAGCCTTCGGCCTCTCGCGCTAGCACGTTGTCCGGAAGCTCGGTCAGCACAATCGCGACTGCCGCCGGGTTTATCTCGCGGAGCCGCAGCACGAGGTGCAGGCCGTTGTATTGGCACAATCGGGTCTCTGTGATCAGAACGTCAGGGGCATGTGTCGCTAGTGACTTGAGCGCACTGGTGAAGTCTCGAGCAACGGTCACGCGCGAGTTGCCGTCTGCGGTCAGCACATCGGATGTGCGACCGGCGTCACGAAAGTCGTCGACAAGCAACACCGACGCACGTTGTGGAGATGAAAAGAGTGTGTTTGGCATACTTAGTAGCGACGCCCGTCTTCATACGAGCCAGCCCTCAATCCCGTCAGCTAACGCAAGAACAGATCCCATTTACAGGCAAGATCAATCCAGACAAGTAAGTCTTTTATTTACATACACATACGCCTCCATATGACCAGCATCTGTCCTTCCTACGCATTGTAGAACCGCAGAATGTGGTGCCAATTGTTGCCCTATCGGACAACTTATTAGCCATCCAAAAACAAAACTGACAAAACCACGTGTGAAGGAAAAGAACCCGACCGGAGGCTTGATTACGGTGCATGTCGGTGCCTGCGTTATCATTCTTGATCGCACGATACGAATTGCCTCAGCGCTGACCCTACGAACCGCAAAGAGGAGTTGGCCAGTTGAGAGTGCCCATCTCGACGTCAGGTGGCGCTGGTGCGAACCAGCGAATCCACGGAGGAGAAAAGACAGTGACCAAGCCACCCCCCAAGGAAACACGTGGCTTTCAGGCCGAGGCGAAGCAGGTTCTGCACCTGATGATTCACTCGGTCTACTCAAACAAAGAAATTTTTCTACGCGAGCTTGTCTCGAACGCATCGGATGCCTGCGACAAACTCCGGTTCGAAGCTCTGACCGACAGCACTCTGTTCGATGGCGGAGACGGCGGTGATCAACTCGCCATCCGCATCAGCTATGACGTGCCGGCCCGGACAATCACCGTCAGCGACAACGGCGTCGGGATGTCGCGAGAGGAGGTCGTTGACCATATCGGCACCGTCGCGAAATCCGGAACGCAGGAGTTCCTGCAAAGACTCACCGGCGATCAAACAAAAGACGCGCAACTTATCGGACAGTTCGGGGTCGGTTTTTACTCGGCGTTCGTCGTGGCGGAGCGCGTTACCCTCGTCACCCGCCGGGCCGGACTCCCCGCCACCGACGGCGTGCGCTGGGAAAGTGCCGGGGAAGGTGAATACACCCTTGAGCCAGTCGAAAAGACGACGAGAGGCACAGATGTGATCCTTCACCTACGCACCGGTGAAGACGACCTGCTCGCCGATGGCCAGTTGCGCGGTTTGCTGCTCAAGTATTCGGACCACATCGCGCTGCCAATCCTGATGAAAAAGGAACACCCACCGGAGACCGAGGCGTCCGCCAAGCCTGACCAGGCCGACCAGGGCGACCAACCCGGCGAACCGGCGGACGCGGTCGAGCCCGCCGAGTCCGAAGAGAGCGCCCCGAAAGAAGAGTTCGAAAAGGTGAACCAGGCCGCGGCGCTCTGGGCGCGACCAAAAGCAGAGATTGACGACGCCCACTACGAAGAGTTCTACAAGCACGTGGCCCATGACTTCGAGCCACCGCTCGCTCACATTCATGTGAAGGTCGAGGGACGGCAGGAATACGCGCTCCTGCTCTTCGTGCCCCAACGCGCCCCATTCGATCTGTGGGACCGGGACCACCGACGGGGAATCAAGCTCTACGTCAAACGCGTCTTCATCATGGATGACGCCGACCAACTGATGCCCTCCTATCTTCGCTTCGTGCGAGGCGTGGTCGACTCGAGTGATCTTCCCCTCAACATCTCACGGGAGATCCTGCAACACTCGTCAGATGTCCAGGCGATACGCAAAGCCTCGATCACGCGCATTCTTAGCTTGCTCGAAGGGCTGGCCAAAAGCGACGAAGAGAAATACAAGAAGTTCTGGCGCGAATTCGGTGCCGTTTTCAAGGAAGGCGTCGGCGAAGACCGCGACAACAAAGACCGGATCGCGAAGCTCCTCAGATTCTCGACAACACGTACCGACGGCGACGTCCAAAGCCTCAGTTTGAGCGAATACGTGGAGCGAATGAAGGATGGGCAACAGGCCATCTATTACATCGCCGCGGATGGGGCCGCAGCGGCCCGAAACAGCCCGCACTTGGAGATCTTCCGCAAGCAAGAAATTGAAGTGCTCCTCCTGTCCGACCGTGTGGACGAATGGGTCACGTCCCATCTCACCGAGTTCGACGGAAAGCCGTTGCACTCGGTGACAAAGGGCGACCTCGACCTCGGGACGCTTGGCAAGACCCAGGACGACGATGCCACGCCGTCCTCTGACGACGAGCACAAAGCGCTCACCGACCGTTTAAAGAAGGCGTTGGGCTCAAAGACACAGACGGTGCGCGTGACGTCCCGGCTGACCGATTCGCCGGCCTGTCTTGTCAGCGACCATCCTATGAGTCGCAACCTCGAACGGATGCTCAAGGAAGCTGGCCAGGCCGTCCCCACGCTCCCACCGGTGATGGAGATCAACCGTCGGCACCCGATCGTCGAGCGGCTCAACGACGAAACAGACGACCAGCGCTTTTCCGACTGGGCTCATATCCTTTTTGACCAAGCGCTCTTGGCCGAAGGCGGACAACTCGAGGACCCGGCGGGATTTGTCAAACGTCTCAACGAGTTGATGCTCGCCATGTCGGGCCAAGCGTCGCGAATCTGGACCCCGCCCGGATCATAGCCGCCGAGGCCAGACCCGCTCGCGGGCGTAAATTGTCGCGGCATCGCGACCTCGCTCATGGCAAACTCTGGCCATGGTCGTGCCCTTCCGCGGGCGGACCACGATAATGTCGGCAAACCGTGCAAACTCAAAGGGGGGAACTCATGACAGGACGGACACGAGGGCGGGAAGGAGCATGGAGTCGGCGGCAGGCCATACAGCTCCTCGGTATGGGCGGTCTCACGTATGCGGCCGGATGTCGCGGGCGCGCTCCCGACTCGACCGCATCGGACGGAGATACCGCGACGTCCTCATCAGCGTCGATGGGCTCCGCTTCGACATCCCGCTTCCCCGACGGGGCGATCGTGCGCACGATCCTTGAGGATGTATCGCCAGACAGCCTCAGTCAGGGGGCGGTGCTCTTTCACGAGCACATGTCACTAAACGTCTCGTTCTGGGAGACGCTTCTCGGCGATATTTCGGACGAGGCGCGGGCGCGGTTTCTCGGACCCGCGGATACCCCATACTTCATGCAGGACGTCGATGCCATGGTGGCCGAGATGCAAGCGGCCGCGCAAAACGGTGTCGCGGCCATTGCCGACGGCGGACACGCCGACATGGGCCGAGATCTCGGGTTCCTGCGCGAGGTCTCGGAAAAATCCGGGATGCCGATCATCGCCAGCGGTGGCTACTACCTCGACCCGTTCATACCGGCCGCCCTCTCGGACCAGACCGAGGAAGAGATAGCGGAAGCGCTAGCCGGGGCGGCCGGCGCCGAGCGATGGGGAGCCTTTGGCGAGATCGCCAGCTCACCCGAGATCACCCCGGCCGAACGCAAAGTATTCAACGCCGTCGCGAAGGCCCACTTAATCACTCATCTGCCGATCTTCACGCATACCGCCAACGGACTCGAAGCCGAGGTTCAGCTCGACATTTTCGAATCGCTTGGCGTGGTCCCTGACCAAGTCGTCATAGGCCACCTCGGTGGCGTTGAAGATCCCGACGCAACCGTCCACAAGGCCATCGCGTCCCGTGGCGCGTTTGTGGGCTTCGACCGTCTCGGCGGGGGGGCCGGGGCCGACAGCCGGAAGGTGCCCATGATTCAGGCGATGCTCGACGCGGGCTACGTACGAAACATTGTGCTCGCCTCGGACTTTGCGGCGGCCGTCGATACGACGAATCAGGGCGGAGCGGGATATGCGAAGACGATCACGCAGTTCGTCCCGATGCTCTACGGAGCCGGCGTGACCGACGACGAGATCCACGCCATGACCGTCGAGAACCCGCTCCGGTTCCTTTCGTTCGTGCCGTGACGTGCGTCGGACCGGTCGCGACTGTAGCGCGCCATACGTGCCCCGAGGAGTCTGCCAGCCGACATCCGCCGGCGGATCAGTCATCTCGAATCTACAGTCGGCGGCAAATCGCCGCCGCGGGTTCAATCACGAGCCGGCGGGGCTTCCTCGACCTCGACGCGAAACTGACGAAACCGGCTGTAGGTGGCCGTCCCGTCCACCTGCGACCCGGCCTGATGATTGTCGTAGTGCTCTCGCATTTCGACCGGGACAAAGTGCCCAAGCGTCTCGTTGGTCTCATATTTGACAACGACCGTCGAATCCATGTCCGAGCTGTCAAGCACCAGCTCGGTCACCAGCACCCGACCATTGTCGGGCTCAACCCAAAACCGTCCGCGTGCCGGCAGATTTATTCCGTCCCGGCCCGTGACCACCGTCGTAGGCCATGTCTCCCTAAATTCAATGACCCAGACATTGGGAACATCCTCCGGTCCATCCAATCCAAGGCGAGGTGACGCGTCGTCAAGACGCTCGAACTGGAACCGAGGTTTATAGCTCGGACGAAGAAACAGGAGGGCCAACGTTGGCGTGTTTGTATTCCGAACGACATCGCCGATGTTGTAGCGAGCACCTTCCCTCAGGATGCCCTGCACCTGGTCCCTTGCCGACGACGACTCGTCGAGAAACAGCTCCGCCAAACGTTCCTCTCGGTCACGCACCGCACGACCGTTCACCTCGAACACGTCACGAAACCCAAAATATCGTTCCGAACCTTCTGGTCGTACGAGCAGATAGTCCGACCGGAGCGTCACCCGTTGATACTTCCCGGAGAAGCTCCCGGGCGACGGCGACCAGGCTCGCTGCTGGTATCGCTCTTCCATCACCACGCCATAGAGCTGCTCGTGCAGCGCGTTCACATAGTCGGTGGCCCGAGCCAGCACCTGTGGCAAGGTCTGCTCCTGGCTCCAGCTGGGCTCCGGCATGGCCACAACAAAAAGCATCAGCAATAGCCATCTGCCGGCCGAGGGGTGCGGGCACCCCCGGTTTCGACGCGCACTTCCTCGAACCTTGCCCTCGCCTGTTTTCACACCCCAATAATGCATGAGCAGTGCAGGAATACCTAGACCGGTGTTTCCAAGTGAGTCGCATGGCTCGAGGTAACTATGTTCGCAGTCTAGGGGCGGCGCCGCAGGCATATCGCTCATAGTTGGACAAGGCGCAATGACGACAGCGGGCACCAGGAGCCGAGCCACGCGACTCGCACTTCGGAAACGTGGGCCCAATGACGTGTCCCCGTCTTGCATTGAGTTGATACCGGAGCGCGGCAGCCGGCTGAACGCAGCGCGTTCAAACGTCGGAGTGCGAGGCCTCGCGTGGTCTACGCGCGAGCAACGCGCCATGCAGACGTGTTCGGGCCAGCATGTCTTTCAGACGCACCCAGTCGAAGCCAAGCCGATGCCAGTCCGGGTCCTCCGGGTCGAGTCCCAAGCTCTCGATGAATACCGATCGACCACCATGAAGTCCCGACGATACGCCAAGAGGTAGCCCGCAGTCGCGTCCCGCCCGCAGACAGCCTCGTCGTAGCGGCGATACCAGAGATTGAGATGGCCTCCGCATGGTTGGGGGTAGAGCAATGTCCCGAAATCCGAGACATTCTGGGCGCCACCCATGATGGCGCGCGCGTCTGGCCACCCTGAGAATCCCAGTTCGCGGGCCAACAGCGTCAGATACGCTCGTCGGCGAATTCCGCGCACATTCTCCCGAAGCTGCTCGATCGAATGGCCGCGATAATCAGGAAGTCGTCGGAGTCGCCCGAGAGTCGACGGGTCGCCGCGAACCTCTAATATTCTTGTACCACTTTCCGCGCGGGACCACTCGATCGGCGAAATCATTCGGGCGGCATCCTCGAGCCCTGGGCGTCGCGTCAATATCGGTGAACAAAGGACAGACGGTGTCAGCTACCTGGACTGAGCGCGGAAGAAACAAGAGGCCGTTGGGTGTCGGGCGTGGACCGGACACGCAGTCAAACCGAAAGGCGGGGCCCGCAAAGCCATGACCGAAACACGGACGCGTGATTCTTACGACGTCATCATCGTGGGCGCTGGAGTAGCCGGCCTCACGGCCGCGATTCATCTTGGATAGCACAGCCGGCGGACGCTCGTTATCGACCGTCATTCGAGTCCTCTCCTCTTCACCCTGGAAAAGCGGCACAACGTGCCCGGAATGCCGGCGATTCGCGGAATCGACATCCTCAAGGCACTCCGGCAACAGGCGACGAGTCTTGGGGCCGAAGAGCAGCGGAGAAACGTCGTCGCGGCGACAGGCCAGGACGGCAACTTCGTGCTCCGCGGTGAAAAAGGAGAAGAGTGGCGGGCCGAAAAGCTCTTACTCGCGACTGGCGTGGCCCGCTACCACCCGACTGTCGACGGGAACTTTCGCACGTGCTTCCACTATGCAGGTAAGAGCAACCTGTACTACTGCCCCGATTGCGAGGCGCCAGAAATCACAGGCAAATCGACAATCGTCATCGGTGTCGGTCCGCCAGACTGGGCGTCCGGGATGGCCGTCGGGCTCAGCCGATACACGTCCGACCTCAGAGTACTCCAAGCAGCTGAGGGCGAGCTGTCAAAGAAAAGTGCGGAAACGTTGCGCCAGAAAGAGATCGAGCACACGAGCGGTACCATTGCCGAGCTCGGCGGTGAGAAAGGCCGGCTTCACGCTGTGCGTTTGAACGATGGACGCACGCTCGAAGCGGAGGCCTTCTTTGTCTCGAGTCCAGCGATTGGGCGGACTGACCTCGCGGCCGAGCTCGGCGTCGACATCGCGTCTACCGGACACCACGCCCAACCGCTCTCTCAGCGCGGCGACACAAACGTTGCAGGAGTCTGGATCGCCGGCGACCTACGCCCGATGACGCAACAGGTATCGGTTGCGATGTGCACCGGGAACATCGCCGCGGTCATGATTGACCACCGCCTCCGTCGTCGAGACGTCCGAACCTAACGATTGTAGTCATCAATGTGTTCCGCGTGTTCCGCCGGCGTCCTCGGATTCTCCGCCAGCTGGACGGGACCTGAGCCGCGTGACGACCGCAGCACCAGCGATGCGGAAGTTTCTGGTCCCATTCGGCTGGGGCTTGTAAGATCATCACGTGTATGCGCCTGTAGCTCAGTTGGATAGAGCATCGGCCTTCTAAGCCGAGGGTCGCAGGTTCGAGTCCTGCCGGGCGCGCCAACTCTAACCTTCAGTTCACCAACGACTTACCATCGGTCACGGTGTCCGCGTTGCACACCGGGCCGACGCTCGAATCTGGCTCCTGTGCAACGTTGTGCAACGAACGACCGGATCCGTGCCTCTTCATCGACTCGTGGAGCTGCCGGAGCGTCACGTTCAGATAGGTGCTGGTCGTCGACGTGTTGGCGTGCCCGAGCATCGCCTGGACGTAATGGAGCGGCCACCCGGCTTCGAGAAGACGGCTGGCCCCTTCGTGGCGGAAGTCATGGAAGTGGAGGTCGATGATCCCGGCCTCCCGGCAGCACTTGCGCCACTGCTTCTTCGGGTCGGCGATCTTGCGCCCGATTGTGTCGCCGAAGACGAACGCGTGAGGAGGGTGCGGCTGTCGCGAAGCGGGCGATTCGCTCCGCCTTGGCACACCACCTTGAAGCGTTGCGCGCACAGGGGCGAGATTCTACCCCTCGTGCCAACGTTGTCGTTCTTCGCCATGACCCAAGTGAGGTGACTCGCCGTGAAGGCTTGCGGTTTGTCGGCTTGGGAGCGCTCCTCGGCAAAGCGAGCTCGCCGGCCAAGGCGAAAGCGGCTCGACGAAACGGACGGAAAGGGGCGCGCCCCCCCAAGGGCGGCGCGAAGAGCAAGCAAGCGGCAGGGTGAACAGGGCGACGACGGTCGGCCGCCTTCCGCCGTTAACTTATGGATACGTCGACACGCGGGCCTGCGTTTCGTATCCGAAACGGGGACGCCAGCGATGGTCGCCGGCCTCATTACTCGCGCACCAACGTTCCCCGATATCTTAGCGGTCCCGTCTGCCAACAGTTAGTGGCGGAAGCACCAGTCCAGCAGAGTATGGCATCGGGTCGAGATGCTAGAGTATGCTGCGTCGGTTACTGCGTCGATCTGGAAGTTTGAGATGGACGAGTGTCTGGTGCTCGTCGTGACAGATGACACAGGAAAGACGTCCCCGCACTTTTGATCACGTAGTACTCGTAGACACCCAAGGAGACGGATAGATGCGCATGACAAAGAACCTCTGCGCGGTTGTATTGACCGCGCTCGTGGCCACCTCAACGGCCTTTGCTCAAGAACGACCCGCCAGCCCACGCGGCATGGCGTCGACCCAGATCGGTTCCGCGTGGATCGATGTGGAATACGGTCGGCCGATCCTACGAGGTCGCAACGGCATATTCGGGTCGGGGGACACCTATGGTGATGCGTTCCTCCTGGGCGCGCCGCTCTGGCGTGTCGGCGCGGACGTCACCACGCGATTCAAGACCGACGTAGACCTGATGTTTGGCGACCAAACTCTGGCCGCGGGTGAGTATGGCCTGTTCGCCGAACTAGCGGAGGACGAATGGACGCTCATTTTCTCGACCTGGGAGGCAAAGCAGACTTTCACCGAGGAGAACGATGACGCGCTGTGGGGAGCCTATAGCTATACGCCTGACCGCGACGTGCTCAGAACGACGATGACCGTCACGACCAGGCCGAATGCGATTGACCAGCTGACGATCGGGTTCGCCGCAGTGTCCGACGCGGGCGGCGCCTTGTATGTGACGTGGGATGATCAACTCGCGGTCACGCCCTTCACGCTTGGACAATAGGGCCCCGCGAGCATCGCGGACGACATGGCGATCCACGCTTCAGTGTGGCCGCGCTGTCGTTTCACGATGACGTCGGCGACCGACCGCCAGCCGTCTGGCCAGCTCAGGCTTCCCGACCATTGCGTCACATCGTGACGTAAATTACTCGTTTCTCCAGCAGATGGCTGGGCGACGGTGCGCTCGCACCGTCGTCCGGTGAATTTCGGCCGAAACCGTCGTCACCGTCAACGCTGAATAGAGACCCCGCGGATTGGCGATCCAACGCCTCACCCGATTCAGCCGTCCCGTGGCCGGGCACTGGACTGTCGCGGAGAACGTTGGGCATGCTGGGGACGCTGCGACTTGTCTTGACTCCCCCATTTGTGGTCTCGTCTTACTCTCTATCGACGTGGGCGATGCTTAGAAAGAACGCGGGACACGCGAGAGCGACCGGCGGCGTCCTCGCAAACGTGCGACTGCGCGTGATCGCCAGTGTCACTGTGCTCCTGTGCTCTCTGGCGCCAAGCGCGGCGGCACAGACGGAGAACGGTGGAGCCGATACTTCACACACGACCGCCATAGTCCCCTTCACGAACATCAGTGACGCTCCGGTCGATGTCTGGTTAGGACGCGGGATCGCGGAGTCCCTGGTCGCGGATCTTGCTCGTCAGCACGGCGCTGTCATGCTCGGTGTGGATCGTGTGCTCGAGGCCATCCGACAGGCCGACATCTCGACGACTCGCTCCGACATGGCCGCTATCGGGCGCGCACTCGGGGCAACCTATCTCGTGACCGGCGGATATCAGCGGGTCGGCGACCGACTTCGGCTCACGGCGCGTCTCGTGGTGGTGGAGAGCGGATCGATCCTGACAACAACTACCGTCGACGGAGCCATCAGCGACCTTTTTGCACTTCAGGACCGCCTCGCCGACGACCTTTCGTCAGGCCTGCTCCCAGCCCCGGCTGGGCGGGTGGCGCGCTCGATACCGTCACCACTGCCGGGAAGCGAGACCCGGGGGGGACGACGTCCAACGCCTGCAACAAACCGGACTCCCGCCGGCGGCGTGCCTGCGCTGGAGGACGACATCGAGGCGCCGACCTTCGTACCGGGAGCCCCGCTCCCGCCCGAACCGCCCGCCGTCATCCGTCGGAACGAAACCGGTCAGGCGACACTCCGCGCCGTCCGACGGAACCAGTCCATCAATCTAGATGGCATCGTGGACGAGCGTATCTACGAGGACGTTCCCGCCGTCACCGGCTTTATCCAGGTCGAGCCGAATGCTGGAGAGCCCGCAACCGAAGAGACCGAGATTTGGGTTTTCTTTGACGATACAGACATCTACCTTGCGGCGCGCGCCTGGGACTCCTCGTCAGCCGACCCACAATGGATCGCCAACGAAATGCGGCGCGACGGTTTTGCCATCCTGCGAAACGATTCCATCAGTGTCGCGTTTGACACTTTTTACGACCGACGCAACACCGTGCAATTCATGGTGACACCGATCGGCGGCCGGATGGATGGTCAGGTGACCAATGAACGGAATTGGAACGGCGATTGGAACCCCCTCTGGGACGTTCGAACGGGGCGGTTCGAGGGCGGGTGGTCATTCGAGGCACGTATTCCATTCAGATCACTCCGTTATCGTCCCGGCCGGTCGCAAGTGTGGGGGGTGCAGATGCGCCGGGACGTGCGTTGGAAGAACGAGACGTCCTTCATCAACCCACTCGATCAAGGCCTCGGACGACAGGGGATTTTTCAGGCATCCCAATTTCCGACGCTTGTCGGCATCGAGGCCCCGCAGTCGAGAAGCCCACTCGAGATCAAGCCCTATGCGATCGGCGATGTGAACTCAGACCTGACCGGGAGCCCGGCCGTGAATGACACGGGAGGAAATGTTGGCATCGACCTCATCAAGTATGGCGTCACGCAGAACCTGACGGCCGACTTTACGATCAACACCGACTTTGCTCAAGTCGAGGCCGACGAACAGCAGGTCAACCTGACGCGCTTCAGCCTGTTCTTCCCGGAAAAGCGAGAGTTTTTCTTGGAGAACCAGGGCGCCTTTCAGTTCGGGACCGCTGGGGGGTTCGGACAGGGTACGGCGGAAGCCCCAGTCCTGTTCTACAGCCGGCGAATCGGGCTCAACCAGGGTCTCGAGGTGCCCATCCTGGCCGGTGGCCGACTGACGGGTCGGGCCGGGGCATTTACGCTTGGCGTGCTCAACATCCAGACCGATGACGAGCCCACCGGCAACGCACTGAGCACCAACTTTAGCGTCTTTCGCGTCAAGCGCGACCTGCTGCGGCGCAGCAGTGTCGGAGCCATCTTCACCAACCGGTCGGTGTCGACGCGGTCTCAGTCGCCGGGTTCGAATCAAGCGTATGGCCTCGACCTTGCCCTCGCCTTCCACGACAACCTGTCGGTGACCAGCTACTGGGCCCAGACGCGGACCACTGGAATGACCGGCAACGACAGCAGCTACGGGAGCAGCCTCGTACTGAACGGCGATCGGTATGGCGTCACGGCGGAACACCTCTTCATCGATGTGAACTTCTCCCCCGAGGTCGGATTTCTTCGACGCGACGACATGCGGAAGAACTTTGGCTCTTTCCGATTCAGCCCGCGCCCCACCGCCATCGAGGCCATCCGCAAGTTCTCGTGGGAGGGGTCGTATAACCACATCACCGATGCGTCAAGGTTTGTCGAGACACGCGAGACGCAAGGACTCTTTGGAATTGAGCTCGAAAACAGCGACCGATTTGACGCCGGATACAGGCAAACATACGACTTTCTGAAACGGCCGTTTCCAATTGCCGACGGGATCGTGGTTCCGGTTGGCGGCTATGACTTCAGCACGACCCAGGTCGACTACACGTTCGGGTCGCAACGACGGTTGGCGGGGCGACTCGGGCTAGAGCACGGCTCGTTCTACGGAGGAACAAAAACCACGCTGGCCATCGGCGGAAGCGGGCGCGGGTCGTTTGGCGGTGGACGAATAGAGGTTACCCCCCAGCTGTCACTCGAACCGGGGATGTCGCTCAATTGGGTCACGCTGCCCCAAGGCGACTTCACGACGACGCTGGTCACGACGCGTGCGACCTACACCATGACGCCCTTGATGTTTGTGAGTGCGCTGGTGCAATACAACTCGGATACCAACGGGCTGAGCACCAACCTCCGGTTGCGCTGGGAGTATCAAGCGGGCAGCGAGGTGTTCATCGTGTACAACGAGCAGCGTGACACGCTGACGCCAAACAGATACCCGGAGCTAGAGAACCGCGCCTTCATCATCAAGGTGAACCGACTCTTCAGGTTCTAGTGTCCCGCGGACTGTCGCGGAGTGGCGGAGGACGGGCGGTAAGGGACTCTAACGCGGCCCCGACAACAGACTCGGCTCGGCACCAGCAACCGCGAGTGCCATCACCGGGTAGAGTGTCCCCGTATAGGTGATGAAGTGCCAGTTGTCCGTATTGAGTGACTTCGTCCACCAGCGGCCCGACCGTCTCTGGTTCGCATTCAGCCAGGCAACACCTCGCTGCACCGCCGGGTGCGTTGAAGGCACCCCCGCTGACGACAGCACCACAACCGCCAAACCGGTTTGGTGACCGTCACTCGGGGGATTGTCGATACCCGTCTCGGCCCGCAAGCGTTCCGCGCGATTACCGCTCCCCCACTGCTCTGGCTCGGCGAAGGAACGAATCGACCACCCTCCATCGGGGCGCTGATGATCGAGGATCATCCTGATGACGTCCTGCTTGTTCTCGACGTCGATGACGCCGGGCAGGTACTGGTCCGCCCAGAGTAGGGCCACGCGGGCGTAGTCATGGGGGGGAGCCACGCGTCCCAGATACTCGCGCAGACGGGAAACGTGCATCCGCAACTCAGGGGACGCGGCTTGCTCCAACCATCCCGGCGCCATGCCCACACCCATCGCGGCCACAGTCGCGAGCTGAAACACGTCCGACTCAAAGGGTGGCCAAGTGTCCAGCGAGTGCCACGCACCGTCGTCGCGTTGGAGGCTGAACATCAGTTGCAGGGCTTGCTCGGTTTGGGGAGACAGCTGCTGGTCTCCGTGCGCGTCCCACGAGGCGAGAGACGTGGCTAGATGCACGACCTCCGCGGGATTCGCTCCCCGTTGGAGCTCTTCCGGATCCGTGGCGAGCCGCTCCGTCAGACGCTCTTCAAGAAATACCCGGAAGGCAGGATCGGGTCGACCAAGGCTCGCGCTGAGTTGCGGGCGCAGGATGCCATACCACCCAGTGGTGTGACACGAGACGCAGCCACGGTCGTGTACCCACGCCTTGGCCCCATCTTCTACGTATGCAATCGCGCGGTCGAGAGACAACGTCTCTGCCGCCGGTTCGTCCGCAGACGCCGGTGGGATAGCGATCTCGCCGAAGTGATACTGGTGGACACGGTGATCGCGCTCCTGCGCAAGGACGAATTCACTACCAAAAATCGATGCGCCGACGGACAGGACGATGCCAAGGTGGATGAGTCTCATCTCTTTATCCCGCTGGATCCGGTCTCTATCTGGTCGAATCCGGACACACCGCACCGACACGGCGAACCAACATACCGTCCGCACCGAGACACATCAGATCCAGCGCCGTCGCCCCATCGTTGTTCTCGATATCCAGCTTCCCCCCAGACTCGACCAGGAGATCAACTACGGTCGAATAGGCCAGCCTCACGGCGAAGTGCAGCGCGGTGTTCCCGTCTGGATCCGTGGCATTCGCGTCGTTGCCCAACTCGAGTGCCAGCTGAGCCGCTTCCCTCGTCGACCGCTCGCCGGCGGCCAGCAAGCGCCGGGCCGCATCAACGCCAATACCCTGGTCACGACGGTTGTTTCGTTGCGTATTCCAGCCATCGCCCGCGATCACCATCAGTGGCGTGGTCCCGTTGTGCGGCGAGAGCAGGGGGTCGGCGCCGCTGTCGGCCAGAAACCGCATAATGTCGACCTCCGCGTATTTGGCGGCGAGCCAGAAGGGAGTTGCCCCCACCAGCGATCCTGACAAGGCATACCAGTTGATGTTGCGTTTCTGCCGACTCCCTTGGGTGATGTGACTGTTGGGGTCGGCTCCGTGCGCCGAGAGCACTCTCACAAGCGCCAGGTCACCCCGCGACACCGCCGCGTGCAGGGCTGTATATCCGGCGTCAGCGGCGTTGGGGTTTGCCCCGTTTTCCAAAAGGAACGCCGCGAACGTGCCTTGGCCACTAAAGCTGGCCATCACCAACGCCGACTGGCCATTGGGTGACGTCTCGTTGACGTCGGCGCCCGCGTCGAGAAGCAGCCGCGCGTTCTCGATACGGCCATGGCGTGCCGCAAACAGCAGTGGTGTGGACCCCCGTTGCGGCTCCAACACCGATCGCTCGAACGCGTTCCCATCCCCGAGACTTACTGGCAGCAGGTGAATGTCCGACCGGGCGCGAACGTCCGCGCCGTGCCCCAACAGCACCCGCACCACTTCGGGGTTGGCCTGCGCGGCAGCCCACATCAGCGCGGTCTGCCCGTGAGACTCTTCCCGGGCGTTCACGCCCGCGCCATGGTCAAGAAGTACTGCTACCGCGGCAGCGCTCCCGGTCCGGGAGCAGGTCATGAGCGCCGTTTCACCCATTGTGGTCGCCGCGTTCGGATCTGCTCCCGCCTCCAGCAGCGTCTCGACCACCGTCGCGCTCAGGTTTGTGCAGGCCAGCGAAAGCGGCGTCACCCCGTAGTCATTGGCAGCGCCCACATCGGCTCCGGCGCGAAGCAGGGCCTCGACCGTCTCGACCTTGTCTCGCTCCACCGCCCAGTGGAGCGCTGTCGCGCCATCCCCCTCACGAGCATTGACGTCCACCTTCTGCTCGAGCAACGCACGCACGGTTTCGTTGTCATGGTCCTTGATCGCCTCTATCAGCGGGAAGTCTGTCCCCGCCGCCGAGACGCTGGCGACCCAGAGCCAGGCAACCGCGCTCATGGCCACTAACGTGCTGCACCATCGCATACCGAGTTCCTCCTCCGTCTCGTATCTCTCGAACTCAGACCTTCCGCGTCCCCTATGGACGAGTCAGCGAGGGCACCGGCGACACACGGCTGGTGCCCTCGGTCGAACCGGTAAACGATCGATTACGAGAGCTGCGACAGTTCGTGGATTGCGCCCGTCGTCCCGCCAAAATCCTCCACCGGAACCCCCAGCTTCAGCAGCATCGTGTACTGGAGGTCGGTCAACGGGGTGCCCTGGGGACAAACCACGTGACGTCCGCCATTGATTTCTCCACAGCCGCCCCCGACGACCAAGATCGGCAGATCCTCGGTCGTGTGTCTGTTCGAATTCCGTAACGCACCGCCGTAGAGGAGCATGACATGGTCGAGCAGCGAGCCGTCGCCATCGGGCGTGGACTGCAGCTTGACCAGGAACTCGCTAAACAACTGCATGTGATACCCGTTGATCCGGGCCAGCTTCGCGACCTTCTCCGGGTTGTCTCGGTGGTGACTCAGCGGGTGGTGCGGCTCGGTGACACCGATCTGCGGATACGTCGCGCCACTTTCCTCGCGGCCGACCATAAACGAGATCACGCGGGTCATGTCTGTCTGATAGGCCAAGACCATCAGGTCGAACATCAATTTCGCGTGTTCCTCATACGACACCGGAATCCCGGCCGGGGACGCCACGGCGGGCAGCTCTCGGTCCCCCTGTTGCTCCGCCATCTGAATGCGCCGCTCGATCTCACGGACGGTTTCGAGATACTGCTCGAGCTTGTGCCGGTCGTATGGCGCCAGCCCAACTTCCAGCTGGGCGACCTTGCCCATCACCGCATCGAGGATGCTCCGTTGCCGCGCCATACGCGCGCGACGCGCGCCGGCACTCGTGCTGCCGACATCTCCGAACAACCGCTCGAAGACGATACGCGGATTCGTCTCGCGCGGCATCGGCGTCGTCTCATTGGCCCACGAGTTGTTGAGATAGGCACAACTGAAACCGCCATCGCAGGTGGACACGCCATAGACCGTGTCACCGCCCTCGAGCGAAAGCTCCAACGACGGCATTTGCGTCTCACGTCCCAAGCCCTCTGCCGCGGCCGCAACCTGGTCCATCGAAATGCCTAACTCGAGCGCCGCACCAGTCGTACGTTTCGGTCGGGAGCCGGTCAGCAGTGCAGAGGCCGCCTGCGAATGGGTCGTACCGCGACCCGGTTCGGCGCCGACACTGTCGAGACCCGTCATCACCACGACGTGCTCGCGCACCGGTGCCAGCGCCTTCAGGCTCGGGGTCCATTCGAAGTCGGCGCCGGCTATCTCTGGCGTCCAATACTCGCCGGGGGCGCCGTTTGGAAACGTAATCACACCCAGACGCTTTGTCGGTACGGCCGCTGTTTTTGCCAGCGCTGTCAACGCCGGCACCATTCCATCGAGAAACGGCAGCGCCAACGCCGTGCCCATGCCACGTAACACCGTCCGACGCGGGATCATCGTCTTTGTCACGATCATCAGCCTATCCTCCTCGTCTGAAATGGTTTGCTGTTAACAATAGCCAAGATCACAGCTGACCAACGCGAATCCTCCGCGGCGGCTTCTCGCTGGATTTGTCGGACCGCGGGCATATCAGCCGCTTCCAGTCGACGACCCACGGCATATGTGAGCAGTCGTTCCGTCACCGTGCCGATAAACTCGTCCCGGCCGGCCAGAATCTCGCGCAAGCCGCTGGCCCCGTCGAACTCGCTGCCATCCGGTGCCACACCCGAGGAGTCGATCGTCGGTCCGAGTTCGCCCGGGACCCCGGTGTCCTCGGTGACACGCCACCTCCCGGTTCCATCGAAGTTCTCCAGCGCAAACCCCAGCGGGTCCATCATCCGGTGGCACGAGGCGCACGCCGGGTTGCTTCGATGTTGCTCCATGAGTGCGCGCGTTGAGGTCGGCGGCTCTCCCTCTTCACGCGTCTTCAGATCCGGCACATCCGGTGGCGGGTCGGGAGGCGACACCCCAAGCAGATTCTCCAACACCCATTTACCACGCGACACCGGGGACGTCCGATTCGCATAGGAGGTCAGCGTCAAAATACTCGCGTGCCCCAAGAGGCCGGCGCGCCGATCATCCGGCCACGTCACCCGCCGAAAGTGATTTCCGTAGATGCTCGATAGCCCGTAGTGTCGCGCCAGTCGTTCGTTGACGAAGCTGTAGTTCGCGGTCACAAGGTCCACCAGCGGACGATCTTCGCGCAGTTGCGTTTCCAGAAACAGCTGCGTCTCCCGCTGCATGGCGACCCGTAGGTTCTCGTCGAACTCGGGAAACACAGACGGGTCCGGCGACGCATTCCGAAGTCGCCGCAACCCGAGCCATTGCCCGACAAAACTCTCGGCGAGTGTCGTCCTCGTACGGGGCTCTGCCAGCAATCGGCGCACCTGCTGCTCGAGCACGGCAGGGTCCTTCAGCCGACCCTGCTCCGCCACATCGAGCAGCTCGTCGTCCGGAAGTCCTCCCGAGAGAAAAAACGACAAACGCGACGCCAATTCGAGATCACTCACGGGGTAGGAAACGCCGGGCTCGACCTCTCCCTCGGGCCCGCGTTCGACGCGGAATACGAATTCAGGGTCGGTGAGCAAGAACTCCAGCGCCGCCTGGATTCCCGTCTCGAACCCACCATCACGCCGTCCTGCTTCGTAAAAGCTTAGAAGCGCCGTCACGTCGCGCGGTGTCACCGGACGCCGATACGCGCGACGTGCCAAGTCGCTGACAATCTGCTCCGCGCACCCGGCCTCTTGACTGGGCTCGCTTGGACGACAGACGAGAATCTTCTGTCGGGTCGGCGTGTCGACTGGGGCGCGTCCGTCAAACGGCCCCCTGACCACCACCCTTAGCACCGCTGGGTTTCCGTCTTGCTGATCGTCGGTGCTGAAGCCGAACGTCGCCGGGCTCGGCGGCGGCTGGAGAACCCCTTCATCCAGCGCGGGTCGTCGCACAAACGACAACCCCATCAACCGCATCCCCGCCTTCACCGGCACTCGGAGCCGTAGCTCCTCGTCCGCATTGACGGAATACGCCCCCCAGTCGGGGAATCCCCCGCTTCCCGAGCCGCAAAAACTCGTTGGGCACCGAGAGCCCTCAAAGACTCCGCCGACCCTAAAGGTCTTGACCAAGACCTTGTCCAACCGCACATCGAGCTGGTGCGGCGTGTTACCAAGGCCACGAATGTAGTTGTAGAAGTTTCGACGAAGATCGATCTTGAACTCGTATTCCCCGTCGAGCGGAAAATAGTGACGTACGGCCAGACCGCCGCGCGACCCGAATGGCAGATCGTCACTCGTGCGATCGTCCTGGTCCTCAAGCTGGGGCACGGAATAGGTGTGTGTCCGAGATGCGGCGGTCGGGTCGCCGAGCGCGAGCTGACTGATGCGTCGCGCCGCTGTCAGATAACGCTCCATCAATGTCGTCGAGACTGACAACACCTCCGCGTTATTGTCGAAGCCTTCGGCGTCCGCGTCGTCCGGCGGCAAGAGAGCCTCGATGTCCACGTCGAGCCCGAGCAGGTCGAGTACGGAGTTCTTGTACTCCAGTCGATTGAGACGATGCGCCGTCATCGGGCGCCCACGAGGCGGTTCGGTGGCGGCCGCTTGGTCTAGTTCCGTCTCCAGCCACGTCACGAAGGCATCCCGCGTGGCATTGTCGGGTCGCCGTGCAACCGCGGGAGGCATCACTCCGGTCCGCACTCTCCGAACGACTTCTTCCCACAGCTCCGCGTGGGCGCCGACCTCGCCCATGTCGAGTCCCTGTAGCGAGATCGGAACAGCGCCGCGCTCAAGCTGTCTGTCGCTGTGACACCCGACACAGTACTGGTCCACAAGTTCGCGAGGCGATTGCCCGTTCGCGAACTCCTGGGCCTGTAACGGAGGCGGTAAAAGCGCGCCAAGCGCTAAGACCCCCACCCCGCCCGTCACCTTGAGCAGCCACGACATGGTCACCACCCTTCCATCCCTAATAGCAAGAGCACGCGAGCCGTGTGCGTCGATCGCGTCGGTATGCTCGCTCGCCCGAACCAAGAGCAGTCCCCGGCGCCGAGGACGCAAAGCGATTCGCGTCGAATCGTGTCCAAGTGATGCGCTTAACTTGGCTGAGCCGTGCGCAATTGTCAACCGCCACCGCACAAACGACGGTTCGACGTTCCCTCTCGGAAGTCAGTTCATTACCCGATCTGAGTAAGAATCTCCGGTGATCATCCGGACGACTTCGCCATCCCGCTCCACAAACCGGACCGTTTCTCCCACGGCGCCGCCACCCCTGGGTGCCGTCATCCGGAAGCGTCCATCGCCGATCGGCTCAAGTCCAACCGAATCGTCGATCCTCGACGCGTTTGGTGTCATGACGACAAGACGCTCGTTGAGTAGAACGACCTGGGTATCACTCCATGTGCTGCGGTAGAGACCGGTGAACCGCTCCCACGCCGGATCCCACGCGACAACGGGCGCCTTCACTTTTGTCGCGCCGGCGACGGCCTCCCCGACAGTTCTCATCAGCTCACGCGCGATTCCACCCGGATCCGAGTCGTTGGTGTTTGTCAGGACGATGACGCCGACCTTCGAATCCAGTTGAATCAGCGTGTTGGTCGTGTGACCGGGATACCCGCCGCCGTGCCCGACGTAAAGCTTGTTGTTCACCCGACTGACCGCGAATCCGATGCCCTGCCCGCGTGTCCAGGTACTCTCCATCATACGCACGCGGTGCATTTGCCGGAGTGACGACGTACTGAGAATCCTGTCCGACCCCCGCGTGCCCTGGCGGAACTGCGCGGAGACAAACTTCGCCATGTCCTCGACCGTCGAGGTCAGACCGGTGGCTGCCGCCATGCCCCGCGCGTCCACGAACGGCAGAACGTCGCGGGTGCCGTCTGGCATGCGACGGGTGTATCCGGTGGCCAACTCGGCAACGTCCTGGTCCACGGAAGAAGCAGACATGTCGAGCGGATCGAAGATATGGGTCTGGAGGTAACCAGCCCACGTGTCACCGCCCAGAGCCTCCACGATCATGCCAGCGACTGAATACGCCAAATTTGAATACTTCCAACGGACCTCGGGGGCATACGCGGCCTGGCGCTCCGGAATCAGGTTCTGCAGCTGCGCCTGGGTCGGAAACTCGAAGTCGCTCCAATGCGCACGTGCCTCGCGCGGAAGCCCTGAGCTGTGAGTGAGAAGATGCTCGATCGTAATCGTGGGATCGTCGGGCGCCGCAGACCTTACGCGGAACCACGGCAGATAGTCGGAGACGGGATCGTCGAGCCGGAGCTTGCCCTGCTCGCGGAGCTGCATGATCGCCGTCGCGGTAAAGAGCTTGCTGTGCGACGCCATCCGGAACCGTGTGTCAGGTTCCATGTGTCGGTCCGTTTCGAGGTCGGCGTGGCCGAAGCCCTTGGCCCAGACAAGTTCGTCACCCGCGACGACACCGACGACCACTCCGGGGAGACCCCGATAGGCAATCTGACCATCGAGCCAGGCGGAGAAGAGCCGGACCTGGCCCTGGACGTCAGGGTCTGTGGCCGGGGACTCGGCATAGGCCGTTCCTGGATACGTGATCACGGCCATGCCGAGGAAAAGCAGGGCGACGGTGACCGCATGACGCGGGTGACGGGCGTTCATGGACATACCTCGCTTCCTATGGGAGATAGCGGGACAGCTGTGGACTGTGTCGGAGAAGCGTTCCGTATTTGTCCGGGCCGGGACGCCGCGCCGGCCGGGCGCGATGGGGGAGCATATTGGGATATCCCAGCGAAGCGCAACGCCGCCGACGCGGTGTCCCGCCCGGAGCGTGCTGAACGTTTCTCTGCGACAGTTCACCAGCGATGTGTCGGGCGCGTGGTCGGAAGGTCAAGCCCGTTACGCGGACCGCGCATCAGTGTCCAAACGCGGAGGACGGCTGCAATGTTCCACACGTAGATGTATGCGAATGCGGCGACGGGGACCGCCGCCGCATCCAAAATCCAAGCGCGACCGATCTGCGTGAGCTCTGGCGGTAGCCGATCAGCCCAGCGGCTCGGAGAGCAACGCAGGACGGCACATTAGTCTTCGTCGTTGTCCGTGGTGGTCGCTCGCTGGGCGACCTCGGCCTGGAAGTCTTCCTCGCTGAGATAGGTCACATCAACCCACGCATGCGCCATTTCGTCGACGGTGCGAGAGCCGGCACCCACCCACTGCCGAGGGTCTGGATTCTCTCGGTTGGCAGTGGTGTTGTCGTGCCACGACGTCACGGCGATGGTCGTTCCCCCTGGGAGCAGCGGCGCGACGTCGTCAGCATAGATGTAGTTGATGTGCCAGTTCCAACGGAAGTTATCAACGTGGCTGAGAATCTCACGCGTGCCATCCGGATAGATGGCCTCCATCATCATGGCTTTCCCCCGCATATGCATATGGGGCTGATAGTTCTCAAGACGCGCCGGCCCCTTGAGCACCGTGAAATCCTGGCTCACACTGAGTTCACCGGGCGCGATGTCCAGACCGTTGTCGCCGTCCATACCATGGAGGATCGTCCGATACTTTGGGACCTCACCGCGCGGATAAAAGAAGACCCCAAGCTCGACCACGTCATCGGCCACTTCCTCGCCAACCGCGTGATAATGAATATCCCATTGGATCTGCGCGCCGGGGAGCATGAGCTTACCGGCGTTCTCGGGAAAGACCTCGCCTTCCTTGCCAACAGCCCACTCCATAAAGGTGCCAGGGCCGATGTCGGGGTCGAAGTCGACACTATTGGCTAGTCCAGTCACACCCTCTTCTTCCTGAAGGAGACGCGCGATGGCGTGGTGGACAACCTTCCGTCCACCCGGGAACGACGGCCGGATCTCGATTGCCTTGACCCAGCGCTCTTCGGTGAGCCCGGTCTCGGCCAGCGGCTTCCACCACTTGTCTTGCCCGTCAGCCTCGACGGTAAACGGGGCGGACTGCACCACAAGATCCGGATCCCCAAAGTCTCTGGATAGCCGCCAGGCGGTTGGGTCGGGCCATTCGATGTCCGGCGGCATATCCGCAGGGTTGCCTAGCGGTGCCCCCCCCTCGACCCATCGCACAATGACGTCGATCTCGTCGTCGCTCAGCGAGCGGTCGTTCTTGAACTTCTGGATACCGACGGTCTTGTCGATGTGCCACGGTGGCATCTCACGCGCTTCGACCTTCTGTTTGATCGACCGCGCCCACGGCCGGGTGTCTTGATAAGTCAGGAGCGACATCGGAGCGATCGAGTTGGGCTGATGGCACTCCTGGCAGTTCTGCTGGAGAATCTGAGCTACGTCTTTCGCAAACGTGGGCGCATCCTGCGCCACTGCCATTCCGGGCAGCGCCAACGCTGCGACGACGCCGAGGCTACCCACGCCGAGCAGACAGCGTATTCGCGGATCCCGCTTTGTCATGACCGCTCCTTTTTCTATTGTGTGACCGTGATTCTGACAAACGCATTTGTCCAACAGCACTGGTTGCCACTCACCCCGTCCCTGTCGGTCACGAGCGCTCGTGCGACGTATTCGCCCGGTGCGCTGAACGTGGCGGTCGTCGTGGCCGTTCCCGCGAGTTCTGTCAGCTCTACCTTGTCATGTGCAAAGCTGATCTCGCCCGGCCCTCTGAATTTGCTCCATGCGAGCGCAATTTCCGGTGCTTTCTCTTCAACGTCATCATCGGAGCCGGTATCGACCGCTGCGGAACGGCGGTTTGGCGTCCGACGAGTCAGGCCATCATCCGCGACGTTGATAGACAACGTGAGCACCGCTCCCAGTGCAACCTCGACGGGGCCGGTCGTGGCGCCCGCTGGCCCCCGCACTTGTGGTGGTGACGCGCCAAACCCGATCGCTGGTGGGGTGTTACCCGAAGCGGCGCCGGACACAGCGTCAAGAACCCAGTCGCGCTTGGTGTGTCCCGGGATCGGGGTGGACACGCCCCGGAAGTCCAACGTCCAGGTGACCTCGTTCTCCCCGAAGTCGGCGGGCACCCGAACCGCGAATACGCCCCTCTGGCGGCCAGGAAGAAAGTGAGTCGGTTGTCCACGGTCCGGCTCACCAGGTGACATCCGATTGCCGGGCCCCACGGGGATCTCAACGGTCTCCTCGGTGTTTCGGTTGAAATAGCCCCACGAGAGGTTGATGGTGCCATCAGGGTTCGCATACCACCCTTCATACACGGGGGTAATCGTCTGACCTCTCGCCCGAGCGGGATCCAGCGGGAGCTGCGCGTGCGCCGACTCGCCATAGAGGAACGCGCCCACGGCGAACATCAGCAGCGCAAGCCCCCGGCCAGAATGAAGGTTGGGTGCAGCGCCCCCGCCGAGCGACCCTTCCCACCGACGCTGCTTCTCTGTCGTTCTCACTGGTCTCACGCCAACGAAGTCTTTACCCAAGGGAAAACCCCTCGAGTCGCCCGGTGCTTGTCCCGACCGTGTCGGCGGGGACCTGGAGGGTATCCATGATCGAGACCAGCAGGTTCGCCATCGGCGTCGTCTCGGTAAACCGAATATGGCGGCCGCCTTTGAGTCCGCCGGCGGATCCGCCCACCAACATGACCGGCAGGTTTGTCGGGGCATGGGCGTTCGAATTGGACATGCCCGCGCCATAGAGCAGGAGCGAGTGATCAAGTAGCGAGCCGTCCCCGTCGGGCGTCGCGCTCATCTTCTCCACAAAATCGGCGAACAGGGACACGTGATACGTGTTGATCTTTGACATGATCCCGATCTTCGCGGGATCGTCGAGATGATGCGATAGCGGGTGATGAGCATCAGCAATCCCGATGTCGTTGTAGGTCCGTCCGCTGATCTCACGCCCCACCATAAACGTCACCACCCGGGTCAGATCAACCTGATAGGCCAATAGCTGCAGGTCGAACATCAGCGCCATATGCTCGTGGAACGAGGCCGGAACACCGGCCGGCTGCTGGACTTCCGGCAGTTCTTGTGAGCGCGCCTCGGCCTTCTGGATCCGTCGTTCGACATCACGTACAGCGTCGAGATACTGGCCAAGCTTGTGACGATCGTCTGGTCCAACCCCGTGCTCGAGGTCCGCGACTTTTTCTATGACGGAGTCAAGGATGCTCCGGTCCTCCGCAATCCGCGCACGCCGTATCGCAGGGTCTGTGGTGCCGCTATCGCCAAACAGCCGCTCGAATACGACCCGCGGGTTGTTCTCCATCGGAAGTGGCGTGGTCGGCGTCCGCCACGAGATCGTGTTGGTGTAGGCGCAGCTATAGCCGGCGTCACACGTTCCGGCAAAGTCCCGACCATCAAGCGCCAGCTCGAGCGTGGAGAGCTCCGTATGACGACCCAGCTCGCGGCCAAGCAACTGGTCGATTGATGTGCCGGCCTGGATCTCGGCACCGTCGGTCATCTTGCCGGGGACACCGGTCAGGAACTTTGTCGAGGCGCCCGCATGGGCGCCACCGCCAGGGCCCGGGTTGAGACCCGTCAGGATCAGCGTCTGATCCCGAAACGGCGCCATTGGCCGTAATACCGGCGAGAGCTCGAGCGCCGTCCCTTCGGCACGTGGCGTCCAGTAGTCCATGGCCATCCCATTTGGCACATAGACCACGCCAAAGCGGCGCATACCCTGCGCAGGCGTCGTGCGGAGGGCTGACAGCGCCGGGACCATCCCGTCCAGCAATGGGAGCGCCAGCGTCGCACCGATACCGCGCAACACACTGCGACGATGAATCGCTTTCTTTGTAATGATCATGATCCTGCTCTCCGCATCTGAAACGCCGGACTCTCAACGATACCCAGAACAATTGATGACCACCGGTAGTCGGTGGAGGCAGCCTCCCGGCTGATCGCCCTTACGGTCGGATAGTCGTAGTGCTCGACGCTTCGTCCCAGCGCGTAGGCCAGGAGCTTCTCGGTGACCGTCCGCACGATGGGGACCGGATCGCTGACCAACAGTGAACGCAACCCGGCGGGCCCCTCGAATTCGGTACCGCTCGGAAGCGCTCCAGACGCGTCGATCGCGGTCGAACCGTCGGTCGTCCGCCAGCTGCCGATTGCGTCGAAGTTCTCGAGGGCAAAACCGAGCGGGTCCATCGGTGCGTGGCATCGTGCGCAGACCGGGTTCGCCCGATGCAACTCCAGGAGCGCCCGTCCCGTGGCGGGTTGACCATCTGGGGCGCGCTCTGGCAGCGGCGGTACGTCGGCCGGGGGCGGAGGCGGCGGTGTGCCCAACAGATTCTCCAGGACCCACTTCCCGCGCAACACTGGTGACGTCCGATTGGGATACGACGTGACCGTGAGCAGACTCCCGTGTCCCAGGAGTCCACCGCGACGGCTGTGACTCTGGTCGAGTCTGACTTTGCGGAAGCGAGTTCCCGACACACCCGGAATCCCGTAGTGCCGCGCCAGACGCTCGTTGACAAACGTATAGTCGGCAGCGAGCAGGTCGACCACGCTCCGGTCTTCGCGCAGGATGCTCTCGACAAACAGCTCGGACTCTCGGGTGAACGCCTCTCTCAGGTTCTCGTCAAACGTCGGAAACACGTTCGGGTCTGGTGCGGTGTGCGACACATTCCGGAGGAGGAGCCACTGTCCAAAAAAGTTCTCCACCAGCGCAGAGGACTTTGGATCGGCCAACATGCGGCGCACCTGGTCTTCGAGCACCTCGGAATCGACGAGCGCGCCGCTCACCGCCGCATCGAGCAACTCGTCGTCAGGAATGCTGCTCCACAGAAAGAAGGACATGCGGGACGCCAACGCAAGAGTGTCTACGCGATACGCCTGTCGAGGAGAAACGCCGTCCGGGTCCCGCTCGATGCGAAACACAAACTCCGGGTCAACCAACATGCGTTGAAGCGCAAGCTGAATCCCGGCGTCAAAACCGCCGTCGACCATCGTCGCGCGATCTCTAAAGAAACCCAGGAGCATCTCGATGTCGTCGCCGGTGACCGGGCGCCGGAAGGCGCGGCGCGCAAGTCGAGAAAGAATGTGACGTGCACAAAGCTCCGCGTCTGCCCCATCGTCGGGATGACACACAAAAATCAGGCGACGGCTGGCTGTGTCGCCCGGGCCGTCGACGGCATAGGGACCGCCGATTTCGACGGCGTCTACCGCCGCGTTGCCATCCCAGCGTTCGTTGATGGCGAGCGGAAAGCCAGTCTGTCGGGGCTGGAGGATGCCTTCGGGCTCCCAGAGCTTTCTCTCGAAAGAGACTCCCACTACCCGTTCGCCGGCCCTGGCGGCAAAAGTGACCTCCAGATCCGTGTCGGCTTCCAGGACATAGGACTCCCAGTCCGGATGCCCATAGAGCGGCGTGTTCCCAGCAAAACTGGCCGGCGCGGCCGTCGCATGGGCGGGCGCCCCGCCCCCGATGGTGAAGCGCTTGACCAACGCCCCGTCCATCCGAACATCGAGAGCTTGAGCGGTGCCGAGACCACGGATGTAGTCGGTATAGGTACGTTGGAGGCGCAGCTTGAGCGTATATTCCCCGTCCACCGGAAAGCGGTGTCGGATCGCGATGCCGCCTCGCGACCCGAACGGCAGGTCTTCGCTGCGGCGGTCATCCTGATACATCAGGAGCGGAATGCGATAGGTCTCGACCGTCGGCACCCGAGGAGTGATTCCCACGGCGAGCCGACTGGCCTTACGCGCCGTTGACATATAGCGCTCGAAGAGCGCTGGCGACACCGACAAGACGTCCGCCATGTTGTCAAAGCCCTGCTCTCCCGCATCATCGGCCGGGAGCAAAGACGCGATATCCATGTCGACGGCGAGCAGATCGCGGACCGCGGTCTGATACTCGGCGCGGTTGAGACGGTGAAACACCGCGGTCCGTCCGGGGTCCGGTCTGAGCGCGGCGAATTGGTCGAGCTGGGTCTCGAGATAGGAGACAAAGGACATGGACGCGGCGTGCGCGGGTCGCGGACGTCCGGCGGGCGGCATCGACCCTGCGCGGAGTTTCCGGACGACGTTCTCCCACACGTCGGCTCGCTCGCCGGCATTCGACAACTCCATTGCATCGAATGCGAGTCCAGCGGTCCGCAAGCGTTCGTTGTGACAGGTTACGCAATACGTGTCCAGCAACGCACGATGCGATGATGCCGGGACGTCGGTTGATTGCAACCCCGCTTCGGCCGCGGCCGCACACGTCGCCGCGAAGGCGACGCCGGCACACACGACCAATGGTATTAGGAGGACACGGAGACCGAGTGTCGCGCTTCTCATAACTAGTTTTATGCTGCCCACGACGCGTGGCCCTCTCCGCGCCAGTCCACGAGCGGCGCTTCAGCTTTAAGCATGCCCATCGTCCTCAAAGGGGACATCATTGTCAATGATTCGACAGGGCGATACGATGGCGTCCAATGCGCTGCGCACACCGCGTCCGTCTTCGAGTCGTTGCACTGCTAGCGGTTCTCTCTCTCGCGGCAAGCAACGGTGTGGCTTTTGGCCAAACCGCCTCGGACCCGGTGGCTAGCGCCGTCAAGCGACAGGACTGGGCGGCGGTTCGGACCCGAGTGGAGCGCTTGGACGAGACGGATACCGTCGCCGCGGTAAACAGGCCGCTGGGTGACGGAGCCACGGCGCTTCATTGGGCGGCATACTGGGATCACGTCGAGACCGCCCGGCTCCTCATTGAGGTCGGAGCGCGCGTGAACCCAGAAAACGACCTCGGGGTGACGCCGTTGTGGCTGGCCAGCCAGAACGGCAGCGTCACCATGGTCGAGACCCTCCTCGAGGCTGGAGCCGACGCCAACCGAGGGCTCCCATCTGGAGAGACACCGCTGATGACCAGCGTTCGCACCGGAAATGTGGACGTCGTAGCCGCCCTCGTCGCGCACGGCGCCCAGGTCGACGCGCGCGAAGCGTCGCACGGGCAAACCGTGCTGATGTGGGCGGTTGCCCAGCAACACCCAGCGGTGGTTCGTGTACTCCTTGCCGGTGGCGCCCGCACAGATACACGGTCCAACGTGTATCCGCAGGTTGTCAGCTCCTCGGGTAACGCCGATCCCAGCGGAGTGTTCGAAGTTACGCAGGGCGGATACACGCCCTTGCTGTTTGCAGCCCGCCAGGGAGACCTCGCGTCCGCCCGACTTCTGGTTGCGGCCGGTGCGGCGATCAATGACGCGGCGCCAAGCGGCACGAGCCCGTTGGTGGTCGCGGCCCATAGCGGCCACGGGGTGCTCGCGGCCTTTTTCCTGGAGTCCGGTGCCGATCCGAACGACGACGCGGCGGGATACGCGCCCTTGCACGCGGCCGTGCTCCGCGGTGATCTGGAGTTGGTGACGACGCTGCTCGCCCACGGCGCCAACCCGGACGTCAGACTGTGGAAAGGCACTCCAGCCCGGCGGGTCAGCGCGGACTGGAGACTGGCGCACAACACTATCGGTGCGACACCGTTTTGGCTGGCAGCTCGCTTTCGGGAGCCAGCGATCATGCGGGTCCTCGCCGAGAGCGGTGCTGACCCGCTGGTCCCAAAGAACGAGACCACGTCACTAATGGCCGCGCTGGAAGGCGGCACCACGCGGGGACGCTTCGGGGTCCCTCGTCTGCCCCCAGATCAAGAAGCGAGGCTCACCGTCGAGGCGGTCCGCGTGGCCCTCGATGGGGGTGTCGATGTCAACGACACAAACCAGAACGGGAATACAGCGCTGCACATCGCCACATCTCGACGCCTAGATGCGGCCATAAGGCTCCTGGCTCAAAGGGGCGCGTCGCTCGACCTCCGGAACAACCAAGGAGAGACACCGTTGGACCTTGCGGTGTCCGCGCCTCTCGCGCCCAGCGGGCACCGACCGACGGCTACGCTGCTGCGCGAGCTTGGCGCAGAAGACGACGGAGCTCCCCGGTAGGATGACACGTCTCTTGCGGTGGGCAGGATGGTCGTTGGGAGGCCCCTCCGCGCTCGTCATTCTTGCTACCACTACCGGCACTCTCCTTCCGGCCGAGGCGCACGTGCCCGACACCGTGGCGACCTTGAAGGCGTCGCCCGCCGAGCTATTCCCGCTGTTCAACAGCCGCGCCGGGCAGAGACGGGTCTTGGCGTGTCAGTCTCGAATTGCTTGTCACGCCGCCACTGGGAGCTGGACCAGCCCTCGGCAGTGAGAAACCCAACGCACCTTCCTGAGTTCCGCACGAGCCGTTGGACGTCCGCTGGCGTAGCCTGAAGGCGTATGGCCGTCCAACGACGCGTGGCCACGCGCCCTATTGTAGTACGCCGTAGAATCGACGAGCTTGCGTTCAAGGTCACGCGCGTTCCAGAACAGCACGTGGTCAAGAAACTCTCGCCGCACCGTCCCAATGAGCCGCTCCACAAACGGGTGTGACATCGGAACGTGAGGCACGGTCTTGATTTCCTCAATCTCGAGGACCCGAAGGTGTGCCCGCCAGCGGTGCGCCTCAAACAACGGGTCATGGTCGGTACTGAGACGCCGCAGCGTGCCCTGGTCACGAATGGCATCGTTGAACATGCGGCAGAGGTTCGCGCCGTCGACGTCCCCGTGATGCACGCCGAGGCCGATGATACGGCGGGTGAACTGGTCCATCACCACGAGGACCCAATAGCTCTGGAGCACGATCGACTCGCACCGAACGAGGTCGACGCTCCACAGACTGTCGGTGGCATGGCCAATACACGACAACCACGACGGGCCGCCTCCGCGTCGTGTGGCCGATAGTGTTTCGCCAGGACGCGGCGCACGAGGTTGTTGTCGGCGTCGAACGTCCGAGACATGATGCGCGCGATCCGCGGACAGCCGAATCGGGGATTGCGAGACTTGAGCTCAATCGTCAGCACGCCACCAGGATCGAGACAAAGAAATGACCTCGTCTGGTTGTCTACGCGCGGGACCATATCAGGGCGCGCGCGTCGGGCCGCCGCACAAGCTCGCTCAGCCCAAGACACGTGGTCCGCACCACCCTGGCCGTTGTTGCAAAAAGAAGCGCGGGCTGAGTCAGCCGCGGAGTGGACGAGCAACTCGATACTGTCCAGACAGGTGCCGGGGGTGCGCGCTTTGTGCGGCGGAAATCTCAAGACATCACGGCTTCGCGGCCAAAGCCACGCCGCCGGCCGGCCCTACGCCAAAAGGCTCGCTCTTTCCCAGGTTCAAACCGTTCTCCGTGAGGAATGCACCAAGTCCAGCCTCGAGATCTGGTTTCGTCCGAAACCCGAAGGTGATAGGCTCGCCGTACGTTGCTCGAACAGCCCAGCGAGACATCTTCCCAGCCATGGTGTCGAACAGCCACTCGTGCGCGAAGTAGTCGAACGCGATCCGACTGCCCGCGGGGAACGTCGACACCACGCGCAGCGTGCTGGCGATGGTGTCCGCGTTCAGATACATCGTGATGCCTTCCCACAAGACAAAGGTCCGTGTGGCAACATCAAAGCCTTGGGCGACGAGCGCGGCACACCAGCTCTGACGATTGAAGTCGCACGACACAAACGTGACGTGCGCCGCGTCGAGACGAGTCGTCTCGATAGCTGCGCGCTTGACCGCCTGGGTGGCCGGGGCATCCACTTCGAAGCAGGCCACGCCAAGCTCTTTGAGTCGGCCGTAGGCGCGGGTGTCCCAGCCCGCCCCCAGTATCACCACCTGGTCGCCCGCCTCAACGTGGTCGTCGAGTGCCTTATCCAGGAACTCGCATCTGAGGGCGACGACGCCGGCGGTCGCCACCGGTCGTGGCGCCGGGTAGGTAAACACGTCCGGTAGGTGGCCAGTAATTCGGCTCGCCCACGCCAAAGGCCTGACCATCAGGGTCATGACGACGGCGTTGGTGGCCGGCAGCCCGGCCGCCAGCTGTAAGGTCGTCGGGTCCAGACGACTCCCGAGCAGGTGATACAGCAGGCGCGCGTTGAACGGTTCGTAGGCCGTTCCAGAGACCTTGCCCCGCCTCAGCAGAATAGGAATCTGGTAGAACGGGAACGCGAGCAGATACGCCGGCGTCAGCACGATGTTCAGCAAGATGTAGACGAGCTGCGACATGAACTTCTTCACGTATCTCTCCTCGCGGCTGGGATTGTATCCGACAAGAAACATGCCAGATGACCAACCCAGAACGTACACTTCGGACCGGAGGCGTGACGCCAAGCACTCGGAATATCTTGCCCGAAGGGCCGACACAGAACGAGATGTCTTTCCATTGGATCGGCCGTGACCTACCCGCCGATGCGGGCCTCATTCGCATCACACCGGAATGTCTGGCCGAGATTCGATGGCTCAGCCGAGAGTTGGAGACAAACCCGCTCCCGACCGAAGCGCTGTCTCCTGACGATTTCGATCTCCCAGAATGCCTGTCAATGATGCAGCGAGCCTATCGCCTGGCCGCCGACGAATTGGGCTTCGCGCTGATCGACCGGCTGCCGCTCGACTCAGTCCACCGAGAGACAGCGGTGAAGATCTACTGGCTTCTGGCCTCGATGATCTCCCGACCCGTTGCGCAGAGCTGGCAGGGCGCGCTCATCTACGATGTCGCGGATCTGACAAAGAAGAAGCCTGGCGCCGGTATCCGCGCCGATGTGACTAGCGCCGAACAGAATTTCCACACCGACAATTCATACAACGTGATGCCCCCCGATTTCGTCGGCCTGTTCTGTCGGCAAACCGCAAAGTCCGGGGGTATCAGCCGCATCGTCAGTTTCGAAACCGCCAGAGCTCGAATGGCTGAACGGCACGGCGACCTGTTGCCGCGGCTCTACGAGCCGTTCTTGTTCGACCGTCAACGTGAGCACGCGCTGGATGACCAGCAGTGGATTGCGAATCCAGTTTTCTCAGGACGAGGCGGTCGGCTCAGCGCCCGGCTTTCAGCCCATCTGATCCGCAAGGGCTACGAACTCGCGGGGGAAAAGATCGACGCCCCGGGAAACGCTGCATTGAACGCGCTCACGGCGATCCTCGACGAAGAAGAGCTTTACAAGGAGTTTTTCTTCGAACCCGGCCAGATCCAGCTCGTCAACAATCAGCGTATCGGGCACAAGCGGACCGCATTTGAAGACTGGCCCGAGCCAGACCGCCGACGGCATCTTGTTCGGATTTGGCTCCGTCAGGACGGCCGGCGGTTCTACAACGGTTAACGCCGCTCGGCCATCAGCTCACCCAACAGCGCAGCCGTCTGGGGGGCCTCTTTGTAGGTCGCGGTTCGAAACACGCCTTGCGCAATTCGCAGCGGCGTCCATCCGGACGAGTTCTCGAGGTCAAAGGTGTCGGCGCCATGCTCGACGAGCACCCTGACGATCGAGTTGGCACCGCGATACGCGGCGCCGTGCAGCGCCGTCTCCCCAAGCTCGTCGACCGCGTTCGGGTCACCCCCAAGCTCGAGCGCCAACTCGACGGCGGCGAAGGCCTCCGCTTCCGTGCCGGGGTCCTCGCCCGGCGAGTGGATGCCGACACCTGCGCCAACCATCAGCACCGTTGTCCCGTCCTCATTGGTGATGCTCGGGTCAGCGCCAAGTTCTAGAAGGGCACGCATATACGGCGCGTCCGCGAGCCTGGCCGCCATCAAGAGGGGGGTCGCACCGATACGGTTGAGCGCGTTTCGGTATCCGTTTCTTGGCTCGGCGGTCATTCGCGTGTTGACATCGGCCCCGCGCGCCACAAGCTCGCGCGCAAAGGAGAGGCTGTCCATCGTGCCTGTCGTCACGGGCCCCGGTGGGTTGAAGCCAAAGTTTGGCATCCTCACCCACGTCATGGCATGAAGTGCGGTCCAGCCCTGCCCCGCGGCGTTGGGGTCCGCTCCCTCATCTACCAGCAGGATGCCAAGCTCCCAGTGCGCACTCGTCGCCGCCAGCACGACAGTGCTTGTCCCGTCGGGCAGCTGGTCGTTGACGTCGGCACCGGCCGTCAGGAGGAAGCGCACGGCATCGATGTGTCCAGCCCTCACCGCAAACAGCAACGCCGTAAATCCGTGGGGCGCCGGTCCTTCGAGACCCGTTCGCAACGGGTTCTCTGGCACGACGGTTCGGGCGTGGACATCGGCGCCCGCCGCAACGAGCACTCTCATCGCGTCGACATGTCCTTCGGCGGCCGCCCACATCAGCGCGGTCTGCCCCGCGCTCTGGGTCCGGTTGACGTCCGCCCCGCGGGCGACGAGCACGCGCAACGCCTCGGCCCGACCGGTGCGCGACGTAGTCATGATGACGGACTCCCCGTCGGCCCGCGCTCGGTTCGGATCTGCCCCCGCGTCGAGCAAGGTCTCGATCACCCCCGGGCTGCCGTTGAGGGCGGCGAGTGACAGCGCCGTCACATCGAACGCGTTGGCCGCCGCCACGTCGGCCCCGGCCGCGATGAGGACATCAGCCAGCTCTTGATGGTCGATACGAACCGCCCAGTGAAGTCCTGTCGAGCCGTCGCCCTCGGCAGTATTCACGGGAGCGCCCTCTGCGAGCAGGAGACGAACAGCCGAGACGTCTCCACGCTTGACTGCGGGAATTAACTCGTTGTCAGCCGCGACGGCCACGCGCGTGGCGCCCGCGAGCCCAACAAATAATGCGACACCAAGACCCACCAGAATCGATTTCATTGGCTTGACACTCCGTTCATGCGATCATGATAATCGCAGCGGTCTCGAATCGGAGACAAAAAGGGCTCCCCAAAACTATGCCAACGTGCCTCTCGCGTATGCCCGTGTTCCACGTCCTGACTCTCGCCGCAGCGGTATGCCTACCCACGACGCCCGCTAGAGCGCAAGCGTCCGTAGCGGGTCAAGGATCGTCTTCCGTTGCAGAGCATCGCGCCCTGCTCGATCGGTATTGTGTGACATGCCATAACGAAGGCCTAGACACGGCGGGCCTGGCCCTAGACACGACGGGTCTAGAGCAGGTCAGCGACGACGCCGCAGTGTGGGAAAAGGTCATCAAGAAGCTGCACGCCGGTATGATGCCGCCGGCCGGCCGGCCGCGTCCCGATAGCGACTCGATAGTCAGCCTGACATCGTATCTCGAACGACGACTCGACGAGGCGTCCGCGTCCAACCCCAACCCGGGTCGCAGCGACGCCCTCCGACGTCTCAATGCCACCGAATACCGCAACGTAATCCGGGACCTCCTGCAGGTCGAAGTCGATGTCGCCGCGCTCCTCCCAGCCGACGACTCGAGTGCCGGCTTTGACAATGTGAGTCTCGGTGGTCTCGACCCAGGACGGTTGGAGCGATACGTCAGCGCCGCCAGCAAGATCAGCCGTCTGGCGCTCGGAGCGCCGGTGCGGTCCGTCGTCGCTGACACGTTCGTGGTTCCTTCGGACTTGAATCAGACCGGTCACGTCGAGGGGCTTCCCTTCGGGACCCGGGGGGGCAGCACGGTCGAGCACACGTTCCCGGTCGACGCCACATACGACATCCGGGTCGAGCTTGGTAAGAGCTGGAACAGCGAGCGAGTAGGGGGACTTAGAGAACCCCACGAGGTTGTCATCACAGTGGATGGCAAGCCCGTCACCGTGATGACGGTAGCGCCACGCCCTCGAACACGCAGCCGCGCGCCACAGCCCCGGCCACAGCAGGCCGTGGGCCAAGGCCTCTACCAGCTCGGAGGAACCTCCGCCGACGCGGATCTCGTCGTACGAACTCCCATCAAGGCCGGCATCCGGACGATTGGCGCGACGTTCGTGAGTAAAGGTTTTGAACTCGTCGAACGTGTTCGCCAACCCTTTGACAAGATTCACATCACTGTTGGGGGGGACCAGCGCACCCAGCCAAACGTCTACTCGATCACGGTGACGGGGCCGTTTGACGCGGCTGGACCCGGTGATACGCCTAGCCGACGCCGTATCTTGACGTGTCGACCGACTGGGTCGCCAGCCGACGAGTTGGCGTGCGCCAAAGAGATTCTGTCGACATTGGCGCGTCGTGCGTATCGACGACCAGTCACGGACGCCGACGTGAAGCCGCTACTCGACTTCTATGCCACCGGTCGTGATGCTGACAACGGCGACTTCGAAGCGGGTATCGAGCTCGCGGTTCGCCGCCTGCTCGTCAGCCCAGAATTTCTCTTCCGGGTGGAACGCGATCCCGCGGGTGTCGAGTCGGACAGTCCGTATCGCGTGAGTGGCCTCGAGCTGGCCTCGCGTCTGTCGTTCTTCTTGTGGAGCAGCATTCCGGACGATGCATTGATCGATGACGCCGCCAGCGGACGGCTCGGCAAGCCGGACGTGCTCGAGTCGCATGTGCGACGCATGTTGGCCGACCCTCGCTCCGAAACGCTTGTCACCAACTTTGCCGCGCAATGGCTCTACTTGCGCAACGTGCCATCGGTGTCACCAAATTTCATCGCCTTTCCAGATTTCGACGAGGGGCTGCGGCGGGCGCTCAGACGAGAGACCGAGCTCTTTTTCGAGAGCATCATTCGCGAGGATCGCTCCGTGCTCGACCTCATCGAGACGGACTACACGTTTGTCAACGAGCGATTGGCAAGACACTACGGCATTCCCCACGTCTATGGCAGTCATTTCCGTCGGATCACGTTAGCCCCGGATAGCCCACGCGGTGGGCTGCTCGGACAGGGCAGCATTCTGGCGGTGACGGCCTATGCCACGCGGACATCCCCCGTCGTCCGCGGAAAGTGGCTCCTGGAGAACATCTTGGGAACGCCGCCTCCGCCACCCCCGCCCAACGTGCCCCCCCTCAGCAACGACAAGTCAGACTCGGTTCTGTCGATGCGCGAACGAATGGTCCAGCACCGACAAAATCCCGCGTGTGCAGCCTGTCACGCGATCATGGATCCGGTCGGGCTGTCGCTCGAGAACTTTGACGCGACCGGTCGCTGGAGGACACTCACCGATGGCTTCCAGCCAATCGATGCGACCGGGAGTTTTCCTGACGGAACTCGGTTCGACGGCGTCGCCGGTCTCAAGCAAGCGCTGCTGGGGCGCTCGGACCAATTTGTCAGAACCCTCACCGAGAAGCTCTTGACGTATGCCCTGGGCCGGGCCGTGGACTACTACGACGCGCCGGCAGTCCGGGGCGTCGAGCAGGCCGCGGTGAGCGATGACTATCGTTTCTCCTCCCTTATTCTCGGCATCGTCCGTAGCACACCGTTTCAAATGCGACGCGCGGCGGCCGGCGACGCGTCGACCGCAACGGTGGCCGCTCGTTGACCCGACACTGCGAACCACAACCGACGAGGACCTGAGCTATGTTCATTACCAAGACGTGCTTGCCGCGACGGACGTTTCTGCGAGGGCTTGGAGCGACGGTCGCGCTGCCCCTTCTCGATTCAATGGTGCCCGCGCTGTCGGCAACGGCCAAGACCTCGGCGAATCCTGTCCGCCGTCTTGGCTTTATCTATTTTCCGCACGGGTCGGTGACGTGGGCGCCGGGTGGCGCAAACCTCTGGACGCCGCCGGGTACCGGCGGACCGCTCGAGCTTTCGCCAATTTTGCACAAGCTCGAGTCCGTCAAAGATCAGACGCTGGTCCTCACCAACCTCGAACACAAGAACGCGCAGGGCAACGGCACCGATGGAAACGCCGAGCACACGCGCTCCCACGCCAGCTGGCTGAGCGCCGCCCGACCCAAGATGACCGAGGGCGCTGACGTTCGTCTGGCCACGACCGTGGACCAGATTGCGGCAGCAAAACTCTGTCGCGACACGCGGCTGCCGTCATTGGAACTCACCGTCGAGAACAGCTTCCTCGTTGGCAACTGCGACAACGGTTACAACTGCGTATACGTCAACAGTCTCTCGTGGTCGTCACCGACGACCCCCCTCCCGATGGAGAACAACCCTCGACTCGTGTTCGAACGGTTGTTTGGTGAAGGCGGGACACTCGACGAGCGTCGTGCCGAGATGCGGAAAGACCGAAGCATTCTCGATTCGGTCACCGAAGACATGTCTCGGCTCATGCGCACGCTGGGCGCCAGCGACCGGACCCGGGTGAGCGACTACGTGGACGCCGTTCGCGAAGTCGAACGTCGGGTCGAGCGGGCCGAAGCGGAAGCCGGTCAGTCGAATCTGGCCGTGCCGGAGCGTCCGGTGGGTATTCCGGAGTCATACGACGAGCATGTCAAGCTGTTGTTTGACCTGCTGCTGCTGACGTATCAGGCGGACATCACGCGTGTCTTCAGTCTGCAGCTGGGACGTGAGCAAAGCGCCCGCACATTCCCGTGGATTGGCGTCAACGAGGGCCACCACGGCGTCTCGCATCACCAGGACAGCCCCGAAAAGATTGCGGCGATCGCGAAGATCAACACGTATCACATCGAGCTGCTGTCGTATTTCGTCGAGAAGATGGCGGCGACGCCGGACGGCGACGGGAGTTTGCTCGACCACTCGATGGTGCTGCATGGCAGCGGGATGAGCAACGGGAATCTCCATGACCACAAGAACCTCCCCTTGGTCCTACTGGGCGGCGGCTCGGGACAGCTTCGGGGTGGGCGTCACATCAAGTATCGAGAGCTCACGCCCATGGCCAACCTGTTGCTCGGTCTCTTGGACAAAGCCGGAATCCCCGCAGACAGTTTTGGGGACAGCACCGGCCGTGTCGATCTCGAGCCGCTGTCACTGACGTCGGACGGGTAGCCCGTTCGCGCTTTTGCGGCGACACCGAGCGCGCCGTTTACCAATGGGCTGGGAGCCAGACATGCGCAACATCACGCGCCGGAATTTTTTTGAACGGGCAGGGACATATGCGTTGGGTGGTCTCGCGGGCGCTGGCGCCGCGCACGGCCTCCTGTCCACCCAGGCGTTGGCGCAGCGGGCCGCCCATGGAGGGCTCAGCCCGCAGGACTGGCTGGCGTTGACCGATGAAGCGGCGGTCGAGCCCGACCTTCCGATCATTGACCCGCACCATCACCTCTGGGATCGACCGGGCAACCGCTATCTGCTCGAGGATCTCGTAGCAGACACAGCGGCGCACAACGTGCAGCAGACGGTCTTTGTCGAGTGCACATCCATGTATCGTGCCGACGGACCGGACGCGTTCAAAGTGGTTGGCGAGACGGAGTTTGTCCAGGGAATCGCGGCGATGAGCGCCAGTGGCCAATATGGTGAGACGCGGGTGGCGACGGGTATCGTTGGCTCCGCCGATCTCCGGCTCGGTGACCAGGTGGCGCCAGTGCTCGAGGCGCAAATCGCGGCAAGCCCGCAGCGTTTTCGAGGCATCCGTCACCGAGCGGCATGGGCCGACTCGTCCGTGGCGCCCAACCAACCCGCCGATCTTCCGCAACATGTGTTGCGGGATTCAGACTTCAGGAGAGGATACGCCCACCTGCGCACCTACGGGCTCTCGTTCGAGGGCTGGGTGTATCACACGCACATTGGCGACCTCGCCGACCTGGCTCGGACGTTCCCCGATACGACGATCATCTTTAATCATCTGGGCGGACCGATCGGGATAGGGTCATACGCGGGACGCCGGGACGAAGTCTTTGCTGCGTGGAAGCCAGCCGTCGCCGAGCTGGCGTCTCACCCGAACGTGGTCGCGAAGGTGGGCGGGATCCAGATGATTGTCAATGGCTATGGTTGGCACGAGCAAGACCAACCGCCGACGTCAGACGAGCTCCTCGCGGCGAACGGGGAATGGTATCGCTATCTGATCGAGCAGTTTGGACCCAGCCGCTGCATGTTCGAGAGTAACTTTCCAGTGGACCGGCTGTCGTGCTCGTATACCGTGCTCTGGAACCAATTCAAGAAACTGACAACGGAGTTTTCGGCCGACGAGCGAACCGCGATGTTTCATGACACGGCGATGCGTGTCTACCGGCTACCGCGGGTCTGAATCTGACTGCGCGCCGCACGAGCCGCAGTGACCGCCGTCGAGATGAAGTCAATCCTCTGGCCCGCAGCACCATCTGGGAACCCGAGGCTTTGATCTCATCTCGACGGCGGTGCACTAGCTAGCGGCTCATGGCAGCCTTCTTCTTCGGAGCCTTTTTCTTCGCGGCTGTCTTCTTGGCAGTTCTTTTCCGGGGTCCAGAGGCCCGGCTCAGCTCATAGCTTTCGTCGAGCCACTTTTCCCAGACCGCTGTCGGTAGCGGCTGTTTCGCCGTAAACCGGGTGGCGACCCACACCGTCGAGCCCACCTCATAGCGGTCTGGCTCTTTCTCAGCCAAGCGGGGGGCCGCGCTACCCCCATGCGACCGAGCTGTTGATCACCGTGGACTGCGGGGGCAGCAACGGATATCGCACGCGGCTGTGGAAATGGGCACTACAACAGTTGGCCGATGAACTGTGTCTGCCCATCGCGGTGTGCCACCTTCCGCCGGGGACCAGCAAGTGGAACAAGATTGAACACCGGCTGTTCTCGTTCATCTCGATGAACTGGCGCGGCAAGCCGCTGGTCAGTCACCACACCATCATCCAACTCATCAGTGCCACGCGCACGA